>CAWJRD010000001.1:0-62500 GCA_963845015.1 uncultured delta proteobacterium
GCCGACGATTTTGATTGTAAAATAGCCTGCCAGCACCAGGGATGCGGCTTTTGCAAACCCGAGCGTCACGTTTTGGCTTTCCTCGAGGTGCGTCTTGTCCATTTTGTCCGAAAAATAATGGTGAGAAAGCGTGCTTTCGAAAATCACCATGGAAAGCCCGGCGACGATGCTCGACACGAAAAAGTAAACCGGCAGATAGGTTGAATACCAGAGCGGGTGAAGTTTGGATGGCGCGATCAGATACAATGCGCCGAGGGATGATTGATGCAGGGTGGACAGCACCACGCCGAAGATGGTCAGGAGCATGGTGAGGCGCGTCACAATCGTCCGTGCCCGCTTCAATCCCAGCCACTCGAAAGCTGCCGGTGTAAATTCGATAAACAATACGGTCAGATAAAGTGCCACGCAGGCGCCGACCTCAAAAAGAAGAGAGGTGGTGCCCTGCTGGACGAAAAACGGGTAAGGCAGGCGCCAGGGACGACCGACATCGTAGTTAAGGGCGAACACCACCAGGGCATAGCCTAAAAAACCGGTGAGGATGGCGGGCCTGACAGCGGAATGGTAGCGTTTCATGCCGAAAATATACACCGCAGCGGAGGTGACATAGCCGCCTGCGGCCAGGGCAACGCCGCAGAGCAGATCAAATCCGATCCAGATCCCCCAGGGGTTGTCGTCGGTCAGGTTGGTTACAGCCGCCAGTCCGCCGGTAAACCGCAGAATGGTGATGATCATGCCGATCAAAAGGATGACTCCGGCAACCATGTTAAAAGGCGTCATCGCCTTATTGACTGCAAAGGATTTATCAGACATCAGGCTTTTTCCTCCTGTTGTGCTTTAACAGCTTCATCCACGGCTTTTTTTACGGCTTGTTTGATAGCAGCCTCTTTGTCTTTTTGTGCTTTTTCCATTGCAAGCGTAAGTTCATTTTCGGCATTTTGACGGGCGCATTGAATGGCTTCGGAAACCGCCTGCTTCTGTTCTTCGGCAAAAACCTTTTCCTTTCGCTGGGTAATGGCGTAGATCCCGGTCAGAAGAACCGGCCATAGCCCCACGACGATGGGAACGGCGCCAAGCGCTCCGGATGTCAGCTCCGGGGCCGACGTGATGCCCAAATCTTCCCGCATGCCGATCTGGCTGAAAAGGAACCCCCGAAAGATACAGCCAGCTCGTTCCACCCATTTCGGTTTCTCCGTAAATATGATCGATATAGCGTTCGGGATATTTCTGAATGCGTTCCCGGGCGATTTTCAATATGTCTTTTCTTTTTCCAAAAGACATGGCTTCCTTGGGGCAAGCCTGCACGCAGCCGGGGAGCTGGCCGTTTATCACCCGGGGGTAGCACATCGTGCATTTCATGATTTTGGGATCCAGGGCTTTGTCGTATTCATAAGCGGGAATTTCAAACGGGCAGGCAACCATGCAGTATCTGCAACCCACACAGACAGTTTGGTCATAGGTGACGGCGCCTTCCGGCGTTTTTTTGAATGCACGGACAAAGCAGGCGGATGCACAGGCCGGCTCCAGGCAGTGATTGCATTGTTTTTTGACGAAGATGGCTTTGGGGGATGGTGAGTTTGTCTGAAACCGGTTCACCACGGTGTAGGTTTTGGACGTGGTCCTGCGGAGCGTATCCAGCACGGACAGATCCGTGAACGGCCGACTGGGCGGCGGCAGTTCATTGACTTTATTGCAGGCAGCTTCACAGGCGCGGCACCCGACGCACAGGGTCGTATCATGCAGCACCGCAAAACTGTCCGGGTACCCGGTAAAATGCACATTGGCGGCAGCTTCGGACCGTCGTCCCAAAAGCGAACCTGTCCCGGCAGCGCCCATCCACCCCAAAAATCGTCTTCGCGTTAACGACATGTTGTTACCTCTACACATACTTGAAATATAATATCGATTAAACTCTCAAATCGGTTTTGTTGGACGAAAACCAGTCGAATCTCCCAGGCTGGCGCATTTTCCATCAAAAGGGAAGAATGAATTAACTTTTCTCCTTGTGACACTCGGTACAGCCCATGGGTTTTTCAATGTGCATTGCTTTATGACAGCCCATGCACTGCTGATGATAAGCGCCCAGCAGGCCTGGAACGTCCTTGGCGTCATTAAAGGGTTTGTTGTGACAGCTCTGACATTTGGGGGGTTTGACCGATGCCGGACTGTTGTGATGGCACCCCTGGCAAAGGGTCATTTGACTTCCGTGGAAATATTCGGCCACTTTGTTTTCGCCGATGTTGTTCAGCAGCGTCTGAACGATTTTACGATGCGGGAATTCCACTGGTTCATATTGCTTGGAGAGGTTTTTAATCGTCAGTTTCTCCGGCATGTCGGCGATCATGGCATCCGTGAACGGGGCCTTGACAGGCGTTCGCAAATCCAGCAGAGACTTGGCCAGAACTGGTTCCTGATCCGCGGGTAAAGGCGTGACATTGACTGGGGATCGGTTTTTATGTGGCAGGTCAAACAGGACTGTGCGTCTTTTCGGGCCGGATTCATGCGGGCGTGGCATCCGGCGCAGTTTGTTTGGGTCTTCACCGCATTGTGGCATCCCATGCAGCTTTCATTGGCGTTATTCTGATGCATGGCCTGATCCAGTGTCACCCACTTGCCTTCTTTGGATCCGGCCTGCGTATGGCAGGTGTTGCAGGTGCTCATCGCCTGATGATGGCACACGCGGCAGGAATCCGAGTAACCTTCGTGAGCCTTGTGATCAAAGGGTACAAAATTCATCCGGGATTCCGGTTGAATAACGTCTTTGCTGATTTTCATCAGAACCGTATCCGGCTGATTGCGCTGCATCCGGGGAATATCGGTCAGTTTTTCGATGTTGGCCTGCTGCACCGGATCATGACAGCCGCCGCAGTTTACAGGGCCTGCTTTTTTACCGGCTGCAACGGTTTTCCGGTGGCATTCCAGACAACCGATGTGCGAAGCTATGAAAGGAGATCCGGTTATCCTGTGTCACATCCTGATGGCAATAGCGGCAGGAGCCTTCCTTTCCCTTGGCATAAAACAATTTTTTCGTCTGGCTGTCATATTCATGATGGCATATTTCGCATTTATTCTCCGCTGCCTTGGAATGACGGGCATGCAAAGATTTATCCAGACCAAAGGGTTTTTGAATCGCATCATACTTCAATTTATCCTTGTGGCATTCTCCGCAGGAGATTGGGCCGGATTTTTCGTTGGTTGCCGCGGTCTGGCTATGGCATTCAATACACTTGGCGTGGTAGATGTCTGCAATTTCGGTTTTGGAACCATCTATTATGCGCTGAAATTTCAGGGAGAGTCGATCTTTTTCCATCAAATGGCAGGCTGTACAGTCTTTTTGCATTTTTTTCAAGGCCTGCGTATGAAGATCATGCGGAAATTCGACGCCGGGGCGTTCCAGAACGCCATGGGTTTTAAGCATATCAATGAAAATCACATCCGATCGTTTTGTATCGGTCTGCTGATTCTGACTACCCATGGCCATACGTGCCAATCCCCAAAATGGACACAACGAAAAGGACAACCGGCAGGATAACCCTGGAAGTGAATGATCCGACATTCCCCATAATGCGCTTCCTCGATGAAGTTCGAATGAATCAATAATGAAAACCCTGATAAACCGGAGCACCATGAAGATGCCAAGATAAGATCCGCACAATTTCGGGAATCTCATGCAGATTCGGTGCCACGGAAAGAAAATTTATTATCCATTTGATATATTGAGCTTTCATTGCAGAATAAATAAAATAAAACCCTGATTTGCTGTATTATTATTGTATACATCTATTCCAGTAAGTACTGAAATCGAATGATGTGAATAAAAAAGAATTTATTGATTAAGTTATTATTAATACAGAAAGTTATATATGGATATTCTCAACTGTAGATAGAATCGGTTCCAAATTGGCACATATGTATTGTTAAATGATACATTGTATGGAAAACAGTCCGAAGGGTAATATATACCAAATATTAATTAACTCAGGAAGTTTTTCCGCAGGAAAAAGAAAAATATCACTGTGAATCAATAACAACGACCCATTTCAGGACCAGCAGCCAAATGGGTCATCCTCGGCTTTGTTTTCAACTTTATCAAAACCCCTCATTTCTTGTTGACAGGAAATGCCAAGTTGACTATAGGCAAAGTCTCAAATGTTCATTTCGCGGATGCAGCGCCGGAATAAAATCCCCTGTTGGCGTTGCATTTTGAAACATCCGATCATGAGAGTTTAAGAATGAGGAGTTCTCTTTTTTTATGAAACTGGATAAACTGTTGTCCCAAAACAAGACCGTCCTGGTCAAACGCTGGTTTGATGAGGTCGTCAGAACTTATCCAGTGGATACCGCAACGTTTTTGAAGCAGCAAAAAGATCCATTCGCAAACCCCGTGGGAAGAACCACGTTGAAAGGGCTTGAGGCCTTGTTCGATGTTCTGGCAACCGGAATAGAGAGGGAAGCCATCAATTCTTTTCTGGATCCCATTATCCGTATCCGGGCGATTCAGGATTTTACGCCTTCACGGGCCACCTCTTTTATATTGTTTCTCAAGCAGATCATCCGGGAGACGCTCGGCAAAGAATTTCAGGATCCGCAGGTCATAACCGCATTCATTGATTTTGAATCCAGAATCGATGATCTTTGCCTGATGGCTTTTGATATCTATGTACAATGCAGGGAAAAGATTTACCAGATTCAGGCCAATGAAATGCGCAACACGACGTTTCGTGCGTTCCAGAGGGCAGGGCTTGTAAAGGATGTTCCGGATGAGGATTCTCCGGGACTGCGACTGGTAACACCGCCCCAAAACGGTAACTGCAACAAATGACGGGTATTCGGGTCAGTGGCTTAAAGGGATGAAAGGGGCTTTGTTCCCGCGAGCCGCAGCGTTCAATATATATTTTTTTAGTCCCCGCAAATTGCACGCTGATGAGCGGGGCCACAGAGCGAGGTGATGGTCAATGAATGTAAAGTACATGTATTCCCTGTTGGCAGTGATTGCTCTATTTCTGCTGGCCTATCTGGGTGTGGAGGCAGCAGGGCTCGAACTTCTGTTCGGGATCGTCATACCCTATGTTGCGGTGGCTGTCTTTCTTGCCGGCGTTGTCTACCGGGTGTCGGGATGGGCGCGTTCCGCAGTGCCGTTTAGCATTTCCTCAACCTGCGGACAGCAAAAATCGCTGCCCTGGATCAAGCCCAGCAAGTTTGACAACCCCTTCACGCCGGGGGCGGTGGTGGTGCGCATGATCCTGGAAGTATGCTGTTTCCGGTCGCTTTTCCGCAATACCCGCAATTTCATTCAGGAAGGGAAGATCGCCTACCAGTTGGAAATCTGGCTGTGGCTGGCGGCCCTTGCCTTCCACTATGCGTTTTTGACCGTGATTGTCCGGCATCTGCGCCTGTTTACGGAACCGGTTCCCGCCCTGATCAAACTGGTTGAAACCGTAGACGGTTTCTTCCGGTTTGAAATCCTGACCGATGTCCGTCAGAATCGGGGTTCCCGGCGTTTACATGTCGGGTTTGGTGCTTCTGGCCGCGGTGACATTTCTGTTTGTCCGGCGGATCGTGATTCCCCATGTCAAATACATTTCCCTGCCGGCCGATTTTTTTCCCCTCTTTCTCATTTTCGGAATCGCCTTTACCGGCATTCTGATGCGGTATTTTACAAAGGTGAACATCCTGGCGGCTAAAGAGCTGACGCTGGGTCTGGTTTCCTTTCATCCGACCATTCCCCAGGGCATCGGCGCGGTATTTTACGTCCATCTGTTTTTTGTCAGTATCCTGTTGGCCTATTTCCCCTTCAGCAAGCTGATGCACGCGGGAGGCGTTTTTCTGAGCCCCACCCGAAATCTTCCGGCGAACACCCGTGCAGTCAGACATGTCAATCCATGGAACTATCCTGTTGAAGTTCATACCTACGAAGAGTATGAAGAAGAATTCAGGGAAAAAATGATAGAGGCTGGACTGCCAGTGGAAAAGGAGTAAGTAAATGTCAGACTTTCCAAAACCAGATCAATTTTTATCCGATATAGATCGAACGCCGCCCCAGACGGACTGGATGGACACTCCGGTAAATATTCGAAAGGGAATGTACTGTTATGCGGCAAATCCAAAAAGCGTTGAATATACACACCTTCCTTTCCCGCACCAGTGGAACCCGACGGATGAGGACTGGAAGCTTCCGGAAAACTGGCAGGAAATCCTTCATGAAGGATTCAAGGTAAGGCTGGAGCGGTTTCGCTCTTTCAAGCTGTTCATGGACATCTGCGTGCGCTGCGGGGCCTGTGCCGACAAATGCCATTTTTTCATCGGAACCGGCGATCCCAAAAACATGCCGGTATTACGGGCCGAACTGCTTCGCTCCGTTTACCGCAATGATTTTACCGCAGCGGGAAAGATTCTGGGAAGACTGGCCGGCGCCAGACCCCTGACCATGGAAGTGTTGAAGGAATTGTGGTATTATTTCTTTCAGTGCACGGAATGCCGGCGGTGTTCGATTTTCTGCCCCTACGGCATTGACACGGCGGAAATCACGATGATGGCCAGAGAGCTTTTCAACCTGATCGGCCTTAACATCGACTGGATTGCAACGCCTGTCGCCAACTGTTATCGCACCGGCAACCATCTGGGGATTCAGCCCCATGCTTTCAAGGACATGCTCGAATTCTTCGTGGATGACCTCGAGGAGATTACCGGGATCCGGGTGGAGCCCAATTTCAACAAAAAAGGCGCGGACATTCTCTTTATCACGCCTTCCGGAGACGTATTCGCCGATCCGGGCACCTATACCTGCATGGGCTATTTGCTGCTTTTCCATTATCTGAAGGAAGAATATGGCCTGGATGTCACCTGGAGCACCTATGCTTCCGAAGGCGGCAATTTCGGCTCCTTTACCTCTCATGAAATGATGAAGCGGCTCAATTCCAAGATGTATGCCGAGGCCAAACGCCTGGGGGTCAAATGGATTCTTGGCGGCGAATGCGGCCACATGTGGCGGGTCATCAACCAGTACATGGATACCATGAACGGACCGGCGGATTTTCTGGAAGAACCCGTCTCGCCCATCACCGGTACAAAATTCGAAAACGCCAAATCCACCAAAATGGTTCACCTCTCGGAATTTACGGCAGACCTGATCAAACACGGTAAACTGAATCTGGATCCCAGCCGCAACGACAATCTCATTCTGACCTATCATGATTCCTGCAATCCCTCACGGGGCATGGGGATGTTTGATGAACCCCGGTATGTCATTCAGAGCGTGGCCAATAACTTCTATGAGATGCCGGCCAACACCATCCGGGAACAGACATTCTGCTGCGGCAGCGGATCGGGCCTGAATGCCGGTGAAAATATGGAGCTGCGGCTGGCCGGTGGTCTTCCCAGAGCCAATGCCGTCAAACATGTCCATGAAAAATACGGGGTCAACATGCTGGCCACGATCTGTGCCATTGACCGGGCCGCGCTTCCGCCACTCATGGATTACTGGGTGCCGGGGGTCGGCGTTACGGGGGTTACCGAAATGGTGGCCAATGCGCTGATCCTTCCCGGAGAAGGTGAAAGAACCACGAACCTGCGCGGAGAGCCGCTGCCAGGAATGGAGGATGAATAATGAATGACAAGAAATATATCATTGCGGGATTGGTCATTTTTATCGCCTTGTTTACATTCCCTTTCTGGTACAATTCGGGAAAGGCTTCGCCCGCTCCGGAGATCAAGCTGACCGAAAAGGCCAAGGCGGCCAAAGAATGTGTGATGCCGACAGCGTACATGAGGGCGGAACACATGCAGCTTCTGGATGTCTGGCGGCATTCGGTAGTCAGAAATTCCGACAATATCTATGTCAATCCCAGTGGTAAGGCATTTACCATGAGTCTTTCCAATACCTGCCTGGATTGTCACTCGAACAAGGCTGATTTCTGTGACAAATGCCATGACTATGCTTCGGTGAGACCTTACTGCTTTGACTGCCATATCGACAAACCGAAGGAGACAAAGTGATGGAAAGCAGCAGAAGACGCTTCTTGACAATGGCCGGGGTTGCTGTTCTGGGCATCGGCGCCAAACCGGTTCTGGATGTTCTGGCATCCGGACAGGGAGAGGCTGCGGGCCAGGTTGAAATCAAAATAGGGGACGGTGCGCTCAAGGCCAAGCAGTGGGCCATGGTCGTTGATACGCGCAAGGTGAAGAAAGCCTCTGATCTGGAGCCCATGATCAGCGCCTGCCACAAGATTCACAACGTTCCCAAGCTGGAGAACAAAAACCACGAAATCAAATGGATATGGGAAGAAGAATACCATTACGCGTTTCCGACGGAAACCAACAAATTCCTGAGCGAACATGCGGAACATGTCCCGTTTCTGGTGCTGTGCAATCATTGCGAAAACCCGCCCTGTGTGCGGGCCTGCCCCACAAAGGCGACATTCAAGCGGGAAAGCGACGGCATCGTCATGATGGACTTTCACCGCTGCATCGGGTGCCGGTTCTGCATGGCTGCCTGTCCTTTCGGCGCCAGAAGCTTTAATTTCAGGGATCCCCGGCCGTTCATCAAGGAAACCAACAAGGAATATCCGACCCGGATGAAAGGGGTCGTTGAAAAATGCAATTTCTGCGCTGAACGGCTTGCGGTCGGAAAACTGCCGGCCTGCGTCGAGGCGTCCAACGGCATCCTGACATTCGGGGATCTCTATGATCCCAAATCCGCGGTCAGGGAATTGCTGAAATCCAATTTCACCATTCGGCGGAAACAGAGCCTGGGCACAGAGCCCTCAGTTTACTATATCGTGTGAGGTGGTTATGCTTGAATTAGCCTTAAAAGGAAATAAAAAGTATTTCGGCTGGATAACAGCGCTTCTGGTTCTTGTTGGCATCGGATTCGGAACTTACCTGTATCAGCTCGGATTCGGTTTGGGAATCACCGGCATGAGTCGGGACGTATCCTGGGGATTTTACATCGCCCAGTTCACCTTTCTGGTCGGGGTTGCGGCCGGAGGCGTGATGGTGGTACTCCCGTATTATCTACACAATTACAAGGCATTTGCCAAGGTCACCATTCTGGGTGAATTTTTGGCCATTGCCGCCATTACCATGTGTCTGCTCTTTATCCTGGTGGATCTTGGGCAGCCCATGCGCATGTTCAATGTTATTCTTTACCCGACGCCCAATTCCGTTCTGTTCTGGGACATGATCGTCTTGAACGGCTATCTCTTCCTGAACATCGTGATCGGCTGGAATGTGCTCGAGGCGGAAAGAAACAATGTGCATTATCCGATGTGGCTAAAGCCCCTGATCTACATTTCCATTCCCTGGGCAGTGGGCATTCATACGGTCACAGCCTATCTGTACTGCGGTCTTCCGGGCAGGGGATTCTGGCTCACGGCCATTCTGGCCCCCCGGTTTCTTTCCTCGGCGTTTGCCGCAGGCCCGGCCCTTTTGATTCTGCTGTGCATGATTATCCGAAAAGTCACCAATTTTGATCCGGGCAAGGAGCAGATTCAGTCGCTTGCCAAAATCGTCGCCTATGCCATCTGCCTGAATGTCTTTTTCTTTCTCTGCGAAGTGTTTGTGGTGTTTTACAGCCAGATTCCTGAGCACATGGATCATTTGAAATACCTGTTTGTCGGGCTTCAGGGAAAGGGCTCGCTGGTTCCCTGGATGTGGACATCCATGGCCCTGATGGTTATCAGCATCATTCTTCTGGTCAATCCCTTCACCCGCAAAAATGAAAGTGTTCTGACAGTTGCCTGTATCACGGTTTTTGCCGGAACCTGGATTGACAAGGGGCTGGGAATGATCTCCGGCGGATTTGTGCCGTCTCCCCTTCACCATGTCACGGAGTATTCGCCCACGTTCCCCGAGATTCTCATTACGCTGGGTGTTTACGGTGCGGGGTTCCTGGTGCTGACCATTCTCTATAAAATGGCGGTTGGTGTTAAGGAAGAAGTCCGCTCTTAATTTTTTTCACTGCGTTACCATTCTGAAGGGCATCTTTTGAAAAAAGAGATGCCCTTTTTTTATGAAAGCCGCGGCAAGATTATGGAATCGTTCATGGAACTTTCAGAAAAACTGGCAGCAGAAGCCGGCCTGAAATGGGAAGCATTGCAAGGACTCGGCCCAGCGTCTGGGGGTTGTCTTTGCGGAAGAATGCCTTTGGCGGATCCCTTCGCCCGGTTCTGGCATTCAGCGACTTTGTGTATCAAAGCGGTATCCGCTATCCACTGATGCTTCAGGACGCTGGTTCGGAGCGGGGATCTTTTTCGGCTGTATTCGAAAGCAAGAGTATGGCGCCAAACTTCAGAACTGTCTGCCGGATGAACTGGATGAAACTTTTCTGGGAACGAGTCTGCGGCATTTCCGGCGAAGGGAAATGGTCCGTATTGCCTGGAGGGATCTGGCCGGATGGGCGGATCTGCAGGAAACCATGGACTGTCTGTCTTTTCTGGCGGATTCCTGCCTGAATTGTGTGGAATCGTTTTTGTACAAAAAGCTTTGCCGGGAATACGGAACCCCCGTGAATGCCGAAGGAAGGCCGCAAAGGCTGGTGGTGCTGGCGATGGGAAAACTCGGGGCCGGTGAGCTGAATTTCTCATCGGATATTGATCTGATTTTTGCCTATGCCGATTCCGGCAATACGGTGAACGGGCCGGTGGAAATGAGCAACGAGGCTTTTTTCACGCATCTCTGCCGGCGGCTGATTGCCGTTTTATCCAGAACAACTTCAGAAGGGTTTGTGTTCCGGGTGGACTGCAATTTAAGGCCTTTTGGTGAAAATGGTCCTCTGGTGATGAGCTTTGACAACATGGAGGATTACTACCTTCGTCAGGGCCGCGAATGGGAGCGTTATGCCTGGATCAAGGCGCGGGCGGCAGCCGGAGACCTTGAGGCAGGTTCCCGGCTTCTTTTGAGCCTTAAGCCCTTTGTGTTTCGCCGGTACCTGGATTTCGGCGTTTTTGATGCGCTGCGGGAAATGAAAATGAAAATTTCCCGGGAAGTCAGCCGGAAATCCATGGAGGGAAATATTAAACTCGGTCCTGGCGGCATCCGGGAAATTGAATTTTTCGGACAGATTTTTCAACTGACCCGGGGGGGAATCAGTCCCGAGCTTCAGGAGCGTTCGATACTGAAGGTGCTGGGCCTGCTTGCCGGAAAACAGATGATATCGCAGGAAGTGTTATGATCATCTGTTTCAGGCATATGTTTTTTTGCGCCGGACCGAAAACCGGCTGCAGGAATTCTCCGATCAGCAGACGCATCAGATTCCTGCGGATACACAAGGGCGTGAGCGACTTTCCGCTGCAATGGGTTTTTCAGACAGACAATCGTTTTTTGACCGAATTGTCAATGCATATGGACCGGGTCCATATGCATTTCAATACCCTTCTGGAAAATCCGCAACCGAGCGCTTCCGCGGCCTGCGACCCGTCCGTGGAATCCGTTCTGAGTGATGTCTGGCTGGCGCCGGCAGACCGGGAGCAGGATCAAAAATCGCTTCAGAAGTCTGGGGTTTCTTCATCCCGGTACGGTGCTGGATCTTCTGGACAGTCTCCGCGCGGATTCCGCCACCCGTGCGCTCAGCAGGGAAGGCCGGCAGCGTCTGGATCGCCTGATTCCCTATCTTCTCAAGGAAATTCTTCCCCTGGATCATCCGGATCTGGCACTTAACCGGATCATGGACATTCTAAAGGCCATTGAGCGTCGCACCAGCTATCTGGCGCTTCTGCTGGAAAATCCGCATGCCCGGATTCACCTGGTGAAGCTGGCGCATGCCAGCCCGATGATCGCTACATTGCTATCCCGGCATCCGGCCCTTCTGGATGAGCTTCTGGATACCCGCACCCTGTACACCCCTCCTGGAAAGGCAGAGCTGGAGGCTGAAATCGCGGAAAAAATGCGCCTGGTTCCTTCCCAGGATCTGGAATACCAGATCGAGCAGCTTTGTATCTTTAAACAGGTCAATGTGCTTCGTGTGGCGGCGGCGGATGTGACCGGAACGCTTCCCCTGATGCGAACCAGCGATCATTTGACAGAAATCGCTGAAACGGTGCTGAATCAGGTACTGGATCTTTGCTGGAATCATCTGGTTTCAAAACACGGAGCGCCTTCCAGTTCGCTTGATGGCATTGCCTGCAACAGGGGATTTGCGGTGATTGCCTATGGGAAACTGGGCGGAATCGAGCTGGGGTATGGCTCTGATCTGGATCTGGTATTTCTGCATGCTGGAGACCCCGGCGAAACCGACGGGGTGCACTCCCGATTGACAATTCCCAGTTTTTCGCCCGGTTGGGGCAGCGGGTGATTCACATGCTGACTGCGCGAACTCCGGCCGGTACTCTCTATGAAGTGGACATGCGGCTGAGGCCCAGCGGCAGCTCCGGAGTCCTGGTCAGTCATGTGGATGCATTTGAACAGTATCAAATCGAGAAAGCCTGGACTTGGGAGCATCAGGCCCTGGTCAGATCAAGGCCGATTGGCGGAGACAGTCGGGTCTGTGAACGCTTTCAGGCCATTCGGCAAAAGGTGATCTCGCAAATCCGGAAGCCCGAAGTCCTTTGCCGGGAAGTCGGGGAAATGCGCGAGCGGCTGCGAAGGGAACATGCCGGTAAGGATCCGCAGCGATTTGATATCAAACAGGATATCGGCGGAATTGTTGATATTGAATTCCTGGTTCAATATCTCGTGCTTTCAAAATCCCATGAACATGCGGCGTTGCTTCAGTGGACCGATAACGTCCGTCTCCTGCAGACCCTGATTGAAACCGGAATTCTGGCGGATTATCAGGCCCATTTCCTTAAGGAAGCCTATCTGACATATCGGGCGGTTGTCCATCGGTTAAGCCTTCAGGAAAGACCGGCGGTTGTTTCCGAAGACCGGTTCCGATCCCTGCGGGAAAAAGTCGCGGCGATATGGAAGCACTACATGCTGACTGCGTAGGCGCCCGTCACTCAAAGTCCCTTCATTTTCTGTTATCACGCTATCTGATTCTGCTCTGATCGATCATATCGGTCAGAATTGTCATATTTTCGGCGCATCTGATATTCAGGATAAATCGATTTTATTAATCTGGAAGCATTCTGCTGATAAAAATATCGCGATGTGGCACGTACAATAATTCACGGCGTCATGCACGATTCAAGCCGAAAATACCGAATGAATCACCGTCAGGCACTGTATTGAATCTTGACAATTCGGTCTTATTTCTTAATATCAGGCATTCAGAATCAATCAAGATAAATATTTTTCTTGACTAAATATAAAATATAAAATAAAAATAATTTTATCAAATAAATTTTATTCAGGAATAGTTGTCATGGGAATTCAGGAAAGAAAAGAAAGAGAAAAAGAGCGGCGGCGGCAGCAGATTATCGTGGCGGCCAAACGGGTATTTTCGGAAAAAGGGTTCAACAAGTCAACAATGGAAGACATTGCCAGCGAAGCCGAACTCAGTCCGGGAACCTTATATCTGTATTTCAAAAACAAGGAAGAGCTGTATGCATCCCTTTCATTGAGGATTCTGCAGTATCTTCATATTCGGGTCGAGCATGTCAACAAGGAAACGGAGCTCTCGCCGGAACAAAAATTGGAGAAGCTGATCGAGGCCATGTATGATGTCTATGATTTTGACCCGCTGATTATCATCAATATGTTTCACCTTCAGTCCAGCGAAACGCTGAAAAATCTTTCTCCCCGGCTCATGACCCAGATTGAGGAACTGTCCCGTAAATCCATCGGCGCCATTTCAAGCATTTTTCGGGAAGGCGTCGAGAAAGGCGTTTTTATCGAAAAACACCCGGTTGCCCTTTCGGATATCTTCTGGTCCCTGTTTTCCGGGGTTATCCTTTGGGAAGCCAGCAAGAAAATCATGAATGAAGATAAGGATTATCTGAAAAAAACCCTGGCCATTGCCTTTGAAATTTTCTCTCAAGGTGTGAAAACAGAAAAATCCGCGCCCAAATAACGCCTTCTCTCATACCGTCATTTTTGCGGCGTCCTTGAAATTGATCGTCAGTTCATATTCGCTGGAGCCAGGCACTCTGGCGATTTTAAATCCCAGCTTTCTGCCCAGGGCCAGCATCTGTTTGTTTTCGGTCAGTACGACGCCCATCACGCTTTCAATGCCGCGCCCTTTTGCAATTGAAAGGCACTGGCTGAGAAGCTCCGCGCCAATTCCCTTGCCCTGGCAGGCGTCGCTGACGATAACGGCAAATTCTGCGTGACTCTGTTTGATGTCCAGAATCACCCTGGAGACACCCAGCATTTTTTCCTCCCCCTCGATTTCCTGAATGGCCACCAGCGCAATCTCCCGATCATAATCGATCTGGGTAAATCGCACCAGCATGCTGTTTTGAAAACTTCTTAAAGGGGTAAAAAAGCGCATGTATATGCTTCGCGGGGAAAGAGATTCGTACAGCGAAAGCAGCAGCGGTGCATCTTCCGGTCGAATGGGCCGAATCAGCAGCTCTCCGAAACCTTCGCGGAACACTTTGTTTTCGAACTCATTGGGATAGGGGCTGATGACAAGATGCAGAGGGGAAGGTGTTGACGAAGGCTTTACAATCACCCTGGCATCCACAGCGCTTGCCCAGGAATCGCCCAGAAACAGGGGGTTGATGTCCAGTTCCTCGATGTGCTCGATGTCGGTGACAAGCTGGGATACCCGCATGAGGATTTCTTCCAGAAGTTCAATGCATGCCGAAGGCAGATTCCGGGATCCCCCGAGAAACTTGCTGATCTTCGTTTCTTCGATGAGAATTCTTGCCAGGTGCCGGTTAATGGGCGGCAGGGCAAATGCATGGTCCCTGAAAACGTCGGACAGATCGCCACCGGTTCCAAACACCAGTACCGGCCCAAAATCCGGATCTTTTTTAGCGCCGATCTTCAGTTCATGATGGGGCAGGGTGAGCACGGGGTTGACGGGAATCCCATAAGCAGCCAGCAAGTCTTTTGATTCGATCCCGGTCATTTCATGGCGGCCGCTTTGAATCTGGGCTTCGACCAGGGATCTGGCCTTGTCCCGGTTGAATTCCAGCCTGCGATGAAATTTGGGAGGGATTTCCTGCAGCACCTCGATATTTCGCGCATAGCGGTACAGGTCCATAAAGGCGCGCACCGCCCGTTCCGGCGTATCAAAAGTCGGGATGCCGGCGCGGTTAAAAATAAGACGGGCAGGCGCTACGCTTTCTCCGCCCATCCAGGACGTAATGACCGATTTGGGTTTATCCTGAAGATAAGCGCTGAGCGATTCGGCAATTTGAGACGGTTCGCTCATGGCAAGCGGCGAAAAGAGGACCAGCACGCCGCTGACCTCCGGCGCGTTCAGGCAGATATCAACGGCTTTCAGGTAGCGCTCCGGACTGGCGTCTCCCATGATATCCACCGGGTTGGAACGGCTCCAGTAGGCAGGAAGAACCTGATCCAGTTTTTGTAAGGTTTCAGAACTCAGGGCCGCCGGCGCCTGTCCATAATCCTGCAACATGTCGACTGCCATGACGCCCGGCCCTCCCGCGTTGGTGATGATGGCAAGGCCCGGTGCGGCAGGCGGTGGCTGCTTGGCTAAGAAGCTCTGAACAGTCGAAGAGTTCTTCAAATGTTCTTACCCGGACAATGCCGGCCCTTTTGAATGCAGCATCGTAAATGGCGTCAACGCCGGCGACAGCGCCGGTATGAGAGGCCGCCGCAATGGCGCCGGATTGTGTTCTGCCGGACTTAAGGGCGATGATGGGTTTTACACGGGAAACTGCCCGTGCCGCGCTCATGAAATTTCTGAAATGGCTCAGGCATTCGACATACATGACAATGCTGCCGACATAAGGGTCGCTTCCCAGATAATCGATCACATCCCCGAAGTCCACATCCAGCATGGAACCCAGGCTGACCACGTGGCTGAAGCCAACCGAGGCGGATCGCCTCTGGTCCGAGGTAGACAGATCGAGAATGGATGAACAGATGGCGCCGCTCTGGGAGATAAATGCGGTTTTCCCCGGAATCGGCATGCGGTGAGACATGCTGGCGTTTAAAAACGTGCGGGAATTGATAATGCCGATACAGTTGGGGCCGATCACTCGCAGGCCGTAGGGCTCTGCTTTCTGGCGGATCGCGGATTCGATCTCCCTGCCTTTTACGCCGGTCTCCTTTCCCCCCGCGGATACGATGACCACGCCGCCCATTCCGGCAATGCCGCATGCTTCAACGATTCCGGGTGCTTCTGCGATATCGGTGGCAATAATGCCTAAATCCACAGGGAAGGGAATCGCTTCAACGCTGCTGAATGCCTTATATCCCATGATCTGGCTGCGACGCGGATTTACCGGAAATATTTCACCGCCAAACCCGCCTTCCTTCAAATTGCGCATCATGATGGCGCCAATGCTGTCGGGTTTCTGGCGTGCACCGATGACGGCAATGGATTTGGGTCTAAACATTCTGTCCAGGTTGTGAATGCCCATGAAGATAATCGCCTTGTAAAAAAGAAGCCAGGAGTCAGAAGCCGGAAGATCGGGCGCCTTTATCCGGCGCAGTGGATCTGGTTAATGGTAGATTTCCCGGTTATTGTTCCGATGGTCCACCATATAAAGCAGGGTTGCTTTTTCCTTAAGCGCAGCTTTTAGTTTTTTCAGTTTTGAACGATCAATGCTGTACATGCGGATATAGACATTCCGGTATCCTTCGGGCGCTTTCTCATAGGATGTCAGAATACTGGCCATTCTTCCCCCGAACTGGCGGATGATCTGGGCAACTTCCAGGATGGAGCCCTGCCGGTCTTCCAGGCAAAAGGCAAACTGGATACCCCTTTTCCCAACGCCCGTAAGGGAAATAATCACTTTGAACAGATCGGTATGGGTAATGACGCCGACGACTCTGCCATCTATTATCCACAACCGGGACACCGGATATCTTGTTGGCCAGCAGCAGTTCAGCGGTTTCTTCTATCGTGAAATCCGGTGGAACCGAAATCGGGTTCGGCGACATGATGTCTTTGACCTTAATGGTTGAAAGCAGATAGAGAAGCTCATGCATTTCAAGGGTCGTGGCATCGGATGCAGACGCTTTTTTCAGATCCCTGTCCGTTAAAACGCCGACAAGACGGTTTTTGTCCATGACCGGCAGCAGGGTAATCCGATGGGTTTTCATCAGATTCATGGCTTCCTGCATGGAGCTGTGTTTATCTATCGTAATGGCGGGTTTGTTCATCCAGTTTTTCACAAGCATGTAAATCACCTCCGGTTAAATGAGTTATATGACGGCCAGAAATCCGGAATACCTTGTTTGTTCTTGAACTTTCTGCGGAAATCCTACCCGACCCTCAGGCTTAACAGCGGAACCGGAGATCTGCGGAATAGTTTTTCAGCGGTTGATCCAAACAGAACACCGGCGATGTTGCCTCTGCCCTTGGAACCCATTACCGCAAGATCGGCACTGGGTGTCTGTGATGGCCTGAACCAGTTCCACAAAAGGCGTACCTGTTTTAATGATTATCTGGTACTTCAGATGCGCCGCCCGAAGATCGTGCATCATCGCATCCATGGCCTGAAGCCTTTCGTTTCTGGTCTGATCAATGTATTCCTGAGCGTTCAAATTGATATTGATGGATAATCTGCTGACAATATCAATATCCCGCTGGTTGATGACGTTGACAAGAACCAGATCGGCATTCAAAGGCTCCGCAAGGTTCACGGCATATTCAAGAATATATTTTGAAAATTGTGAAAAATCGATGGCCACAAGAATCCTGTGAATCATTTTCATGTTTCTTCCTTTCGAAGCAGTGGCGACGTGTACAAGTCAAAAGCAAAGACCATGCCGATAAATACAAGGATATAATATATTAAGTTTTAATTCAATGATATTTAATAGATATATTGTTGCATCAGGCTTTTGTTCGGTTATGAAGGATAAAAAACAATTTGTCGAATTATTTTTCAGGTTGTAAAGCCAATGCATATGCACGAATCATAAATGATGTTCCTCTTGATAATCATAGGCGAATAAGATAAATCTGAGACCGGATCGTAATCTTTCAGACGATGCCATGCATAGCTTTAAAAAAGGAGGAAATCGATGCAAAGAAACAATTACTGGGCGGATCGATATATTGAAAAACAGAAAACCGGCGAGGAAGCCATCCACTTGATCCGGCCGGGGCAGCGGGTGTTTATCGGGTCTTCCTGCGGCGAGCCTCAACACCTGGTTCGCGTGCTCTCCGAAGCTTCCAGCTATTTTACCGACATTGAAATCGTCAGGCTGCTGTCGCTTGAAAGCACGCCGTTAACATTGATCGCCAATAAAACCCAGGACCAGATATTAAATATCAGGTCATTTTATCTGGGATCGGCCAAACCCAAAAGCCTGTCCCGAAACATGCGGTTCATTACTCCCATGAACCTTTCCGCCATTCCAAGGCTCTTTAAAAGCAGAAAGCTTCCCATACATGTGGCGCTGATTCAGGTTTGTCCGCCGGATGATTTCGGATGGATGAGCCTGGGAATTTCAGTGGATATCACCATGGCGGCGGCCTCAGTCCGCGGATATTGTCATTGCCCAGGTGAATCCCCGAATGCCCAGGGTTCTGGGCAGAAGTTTCATCCATGTCAATGATGTGGACGTGTTCGTGGAATACGAAGAGCCGCTCCTTACGGTCGGCAAAGCCCCCGAGCTTGAATCCGCCAATAATATCGGCAGAATGCTTGCAAGACTCATTGACGATGGCTCAACCCTTCAGATCAGCCCGGGCACAACTCCTCATGCCACCATGCTGGCGCTTGTCGGACAAGAATGACCTGGGGATTCATTCCCAGTATTTAACAAATGATATCATGAATTTATATGCCATGGGGGTCATCACCAACCGGTACAAGGGGTATAATGATGGAAAAATCGTTGCCAGTTGCGCTATCGGAGACCAGAACCTGTATGAATTCATCAATGATAACCCGGCCATTGAGTTTCATCCGTCGGAATACGTGAATGATCCGGGGGTGATTGCGCGTCATCGTAACATGGTGTGTCTCAATGTGGCAACGGCCATTGACCTGACCGGCCAGGTCGCCGCCGATTCCCTGCCGTATAACCAGTTTTCCGGCGTCACCGGCATGATGGATTTTATCCATGGGGCTGCCCAGGCTGAAGGGGGAAAATCCATTCTCATGGTGCCTTCCACGGATACCCGCGGGGAAAAAAGCCGGATCGTCCCCATGCTGAACGACATGGCCGTGGTGGTTCCCAGAGCGGATGTCCATTATGTGGCCACGGAATACGGGGTGTTTAATTTATTTGGAAAGAGCTTTCAGGAGCGGGCTCTGGGCATGATCAGCATTGCGCATCCGGATTTTCGGGATGAATTGTTTTATGAAGCCAAAAAAATGGGTCTTTTCAGTGCCGAGAGAACCCTGACAGAATCCATTCATGGGGTTTATCCGGTCAGCCTCGAAGAAGTACGAAAAATTGACGGGGAATCGGTCACCATCCGCCCGGCCAAACCGGTGGATGAAAGACGGATTCAGGAACACTATTACAGTCTGGATAAAAATGATGTCATCTCCCGGTTTTTTCATGAAAAAACCAGTTTCCTCCGCAATCAGGTTGAAGGCATCTCCCAGATTGATTATGTAAAAAACCTGAGCATGCTGGCTGTGGTCGGCGAATTCGGCTTTGGCAAGGTGGTTGCGCTGGGCGAATATCTGATTGATGAAAATAAAAACATGGCGGAAGTGGCTTTTTCGGTGAACAGGGAATGGCAGGGAAAAGGGCTTGCCCGCATACTGATCCTGAAACTGGCCGAGGCTGCAAGGGAAAATGGCATTTCCGGGCTGATCGCCTACACGTCCCATGATAACATGGCCATGAAAAATCTGTTCAAGGTCCTGCCGTACAATGTCAAGACAGCTTTTGATGACGATGTTCTGGTCCTAAGCTGTAAATTTTCAGAGCCAAAGGAAAGTAAATGAAGGATACATTCAAGATCCGGTTTTTACCTCACAACAAGGAAATCGCCGTTAATGAAGGGGAAACCCTGATTCGGGCCGCCATGGAAGCCGGTGTTCATATCAATGCTTCCTGCGGCGGCGAAGGCGTTTGCGGGAAATGTCGCGTCATTATCGAGTCCGGCGATGTGGAAGGCGGTATTACTGAAAAGCTCAGCCAAAAGGATCGGCAGGCCGGGTACCGGCAGGCCTGCCTGTCTCTGGTTAAGAGCGACCTGATTGTAAGAATTCCCGTGGAATCCTCGATCGATGCCAGCGTTTTGAATATGCAGAGCACCCCTCGCTGTACCGCCAGAATCAAGGAAATGAATCTGGAGGACCTGAAGGACAAGGGCCTGTTTGTTCCGCCGGTTGAGAAAAAATACCTGGAGCTGCCGGTGCCGACGGCTCAGGACAATCTTCCGGATGTGTCCCGACTGGTCGGTTTTTTAAAACTGGAACATGGCGAGCACCGGCTGGCAGTGGATCTTCCGGTTATTCAAAAGATTCCGGATATCCTCAGGGAAGCTGATTTTAAAATTACCGCTACCCTGGCAAGGCCGGTTCATCCGGGAAGAAAAACCCACATCATCAACATTCAGCCGGGCGATACGACGCATCGCAACTATGCCATTGCCATGGATATCGGCACCACCACCATTTACGGCCAGTTGATCGACCTGATTACCGGCGATGTTCTGGCCCAGTTCGGTGATTTTAATGCCCAGATCAGCTATGGAGAAGATGTCATCAGCCGGATCATGTATGCTGAAAAACCCGGAGGGCTTGAAAAGCTGCAGGAAGTGGTGATTGGCGTCATCAATACGCTGATTCAAAAAATGGTTAAAAAAGCCAGGATCGACCTGGATGAAATTTCCACCATTACCCTTGCCGGCAATACCACCATGACCCAGCTTTTGCTGAAGGTCAATCCCCGGAATATTCGAAGATCGCCCTATGTGCCGACTTCATCGATCTATCCGCCGATAAAGGCCGTCAATCTGGGGATGGCGCTGGGGGATCATGTGACCGCCCTGGTTTATCCGCAGGTTTCAAGCTATGTCGGCGGGGATATCGTTGCGGGCGTCATGGGCTCCGGCATGTATCTGGCAGAGGAACTCACCCTGTACATGGACATCGGAACCAATGCCGAGATCGTCATCGGCAACAAGGACTGGCTGGCCTGCGCCGCCTGTTCGGCGGGTCCGGCCTTTGAAGGCGGCGGCATCACCTTCGGCATGCGGGCCACCAAAGGGGCGATCGAAGATTTTTCCATGGATCCCCTGACCTTTGAGCCCATGAATATTACTATCGGCAATGTCCGGCCCAAGGGGATCTGCGGATCGGGTCTCATCATCATGGTCGCCACCTTGTTTGAGCTGGGGGTGATCGACAATCTGGGGAAATTCAACCGAAACCTGCAAACGCCCCGCATCCGCCAAATTGATGGCATCTGGGAATATGTCGTGGCGTGGGCAGCGGAAACACAGATTGACCGGGATGTTGTTCTTTCAGAGCCGGATATTGACAACCTGATTCGCGCCAAAGGCGCTATTTACAGCGGCTGCATGACACTTCTGGAAGAAGTCGGACTGACGGTAAAGGACCTGAATCGCATCATCCTGGCAGGCGGATTCGGCAGTTACGTGGATCTGGAAAAAGCCATGACCATTGGCCTTCTGCCGGAAATGGATCCGGCCCGGGTGACGTTTATCGGCAATGGGTCTCTGATGGGTGCAAGGATGAGCGCGCTGACCAACCGGATTCGCCGGGATGTGGTGGAAGTGACTAAAAAAATGACCAATTTTGAGCTCTCGGAAACCCATTCCTATATGGACAATTATGTGGCGGCTCTCTTTCTGCCGCATACGGACATGAACCAGTTTCCCAAAATCAAGGCCCGTCTGGAAGCCCGAAGAGGGTGGAAAGCAGGGGGCGGGTGATCGGGTGCGGAAAGCAGGCAGGCATCGCCAGCTCTGCGGATCAGGGAGCCAGCTATTTGAGTGATTCGAAAAAGCGCGACTGCTTGATTAGCCTGAAGAACAAATACACGTTTTTAAATCATCAATGTAAAGGGGGGAAATTATGGCAGGAATCAACAAGGCCATCATCGTTGGCCGGCTGGGAAAAGATCCCGAAATGCGCTACATGCCGGACGGTACGGCCGTGGCCAATTTTTCGGTTGCCACTTCCGAGGATTGGAAAGACAAGGCAACCGGAGAGAAAAAAGAGCGCACGGAGTGGCATCGCATCGTGGCCTTCAGAAAGCTGGGCGAGATCTGCGGCGAGTATCTTTCAAAAGGAAAGCTGGTCTATATCGAGGGCCGCATTCAGACCCGCGCTTGGGATGACAAGGACGGGAATAAACGCTATACCACCGAGATCGTCGCCTCGGACATGCAGATGCTGGGATCCAAGGACGAAGGGGCGAAAAAGAGTTCCGGCGAGTTTGATTCCGGATTCAAGGGGGGCGGGAATTTTTCCAGATCCGAAGGGCCGGTAGGGGAAGATGACATTCCATTTTAAATTCTTATGATTTCCGGCCGCTCGATTACGCGATGCGACCTGGATGTCCTGTACCATCAGTATAACCGTCGTGAACGGGTGCATCCGGACCCGCTGGTGTTTCTGTATGCGTATGCGGATGTCCGGGATCGGGAGATCGCAGGGCTTCTGGCTTCTTCCCTGGCGTATGGCCGCGTTGCGCAGATTTACAAAAGTCTGTGCCGGCGTGCTGGAAAAGATGGGGCCGTCGCCCATTGCGTTTTTTGAACCAATCGACCCGCCGGTCTCTGACTGCGGCGTACGGCGGATTTTCGCATCGGTTTGCCACCGGCGGGAATCTGGTCAATCTGATGCTGGCGATACAGGATGTGCTGGATCGTTACGGATCGATTCACGGCTGTTTTCTTTCGGGAATGACGAATGAAGCCGATACGGTGCTGCCCGCTCTGACGCAATTTGTCGCCGCATTCACCGCCGGAAATGCGCAGGGGTTGGGGCATTTGATTCCGCTGCCGGAGCGGGGCAGCGCCTGTAAACGCTTGAATCTGTTTTTACGATGGATGGTTCGAAGGGATGACGTGGATCCGGGAGGATGGGATCAGGTTCCGGCTTCAAAGCTGATCATTCCGCTGGATGTTCACATGCACCGGGTTGGGGTTCGCCTGGGTTTTACCCGGCGAAAGCAGGCGGATATGCGGACGGCGCTTGAAATCACCCGCGCTTTCAGCCAAATGATTCCCGAAGATCCGCTTCGATATGATTTTACCCTCTGCCGCATGGGGATGGATGGCGTAAGTATTCTATGAAAATCTCCCCTTGTCCCCTCTTTATCAAAGGGGGAAATAGCGCTTTCAGGCTTTGTTGTGGTTGAAAAGTGACAATAAGTTGGTGAGGTAATGGTGTATGCCGATTTATGAGTTTTATTGCAAGAACTGTAATACCCTGTTTAATTTTTTTTCCAAAACGATCAATACATCCAAAACGCCGTCATGCCCGAAATGCGGGATCCATCCTTTATCCCGGCAGATGTCGGCATTTGCTTTCACCGGAAAGGCACGGGAAGACAGCGGGATGGAGGATCTGCCTTTTGATGAGAGCAAAATGGAGCAGGCCATGCAGATGCTGGCAGGCGAAGCTGAAAATATCAATGAGGACGATCCCCGTCAGGCTGCCAATTTAATGCGAAAACTTACGGACATGACCGGCATGGAACTGGGACCGGGAATGCAGGAAGCCATTCGGCGGATGGAAAGCGGTGAAGATCCGGAACAGATTGAATCGGAAATGGGGGATGTTCTGGGAGAGGAAGAGCCCTTTCTGCTGTCCGGGAAAAAAGGAAAGATTGCGGCTGGTAGGCAAAAGGCGCCGTTTAGAGATGATACTTTGTATGATTTGTAAGACAGAAGTACGGTTGCGATTTTAATCTCATGATGAAACAGAAAGACGAATGGATGAAAACAGAAAACCTGCGCTGTCCCGGTTGCGGAGAAAAACTCCTGCTGCAAAAGACATGACGGTCAGCGGTGCTAAGCTGCAGGGTCTGCGGCAGACGATATCCGCTGGATACATTTCTTCAGGACATGGATGACGCCCTTGAGGAAGCACTGGGAAATACCCGGTGCGATCGGCTGTAATGCCGGCACAGTCCAGAAACTTTAAACTCATTATTGAATATGACGGCACCCGATATTTCGGCTGGCAGCGCCAGGTGGAAAAACCCACCATTCAGGCGGAAATCGAGCGGGTTCTCAGCCTGGTCACCCAGCAGCCCGTCATTCTGAAAGGATCCGGCCGAACGGATGCCGGGGTGCATGCCCTGGGACAGACGGCCAGTTTTCACTGCGATACCCGGCTGACCCCGAAAACCTTTCTGAGGGCTTTAAACGGCCTTCTTCCCGCGGATATCGTCATTCGGGATTGCTGTGAAGTGCCGGATGGCTTTCATGCGCGATATGATGTCCTGGCCAAAACCTATCATTACCATATCCTGAATCATCCGATACCTTCTGTCGTGGAGCGGAATTTTTCATGGCATATCCAGAAACCGCTGAATGTTGAGGCCATGAGCGAGTCCCTTTGTTGCCTGGTGGGAACGCATGACTTCAAAGCATTTGAGGGCATCGGAAGTCCCCGCACGCATACGATCCGGACGATTCATCGGGCGGAAATCATCAAAAACGGAAATGATCGCTTGCGGGTTGTCATCAAGGGCGATGGATTTCTGCGGTACATGGTCCGCAACATTGTCGGCACGCTGGTTCGCATCGGAATGGGGAAAAAGCCTTCTGCGGACATGGAGCGCATTTTGCTTTCAAGGGACAGGCATCTGGCCGGCGCGACTGCGCCGGCTCAGGGGCTTTTTTTGGTTGAAGTCCAGTATGAAGGATGATGGTTTGCTGAAAACAGCAAAAGAGACAATGCCTCAGTTGCCTGTTTTTGCCTGCTTGAGTTTGGTTTGAGCTGAGATCTTTCACGCCTTGAAGAACCGTATCAAAAAGAAGCGGGATATCGGCTTCTTCCAGACAGGAAAAAGCCACCCGCAGATTTTCCGCTCCGATGGAAATGAGCCCGACCCCATAGTGGTTCAGCAGGTGCAGCCGAAGGCTTTCGGCATTGACCGTTTTCAGGCGGATGCACATGAAGTATCCGGAATTAAAGGGATAGACCTGCCAGGCATCCTGATATTTGGGGTCCTGAAGCACTGATTTTACGCGGTTTGCCCTGCGTTTGAGGATTTCAAATTTTTCCCGTTTTTCAGAAGGATTGTTCTGATCCTGCATGGATCTTAATACCAGGGTTTCGCTTAAATGAGACGCATTGGATATGGATCCCCGGACGGCGCCTGCGGTCTTTTTTTCAAGGGCTTCATAAACCGGGCGGCTGTCTCCTTCAATGGCGGCGCCATAGGTGATAAAACCCACCCGAAGACCCCAAACAAAGCTTTCCTTGGTTGCACCGTCCAGCTTGATGGCCATCAGCCGGGGGTGCTTGCCGCAAAGACGGGCGAACAGAGATTCCTTAAGCGTGTCCTCTTCGTAAAACAGTCCAAAATAGGCGTCATCCATTACTGCCAGAACCTGAGCGCCGTTTTGGGCCGCTTGCGTTAATATTTCAACAATCCGGTTGCCCTCGGATTCCGTAATGGTATACCCGGTCGGGTTGTTGGGGAAATTCAGCATCACGATCAGCTTATTGCGAAGCGCCGCTTCGGCTTTGACCGTCTCTTCAAAAGCCTTTAGATTGAACCCTCCGGCTTCGGAGAACAGGGGGTAGGTTTTAAGCCTGGCGCCTTTTCGAACATCCAGAATGAGGCTGTAATTGCCCCACATCATGTCCGGAAAAATCACCACATCTCCCGGCTCAACCCATACATCCGCAAACACGCTGATGGCATGGGTGATCCCGCTGGTGACCACCGGAAGACTGATGGCCTTTCCCTGGAGGGAAGGGTTTTTCTGATAAAGCGATTCCTGCCACAGTTTTCTTAATGCCGGTATCCCGAAAGAAGGGGCGTATGTCAGGGAGGCTTCGGGCGGGATGCCGTGAATGGCGTTCATGACAGACGGGAAATGCATGGTCCGGCCTTTTTCAGTGGCAATTCCGATGGTTGCATTGAGTTTATGGGCTTTTTCCTTTGCTTCGGCGCTCTGGCTTAGAATTCCCTTGGGGAAATAAAGGTTTTTGCCAATGGTGGACAGCATCTCCAGTACGCAGGGACTGCCTTTTTCAATGTCCTGGTTCAATTGTTCTGCAAGCGGGTTCATGACTTAATTCTCCATGGAAAAATGGTATATCGCAGGGTTCTTTATTCGGGTTGTCTTTTTTTTGCAGATTCTATAACCCATAACGAGAGCCGAATCAACAGAATAGGGGGCAATGTATCATAAAGAAAATGAATCGTGATGATATCATGAAACACTTGACAAATGGATTTCATTCACGTTACGAGAAAAAGAAACATTTATTATGAAAATTTCAGGAATCAACCTCACCGGATTTACGGAGAACAATATGAGAACCAAACCCTCACGATTGATTGCATGGTGGTTTTTAATCACCGGGGCATTTGCTGTAATGGGTCATCGCTGCTGCCGCATCCGATGAATCGTCTTCTAAAATCGAACTGGAATCCGGTATTTATTACACGGTCAAAAAAGGAGATACGCTCTGGGATATTTCCAACCGGTATTTCAATACCCATTGGAGATGGCCGCAGATCTGGAGTGAAAACCAGCAGATCATGAATCCGCACCGAATCTTTCCCGGTGAGCGGCTGAGGCTTTACCACCAGGTCTGGGACGCTTCCCATGACGTCTGAATCGCCGGATCAGACCGCCACGGACCGATCGCCCGTAATTGAATCCAGATACTATGTGTATTCCTTCATTCATCGTATTGGATTTGTCAAGGAGCAGCCGGTGGAGTCATCAGGGCAGGTTGCCCTGTTCAAGGGGGATAAGGATGTTCAAAAAACGATGTTGGGTCAGGATGAAAGCATTTATGTCACTCCCTCAGGCAACATGCCTTTGAAGGTGGGAGATGTTTATGCGGTATATCGTCCGCCGATGCCGGTAAAGGATCCTGAATCGAATGATACTTGTCGGCTTTCAGTATTACATGACGGGGTTGATTCGGATTGTTGAAAGCCGTGAAGATTTTGCGGTTGCGAAGATCGAAAAAGCGTTCCGTTCCATCATGGTGGATGACATTCTTCTGCCGTATGAGCCGCGATCTCCAAAAATACGGATGATTCCCGGAAAAGACGATATCGATGGGAAGATTCTTAAGGCCGAAGAAGGCACCGAGATGTTCGGAGATAATACGGTCGCCTTCATCAACAAAGGAACGGAAGATGGGATTCAGGTGGGTCAGACGTATGCCGTCTACGAGGAGTATTCAACGGATGCCATGTCAGACAAAGTTGATTTCGGGTCTCTTCTTGTCCTTCATGCAGAGCCTACCAATGCCACGGTTCTCATTACCCGATCGGACAGAACTATCCGAGCTGCCGGAAAATTTCGCAGTGCCTCTTCTTCGCAGCATCTTTAGCCCGGCTGAGACCGATCAGGGGGGCGCATGGCCTCCCTGATCGCAGGTTTTGCGATCTTCCCTGAATAGAGGCAGTTTATTCTTCTGTATATTTCTTCGATGATGATCCCCCGGTTCTGAAGCTGGATCAGAAACGGGCTGCTCGGAATGTGATGGATGGGAGAGAGCACCCCCTTATCCGCAATAACGCCGGTTGCGATCATTTCCGCCACAATGCAGGCGGGATAACTGACGCCAATGGCCATGCCCATGAGGCCGGTGTTCAAGTCCCGTTCAATCAGCACATTAAAGACAATCGTTTTCTTTTTCCCGTTCTTGATTCCCGTAAAGACATTCTGCATGACCGCCAGATCTTTTTCATCGTCCTGATACTGAAGCCTGGGTTCCAGCATTCGGGTCAGGAACTGATGCGGGGTAATGTCGCAGGCAAGTCCCGGAACCGGATCATCGCTGAGGAAACCAAGCTTTTTCAGCGGGCTCCAGAAATTGCACCAGCCAGGCCAGCGAAGGGTATATCGTCCGGTTTCACGAATGGTCTGCTTAACCCCCAGCAAATCCGAAAAATGGGCTGCATTGCCATTCGGAAAGGCTTCCAGCCTGCCGAGCCCCGGAAATTCAATTTCGTGAACAAACGGATTGTCATGCTGGTCTTCTGCGGGAATGTCTATTTGCCGGTGGTCTTTGATCAGGGAAGCGCTGCGTTTCTGAGTTTTCAAGACCATGTCCCAGTTCCAACTGATTTTGTAATTCAAGGGGTTGGTGCAGGCTTTTTTTTCAGGGATACCCCCGCAGTATGAATTCAGCGTATGGAGTTCATCAAACTGGCGCAAGCCGTACCCATAGATTACCAGATCAATCCCCGGATCCAGGCCGCATTCCGGCATGATGGCAATGCCGCGCTGACGGGCAGCATTCATGCAGATCCAGTAAATCATAGCCATAGTTGGTGTTGACCACGCTTACGCCGGCTTCAATTGCGGCCTCGGCCACGGAACGGACAAATTGGGACGGCAACAGATCAATGACGACATCGATTCCCTGCTTCATCAATGAAACCATTGCGGGCTTATCCTGAGCATTCAGGTGTGCCGGAATAATTTTGTCCTGTTGGATATAGTTCACGGAATGAATGCGTTCCGGGTCCAGGTCCGCACAGATGATTCGGTCCACGATTGGATTTTTTGAAAGATCAAACAAAGCTCCCTTGCCCTGAATCCCGCATCCTCCTAAAACAAGTACGTTCATGATATCTCCTGACTTTTTCTGATGAGTTGTTCTGAATAAAGCACGAATTCTTGCGTATAAATGAGTCCATCTCTTAGCATTGCCTTGCAATAATGCCATGAAAATAGTATGTTATATTTATTTGAAATAATACAATAGATTCGAAATGAAAACCATTAAAAACCTGGATATCGCTTGAAGAAGTTTTCTTTCGGCATGCGGGATTCACTGTTGGATATGCTTCGATGCGAAGTATTATTGATAATTTCAAACTAAATATCAGGAACTAACTAATATGAAACGTGCATTGATTACCGGTGTTACCGGGCAGGACGGAGCCTATCTGGCGGAATTTCTGCTGGCCAAAGGGTATGAAGTCCATGGCATCAAACGGAGAGCATCTTCTTTCAACACCCGCCGGGTGGATCATCTCTACCGGGATCCGCATGAGACCGATGTGCATTTTATGATGCATTACGGCGATCTGACCGATGCGACCAATCTGATCCGAATTGTTCAGGAAGTGAAGCCGGATGAGATCTATAACCTGGCAGCGCAAAGCCATGTCCAGGTGTCGTTTGAAACTCCGGAGTATACGGCCAATTCAGATGCTCTGGGCACACTGCGGATTCTGGAAGCCATTCGGATTCTGGGTCTTGAAGCCCATACCCGCTTCTATCAGGCGTCAACCAGTGAAATGTATGGAAAAGTGCAGGAAATTCCTCAGAAAGAGTCCACACCGTTTTACCCCAGAAGCCCTTACGGTGCAGCCAAGGTCTATGCGTACTGGATTACGGTGAATTATCGCGAGGCATATCGAATGTTTGCCTGCAACGGGATTTTGTTCAACCATGAATCCCCGGTGCGCGGTGAAACATTTGTAACCCGGAAGATCACCCGTGCGGTTGCCAGAATCCGGCTGGGACTTCAGGACCGGCTGTATCTTGGCAATCTCAATTCCCAGAGAGACTGGGGATATGCCGGAGACTACGTGGAGGCGATGTGGCTGATGCTTCAGCAACAGGCGCCGGAGGATTTTGTGATTGCAACCGGCAAGGCGCATTCGGTCCGCGAGTTTGTAGAAAAGGCATTTGATGCCATCGGCATCCATCTGGCATGGAGAGGTTCCGGCATCGAAGAAACCGGTGTGATTGATACGGTTTCCTTTTCTGAAAATTGCGCCAAAGCCTGAAAAAACCGCCCGAACCCGGCCAGATTGTTGTCAGCATCGATCCCCGGTACTTCAGACCTGCGGAAGTCGAGTTTCTGCTGGGAGATCCGACAAAGGCCAGAACGGTTCTGGGGTGGAAACCCAAAATGGATTTTGAAGAACTGATTCGAATCATGGTGGAAAAAGATATGATGGAAGCCAGAAAGGATTTTCTGGTTGAGAAGGAAGGCTTTCAAATTTTCAATCATTTCGAATAACCCGAGGATGGCGTGATGCTACCCGTACCCCCTTTGACACTGGATTCACGGATTTTTGTTGCAGGCCATCGCGGCATGGTGGGATCGGCGATTGTGCGATTTCTGAAGGCCGGTGGGTATAAGCGCCTGATTACCCGGACCCACCGGGAACTGGACTTGATGGATCAACAGGCTGTGCGCGATTTTTTCCGAATCCGAACCCATTGATTATGTCGTTCTTGCGGCCGCAAAAGTCGGCGGGATTCTGGCCAATAATACCTATCGGGCGGATTTCATCTACCAGAACCTGATGATCGAATGCAATGTGATTCATGAGGCTTTCAGCGCAGGCGTCCGGCGGCTGCTGTTTCTGGGAAGCTCCTGCATTTACCCGAAACATGCGCCTCAGCCCATGAAAGAGGCCTATCTGCTTTCCGGCGTTCTTGAACCCACCAACCAGCCCTATGCCATTGCCAAAATCGCCGGAATCGAGCTGTGCCAGTCCTATAACCGCCAGTATGGGACCCGGTATCGCTGTGTCATGCCCACCAATCTTTATGGTCCGAACGATTCCTATGACCTGGATAATTCCCATGTCCTGCCGGCGCTGATTCGAAAATTTCATCTGGCAAGGCTGGTGGAAGAAAGCAACTGGCGTGCCATCCAGAAAGATGAAGCTGTCTATGGCCCGATTCCGGATTCACTTCCGCACGCATCTATGCATCCCCTTTCCTTCTGGTGCGGATATCTCTGAGGGGCGGTCCCTGAGTTCCGCGGCTCCAAATCGCCAGTCGTTCAACTGTGGGGAACCGGCGCTGCCCGGCGTGAGTTTCTCCATGTGGACGATATGGCATCGGCAACGGTATTTATCATGCAGCTTGAGGACAGCCGCTATGACCAGGCAACTCTGAACGGACAAATTACCCATATCAACATTGGAACCGGCGAGGATTTAACCATTCGTGATCTGTCGGAAAAAGTTCAGGCCGTGACCGGGTTTTCGGGCAGGGTGCACTGGGACCACGCCCAGCCTGATGGAACGCCTCAAAAGCTTCTGGATGTCTCTGTCTTGAACCGCTTGGGATGGAAACCCGGCATTCCGCTGTCTGAAGGACTTCAGCAGACCTATCATGCTTATCAGAAGATGGCTGCCATTCCATGAAAAACGATCAGGCTCTGGAATGGCCTGGAGCGGCGCATCCTTCATGGCCTGTCGTGTGAATGGGATGCTGCCCTGTGGGCTGTCAATGCGGAGCTTCGTAAACGGATGCGCAAGCCCCTGTTTGCCTTGCGGGATTTTCAGAATCGGTTGGGATACTGGTCATCTGAAAAGCGGGAAATCGGTCTCAGCAGGCAGTTTGTTCTGAATCACTCCTGGAACGACATCCGCGAGGTGCTTCTTCATGAAATGGCCCATCAGTTTGCTTCGGAAGTTTCGAATGCTTATCAGGAGCCGCCTCATGGCCGTTGCTTTCAGAACGCCTGCCGGATATTGAAAGCCAACCCCAGGGCAACCGGAACATATATTCCCCTCAGCCAGCAGATTTTTCAGGCATCGGAATGCGAGAGCGATAAAATCCGGCTTCGGATTCAAAAACTCATGGCGCTGGCTCAAAGCAGCAATCTTTATGAGGCAGAGTCCGCCATGATCAAGGCCCATGAACTGATGGCCAAATATGAGATCGCGCAGATCGTTCAAAATGCGCCCAGGGAATATTTCAGCATTTTTGTGGAAAGCCTGCGCTCAGGCATTTCCGGGAGGATTATTCCCTCGCGCTTCTCTTGATGGATTATTATTTTGTGAAAGGGATATGGGTCGGGGCCTATGTGGTTGAAAAAGGAAAGATGGGCAGGGTCCTTGAAATCAGCGGAACTGCCCGGAATCTTCAGATCGCCAGTTATATTTTTGATTTTATTCAGCAGTTTATTGAATCTGAGTGGAAGAAATATAATGCTGACGGCAAATTGAACCGTTATCGGAAAACGGATTTTTCATCAGGAATCTTATCCGGATTCAGAATGAAGCTGGCGCAGGAATCGCCAGCCGGAAGGGGCGTTTCACTGTCACTTTCGCCGGTTCCAATTCATGATTCCCAGTTGAAACAATATGTCGAGATGCGGTATCCGCGCACTGAGAACCTTTCAGAGAAAAGGCGGGCGCTGTTATTCCGATGTGGTATCGGATGGAACAGAAATCGGGAAAACCCTGGTGATTCGAAAAGGGATTTCGCAGCCGGCTGTTCGACATTCCACTCCGATATCTGGAATAACGGCTTTTTATGGATCTGCCGATTCGCCGTTATTCGTGATCGGCAATTCAATTATCACGCGAACGCCGGGTCCTTCCTTCCGGTTCTCGACCCGGATGCTGCCGTTATGGGATTCAATGATGTTTTTTACGATGCCCAGGCCGAGTCCGGTTCCTTTTTCCTTGGTGGTGAAAAACGGATCCCAGATTCTTTCAAGCAGATCTTCCGGTACGCCGGATCCTTCATCTTCAATGCAGACGGTGATGATACGGTCAGCGGATTGGATGCTGACCTGAATTTTCCCGCCTTCCGGCATTGCCTGAATCGCATTCATGAAAATATTCAGAAAAGCTTGATACAGCATGTCCGAATCAGCCTGAATCTCGGGCAGATGGTGGGCAAAATTCTTAACAATAATGTAGCCCTGATCCTGAATCTGAGGGGTGATAAAAACAATGTTTTTTTCAAGAATGTCTTCAAGCCGGCAGGCTGTGCGATGGGGAGGCCTGGGTTTGGCAAAATTGAGAAAATCCGTGATGATAAGATTGAGCCTGCTGGACTCTTCCACAATGATATCAGGGATGGAATTGGATGGATCAAATTGGGCAACTTTTTTCTTCAACAGTTCAGCGGAGCTTCTGATAATGCCCAAAGGATTTCGAATTTCATGAGAGATTCCCGCCACCATTCCTCCCAGGGAGGACAGCCGCTCCGACTGAGCCAGTTTTTCCTTTAAACTGAGCTGCTCCTGGGTTCGTTGCTGGATTATGGCCTCGCCGCGTTGAACCACATAAATCAAAACGCCTATCAGAATGCTCATGACAGCGGTGCAGGTGGCAATCACCAATAGCTGAAAGCTGAGAATGGTTTGATAATCCTCAGAAATATCCTGAACAATCTCAACAACTCCCAGTACAGGCCCGGAAATGCGTAAAAATTGCCGTTCAGCCCGAATCGGCGCAAAAGTGGTCAGACGGCTTTCTTTGGGGAAACCCATGGGAATTTCCCAAAAATTTCCGCGCTGAACCAGCGTGGATGTCGGTGTTCCGGAAAGGGCGTATTCGAAGCCGGTTCCGCCCATGTTTTTCCGTCCCACAAGCTGTTTGTCAAAACTGTAGGAGATGGTGTTGTTGGTATCGTAGATAGTTACCATATCCACTTTGAAGCTGTGAAGCGTGCTGCGGACAATCGTGTCCATTCTTTCGAACTGATCGGGATTGCTGAGTTCGATTTTTCCAAATTTCAGGACAACCGGAATGATGAACTGAAGAAAAACCTGGTGGTTCAGATTTTCAACCAGAACCAGGGCATATTCTTCGCTTTTTTTCAATTGCATCGCTCTTGCCCAGTGAATGTTCAAAAAACTCAGCACAAGCGCGCCGATAAAAATAACCAACAAGACTGATAATCGTAAAGAATTTTACCAGCCTGAAGGGTTTTATTTTGTCGTTTTCTGTCAGGGTCATTAGCGTGTCGGGAGCGGGACGGCGGAAAATGCCGGCAGATTCGAGGACTTTTTATCATAAATTAAGGTTATAGGCAACACGGATTTCAATGTCAAGGCAAAGTCTACGGTAGGGACAGTTTATTGATCAGAAAATTGGGATGCGATGCAAATAGATTATATGTCTGGATAGACGTGAACTTGCAATCCATTAACTGGGGATAAAAAATGATTTTTTGCTCTTTATGTCATACTTCATGCTCATGGAAAAAGCGATTTGTCAAAAAATCGTTCAAATTTACAATTTTTGGTCGATGGCGCTTGTTTTTGCGACCGGTGATTCATGAGAATTCGTGATTCAATAAACAATGATACATGACATTAGAGTGAGCGGCTCAATACGCTTGCGTCATGGCTTTTTCAATGGCATTACCATACTGGCAGTTAATTATTTCCAGCACATCATTGAACAAATTGTTTTAGCATTAATATTTCGGTATGCTATTTGCTTATAATTTATTTGCCATAAGCTGGCATTGATTATTAGCATAATATAATCATTTCCGTGAAAAATGATGCTTGCTGTTCACTTCATTGTAATAAAGAACTCTAACCATATATACTGAAATATTTAGATGATATGTTATAACTTCTTGGATATAAATGAAATTATGAATATAACCCATAAAATGTGATATCATGTGTCTTCAGTAAGTTAATAGCGTTGGTGGTTTCAGATGGAAAAAAAATATTGACTATTTCATTATTTAAAGGCAATTGTAAAAATAAAAAAATATTGTCTGAATAATCAAATTGATACCGGGTCTATTCGAGTGACGATGACTTGTATTTGAATTGCTGCACAGAGTGCAAGTGATGCCTGTCATGCTCTTATCCTTTGAGATGCTGGCTGAAAAATTTCTGAAAAACAACGGTAACATTCCAAACAGGCTTCAACCAACAAATGCTATTTGCAAAAAAAAATCATCTGGTCGGTCTCGATATCGGCTCAAAAACAATTAAGCTGTGCGAGGTTTTCGAAACCCGAAAAAGCGGGTTTGTGCTGAACAAATTCGGAATGATCACGCATACCGAACGGGGCGATCGAAGATGGTGTGATCAAAGATTCAGAAACCGTTTCTCAGGCAATTCGGGAACTGTTCAATGCTCAGAAAGTCAGAGAAAAAAATGTCGCTGTTTCCATCGGCGGATATTCGGTTATTGTAAAAAAAATTCAGGTACAGAGCATGACGGACGCCGAACTGCAGGAAACCATTCAATTTGAGGCGGAACAGTACATTCCCTTTGATATCAATGATGTGAATCTGGATTTCCAGATCCTCGGTGAAAACTCCCTTGCCGCCAACAAACTGGATGTGATTCTGGTGGCTGCAAAAAAGGAACTGGTGGATGAGTATGTCAATCTGATTGAACTGTCCGGCCTGCGGCCATGCGTGGTTGATATTGATGCCTTTGCGCTTCAGAATATTTATGAAGCGAATTACGATACCAAGGAAGATGTTGTGGCCTTGATCGATATTGGTGCAGGCAAGACATCTCTGAATATTGTCAGGGACGGCACCACCTTGTTCATGCGGGATGTTTCCCTGGGATGCAATCAAATCAATCATAAAATTTCGGATAAAGCGGCCTGCTCCCTCGGAAGATGCCGAAGAGATAAAGATCACTGGTCAATCCGACAAGATAACGCTCAGGGAAATCGCTGACATCGTCTCGTCGGTGATTGGCGACTGGTGTCTTGAAATCCGCCGTGCCATTGATTTTTTCTATTCAACTTATCCGGATGATCAGATCAGCAAGATTCTGATAAGCGGCGGGGGGGCCAATATAACGGAATTTCGGCATACCCTGGCCTCGGAAACTGCCTCGGAAGTTGAAATCATCAACCCTTTCGGTAAATTTTCTATCGATAAACGGCTTGATCCGTCTTTTCTCGAAAAGGTATCCCCTCAGGCTGCAATATGTATGGGTTTGGCCATCCGGAGAATTGATGACAAATGATACGGATTAACCTCCTGCCTTTTCGTAAGGCGCGAAAAAAAGAGAATGTTCGCCAGCAGATTTCTATTTTTTTTCTTGCATTGATATTCCTGACTTTGGGCATGTCCTATTTTGCGGCAGCCCTCAATCGGAAGATCCAGGATATGGATAGTCATATCAAAACTTCCACGCAGCAACTGAAAGATCTGACTGTGTTGACCAAAGAAATAGATGAGATCAAAAAAAAGCTTGGAGTCATCAAGAAAAAAACGGCAGTGATAAAAAATCTTGAACTAAACCGCAAGTCTTCCGTCATCCTTCTGGATACCATGACCAGCATGGTGATTCCGGACCGCATGTGGTTTACCAGTCTTGACCGCCATCGGCGACACTGTGGAAATCCATGGCCTTGCCTTGGATAACAAGACTGTGGCGGATTTTATGATTCAGCTGGAAGGCTCCAAACTGTTTTCAAGCGTCAATCTCAAAACCCTCAAGCAGCAGGCCATCAAGGATGTCGTTTTGAAAAATTTTGAAATATCATGCAGGAAAATTGTCGTCCTTGATAAAGAAACTGCTGAAAAGGCCGTCAAAAAATGAAATTATCCGGCATCTCTTTTGAATCTCTGGAGCCGGCAATAGAAAAAATCGCCGCGCTGACTCCGGTTCAACGGATTTTGATATGTGTGCTGACGTTTGGGTTTCTGGCAGGCGGATTCGGGTATTTTTTTTATTATCCGCAGTACATCCAACTGGATAAAATGACCGGGCAACTGAAGCAGCTTGATCAGCAACTGGCTATTGCCAGAGCTGCCGCGGCACAGATCGAAAAATTCAGGCAGGAGATGAAAGATGCCGAGGAAGAATTCAGGATTTCCCGGAACGCTTTGCCGGATAAAGAAGAAATTCCGCTGCTCCTGACCAGTATCTCGCAATTTGGTCATGATGCGGGGCTGGAATTCATTCTCTTTGAACCCAAGCCTGAAATCAACAGGGATTTCTATGCTGAAATACCGGTTTCCATTACGGTGGCTGGAAATTATCATCAAGTCGGCGTGTTTTTCGACAAGGTCTCAAACCTGAACCGGATTGTCAATATCAAGGATATCAAGATGGTTCCGCCTGGCAAGGACGCCAAGACGGCTACGTCCGCCAATGATGCTATCCCGGCTGATTACATCCTGTACGGCGGTGACCTATAAATTTGTGGAAACACCGGCGGCGACAGAGAACAAGGATGCTGCCAAGGGAGCCAAGAAACCAGCTGTAAAAAAATAGACTGGAATGAAAAACGCCAATATGATTCAGTTATCCAAAATCGCGGTGGTTTTTTTCTTGATAGGAGCGTTTTCCGGCTTTTCAGGATGCAGCAATCCCGAAACGCCGCAGCAAAGCCTGAGATCGTCCGCAATAAAATTTCTGAAAAGCCGGAGAGTCGTGACGACCGGCCCCTTTGCCTGGCACCACTGCTTCTTTGCCTCCGGATGCGTCTTCAAAAAAACTTCCGGAGGCCGCCGGCCGGAGCGGGGCCACATCCCGAATAAACCCGCTGAAGAGAGCCAGAAACCTTTGATCGCGGATGCTGGCAACTGCTATCTGTCTCCTATAATCCTGCGGGAAAAATCGATCCATTCGTTCCGCTTCTGAAGGATGAGCCTGTCAAGGCTTTGCAGTCGGAAAAGTCAAAAAGGGAGAAACGTGAGCCCACCACTCCCCTTGAACGGATTGATTTAAGTCAGTTAAAGCTGACAGCCATTATCCAGACACCGTCGGGTTTAAAAGCGATGGTAGAGGAATCTACCGGCAAGGGATATATTGTCGGGGTGGGAACCTATATGGGAATTCATTCCGGGAAAGTGGTGAATATCCTGAAAGATCGAGTTGTTGTGGAAGAAGAAGTTGAAGATGCTCTGGGCAATGTTGTCAGTCGCAACTCAGAGCTTAAATTCCAGAAACCTTCCGGAGAATTGTAGTATGAAGTGTGACTCTTTTCAGTTATTCCGATGCATCAAGCTGCCGGTTCTGCTGATATTGTGTCTTGGAATGGCAATTGGATGCGCCACGGATACGGGTATCCTGCCAACGGCTCAAGACAGTCAGCAGGCGGAAGTTTCCAAACAAATCACGGGGATCCAGGTCTTAACAGAACCCGATGCGGATGTGGTGAATATTCAGGGGAACACGATTCTCTCCTATACATCCATCAAGCAGCCATCTCCTTTAAGCGTTATTTTGTACTTTCCGGAAACAACCGTCAGTGATGTGACTCCGGCGGCATCCGCTGATGCCGATGTGATCGGAAATATCGCCGTTTCACGGGTGGGAGATGCGCAGACTAGCCAAAGTCGAAATCGCCTTGATAAAAGATGTTCCCTATCAGGTTATGCGTGAAGGCAACAGCTTGAAAGTGTCCTTTGCCAGAAAGGCGGCAGAGTCTTCTGTAAATGTGACAGCCCCGACAATCAGGGAGACGCCAATTTCTGGAATCGAGTCTGTCTTCGACAGACGGCAATGCAGTCGGCCGCTGCCACGCTCAGCCGGACATATCCGGTTGATTCTTCGAAAAAAGGCGCTTCTAAAAAGTCCCCGGTGCCGCCTGGGTGAATCGAATCGATTTTTCCAGCGAAAAAAAAGGCAAATCCACGGTCATTATCGGAACCACAAAGCCGGTTGAGTATCGCATGGAAAAGGTTTCGCCGACTGCCGTTCAGTTAAGGCTTTATCGCACCCATATTTCGGATTTCCGAAAACTGCCGTTGATTACCACCCGGTTTGAAAGCGCCATCGACCGGATTCGCCCCTTGCAGACACCTGCCATGAAAACCGACTCCGTCATCGCTCTGGATCTTCGGGAAGCGGTTCCCTATTTTGTAGAGCAGGAAGGAAATGTGATCAAAATCCGTTTTGAAGCCTCTTCCATTCCGCCCAGGCCCGATGCGCCGCTGACAACCACATTTGTTGGGAAAGCCGCAGAAAAGCAGCCAGCCAGGATGGATGAAGCATCCTCTGGAAAGCGTGAACGCAGTGTGGAAACTTCCGGGGAAGCGAAGATCGTTTCAGCGGAAGCCCGGCGATCCGGCGTCTACCGAAGTGATATCCCCAAGGTATATACGGGCGAGAAAATGGGGATCGATTTTTTTGATACGGATATCCGCAATGTCTTTCGTCTTCTGGCGGATTACAGCGGCGAGAATTTTGCCATTGACAAGGATGTTCAGGGAAAAGTGACGCTGGCATTTGAAAAACCGGTTCCCTGGGATCAGGTGCTGGATCTGGTTCTCCGAATGAATCAACTGGATAAGATTCAGGAGGGGGGAGTTATCCGTATCGCCAGGCTGAAAACGCTGGAGGATGAAGAAAAATCCAAACAGCAGTTCTTTGAGGCGGAAAGAAAGGCCAAAGAACAGAGTCTGGAACTGGAACCGGTGGTGACCGAATATATACCGGTGAATTATGCCAAAGCCAAAGACGAAATGAAGCAGCACTGTCGAAAAAATGATTACGCCGAATCGACAGGACTGTTCCCTTACCGTGGATGAACGGACCAATCAGTTGATTGTTACGGACACTGCCAGCAAGGTCAAACAGATTCGTTCGATTGTTCAGAAACTGGACCGGGTGACCCCTCAGGTCGTGATCGAGGCCAAAATCGTTGAAGCTCGCACGGATTTTTCACGGGAACTGGGTGTGAATTGGAGTGCCAGATTGGGGAATTCAGAATACTGATCCCAACGCCGGGGTCGGACCGCAACCCGGTTATGACACCCTGGGCGGGACCCACGGTGGGAATGCAGCGGTGAATTTTCCCCTGACGACATACCAATGTCGGATCAATCGGATTTAATTTTACGAGGATTACAGGCACGCCTGATTATCATCAATGCCCAGCTCCAGGCCATGGAAAACAACAACAAAGGAAAAATCATATCCGCTCCCAAGATACTGACCCTGGATAACAAAGAGGCGTTTATCGAACAGGGGCTTGAAATCGGTTATCTTGAACAAACAGGCACTAACACCGACGAAGCGCTGACGACAAAGTTTAAAAAAGTTACCCTGAATCTGAAGGTGACTCCGCACATAACCCAGGATAACCGGGTTTCAATGAAGATTGAAATCATAAAGGAGGATGTGGTGAGTTATACAGAAATTACCCACGTTCCGACCCTTGCCACCAAAAAAGCAACGACAGAGCTGTTGGTGGATGATGGTGATACCTTGGTGATTGGCGGCATCACCAAGACTTCAGAATCAACAGGCGACACTGGCGTTCCCTATTTGGCGAAAATTCCTTTGCTGGGGTATCTGTTTGGTACAAAAAATGACGTTACGAAGCAGGAAGAGCTTTTGATTTTTATGACCCCAAGAATTGTCCAGCTCGAACAGCGGGCAAATAAAGACAGTTCACCAACAAGCTGAAATCGAATAAATTATGATGGTTTCGTAAAAATTCAGGAATTGGCTCTTCCCGTCATTCCGGCGAATGGTTATGGACTCCGGCTTTCGCCGGATGACGATGATCAGGACTTCCAAAAGTTTCCAGAAGTCATTTTCTGATACAGCGCCGCACAGCGGCGTGACACCAGCTTTCTACCAGTTCATCAATTTTACCTGTTTTGCCTGAAATTATTTGGCTGATGACCTGATAAAGCGTTTTATGAAACAGTGTTTCGAACCAGCTTATTCGATATACTGTTTCATCCCGATAATTCCCCTTCTGCCCAGTTCTCGCAAAAACTGGATTACGCTGACTTCAGCTTCCTTTTGATAGAGTTGATGGAGCCCGGCAAAAGAAACGATGATTTCCATTACCGTGGATTTGCCGTTCACTAGTTCCCATACCCCAGTGCCCAGAATATCCAATTGAAGTTTTCGCATCCGCCGCAATTCAGACTCCTTCTTTATTCGCTTTAGAATTCCCGCAAACCAGGGCTTTAGGGTATCCGGATAGGACAGGAGCATTTCTCCGGAATCCAGACGGTTTTCCACAACCTGGGGATTGCGGATCGGGATGCAGCAGAGCGCGTCGGTGCGGCTAAGTGGTTGCGATTTCATAGCTGGAGAATATTTGATCGAAGAAGCGGGAGTCCATCGCCTGTCTGCTGTCTGCTTTGATTGCCAGAATGCGGTTGTTTTCCTTATCATGCCGGATGCGAATCCGGTGATGGGAGAGGCTGCCCTGGAGAAACGCCGCAATTCGGGTCCAAAGACCGGGAGAAGGGGCGTGTTCCCATTCAACCCTTTTGGAATCCCGTATAATTTTGGATGAACTGTCTGGATAGAGCGACAATGATTCGGCAAAATCAGGCAATGTTGTTCCAGAAAGCAGCACGGAAGCCGGACTCCAGCGATACAGGCTGATCTGCTGTCCGTGGTGGGAAAACACCATCTCCATAAATCCGGGAGAGAAGTTGTATGTCTTGATCTGAAAAACTGTTGGAAGGGCGACGCGAACATCAAAAACCGCCCACTGCTGATTGTTTCCGGCCGCATGATCCACAAATGAAGAGAGTACTTTGGGAGCGACAGCGTGAATATTGTCCGGTTCATCGCTGTTTTGAAAAAACTGGATCAGAGAAATTCTCTGGCAGGATAAGCAGGAAACGATCAATCCATAACTTGTCCTCTCTGGGCGTTTCGAGGAAAAGCCACTGGTTTCATAGGAGGATAAAGCCTGAAGCCAGCCTGAGGATGGCGTCCAGGAATCAACAGATGGCAGATGCTGTTTGCGAATTCGTGATTGCAGTTTTTTGATGTTTCGTTGGCGCGAACCTGATTTATGAGAAGCTCCCCAGGTTATTTCCATTCGAGGATGTGCATGGGTGCCGATCATCAAATAATTTCGGCCAATGGTTGCAATCTCCCATGCGGCGGGTTTGGAAAAAGAGATGCCGTTCCAGGCGATTTCATCCCATCGGTTTTGATGCGGTGCATTGTCCACGAGAGAATCAGCGTTATTCATTTGGCGATAGCCGGGCATGTGTTAAAAAGGATTGAGACAAGATCCCATTTGTCCCCAACATTTGATCAAAGCGTCGATACGTCAGGATAAATCTTCCCAGGAGACTTTTGCAGTAAAAGCCGTTATTCGGTATTTGGTCAACGGGGAATCAGCAGGTCCCAGTCAATCGGAATCGGTTTTTTCCCAACCGGAGGTTCGCTGAGCTCCGGATGGGATTTTTCATAGCATTGACGTTCTCTTTCTATGGCATCGGTCAGTGTCAGCTTGATGGAATTGCCGATTTTTTCATCCGTATCCTGATTGTTATGCTGAAGCATGAGGCTGATGCGGTTTTTGGATTTGTCCACAAACGACCATTTCCAGGCAATCACGATGTGGAAAGGATCACCTCGCCATTCATCGGGTTTTCCGAATATTTTCTCAAACCGGGCCAGAAGATTATCATAGAAATCCCTTCCGGAATCAGCGTATTTGAGTTTGATGCGAACCACTTTTCCAGGGGCGGCGCAGGTTCCGTAAGCGATCAGGCCGCTGGCCAGCAAATCGGTTTTCTTGATTTCCACTTCCGCAATGGACTCTGCATAACGGATGGGTAGGGCCGAATTCATATCCACGCGATCTTTGTAAGCGGAAATATCCGCGCCCAGTTGAAATCCCCCCACCTGACTGGGTGCTTCCGCCAGACAGGTTCCGGAATAAAAAACCGATGGCGGTAAAAAACAGAATAAACAATAAGTTATTCATAAATAACTCCTTGATGAATGTCAAAAGGAGACTTTATTTCGCTTTAATAAGCAAGCCTTCCCAGGGATTTCAAGATCAGCGCAAACCCCATGGCAAACATGCCGGTCAATCCCATTCCGCAGGAAAAACCCGCCAGAAGCACGGGGGCGTATTGCCGCCACATCTTCCCGTATCGTTTTAAGAAATAATACCGGCCCAGAAAAGCGCCGATGAGTTCCAGAATCAACCCATGCGGGGCGTGCTGGCCGAGTCCCCGGACAATGCCATAAACCAGAAGCGTGGGAAGCCCGAACAGGGACAGAATCAAATAGGTGATCACGCCGAGTCCCAAGCCGGCCAGAACATATATTCCATTAAGCGCCTGATAAAAAAGGGAATTGCCTTCAAGCGTGGATGTCTGCATCAGCAGTGTATTCAGAGCCTGAAGGTGCCACAACTTCAGGGCATACGGATAACTGCTGGAGGGAATCGGCGCCAGTCGCCAGATAAACTGAGAGAACAGCAGGCTTGCAATCATCACCACCGGAAAAACGACCATTTCCGCTTTGATGATGCCACGGATGCTGGTTCCGGTCAATTCGATTTCCCGAAAATCGACGGTTGCCTTTCCATAATTGTGGATCGGAATCGGAGCATACCAGATTTCAATTCCCTGATAACCGAAAAATTTTGCTCCGGCAATAAAGCTGGCTTCACGAACCATCGGCAGGTTGACAAACTGGCCGGCAATGCCTTCCATGCGTGCGCTAATGTAAGAGATGAAGGGGGTATAAATAAAGCCGTATCCCAGGAAAAATATCCAGGGAAAGTTGGGGACAAGCCATGTGCAGAGGCCGACATAGGAAAGGGTGGAAAAGACATAAATGCCGATGGCAATCCAGAAATTAAAATCCCCTCTGCCCTCCGGCGGGTGGAACAAGTCTCTTAAGCTTCCCCTGCTGCCTGCCTGCCCCTTGCGGAAGGAACTGATTACATGCCAGATTCCGATAAAACCGATGGCCAGACCCAGGCCGATGCCAAAGCTCATGTAAAAGTCAAAATTGTTGGCAAAAAGCGTATCAACGGTTTCCATTCCCTGATGCCAGCGCTGGAGAATGCCGTGATGATAAAGAATCGGATTGGCGATTATCGTGATGATCAGCCCGATCAGACCGCCGATCACCGCCCAGAAAGGCAGGACCATGCCGATAAACAGCAGTCCCAGATCAAGCTGGATGCCGGTGGCAACGGCAGGCAGGATTTCCTCGGTTCTTCGGGTCAATTCGATCCAGGGAATGGGAATAAGCTGAATGGACTCGGTAAAGATCAGGCCCGAAACAGTGGGCAGCAGCACATAAACGCCGCCAAACAAAAGGCCGATGACCCCGCCAATGGAAAATACCCGCCATTTCCAGCCTTTTTGCCGGTCTTCCGTGGATTCAGCCAGGGCCATCGTTCCCAGAGCCCCGACCGGCGCCATTGGAAAGGGCAGTTTTTCAACATCCGAAGTGATGCGATACAGTGCATACCCGAGGCCGAAATGATCGATTCGCTGAATAATCTGAGAGCCGACCAGCAGAAGAATGGGGATCATCCAGTCCCTGTGAAAAAACGATCGTTCAACCAGGGACATCGAATCGCTTGCCGGCGCAACCCATAAGGGAATATATTCCGTAAGTCCCAGCATTTTTGCGGCATCGGACTGGACCAGGTATTGACTCCACAATAGCCCCTGAAACGGGGATGCCAGCGCGGCACCCGCCATGTAGTACAGAATAAAAATTTCCTGCTGTTTCAGATCGGTATAGGAGCGCCGGGCGATTTCAGCAAAAAGAATGATCGTCACCCACCTGGCTGCAGGACCGATGCCGGTACCGATGACCAGTTGAAGGTACATGCTTCCGGGCATCATGAGAAAACCGATGAAAATTGCTCCGACGACGGCTTTCCAGTCAAAACCTTCTTCAAAATGATCCGGAGTGGCCAGAAGGTCCCGGTATTCCTTAAGCTCTTTGTCTTCTTCGTACATGAGTAGTCAGGTAAGGTTATAAGGGATAAAGGTTGTTAAGTCATCGTTTACGGGCCTGTTACGTACCCATGATTTAATCAGGCAGCACCAGATAGCTGGCGTTACCCCACAAGCCGATGATCGCCCAGATTCCGCCCATCAGAAAATCGCCGATAATCAGGCCGATAAAAAAATACCGGAGTTTTTTGAACAGCGAAACACCGCCATACCGCATACAGAGGGCATTGCAAAGCCAGCCCAGAAAAAAACTGAACCACAGGATTCGCATGGCGGAGCTGTATGCTGTCAGATAACCGATGGGATGGATCGGCCACCAGTAGATGCGATGGTAACAGATTACCAGGCAGGTCATGACCGCAGCCCCTGCCAGAGAAAAAATGAGAATCCAGTTGGATCGGGTTTCAGGCGTGCTCATGAATGCCTGGATGTTATCATAAACGCCGAGGGTGGTTCGGGTCGCCCAGTCCAGTTCGAGCTCCCGAATGCCGAATTTATAGCACAGAAAAAGCATGGAGAGAAAGGACACGATGACGCCGGCAACCAGAACAAAGCCGATTCCGGTGATGATCAGGCGCTGATGGCGCAGCCGATTCGTTATTTTTCTGGCATGGAGCAGAGATGGCATCAGGGATTCGCGAAGATCCACAAAAAGGACTTTCTGAATAACCGCTGCCATCAGAATGCTGGCGCCGCTGAAAAGCCTGGGGCCGAAAAACGCCACCAGGCCGTCAATGGGTGCTGCGGTCAGTGTAAAATAGGCTATTCCGCCCTGGCAAATAACGCGTGTGGCTACGATCATGATCATGAAACAGGCCAGAAGAAACAGAACAGCAACCCAAAAAGGCATACCGAAATAATGGCACCAGGCAACCAGCCCGGAAAAACCGATCGTCAGGCCCCAAAATGACATTCTTAAAGAAATCCACCCGTCTTCCGTGCGGCCAACAGAGCTTAGGGCCGGTGAAAGACCAAAGGCCTGGCGGATCACCTCACCGAGGTGTTGTCTGCCCAGCCAGAGAAGAAAAACGAAAAAGACACCGTAAGCCCCGAGCATCTGGGTTTCCTCCGGTCTTGAAAGGGTCGGGCCAAAGGTGATCCCCAGGGCGGCATCGGGAATATTATAACCAAGAATTCCGAGGATTCCGATTAACAGGCCTCCGATCAGGTAAAAAAACCAGAACGAAAAGGATATCTGTTTGGATGTCAGAAATGCAAAACCGATGAAAGCGGGATAAAGATAAATCTTCAGTTTGACAAACCCGGAAAAAAGTCCTTGCGATGGAATGTAAGGGCCTGCCAGAATCAGCGTCGGGATCTGGGGGACGGACGGAAAATAGAAATTCAGCCCATTCAAGAGATGAAGGATAACCGGAATCAGGATTCCGGCGCGGGCATAGCGGTTTGAAAAAAAACTGGCCAACTGATGCTGATCCAGGGCATCTTCGATGATCTGGGGAACCTGGAGCAGCGGCAGATTCATCCGCTCATGGTTAAGCCACTGCCTGCTGGCAATATTCACGATAAGAATCATCATCGCATAACAAAGAAAAATGAAGGCGCTCCAGACCGCAAGCGGTCTTATCCAGGCACTCCAGGGAATTTGGGAAATGACTTCGTGCCAGGCCAACTGCCGGCCGCCGGGCAGCCCATCGTAAAGCATCTGAACGGCATTCGAATTCTGGGGATACCAGGCTTGGGGAAGAAAAGGCTGAAGGGTTTCCTCCCACCGGTTTTCAACTGTGGCAAAATGAAATGGCGCCGTCAGATTGATAAAAAAAGTTCTCATCAGACCCGTATAGGCAATCCCGGATACCAGCACCATCAGTATCCAGGCAACCAGAAGCTCTTTTCCGGTCAGAAGTGTCCGGTTTCGGAAAATCATATTAAGAAGGGCAATCAAAAGGGTCAGCCACACCAGAATGAAAAAAGGCGCCAGAGGGAAATGACCGCCGCCAAGCGGCGTTGCCTGAAGAAAGGCATTGTTATAAGGCGTTACAGCGCAGATGAATATTGCCAGAAACACCCCAACGGCAAATGCACGAAATCGAATTCTTTCAGCAGGTGGTTGTGAATCGTTCACAGTTGAGATGATCCGTTTATGGGAATAAGATAAATCAACAGAAGAAGGCTTCGCCGGCCAACCATCTCCATCGTTGATGGGTTGAGGCCCTGAATGCTTTCCAAATCACCAGTTTCAGGCATTCAGGCAATCATTATTGTTTATATATTCCCTGATGGTTCAGGGTCAAGCACAAAACAGAAAATTCTTAAGGGCGACAAAGGGCGATACGGCGAAAAGCACCCGGCAAAAACAACTGTGTACCCATGGCCTTTCTTATAAAATCCGCCTTCCCATGCTGGAGGCGACCAGTTCCGTGGCCAGCCTGGCGCTGATATTTCGATTGTCCAGAATGGGGTTGACTTCGGCGATATCCAGGGATGCCATGCAGCCGCATTCGGCGATGGTTTCCATAATCAGGTGGACTTCCCGGTAGGTCAGCCCACCGGCTACCGGGGTTCCGACGCCTGCGGCAACGGAAGGGTCCACACTGTCCAGATCAAAGCTGACATGAATATGATCCACATGGCTCAGGGTTTGCAGAATATTTTGAATCGTCGCGTGAGCCCCTTTCCGGTCGATATCGCTCATGGTATGGACGGGAAGCTGAAGCGTTTTTACAATTTCTTTTTCAAGAGGATCAATTTTTCGAATTCCGATAAGCGCGCAACAGGACGGCTGGACTTTGGGGGCAAACCCCAGAATATGGGTCAAAGGGTTGTTTCCCAGCCCCAGGGATACGGCCATTGCCATGCCATGAATATTTCCGGATGGTGTGGTGTCTTCGGTGTTCATATCGGTGTGGGCGTCAATCCATATCACTCCGAATGTCCGGTGGATACTTCGGCAAAATGCGGAAACCCCGGCAATCGATCCAATGGCCATCGAATGATCCCCGCCGATGCATAAGGGGAAATGTCCCTGCTGAAGCGATTGTTCCACCTTTTCAGCCAGAAGACAGGAGGTTCTGACAATTTCATCCAGATACTTCAGTTTCGGATTGATGATTTTCTGCCGTTCTTTAGAAAGAATGGGAATATCGCCAAGATCCTGAACGTGGTATCCCAGCACTTCCAGTTCTTCCACCATTCCGGCAATACGGATGGCGGATGGCCCCATGTCCACGCCCCGGCGGTCTGCGCCCAGATCCATGGGAAAGCCGATCAGGTCGATACATTTTTTTAAAGGTTCCATGGCATTCTCCCGTATAGATCAGTTGTTCGGGGTGGAGACTGAAGGCAGAAGGTTCATTAACGGTTACAAACCATCCGTCGCTTTCGAACTTTCTGCCGGCGTTGCTATGTTAAAACGTGTATCCAATGGAAATATGAAATCGTCCCGGATCCTCGCCAGGTTCGCGATCCAGCTTGAATCCGTAAACCAGGCCAACCGGGCCTATGGGCGTCAGATACCGCAGTCCAAGACCGACAGAAGTTCTGAAGCCATCCGGTATGTCGCTGATTTGATACTGACCTAGGGTTCCTGAATCCGTAAAAAAACAAAGCTCGATCTGATTGCCGAGGTCAATCCTGGCTTCAATCGTTCCGGATACGGATGAAAGGCCGCCAACCGGTTCATTGTTGGCGTCAAATCTCAGCATGTTTTCATCAAATCCCCTGACATTTGCCGAGCCGCCCAGGTAAAAAAGCTGATCATTGGCGATAATTCTTTCCGTATTCATCGGCTCAATATATCCCCATCTGGCTGAACAGGCAAACGTGAGCCGGTTCAGCGGCGTGGTATAGTATCGGGCGTCCAGCCGGTATCTCAGGAAATCATCCAGATCACTGTCAATCCCTCTGGAAACATCCACAGACCCGGCGGCAAAAATGCCTTTGCTGGGTCTGACAAAAGAATCCCGCGTGTCATATTGAAGCTTGGGTGTTATCATCATCAGACTCCTGGGGGCAAATCCATTTTCCGTCAGATAATCCGACTGATAAGACTGATAGAATAAATCGGTATCTCCATAGAGTTGCCGTTGTTCAGCATTGAAGGCGACGCCCGTACTGATCTTGTTTTCCCATTTGCGGGAAAAAGTCAGTGACGATCCCAGGATTCGGACCCCAAAGTTCTGATTGAATTCAGACCGATCCTCTGCATACACCAGGGCATCGGCGGAAATACGGCTCTCCATCAACCGGGGCTCGGTCAGACCCGTTTCACCCTTATACCCGATCTGGCTGATTTCGGCTTCAGCCCAGGCTTTGATATTATTGCCCAGCAAATTGCGATCTTCCAGGCGGGTATGGACAAAAGCGCCTTTTTCGGTTTCATATCCGATGCCGGCATCCAGGATGTAATGGTTTGGCCTCTTCAACCGCGACGATCAAATTGACCCGGTCCGCCTTTTCTTTAAGCCCGCAGGACTGGAACTGAACGGATCGGATAATCTCCATGTTCCGGATATTTTTCTGGCTTTGCAGCAGTTTTTTCAGGGAAAACGGATCTCCGGTTTTGATCTCCATTTCATTTTTCAGAATGCGTTCCCGGGTGGTGAAATTGCCGGATACGGATCACATCCCCCATCGCCACATACGGGCCTTCATCGATCCGGTATTCAATCCTTGCCCGTAATGGGTCATCAGAGAAAGTCACCTGAGTTTGCACCTGAACATGGGGGTGGCCTGTTTCAGAGATCAGTTCCGTCAATTTGTTTTTGTCTTTTTCAAGCGTGTCTTCAAAAAATGGGCTTCCGGTTTTCAGGCTGAGCGCATCCAGGGCGGCTTGCTGTGAAATTGCATGAAGTCCGGTGATCGTGATTTCAGAGACGATGGTTTGCATTCCCTCATGGATATTGATTTGAATATCCGCCTGGGTCCGATCCGGAGTCAATGAAACATCAGGGGTGATTTCGGATGTTCGGTATCCCTTGCTGAAGTAAAGCGCTGCAATGGCCTGTAAATCCTCATCCAGGGTTTCCTGAACCAGAGCACCGGATTTGAAAATCCCTCCGGGCTGAGAGAGGATCTGTTTTTCAATTTCGGTTGCGGGCAGGGCATTATTGCCGGCAATCCGGATGCGGTCAATCCGGGTTTTCGGGCCTTCATTGATCGTGATTCCAAAAACTTTTTCAAGGGCGGTTTCTTCGGAAGGACTTTGTATTTCCCGGATATTGATCTGTGGTTCCAGATACCCGGCTTTTTGATATCGGGTCTTGATTTTACGGATACTTCGCTTGATGCCGATGTCATTTATTTTTCCATCGTTCCAAAAAACCAGATCGTTTTTCAGTTGTGGCGGCTGAAAAGGCCGCATTGCCCTCCCATTCAAACCGATAATGCGCGCCTTCCGACATGGATATCTCAAGGTCTGCCTGATAGGGCTGTTCCGGGCAAGGGCGTGATTTTATAGTCAATCCCAACGTCCAGATATCCATGGCTTCGATAAAACGCTGTTAGATTCTGAATGTCTTTCTGAATATCGGCAGGAATCAAGCGGCCTGAAACGCCGGGCAATAAGGCTTTTTTCCAGGTTGTCATCCGGAGTCTAAGTCTCAGGTGCCGAAAACGCATGGTTCCCGGTGAATCGGATGTTCTCAAGATGCTGGTAATGGCCTTTGTCCATATTTACCTGAACCACATAGGCGCCCGATGCTATCTGGAACATGCCAGAACTGTGACAGAAGGGTCTGATGAAGCCCTGCGCTTTCAAATAGGATTCAAGCCGGGTATTCTGTTCGGACAGGACTAAGTTTCTGGCAGGGTCCAGGGCAGTGCCGACATAGAGCGTCATGGCGCTCACAATATCCCGCTCAAACAGGGGGAAAGCGCCATGTATCTGAATGTCTTTTATCAGGCCCCCGCGGTCTTTGGAAAAGCAGGGAAAGGCTTTCGGGGACGAATCGGCGGAAATGGCCCGAGAGGATGATAAAATCAGGCAGCAGATGATTGCCAGCGCCGCAGCGCCGCAGCGCCGAAAAACCGAAAAACCGCTTTTCCCGACTTTTCGGCTTGCGATCTTCCGCTGTCTGATAACTGTCATCTGTTCAATCGTTTTACCGGAATTCATGGCGAAACTTGATTTCTCCTCCAAAAACACCCCGGCTGTCCTGGAATCCGCTTAAAAGAATATTTTCGATGAACATGTATTCGGTGATGGCGCGCTGAAACGTCACGCCGCCCTTGGTTTCAACCGAGTATTTCAGCGTGATTTGCGGAGAAATGATTTTCCCGAATGTCACTTTCAAGGGATCATCATTGACATAGCGGCGTTCACCGGTTGAATCCACTTCCAGAATATCCAGTCCGGACGCCTTTTTCAAATCGCTGCCGATAGATGCGGACAGCAGATCGGCAAGCATTTTTTGTGAAGAGCTCGAACTGTCTGACGTTTTGTGATATGGCGGCCCGAGATGTTTTCCCCGTTATCAGAAGGGACAACAGGTCGTTGTCATCCAGGAAAGGAGAGGATGACAGTTTCAGATTCAATTTGTCCAGCGGTCCTGAAATATCCAGAAAGACGTTCCAGTTTTGGACGGTTGCCTGGCTTTGAATGTCGATGACAGATTCCAGGGTATAGGGATTGGTAAAATCGACAAACCCTTTTTTGACATTAAATGTCGTGCTCTGGTATTGAAGGCTTCCGGAATCAACCCGGGTTCTGCCCTGGATGATGGGGCGCTGAAGGGTTCCGGTGATATGCATGTCCGGAGACAGATTCAACTGCGCCAGATTATTGTCCACAACAAACAGGTTTCGAGGCGGAATCCGGATATCCAGGAGCGCATTCTGAATCACGGCGGGAAAAACAACTTCCTGTCGTACCTGAAAGCTTCGTTCACGTCTGAACAGAGACTTCAGCGGATTCAGGTTCACATTTTTATAATACAGACCTTCCAATACGACGATTTCTCCCTGAATTGCAGGGGCCTGGGCCGTGCCGTTAAGGGTCAGATCGGCGTTCAGTTTGGCATCGAGCGTATCTTCGATTTTGACTGGAAGCTGTGATGCGGTCATCTGGAAATTCATGTCCTTTATCCGGAAGGCATCGAGTCCCGCTTCTCCCTTAAGCGAGATGCGGCCGCTGTCCAGTTGACCTTCAAATGCGCTCAATGGTCAGGGCCTTGGGGGTGAAATGAATCCGGCCGTTGACATCATGAATATCCTGCGCGCTTTTATTAAGGGCCAATCCGGCATTCCGGATATCCACAAAAGCTTCGGTATCCGGACTGTACCAGGAGCCTTTCATCATGGCGGAAATGACCAGATTTCCGCGCAAGTCGGAAAGCGAGTCGTTAAAATGCCTTGCTGCGTTTATCGGAATATCGGCATTCAGACGAAGCGATACGGTCTGACCCGGCCGGGCTTCGCCGCCGATATCAAGGGTTCCTTCCTCAAAAAGGGTCAGGTGGTTCTGGGGGACGACAATGGCTTCGTTTTGAATGCCAAGTTGCAGATTCCGGCCTTCGATAATGGGTTTTCCCTTTGCGTTCAGCAAAAGTTCGGAAAAAACAGCATCGGCCTTCAGGGTTTTCAGCGCGTTAAGATTTCCGGAACCGGACAGTTTTCCGGAAAGCCTTCCGCCGATGCCCGTCAGACCCGCGGATTGAAAAAACGGTGAGAGCTCCATTTGCGTAAAATTCAGGTCAGCCGTATAATCCCGGGTTTGAAATTGATAGGATGCCGAGCCGCGGATTGGGGATTGCACGTGAAAGCTGGCAAGCTGATCCGCCACATCCAACTGGAAACGGGTATTGTCCCAGTTGCTGCCATAAAACCGGAAGGGGTTTAGAACGACATCACCTTGAATCCTGGGATGATCCAGGCTTCCGCTTCCCGAAAGGGTTAAAAACAATTTCCCCTCTCCAGCCGGCCGGATGCCGGCAAGGGCGTCAACATGATCGATGCCGATGGCGTCAGCCTTGAAATCGAAGTGAAATGTCTCATCCATCGCAATCCACCCGGAGGCTTCCAAAGTCTCACCGGGAGCCACAGTTGCATGGGCTTTTGAAACAGTCAATTTGTTATCCTGAAAACCGGCTGCCAATTGCAGGGATGTCAGATTCTGCCCGAAGATCTTCTGGCCCGTATTCAAATCTTCAGACTCAAGGGTCGCTGCTCCCCGGACCTGCCCGGGGGTGCCTTCCAGTTCGGCGGCCAGCGAAAAATTTCCCTTTAAAAAATCCACAAAATCTTCTGCAAACAAACGGGTTCCGGAGCAGCTCACGTTAAAAGGCGGTTTGTCACAGTAACGTGAAGCTGCCGGGTTTAAAAACCTGGATGCTGCCGGTAAAATCCGCGCGTGAATGCCGGTTTTCCAGAAACAGGCGCTGGATTTGAATCGCGCTTTTAGAAAGCTGGAATTCTCCGGTCACATTTCCCAGTCGGACAGTCTGGACTTTCAGGTCTTTTGCCTGAATTTGCAGGGAACCGGACAGCGAATTTTTTGTTCCTTCCAGTTTGCAGTTGCCGTCAATCATGCCGTGAATGCATGGAGGATCGCAGAAAATTCTCGGGCGCAACCTGACGAAATTCCGCAGTAAACGCTAAAGGTCCTGGCGGAATCCATGCCATTTCCCGAGAAAATCGGAATCCGGCCTTTGGCTGTCAGTTCGGATTTGTGATTTTTTAAGGACAGGGTGGAAATGCGAAGGATGCCAGAAGGCTCCAGCTCGGCATCCAGCTCCAGTGCGCCAATCTGGATGTCCCGGAATCCCAGTCCGGAGCTTTTAAATTTAAGGGAACATTCCGGGTGCATCGATGTCCCGGACAGATTGGCTTGAGCCCGAAAGTTTCCGGCTGCACCCCGAATTCCCAGAGGCGACAGGCTGCTTGCAAGGTCGTCGGACTGACAGGTCAGTTCTCCGTTGATGGCGTTGTCCGTTGAATTCCAAAACCCTTTTGCACGTCAGGCGGGTAGTCCCTGCCTGGGCATCCAGATGGTGGATATCCAGCCTGCCGCTGTCCCACCGGGCCTGGCCGTTGATTTTCATGTTCACCGGGGCTGCGCCCGGATGCAGCGAAACCTGTCCGGCCTGGATGTCCATTTCCAAATCCGCATTCAGAGGCTGGTCCAAGGTTCCCTTGCTCTGCAGGGATAGCGCCCCCGAGACCATGCCGGTTGCTTCCGGGTGAAACGCGGCGAGTTTTACGGAATCGAGCCCAATACGCATATTGGCGGACAGGGATGAGCGGGTATCCGGAGCCGCGAAAACACCGGACGGAAACGCCTGCCTCAGATCCGCGGCGCCGGTGATGTGGATTGCGCCTTTGTCTGTGGGCTCGAAAAAAGAATCCAGGGTCATGATTCGGTCTTTGATGCTTGCGGTCATTCGAAGATCATCCAGCGAATATTCGGAAACCTTTGCCTGCGCACATGTCATGTTCAGGGAAATATCCGGGTTTTCAATGGAACCGGAAATGGCGCCGGTTGCATGGACATGGCCCGAGATCGGGGTGCTGAGATCAAGGATCTGCTGAACCGCTGAAAGCGTGCTGTCCATGTTCACGCTTAAGCTGAGCCGGGGCGCTGTCCAGATTTGAGACATGCTTCCCGAAAATTCAGCATTCAGGCCAGGGGATAGCAAACTGAGATGCAGCGGCAGAATCTGTCCGTCTTGAAGATTTCCCTGAAAAGAAATGGGTCCGAACGCGGTATGAAAAAACGGGCTCGAAATCAGTCCGTTTCCGATTCGAATATTGGTTTTACCCGCCTGTTTCAGGAAATCGGCCGAAAGGTCTGCATCCATGTTTTCCAGACAAATCGACAGGTTTTGCAGTTCATCCCCGTAACTGATTGAGGCGTCGGTAAGGGTCACGGCATCCAGAACCAAGGGAAGAAAAGAGCTGGCATTGAGCATCCGGCGTTGTCGAATCAGAAGAAGGTTCGGAAAAAATGCGGGAAAAATTCAAATCGCCGTCAGGGTCGACCGATATCCGGATCCGCGGTTTTTCAATACTTGCAGATAGTACGTGCAGGTTTCCCTGGATCAACTGCCACCAGGAAATAGACACGGACAGATGATCGCATTGGGCGGCTTCTTCCTGAAAAAAGTCAACGATTCGAAGATTCCAGATATCAATCCGGCCTGTCAGCAGGGAGAAACGATGGCTTTGAATGGAAACAGATCCGGGAATACCGCGATTCAGTGCATTCAAAATTTGTGTTCGGGCGTGATCGGTATGAAGATACCAGAGGGCTCCGATCCCCAGAAGGAGGCTTACCCCCAACGTAACGCAAAGTCCCGTAATGAGATGTCGGAAGGGCTTTTTCATCGGTTTTCTGAAAATCCCCCTTTTATTGGCCTCCGGTTCATCTGTATGCGGGAGGGTCGGGGTCAGAGCGCAGCCAGAAGGCGTTCATGAATTCGGTCAAAACCGCCATTGGACATGATGAGAACCAGATCTTCAGGTCTTGCTGCAGTAACCAGAAAATCAATGATGGTTTCGGTATCCGGAAAAAAATGGGCGTCAATGCCGCGGCTTTTTAAATCGCTGACCAGAAGCTCGGCGGAAAACCGCTCCTCGACGGGAATTTTGTGGAGAAGCGGCGGGTTTCGGATGCACACCAGGTCTGCGCCGTCAAAAGACAGCGGATAGTCATTTTGAAAGACCTTTCTCATGCTGGAATTGGTGCGGGGTTCAAACACGGCAATGATGCGTCCGGCGGTATAAAACGATTTGACCGCACGCAGGGTTTCCCGGACCGCCGTGGGATGATGGGCAAAATCATCCATCACCGTGATGCCGTTTTTGCATCCGCGGATTTCCTGCCGGCGTTTGACGCCTTCAAATGTCTTTATGGCTGCGGAAATTTCCGGCGGTGAAATTCCCAGGGCATCGGCAACCGCAATGGCGGAAAGCGCATTCCACAGGTTGTGCTCGCCGATCATTCGCGTCTGAAACCGACCCCAGAGCCCGCCATTTTTCATGACATCAAAACGGGTCCAGGGTGGGGCCGCCGAATGATTTCCCAGTCTCCAGGCCGATCCGGCGTCCATGCCGTAGGAAAATGTCCTGCAGGGGCGGTTTTGAATCAGTTCACGGATTACCGGATCCTGGTCAAAGGCAACCAGCGTGCTTTGGGAAGACATCCCTGAAATGAAGGAATCAAAAGCATCCTTGACGGCATTTTTGTCGCGGAAGATGTCCGCATGATCAAATTCAACGCTGGTCAGGATGGCTGCTAACGGATCATAGTGCAGAAATTTGGGTCCCTTGTCAAAATAGGCCGTATCATATTCATCCCCTTCCAGCACCATGAAAGGGCCGCCGCCCACCCGGTAGTTTGTGCCGAAGTTTTTCAGAATGCCGCCGATGATATAGGTGGGGTCAAGTCCCGCGCTGTAACAGAATCCAGGCCAGCAGAGCGGATGTGGTGGTCTTGCCGTGGGTGCCGGCGATGACCAGGGATTTTTTGCCGAGCCCCGCAAAATGGTTGATGGCCTGGGGCATGGAGCAGAACGGGAGATTCAGTTCCCGCATCCGGACGGCCTCGGGATTGTCTTTCCGGACGGCATTTCCCACCACCACCAGGTCATAATTCAAAGTGATGTGTTCCGGATCAAAGCCTTCCAGGACGGGAATGCCTTTGTCTTCGAGAAGGAGGCTGATGGGAGGATACACCTGTTGATCGGAGCCCGTCACCTCAAAGCCCAGGTCTTTCAGTAAACAGGCCAGCGCGCCCATGCCGGTTCCGCACACCGCGATCAGATAAATTCGCCGAACATTTTCAGGAATGCGGTTTGAAGCGGAGACTCACGCGGCAAGCCCTTTAAACACCGTTTCCGCGGCGTGAACGGTTTTTTCGACGTGGGCTTTGCCGTGAGCTGCGGAGATAAAAAGCGCTTCAAACTGGGACGGCGCCAGATAAATCCCCTGTTCCAGCATGCCGCGATAAAAGGCCGAAAACAGGGCCAGGTCGGAGGTCTTGGCATCGTCGAAATTGCGAACGATTTTGTCGGTAAAAAACAGGCCCGCCATCGAGCCGACCCGCCCGGCCCTGGCTTTGATGCCGGTGCGTTGAATCGCTGCGGTTAGACCGTCGATCAGCATTTCGGATACGGCATCCAGGGACTCGTAAAATCCGGGCTGTTTGATCTGCTCCAGGGTGGCAATGCCTGCGGCCATGGCCAGGGGGTTTCCGGAAAGCGTTCCGGCCTGATATACCGGGCCCTGCGGTGCGATCTGCGCCATGATATCGCGTTTTCCGCCATAAGCGCCGACCGGCAGTCCGCCGCCGATGATTTTCCCAAGCGTGGTCAAATCCGGTGAAATGTTGTACAGGGCCTGGGCACCGCCATGCGCCACGCGGAATCCGGTCATGACCTCATCAAAGATCAGAAGGCTGCCGCTTCGGGTGGTTTCGGATCGAAGGGTTTCCAGAAAGCCGCTTACCGGCGGCACCATTCCCATGTTTCCGGCAACGGGCTCAACGATGACCGCCGCCACCTTCTCCCCCATCCTGTCCATGATCCTGACAAAGCCGTCGCTGTCATTGTAAACCAGTGAAAGGGTCTGGGATGCGACGGCATCGGGAACGCCCGGGCTGCCGGCAATGGCAAGGGTGGCAACGCCGGAGCCTGCGGAAACCAGCAGCGCATCGGCATGGCCGTGATAGCAGCCGTCAAATTTGATGATCAGATCCCGGCCGGTGACTCCGCGCGCCAGCCGAATGGCGCTCATGGTGGCTTCGGTGCCGGAATTGACCATTCGAATCATTTCAATCGAAGGAACAGCGTCAATCACAAGCTGGGCCAGTTCAATTTCCAGATCCGTCGGGGCGCCAAAGCTGGTTCCGCGTTCCAGAACATTCCGGATGGCTTCCATCACTGCGGGATGGCGGTGGCCCAGAATCATGGGGCCCCAGGAACCGACATAATCAATGTAGGCGTTGCCATCCATATCCACGATCATGCAGCCATCGGCATGATGAATGAATGCCGGAATCGTTCCCACGGATTTGCAGGCCCGGACCGGGCTGTTGACGCCGCCGGGTATGAGTTTTATTGCTTTTTGAAAAAGTTCATGAGAGTTATGATAAATTTTTCCCATTATGATTTCCTTTTATTCTTTCCAGCCCTGCTCACCGATCAGTTTGACAAACCGGCACCCTCCCAAAGTCGACTGGTGGATTCCGTTTTCATCCCGAATCAGTTTGATGAGTTCCTGTGAATGGGTGTTTCCTACCGGTATCACCATCCGCCCTCCGACAGCCAGTTGACTGACAAGATTTTCCGGTATCCGGGGCGCGCCGGCAGTGACAATGATGGCGTCAAACGGACTTTCTCCAGGCCAGATGTTCGTTCCATCCGAATACCGGGTGACGATGTTGTGATACTGCAGGATGTCAAAAAGCTGGCGGCATTTTTTATACAGCGAAAAAACTCTTTCAACCGTATAGACACGATAGACAATTTCCGCCAGAATCGCCGCCTGATATCCGGAGCCGGTTCCGATCTCCAGCACGCGATCGCTTTTTTTCAGGGCCAGCGCCTGTGTCATTTCAGCGACAATGAATGGCTGGGAGATCGTCTGCTGCTCGCCAATGGGAAGGGGAAAATCCCCATATGCCTGATCCATCAGCGCTTCGCTGACAAATAAATGCCGCGGGATCTTTCGCATGGCATTCAGGACGCGGACATCGGTGATACCGCGGGCTTCTATCTGCCATTTCACCATTTCATCACGGAGACGTTCGAATTTTTTTGAGTCTTTAACCATCAGACATCCGAAATTGATTATTGTTCATTTAAACATAAACCAAACACAAGGGATAGTCGAGTTAATTTTGACGTCGGGTTGCGTCAAATTCAGCTCAGGGTAATTGTTGCTGTGCTGCCTGGCAAGCCGTGAACTGCTGCGGATGATTTCAGGCTCGAATCGCAACCTGACCGGCGCCATTGACTTTAAAAAAGCGCGGGCTATGACTGTTTAAAGTATGATAAACTTTTTGATTATGGTATGATTCTCACGACTGCTCAGGCGTTTAAATCTGTGCAGGACACTCCGGAGGAATTTAATGGAATTTATTACGTGGCTTATCAGCTTTATCATGCACATTGACAGACATCTGGTTGACATTATCCAGCAATATGGAACCTTGACTTATTTTATCATCTTCCTGATCATTTTCTGCGAGACCGGGCTTGTAGTCACCCCGTTTCTTCCCGGCGATTCCCTGATTTTTGCGCTGGGAGCGCTGGCCGCGGGCGGAGACGCTGGACTTGGTTTTGATAAGCGGGGTTTTGGCGGTTGCGGCAATACTTGGCGATACGGTCAATTATCATATCGGTAAATATGTGGGTCCGAAAGTTTTTGCTCAGGAAGGCAATCGATTTTTCAAGAAAGCGCATTTGATAAAAACCCATGTTTTTTATGAAAAACACGGGGCAATTACCATCATTATCGCCAGGTTCATCCCTATCATCCGCACTTTTGCGCCGTTTGTTGCCGGAATCGGCATCATGAACTACGGCCGATTTATTGTGTATAATATCACCGGAGCCATCATGTGGGTTGCCTTGTTCATAACGGGCGGATATTTTTTTGGAAACCTGCCCATGGTCAGAAAAAATTTTACGCTGGTCATCATGGCGATTATCGTAATATCCGTCCTTCCGATTGTGATCGAAGGATATAAGGCATGGAAAGAAGGCAGGCAAAGCATTCGGGCAGGACTGTAGCAGGTTTTCAGAGCCTGTGGGATTTTGTCGCCTTCTTTCGTTCTGCCATCTCTTCGTTTATATCAGGCAATACTTATCCCTGCGCTGTTCCAGATCCTCGATGACGCCTCTTTTGAAATCTTCTTTTCCCCATCGTTCCAGAATGGCCTGACGGTATTGTGCAATATCAATATTTTCAATACGCATTCGAAGGGTTTTAAAGAATCGGGGAATCCGTTGGCCTGGTGTCTGCACATGGTGAAGTCCGGCGCTCAGGGTAATCAGCATCCGTCCACTGGGGAGTGCTTCGATGATATCGGCGATTCCACCGCGAACAGTCATGGGATTTCCGCTATTGTCCAGACCGCTGGCGCGTTTCATTCGTCCTTCCGGCATGATAATCACCATGGAGTCCGGTTTCAGATGCTCAAAAAGCTTTTCCCATGTGTGATCTCTCCGCCGGGTGACGGGAACAACATGATTGGCGACCATTCGAAAAAAATATCCCATGACCGGCCGCCGAAGCGCCTTGTCCGCTACCGGCATCACGCCATTCCTGGCAATACGTCTGAGAAAATGATTGGGAAACCAGCCGACAAAAAGGGGTTCATACAGGCTGGTATGGTTTAAAAAAGTCACCAGACGAAGATTTTTCCAGGGATCTTCGGGGATATTGCCGATCCATGAAATGTCGAAACGGTAGCATGCCTTGCTGAAGAATTTTATGGTCAGAAGCAGCGCATAAACGATTTGCTCACGCATGGGCATCACCCTCCGTAATGCCTGACCGGCCTGTTACGATCATTCACCCGCGCGATTGATGCTCGGGCCAAGATTGATCAGGCAGTGTCATGACCGCTGTGGTGGCGGAATCCCTGAAAATGGTTCTCTGTTTCATTTGCTCTCCATATCGGGCGATTCGGCTGAATGGGGATTATGAATTGACCCGATCCTGCAGGGATGTCTGGATGCGTTCGGTTATTTTTTCGGTTTTTCTTCAAGTACTTCATTGACCCAGGCTCATGGCCGCCATCATATTGGGAAAGCCGATCGTCGTCAGGGACAGGAGTACGGCATGAAATATTTCTTCCGGGACGGCTCCGGCTGCCAGGGCTTTTCGCGTATGAGACATGACGCCGCCTCGTGAGTTGCAGCCCATGGCAATTCCCAGCTTGACCAGATCCTGGGTTTTGGCATCCAGGGGGCCGGCATCCCGGCAGGAAATGCCCAGTTGTTTGTAGTCTTTGAATACACCGGGGTATTTTTCGGTAAATTTTTGATAGATGTTCGGTAGATACATGCGGTCTCCTTAAAGTGGTGTCAAGTGTTGAACGTCTGGCAACATTGCTTTTCCGCAGCCTAGATAGTCGTTGTTGGATTCCAGGCGGACAATTTCCGATTGATTGATATCGAAAGGACATTTATTACCTCGGAAAGAAAATCAATCTGATTGTATATACGCATGCCATTTGCGATTATCAACTCAATTTTTTATTCGTCAGAGGAAATGTCATAAATATGGGCCAATCGGCATCGACCCGAAGATAACGTTTTGTTTCCCGTATAGAGCACCACGGTTTTTCCATTTCTTTGCCGGGAAATGCGCAGTCGGATCATCTTCCCGTCGACCTGGAATATCTCTTAAAAAAGGAATGGATTGAATCCGGCGGTAACCACGTCAAGGAGATGGTTCGGTTTGCGGGTGATTCGATGGATGACTGGGTGTGTCGCTATTTACGAGCCGATAACAGCAGATGTCACGGTGCAAAATCATCCGGAATCAAAATATAATTTGACAACGGGCTTCAGGCAATATAAATAATGCGGGCTTCGGTGATGAAGCGCTTTTGCAGATCCGGACAAAGTCATCTGGTTTTTCTGGGCTGCGAAAAAAACACAAAATAACAGTTGACAAAGCGGCTCAAAGAAAATAGATTAGCAAGGTTTGGATGTGAGTTTGAAGTAAAGAGATTTTAGATGGCAGGTTTGTACATTTGATCTTTGAAAACTAGATAGTGACAGCTTGTGAGTTTAAGGAACCCAGTTAATATGTCTGCGAGAGCGGGCATTAAAAGTTTAATTGGAGAGTTTGATCCTGGCTCAGAATGAACGCTGGCGGCGTGCTTAACACATGCAAGTCGTACGAGAAATCCTTGGCTTGCCAGGGAGAGTAAAGTGGCGCACGGGTGAGTATCGCGTGGGTAATCTACCCTTGGATTCAGGATAACACTTCGAAAGGGGTGCTAATACTGGATAACATCCTGATGGTTTAGGCCATAAGGATCAAAGATAGCCTCTACATGTAAGCTATTGTTCAGGGATGAGCCCGCGTACCATTAGCTAGTTGGTGGGGTAAGGGCCTACCAAGGCAACGATGGTTAGCTGGTCTGAGAGGATGATCAGCCACACTGGAACTGAAACACGGTCCAGACTCCTACGGGAGGCAGCAGTGAGGAATTTTGCGCAATGGGGGAAACCCTGACGCAGCAACGCCGCGTGAGTGAAGAAGGCTTTCGGGTCGTAAAGCTCTGTCAAGAGGGAAGAAAGTGGAAGGTGGTAATACTGTTTTCTATTGACGGTACCTCTGAAGGAAGCACCGGCTAACTCCGTGCCAGCAGCCGCGGTAATACGGGGGGTGCAAGCGTTATTCGGATTTATTGGGCGTAAAGAGCGCGTAGGCGGTTTATCAAGTCAGATGTGAAAGCCCTGGGCTCAACCTGGGAAGTGCATTTGAAACTAGTAGACTTGAGTATGGGAGAGGGGAGTGGAATTCCTGGTGTAGAGGTGAAATTCGTAGATATCAGGAGGAACACCGGTGGCGAAGGCGACTTCCTGGACCAATACTGACGCTGAGGCGCGAAGGCGTGGGGAGCAAACAGGATTAGATACCCTGGTAGTCCACGCAGTAAACGGTGATCACTAGGTGTAGCGGGTATTGACCCCTGCTGTGCCGCAGTTAACGCATTAAGTGATCCGCCTGGGGAGTACGATCGCAAGGTTAAAACTCAAAGGAATTGACGGGGGCCCGCACAAGCGGTGGAGCATGTGGTTTAATTCGACGCAACGCGAAGAACCTTACCTGGACTTGACATCTGAGGAATCCTTATGAAAGTAGGGAGTGCCCTTCGGGGAGCCTCAAGACAGGTGCTGCATGGCTGTCGTCAGCTCGTGTCGTGAGATGTTGGGTTAAGTCCCGCAACGAGCGCAACCCCTATCTTCAGTTACCATCATTAAGTTGGGGACTCTGGAGATACTGCCCCGGTCAACGGGGAGGAAGGTGGGGATGACGTCAAGTCCT
>CAWJRD010000001.1:67500-128643 GCA_963845015.1 uncultured delta proteobacterium
GTTAAGAAAGCCCGCGAGTATGTAAGTGAGGGCCGCCGGTGGGTAGTAGATATGGATTTGGAGAAATTCTTTGACCGGGTGAACCACGACATGCTGCTGGTGCGGGTTTCCCGTAAAATCAAAGATAAACGGATACTGACTCTGATCCGGTGTTACCTTACTTCGGGGATGATGTCAGGCGGTCTGGTTTCCCAGCGGACGGAAGGAACGCCGCAAGGCGGTCCGCTATCACCGTTGCTATCCAATATCCTTTTGGATGATCTGGATAAAGAGCTGGAAAGACGCGGGCACAAGTTTTGCCGATATGCCGATGATGCCAACGTGTATGTTGGGACAAAGCGCTCAGGTGAGCGGGTATTATCCTCGCTGACCCGATTTTTGGCAAAGCAATTGGGTCTAAAGGTCAACCAGGAAAAGAGCGCGGTAGATCGTCCATGGAACCGTAAGTTTCTGGGGTACAGCCTAACGTTTCACCGAAAGTCGCGTCTCAAAGTGGCCAAGGCGAGTATAGAACGGTTGAAAGGCAAACTCCGGGCGATGTTTCGACGGGGTCGCGGACACGCTCTAAGGCGAGTGATTGATGATCTCAATCCGGTATTGAAAGGGTGGATGGTGTATTTTCGGCTGACAGAGGTAAGGGGAGTGCTTGAAGAACTGGACAGCTGGATACGGCGCAAATTGCGCTGTGTCCTTTGGCGCCAGTGGAAGCGCTCATTCACCCGTACCAAGAACCTGATGAAACGCGGAATAGCAGAAAAACGTGCCTGGAAATCCGCCACGAACGGACGAGGTCCATGGTGGAACTCCGGGGCCTCTCATATGAACGAGGCTTTTCCAAGGCGATTCTTTGATAAATATAATCTTCCGTCGCTGCTGACACAACTTAAGAGACTTCAATGTATTTCATGAACCGCCGGATACGGAACCGTTTGTCCGGTGGTGTGGGAGGACGGCGGGGGTAACCCCGCCTCCTACCCGATTATTGTTTTGCAAACGCGTCCGATAAATTGATTGCGTTCTGCAGGTCCGGCTATTTTCGATTTGTAATAGAATTGTCTTTCCTCATATCTGCTTTGCATTTCACTGGATTCATCCGTAATATATGCCTAATTGAATTATGATCTTTCCAATAGCTGTTTGCATATATGATATGGGGGTAACTGATGAATTTTCCTGTACTTAAAATCGGCGATCTTGTCTGCCGCATTCCGATTATTCAGGGTGGGATGGGGGTCGGTATCTCCATGTCCGGACTGGCATCGGCTGTTGCAAATGAAGGGGGAATCGGTGTGATTGCTGGCGCCATGGTCGGTATCGACGAGCCCGATATTACCGAGAATCCGGTTGCAGCCAATATCAGGGCGTTGAAACAGATGATTCAAAAGGCCAGGTCTCTGACCCGCGGCATTATCGGCGTCAATATCATGTTCGCCCTGACCCATTATGCGGATCTTGTCAAGGCTGCGATCGAGGAAGGGGTCGATGTCATATTTTCAGGCGCCGGCCTGCCCATGGATCTGCCCGGGTACCTGACCAGCGGATCCCGGACCAAGCTGGTTCCAATTGTTTCTTCCGCCCGTGCCGCAAGGCTGATCTGCCAAAAATGGTTATCCAAATTCAATTATCTTCCGGATGCTTTTGTTGTCGAGGGACCAAAAGCTGGCGGGCATCTCGGATTTAAAGTGGATCAGATTGACGATCCTGCCTATGCAATTGAAAGACTGGTTGTCGAAGTGATCGAAGCCGTTGATGCCATTGCCGCGGAACGCGGCGTTACGGTTCCGGTCATTGCCGCCGGTGGTATTTATACCGGTGCGGACATCCAACGGATTTTAAAGCTGGGTGCAGCCGGCGTGCAGATGGGAACCCGATTCGTGGCAACCCATGAATGCGATGCCAGCCAGGATTTCAAAAAAACGTATCTGGAGGCTGAACAAGAAGATCTGATCATCATCAAGAGTCCGGTGGGAATGCCGGGCCGGGCACTGCGGAACCAGTTCCTGACTGAAGTGGAAAACGGCAACAAAACGCCTTTTACCTGCCCCTATCACTGCATCAAAACCTGTGATCGAACAAAAAGTCCCTATTGCATTGCGCTGGCCCTGGCCGGCGCCCGAAAGGGAAAATTTAAAAACGGATTTGCATTTGCCGGGTCAAACGCCTACCGGATAGATAAAATCATATCCGTCAAGGAGTTGATTGATTCATTGAAGGCGGAGTTCTCCCAAGCTTACTGCTGCTGAAGCCGCCGCCAGAGAGTTGCCGTGTTTTATTTCCAGTAGCCAGGAACCCAATGGTTCCTTGGGCTCCAATGTCCCGGAACCCAATGCGCATTCGGCCGCGGAGCCGGGACCCTAACCCAATGCCCGGCGATCCACCCTGTGGGGGCCCAACGTCCTTCGACCCATTTGGCGCCCATAGGCGGGGCGGGGTCAACAACCCAGACAGTTCCATTCCAGAGATACGGACCGGCCCCCCGGGGGAGGCGGAACGGCCACCCAGGCGCCCTGAAAATGGAACCAAACCTTTCCCGGTGGTGGGGTGGCCTTCCAGGGGGCCGGAGGCCCGATTGCAGGTGGAGGTCCGGGGGGATGACCTCCAGGGGGAGGCGGCGGCGCCGCCATAACGGCGCTGAACGCATACAACAAAATCCAAGCGGTTGCAAGGCCGGCAATAACAACCCCATTCCAACGTGCTTTTTTCCTGTTCATATGTCCTCCTTTTTTAATATCATCAAGGGTCGTAACCTTCGAAATAGGATAAGAAGTCGCTTTTTGAGAATTTTTTGGATAGCACCAGTCCTGGAAGCTGTCAAGAATATTTACGACCCAATTTCCCGGTCCAGAGACCCGGCCAGATAAAAAACTGTCCTGGTTTATCGGCCATTTGGGGCCGATCGTCTCCTTTATCCGGCGTATGAGCTGATAGTGATCTCCATGCTCAGAGCTGCATGAACTTGCTCTTGCCGATGCCCACCCCATGCCTCGTGGCGGATACGCGGATACGCCACTGGTTTTTGCGGGCGAGATCTCCGGTTGCGAAGGTAAACCGCGCCGGTGCTGATTATCGAACAAGTCAATCAAACTATCACAATCGGGGAAAGGATGTACTTATAAATCGGAAGGGGGACCGTGCCTGTTGAGCGATTAGGTTGTCCAAGCGGCGTGTCTTGGCGTGTAGAAAGTTCCAATTGACATTGTCACGGCAACATTAAATATTTTTTGCGCGTTATGTCAATACTCGGTTTTGGAAAGATCCTCTTGTTCATTTCCGCTGTCCGAATGGGCGGATGCAACCGTGGGAAGGGTTCCTTCCTTGAAGCATTCAAACAGGACGTTTTGCGTGTCAGGACCTGCCAGCCGGCCGGTGGCAGCATCAATCTTTGCAAAAACAATTCCTTCGGGAACCGGAAAAACCTGAACTGGCTTGTTGGCAAGCACCCGCTTCATAAACCCCACCCACACCGGGCAAGCGGCCGCTCCGCCGGTTTCACCCTTTCCCAGCGTTCCTTCTTCGTCAAACCCTACCCAGACTCCGGTAACGTATTCCGGGGTATATCCCACAAACCAGGCATCATTCAGATTGTTGGTCGTGCCGGTTTTTCCGGCTGCCGGCCGGTTCAGTTCTCTGGCTTTTCGGCCGGTTCCATTTTTAACGACGCTTTCCAGAAGGTTGGTCATGATAAAGGCCGTACTTTTTTCAATGACCGGTACTTTTTCCGGAATGGCTTCTTCAAGAACACGGCCATTCTGATCCGTGATTTTTGTGATGAATACCGGCTGGATTAAATCTCCGGCGTTGTCAAATACAGAATAGGCTCTGACCAGCTCCAGAAGGGAAACTCCGGAGGAGCCCAGCGCAATGGAGAGGTTGGGCTCCAAAACCGAGGTGATGCCAAGTTTTCTGGCATAGCCGATGGCGTAGTTCACACCAATATCCTGAAGGATTTTCACCGTTACCACGTTCACGGATTTTTCCAGGGCGTTTCGCAGCAGGATTTGTCCGGAATATTTTCTGTCATAATTCTGAGGTTTCCAGACCGAATCGCCTTCGTCATCCTGAAAAGCGATAGGGGAGTCGATCATCACCGTTGCAGGGGTGTACCCCTTGTCAATGGCTGCTGCATAGATGATGGGTTTAAAGGATGATCCGGGTTGCCGCCTGGCCTGGGTGGCGCGGTTAAACTGATTGTCTTTGAAATCCCGGCCGCCTACCATGACCTTGACCTGACCGGTTCCCGCTTCCAGGCAAAGCAGGGCGCCCTGAACTTTAGGCGTTTGTTCCAGGGAAAGGTCCCATTTGTCTCCATCCTTGGCTTTATCCATGACTTTGACCTGAATGACGTCTCCGATGCCAAGGATGGCGGGCGGCCGCTTTGCGTCGGCTTCCTGTTGCGTTCGATTCGGGTTGGATTTTTTTGCCCATTTCATGTCTGCAAACCGGATGACGCCTTGGGATTTGCCGATACGAACCCCCGCAGCCTTTTCCGATTCACTCACCGAAACGACAATCCCGGTTAAAATGATTCCGGGTTTTATCGGCGTGTCCTTGATTTCTTCCTGAATGGCTGCGGAAAAGGCATCGATTCCATCCGGTTTCACATGTTTGATCGGCCCGCGATAGCCTTGGCGCTTATCGAGTGCGGCCAGGCCAATTCCCAGTTCTTCCTGTGCTGCCTTTTGCATGTCGATGCTGACAGCCGCATAAATGCTGAGGCCATTGCTGTACAAAGCGTCCGGGCCGTATTTGGTTTCAACATACCGCCGGATATGTTCGGTATAAAACGGCACTTCATCGATATACCAGTTTTTTCGGGGCTTGATGTCCATGGCCTGCTGAATGGCAGCCGCGGCCTGGGCTTCGGTGATATAGCCTTCACTGGTCATGCGGTTTAAGACGTATGTCTGGCGCTGCTTGGCTCTGTCCGGATACCGAAATGGCGAATACTTGGTGGGAGCCTGGGGAAGTCCTGCCAGCAGCGCACATTCGGCAAGATTTAATTCCGTAACGGGTTTGCCAAAATAATTTTCCGAGGCCGCTTCGATACCGTATGCGCCGTGGCCCAGATAAATCTGATTCAGATATAAAAACAGGATCTCATCTTTGGAAAATGCCTTATTGATCCGATAAGCCAGAATGGCTTCCTTTAATTTTCGGGTATAGCTTCGCTCCGGCGTCAACAGAAAAGATTTGGTAACCTGCTGGGTAATCGTGCTGCCGCCCTGAACCACGCCGCCGGCTTCGATGTTTTTTATTAAGGCACGGAAGATGCCGATGAGATCAATCCCCGGATGACTGTAAAACCGGGAATCCTCTGCTGCAATAAACGCCTCTTTCAGGATTAGCGGAATTCTGGATATGGGCACGACAATCCGGCGTTCTTTGTAAAATTCGCCGATTTTCCGGTTGTCATCTGAGAAAACCGTGGTGACAACCGGCGGATGGTAATCGGATAATTTGGATATCTTGGGCAGATCTTCGTTGATGTAGAAATAAAACAGGATTGCTGCAATGATTCCGGCGACGATAGTGACCGAAGCTAAGCAGAAAAAGGTTTTGACAAAGATTCTGGACAGACTTTGTCGGGCTTTCTGGCGGGCCCGCTGTTTCAGAATCTGCGATGTTTTTCGAAATTCAGGCATAATTGCGATGGTGTTATTCTATTCGGTTGAAAGCAACTTGAAAACTTCATGAGCTTATTTCTTTACAAATTTTCAGCGACTTGTTACTTTATCAATCTTATTGGTAAAATATGATATTATAACCCAGGTTGACAGAAAGACAAGAAATTTCAGCAATGATTCATCAGGATAGAATATGGACACGATTAAACTCGATTTCAACAAACTCGAAGGGCTGGTGCCGGCCATTGTCCAGGACTTTCAGACCGGCGATGTCCTGATGCTGGCATTCATGAATGCCGAAGCATGGGAAGCCACGCTTTCAACCGGCAAAGCCACGTATTATAGCCGGACCCGAAAAAAACTCTGGATCAAAGGTGAAACATCCGGCCACTGTCAGATCGTCAAGGAAATCCGCATCGACTGTGACAACGATACGGTGCTGCTGAAAGTCGAGCAGATCGGCGGCGCCGCCTGCCATACCGGCCATGCAAGCTGTTTCTTCCAGCGCGTGGCGGGAAGCTCCGTCAAAATATGTGGAAAGCCGATTTTTAATCCAAAGGAGGTCTATAAATAAATGAACGCGATTCTGAAACTGGGGATTCCCAAGGGGAGCCTGCAAAACGCAACCGTTGAGCTGTTCAGGCGCTCCGGCTGGAAAATCGATGTGAATGGCAGAAGTTATTTCCCTGAGATCAATGACGACAACATTGAATGCGCCTTGTGCCGGGCGCAGGAAATGTCGCGATATGTCGAAAACGGCACGATGGACGCCGGACTTACCGGCAAGGACTGGATCGCCGAAAACAAATCGGATGTCCATGTCGTGGCGGATCTGGTCTATTCTAAAGTGAGTGCAAGGCCTGCCAGGTGGGTGCTTGCCGTTCCTTTTGACTCACCGGCCAGAAAACCCGAAGACCTTGCAGGCAAGAAGATTGCAACGGAACTGGTTGCGTTTACGAAAAATTATTTTGCGGAAAGAAACGTTCCGGTAACCGTTGAATTCTCCTGGGGAGCGACCGAGGCAAAGGTGGTATCGGGTCTGGCGGATGCCATCGTCGAAGTTACGGAAACCGGCAGCACCATCAAGGCGCACGGACTTCGGATCATTCATGAACTGATGCAGACCAATACCCAGCTTATCGCCAACCATGAATCGTGGAAAAATCCTGAAAAAAGAGAGAAAATCGAGCAGATTGCACTGCTGCTTCAAGGAGCGCTGCTTGGGGAAAAACTGGTGGGCCTTAAAATGAACGTTCCGGATGCCTGCCTTGAAAAAGTGGTGTCATTGCTTCCCAGCCTGAACGCACCGACGGTTGCGTCCCTTTACAAGTCCACCTGGTATTCGGTTGAAACCGTTGTGAACACCCATGTGGTCAGAGAACTGATTCCGGTCTTGATGAAAAACGGGGCGGAAGGGATTATCGAGTATCCGTTGAACAAGGTGATATAGCAGCAGGTTCGAAATTCGAAGCACGAAATCCGAAACAAAGCTCAAAACCCCAATAAATACCAACGACTAAACCCATGTTATTTCAGATGGATAATTTCTGTCATTTTGGTATTTGAATTTTGAATTTGTTTCGAATTTCGATATTTGAATTTCGGATTTTCCGTTCAGGCGCTACTTGACGGATGAAAACAGCCCCGCCTTAAAAAATTCCCGGTTCAATCGGGCAATGTTGGTGATTGAAATTTCCTTGGGGCATTCGGCCTCGCATTCCCGTTCATTGGAGCAGTTTCCAAATCCGAGTTCATCCATGGTCCGAACCATAAAAGTGACGCGCCTGGCCGCCTCGGGCCTGCCCTGAGGCAGCAGTGCCAGCTGGGATACCTTTGCCCCCACAAAGAGCATGGCCGATGCATTGGGACAGGCAGCCACGCAGGCGCCGCATCCGATACAGGCCGCAGCATCCATGGCTTTTTCCGCGATTTCCTTGGGCACGGGAATGGCGTTGGCATCCGGCGTTCCGCCGGTATTGACCGACACATACCCGCCGGCCTGAATGATTTTATCCAGAGCGCTTCGGTCAACAACCAGATCTTTCAGCACCTTGAAGGCTTTTGCCCGGAACGGTTCAATGGCGATGGTGTCCCCGTCGCTGAAATGCCGCATGTGAAGCTGGCACAGGGTGGTGCCCTTTTCAGGGCCGTGGGGTCTGCCGTTGATGACGGATCCGCACTGGCCGCAGATTCCTTCGCGGCAATCGTGGTCAAAGGCGATGGGTTCCTTGCAATCCAGGGTAAGCTGCTCATTGACAACATCCAGCATTTCCAGAAACGACATGTCCGTGGATATATTGCTGGCATGATAGGTTTCAAATCCGCCTTTTATCCCGGCGGATTGTTGTCGCCATACCTTCAGCGTTAAATTGATGGTTTTTGTCACTTGTAACTCCTTTGTGTTAATTTGACGTTTTCAAAAACCAGGGGTTCTTTATGGAACTGGGGGTCCTTTCCTTCGCCGGCATATTCCCATGCCGCGACGTGACAGAAGTTCTCGTCATCCCTCAGGGCTTCATTCTCTTCGGTCTGAAAGCCTTCGTTAAAATGGCCGCCGCAGGATTCCCGCCTTGCCAGCGCATCGATGACCATGAGCTCTCCGAATTCCAGAAAATCGGCCACGCGTCCGGCCCGCTCGAGGCTCTGGTTCAGATCTTTCTCCACGCCGGGGACCTTGACGTTTTCCCAGAATTCGCCGCGAAGGGCCTGGATGAGGGTTCTGGCTTTGGTCAGGCCCGCGTCGTTTCTGGCCATGCCGCAGTATTCCCACAGGATGCCTCCCAGTTCCCGGTGAAAATCATCCACCGTGCGTTTGCCGTTAATGGACAGCAGGCGCCGGGTCCGATCTGCAGCTTTGCCGGCGGCCGATGTGAATTCGGCCTGGCTGGTCGTGATTTTGGGAAGCTGTGCGCCGGCGAAATATCCGCCGATGGTGTAAGGGATGACAAAATAGCCGTCCGCCAGCCCCTGCATGAGGGCGCTGGCGCCGAGGCGATTGGCGCCGTGGTCCGAAAAATTGGCCTCTCCAAGGACAAAAAGACCGGGAATGGTGCTCATTAAATTATAATCCACCCAGAGCCCGCCCATCGTGTAATGCACGGCGGGATAAATCATCATGGGCTTTTCATAGGGGTTGTCAGCGGTGATTTTTTCGTACATCTGAAAGAGGTTGCCGTATTTCTGACCGATCACATCCTTGCCGTCGCGGTTGATGGCATCCCGGAAATCCAGATAAACAGCAAGTCCGGTTTCGCCGACGCCTTTGCCAAGATCGCATTGTTCCTTGGCGTTTCGGGAAGCCACGTCCCGGGGAACCAGGTTTCCGAAGCTGGGATATTTGCGTTCCAGAAAATAATCCCGATCCGTTTCCGGAATCTGATCCGGCGAGCGCTTGTCCCCGGCGGTTTTGGGGACCCAGACACGGCCGTCATTTCTCAGGCTTTCGCTCATCAAAGTCAGCTTGGACTGATAGGTCCCGTGAACCGGAATGCAGGTGGGATGGATCTGGGTAAAACAGGGGTTGGCAAACAATGCGCCTTTCTGATACGCCCTGAAGTTGGCGGTGACATTGCAGGCCATGGCATTGGTGGATAGGAAAAAGACATTGCCGTAGCCGCCGGTGCAAAGAACAACGGCATCGGCGCCATGGCTCTCGATTTCTCCGGTAACCAGATTCCGGACAATGATGCCTCTTGCCTGTCCGCTCACCAGGACCAGATCCACCATTTCCCTGCGTGTGAACATCTGTACTTTGCCGGTCGCTATCTGGCGGCTCAGGGCGCTGTAAGCCCCCAGCAGCAGTTGCTGGCCGGTCTGGCCCCTGGCGTAAAAAGTCCGCGAAACCTGGGCCCCGCCAAAACTGCGGTTGGCCAGAAGCCCGCCGTATTCCCGGGCAAAGGGAACGCCCTGGGCCACGCACTGGTCGATGATATTGCCGCTGACCTGCGCCAGGCGATAGACATTGCCTTCACGGGCCCTGAAGTCGCCGCCCTTGATGGTGTCGTAAAAGAGCCGCCAGTCGCTGTCTCCGTCGTTCTGGTAGTTTTTGGACGCGTTGATGCCGCCCTGGGCCGCGATGCTGTGGGCGCGGCGAGGGGTATCCTGAATGCAGAAGCTTTTGACATTATAGCCCAGCTCCGCCAGAGATGCCGCGGCCGCGCCGCCGGCAAGACCGGTTCCGACGACAATGATCTCGAATTTACGTTTGTTGGCGGGGTTGATCAGTTTCAGCTCGAACTTATGCCTGTCCCATTTGTCAGCGAGCGGCCCCCCGGGAATTTTTGCATCTAAATGCATGGTTGATCTCCTTGTTCTTAAGCAATCAGCGAAATATAAACGGGAAGAAAGCCAAAACCGATGCCGACGATGAGGCTGAAGACCAAACTGGCCATCATAATGATCGGCATGTATTTCGGGTGGTTGGCGCCCAGGGTTTGAAAAGCGCTCCACAGCCCGTGGCTCACATGAAGGCCGGCGATGATCATGGCCAGAATATAAAATATGACGTAAAACGGACTGGAAAACGCCTTGGAAACGATATCAAAAATGGTGACGTGGGTCTTGTCCACAAAATGAAAATTGAAAAGATGGAAAATGATAAAAAACAGAAGAAAAAACCCCGTGTAGGGCATGGTGGCGGACCCGATGGTTCGGCCGCCCGCGGATTTATTGACGCTATAGCGGTTGGGCCTGGCCCTCAGGTTTTCATAAAACAGGGTTGCACCCGTCAGGACATGAATCAGGGCCAAGGTCAAAAGACCCACCTCCAACAGGTTCACCAGCGGGCCCAGGGAATGGAGGTGAGCTGCGTATGAATTGAAGGCATCTCTTCCCCCATAAATAAAGAGGTTGCCGGCAAGGTGCGCAACCAGAAACCCGCAAAAACTCAGTCCCGTAATGGCCATCATCAGTTTTTTCCCGATGGATGACCCCAGCATGTTGACAAACCAGTTCATCTTTACCTCCCGGTTATGATAATAAATAAATAATTTAAGCGCTTAATCTGATTGTTATCAATTCAAAGTTTATTCATTTATTGCTTCTGATCCAATCTGTCAATAATGAAAGTACAGGGTCAGGATGGAATGGATCGGTTTTTCAGAACGGGCATCCGATGATCCGGATACTGAAAAACTTTGTTACTGTAATAGGTGTACCTTCTTATCGGTTGATAAAATACTTGAATTATAACAAATTGAATTTATATTATAATATAATTGATTCGATTGAATATTGATAACGCAGTTCATGTATTTCAGAAATGATGTTCTATACGTTTGATATTATCAATATATTGATATTTATTATAATATAATATTAATTTGATGAAGAATATAAAAAAGCGAAACATTGTTTCGTTAATTTTGATATACGAATGAATTTGATCTGTCAAGTGTAAAATTTCCGCAGGCATGTTCAGAAGTTGTTATCCCCGCGGATATCCGGCGGGTCATTGTCGACCAAGACCCCATGACGGTTCTCAAATGGGTTGCGGGCGAGCCCCGAATCGTTAAAGAACCGGGTTCAGGCTTCCCATTCGGTACCCTTCAAGATCCAGCAGAACGTGGACAAATCCAAGATGTTTTAAACATGAAATCACCTGTTCGCGGATGGAAGGGGCCATCATTTTCGTGATTCCGTTCACATCCAATTCGATGCGGGCGGTATCGCCAAAGTGCCTGACCCGAACCTGCGTAAAGTTTCCCAGGCCGCGGATAAAGGTTTCCGCCGCATCAATCTGCCGGAGATTTTCCGGGGTAATTGCACTGAAATAAGGAATTCGGGATGCCAGGCATGCCAGTGCCGGCTTGTTCCAGGTGGATAGCCCCAGCATTCTGGACAAGTTGCGGATCCTGTCCTTGGTAAGTCCGGCCTCGTTTAATGGACTTCGAACGCCCAGTTCCCGTGCGGCAAGGCTGCCGGGACGGTAATCCTTGCCGTCATCCGCATTTTCCCCATCTGCAATTACGGAAAACCCGTGTTGACCGGCGATGTGCTTCATCGCTTCATACCGGTGTTTCTTGCAGATGTAGCATCTGTCGGGAGAATTTTGTACAAACTCCGGGATGCGCATTTCATGGGTTTCCAGCACGATGTGCCGGATCCCGATTTGCCGGGCAAAAATCACGGCATCCGCATACTCCCCCTGCGGGGTGGTATCGGACCGGGCGGTGATGGCAATGACGGAATCCTTGAGAACATCGGCGGCAACCCGAAGCAACAACGCGCTGTCAACGCCGCCGGAATAGGCAATGGCAACCCGCCCGATTTCCTGGAGGATTTCTTTCAAAGCGGCATACCCTTCACCCTGTAACGGATGGATCATGTTCATATGGTTTTCTTAAGCGTCATTTGGCGATCTGTCAACTTAACAAAAAATGAAATTTTATCAGGCTGAAATTATGAATAATCAGCGCTATCCAAACAAGAGGCTATCCCGGTTGTTCTCGATATTGCCATTCGCCGATACTGAAGCCGGGATTGCCATCGTTTAAAAAAGTCTCGCAAAAACATAAGGATATTGTTAGAATAATAACAACGTCAGCGGTTTATACAACAGACGAATATCATGATTCTAAAAAATGAACTGATAGAGAAGGCTTATGCGTGCGGTTTTGGGGATATCGGTTTTACGACCGTCGAACCTTTTGACTCCCAGAAGGCGTTGCTGCAGGAAAGACAAAAGGCGTATGCGTGGGTATCCAAACTGGGTCTGGATCTGATTGCGGGTACGGACCCGAAACAGATTTTTCCGACGGCCAAAACGATCATTGTATTAATGGAGGTATATTTTAAGGAAGCGTTTCCGCTGTCCATGGAAAAATACTTTGGCCGCTGCTATCTGGATGATGACCGCATGGCAAAGGACCGTTTGGCCCAAAGGATTAAAGCCTTTCGCGTTTTTCTCAGAGAGAACGGAATCGATTCAAAAGTGCCTTTTAATTTGCCGCACCGGCTGGCGGCTGCCAGGGCCGGAATGGGTAATTTTGGAAAGAATTGCCTGTTTTATTCCAATAAGTTGGTTCGTCAGGGTTCCTGGGTATTGCCGATCGCAGTTGTGGTGGATCATGTGTTTTCACCCGGCCGACCCACGCTCGAAGTGGGGTGTCCCGACTGGTGCCGGAACGCCTGCATCGCTTCATGCCCTACGGGTGCTTTAATAGGGCCTCGTAAAATAGATCCGGCCCGATGTATTTCATATCTGACGTATTTTGGAAAGGCATCACGCCCATGGCGCTTCGGGAGCCCATGGGGTTGTGGGTGTATGGTTGCGATCACTGCCAGAATGTATGTCCCCGGAATGCCCCATGGCTGGCCAGGGAGCTGCCGGTGAATCAGAAAGTGGCCGGTATGGTGGATGATTTCCGGCTCAATAAGCTGTTGCGGATGGATACTGCATATTTTAACGGCAGAATCTGGCCGCACATGTTTTATATGTCGGATAAGGATATCTGGCGGTGGAAGATGAACGTGGCCCGGGCAATGGGAAACAGCCGGGATTCCGAATATCTTCCGGAACTGCTGGAGGCGTTTCGCGGCAATGATGATGAAAGGGTATTGGGTATGATCGCGTGGGCCATCGGCCGTATCGGTGGATTAAAAGCGAAAAAAATATTAAATGATTTTCTTACGGGATGCAGTGGTCCGGTTCGGAAAGAAATCGGATTTGCGCTGGACAACTTCTAATTTATGAGGAATATATGGCTCAATCAGTCTTTCTCGTTCATGACGTACTTGAAAACCATTTGCCAGGCAACTGGCGACTGATCTTTCTTTGGCTGGCGCTACCGTGTGGCTTGACGAAGCCGAAACAGGAGGAATCCAGGATTTCCTGATCGGGAAAATCGACAAGGAGATCCGCGGCGATGTTTATCTGGCGGTAATTTTATCGCCAAATTCGGTCGGATCAGACTGGGTCCTGCGAGAAATCGAGATCGCTCAGAATCAGCGGGTGGCCGGATTGCTCATAAAGGTCTTGCCGCTGTTTTATAAAGACTGCATAATTCCGGTGTTTATGGCAGATAATATCTGCGCGGACTTTCGAAATCCCGCAGACTATACCAACATGCTGAGTAAGGTTATTGACCGTCTTGAGTTTGGCCGCGATGGAAAAGGGTCTGTCTTGCCCGCCACCCTTGCCGGAACATGGAAGGGTTCGTGGATCTGGTGCGGCAGACAACGCGATGCGGATATGTTTCTCTGCGCCTCGCCGGTGATTCCGTCCAAAATGATCATCCGTTATATGAAATCAGGCATTTTAACCATTGTGGAACAGGAACTCAAAGTGCGGGTATCCGGGAATTCGGTTAAACTGATCGGGACCGGTTATCGGCTGCTTGAGCGCGGAATTTCTTTGGGATGGAATCTGGATACGTTCAATTTATCCCTGGGTGCATCCGGCATTACACTTGAAGGAATCAACACGGATAAAAGAGGCATGCAGTCTCCTGTGATATTTAAGCGAAAATGAGTGCTTTGCGTCATCAGATCTTATAGATCGTCCGCTCATTGGTGATGATGATATCCACATGCTTGTCGTGGGATTCCATCGGCGCCTGGGAAATGATCTGATCTTCGAATGCGATGGATACCTTTCGGGTCGTTATGGGAAGTTTGGGAATGAACCGGTCATAATACCCTTCTCCAGAGCCGATTCTTCCGCCTTTTTCATCAAATGCGATTCCGGGAATGATGGCAATATCCAGGCACTCGACCGGCACCGGCTTGCATCGGAGCGTATCCGGCTCCAGCATTCCCCGAGACCCTGGTTTCAAGTCTTTTTCGATATTATCAATTTTAAATAATCTGATTCGAAATTTCTGGGAATCGAAGGCCGGCAGAACGATGATTTTTTTATAATCTAAACAATATTTTATGATATTTCTGGAAGAAACCTCGCCGGGACAGCTGATATAAAGCATGGTAATGTTGGCTTCGACGAAATTGGCAAAATCAAACAGGCGGTTTTCAATTTTCCGGGTCTTTAAAGCAATTTCATTTTCCGAAAGAGATTCTAAAGCCGTAATCATGTCTTTACGAATTTTACTTTTGGTTTGCTTTAAATCATCCATTGGTGGTTCTCCTGTGAAGAAGCGATAGCAATATCATTGACTAAATGGATTGCAGTTGTTACACAGATGAGCTAAGAATTTGAGAAAAAAACATCCATGAGTAACCGGTACAAAGTTGTTAATTTTCTATAATAGGTATTGTTATGCTGGAAATCAAGTTTGTACGACAAAATTTGTCGATTGTTCAAAAAGCATTGTTCGATCGGGGTAAAACCGCTGACCTGGAAACCCTTTCCCAGTGCGATATCATGCGAAAAACGGTGCTTCTGGAGCTTGAAGATCTGCGATGTCAGAGAAATAATGTTTCTGAGCGCATTGCAGCCATGAAAAAAACCGGGGAAAACGCGAAGCCCCGGGTTGCCGAGATGCGCGAAGTCTCGATGCACATTAAAAGCCTGGAAAAGAAGCTGGCGGATTCCGAAGAAAAGCTTCAGGAAATTATCCTGGGAATCCCCAATATTCCCCATGCCACGGTTCCTGTTGGAAAAGACAGCAAGGATAATCCGGTATATAAAACCTGTGGGACCCCCAGAGCCTTTGATTTTGAACCCAGGCCGCACTGGACGATCGGCGAGCTGCTTGGAATATTTGATTTTGAGCGGGCCACGCGGATTACCGGCGCACGCTTTCCCCTGTATTTCGGGGCCGGGGCCAGACTGGAAAGAGCATTGATCAATTTCATGCTGGATGTGCATACCACTCGCCATGGATATGTGGAAGTGCTTCCCCCTTTTATGGTGAATCGCGCCAGCATGACCCATACGGGGCAGCTTCCCAAATTTGAGGCGGAACTGTTCAAGCTGGAGGGATGGGATTATTTTTTAATTCCAACGGCTGAAGTGCCGGTAACCAATATTCATTCGGATGAAATTCTCGATGAATCCCGGCTGCCCGTTCGCTATACGGCCCACACCCCCTGTTTTCGATCCGAGGCCGGCTCTTATGGAAAAGACACGCGGGGGCTGATTCGCCAGCACCAGTTCAACAAGGTGGAGCTGGTCATGTTTACCACGCCGGAATCCTCTTATGACGCGCTGGAAACCCTGCTTGATGATGCCGAATCCATTTTGAAGCTGCTGGCGCTTCCCTATCAGGTGATCACCCTGTGCACGGGAGATATGGGATTTTCCGCGGCAAAAACCTATGATATCGAAGTCTGGATGCCGGCGCAGGGTGTATATCGCGAAATATCCTCATGCAGCAATTTTGAAGATTTTCAGGCCAGGCGGGCCAATATCCGCTTTAAAAGAAAAGGGCAGAAGGGAACCGAGCTGGTTCATACGCTGAATGGATCCGGGCTTGCCGTGGGCCGGACCGTTGCGGCAATCCTTGAAAACTGTCAGCAGGCCGACGGTTCGGTGGTCATCCCCGAAGCCTTGCGTCCTTACATGGGAGGGGCAGCGTCCATAACGCCATGATACTGACCGATTTACCAGAAGACATTCAGCCATATATGCTGCCTGAAACGCGAAATGACCTGATTTACCGGTGTCTGGGATGCGGCAGGGAGCATGGGATCGTCAAGCTGCTTTACACCTGTCCGGACTGCGGCCAGGTCCTGCTGCTGTATGACCGCCATTTTGAAGATTTGAAAAAAATTTCCGGCAGGACCTGGCGGCGGATTTTTGATTATCGAAAACTGCTTACTCTTCCGGCACTGAAGGGGATTTACCGCTATCACGAGTTTATCGGGCCGGTGCTGCCCCTGGAATCCATCGTGTATCTGGGAGAAGGCCATACCCCGGTGATCGAAGCCAATGCGTCGATGCAGGAGATGGCCGGCGGAAAATTCTATTTTAAAAATGACGGACAAAACCCCAGTGCTTCGTTTAAAGACCGGGGAATGGCCAGCGCCCTGAGCTACATCCATTTTTTAATTCAGCAGGGGCTGGTGGACGAGGTCCTTGCCGTCTGCGCCTCAACCGGCGATACATCCGCATCTGCCGCCCTGTATGCCTCCTATCTGCACCCGCACATCAAGTCCGCGGTGCTGCTGCCGCACAAAAAAGTCACGCCGCAGCAGCTCGCGCAGCCCCTTGGCAGCGGCGCGCGGGTGTTTGAAATTCCCGGCGTTTTTGATGATTGCATGAAAGTGGTCGAGGCCCTGTCCGAAAAATATGCCGTGGCGCTTCTCAATTCCAAAAACGCCTGGCGGATCCTGGGCCAGGAATCTTATTCCTATGAAATTGCGCAGGATTTCGAGTATGACATGATGGGTAAAGCCGTGGTGGTTCCCATCGGAAATGCCGGCAATATTACGGCTGTCATGAGCGGATTTTTGAAATTTTACCAGACCGGCATCATCGAGACCCTTCCCAAGATTGTGGGGGTGCAGTCCGTTCATGCCAATCCGGTTTACCGCTATTACCAGGAGCCCGACCCCGCACGGCGCAAGTTTATTCCGGTAACCGTACAGGCCAGCGTGGCCCAGGCCGCCATGATCGGCAACCCGGTTTCCATGCCCCGGGTCATTCATCTGGTGAATCAATACAACCAGACAGCCGGCCGGCCGCGGGTGTTCTTTGTGGAAGTTGCGGAACAGGACATCATGGACTGTCAGCTTCGCGCCAACCGCAGCGGCCATGTCGTCTGCACGCATGGCGGAGAATCCCTGGCCGGGCTGGTTGCCGCAAGGCGGCTCGGGTATGTGGAAAGAGATGAAATCGCCATTCTGGATTCAACGGCCCATGCCATCAAATTTTCCGGGTTTCAGGAAATGTATTTTGAGAACCGGTTCCCGGATGAATTCGAAGTCTGTCCGGACCCGGCCCTTGTCAATCTTCCGGAGCTGATCCGTCCGGCGCATCTGGAGAAGTTTCCGGCGCCCGGAAAGCCCCTTTCGGGCGAAGATTTCGACTGTTTCGTGAAGGCCGTGTCCCGGGAAATTGCGGATAAACTCAGGCTTAAAAAGGTTTGACGATCATGACCTCAGCAGGATTCTGCAAAAAAGCTTCTGTTTTCATCTGGTGCTGGTGCGCATTTCTGCCGGTATCCGTCTTTGCAGGGGTGATGTATCAAAAAGACTATGTCGTTAAAGAGGATCTGGGAAACCGGATCTGGTGCGAACCTTATGTTGTTCAGAAAAATGATTCCCTCACCCAGGTCTTTCAGGAGAAAGGCGGCATCATCGATGAAAATCCGGAAGAATTTTCAAAGATATTCAAGCGCCTCAATCCCCAGGTGGACGATCTTGAAAGCATTCGGACGGGTCAGCAGATATTCATACCGCTGAAAAAAATGGAGAAGGATCGTGAAATCTCAAGCCGCATTTTCACCCTGCCGATGGTGACCATATCCGCTGATAAAACGCAGGCGGGGACCGAGCCGAAGCCGTCATCCGATGCAACCGGCTTTACGGAATATAAAATCAAGCCTGGAGACACTCTGTCCCGGATTTTTTATCAATACTTCGGCATCCGGCATGTGGCGTTGCTGGGTGAAAGACTGCGGCTGTTTCAGGAAAACAATCCGGGCATTACGGATATCAATCGAATTTACCCGGGCCAGACCATTCGCATGCCGCCATATGATGCCGTTTCCAATTCCAGTTCTTTTTTGGAGGATCGCTCAGGACCGCTTGAAAGGGTTTCCGCGCTGCTTAACGCCAGATTGACGCGAAAGGGAATCTTTTTTTTCCCCATGCCGGGAAAAGCCGATTTCGAGCTGGATCTGGCGCAGTTTCCGATAATGGAATTTTCAGACGCACTGCGGATTCTGTTCAACCCCGGTCAGACCCTGACAGACGATGAGCAGAACGTCGTTGGCCATTTCTGGCCGGAGATCAAGATCATCGATATTTCCTATGACGCTTCCGATGATGCGGTTCTCGAACAGGTGCTCAAGGCTGCGCCTTACCTGGGAGCACTGCTTAATAAAAGCACCCAGGAGGAAGATGCGGCATTGCTTCAATTACGATCGAATCCATCCGCAATTCAGGCAACCGGAGGCCGTGTTTTTGTTCGTGGCAAGCAGCAGCTTGTCGAGATACTGATGCGCATCCTGGGCGTTTCGTATACTCAAAACGTGGAAATGAGCTTTCCCTATGCCGACATTCAGATCTCATCGCAGGCCAACTGGATTGAATCCGGAACCGGCAAGCCGATTCTGGTTGATTTCGGCTCGTTTTATGGAGATGCCATTCAGGCTTTGGAAAAAACCGGTTTTGTCGTTGTCCAGATTCTGGATGCGGACAGCATCCGCCTGAGTATTCCCCGGCTGCTGAATGCCATTGGGGTTTCATTTGTAATTGATTCTGAATTGCAGATTCCCGGCCGGCAGCCGCTGACGATTCCGGGGATCTGGATTCAAAGAGACGCGCTGCCTTCTCTGATCCTGACGGATGCTGACCTGGACCCGCAACTGATTCAGGCAATTCAGGAAAAGAGAATCACTTTAATAACTGAAAAGAAAAAGACCAGGTGAAAAATGACTTGTCAGCATAAGGGATTATGGATTGCGGGACTGTTGGTGATCGGTTTTCTTTCCGGGTGTACGCCGAATCAAAATCTCAAAAAACAGGGGGAATCCTCCCGAAATATGGGGGAGGCCTATATGTCTCAGGGGAATTACACGCTCGCCCTGAAAGAATTGATGGCTGCTGAAAAGCTGATTCCCGATGACCCTTATCTGCAAAACGACCTGGGACTGGCTTACAAGGGCAAGGATCGGCTGGATCTGGCGATCCAGCATTTCAAAAAGGCCATTGTCCTGAAACCCAATTATGCGCCTGCCATGAACAACCTGGGCACAGCCTATATGGAACAGCAAAACTGGGATGAAGCGATCGTCTGTTTCAAATCGATTACCGAGGATCTGCTGTATGCCACACCGCATTACCCGCTTTCCAATCTGGGGCTGGCTTATTATCATCTGAAAAAATATGATCTTTCGGAAAAATATTATCAGAAAGCCCTGAGGGTTGAACCGAAATTTCTGCCGGCGATTCGGGGACTGTCCCGAACCTATCAGGCCCAGGGAAAACTCAGCGAAGCCATTGCACTGCTGGAAGATGGCGTCAATCTGTTGCCGAAATCTCCGGAGCTCTATAGCGAGCTGGGCGCGGCATACACGGCTTTCAAAAAGTATCCCGCAGCCGCGGCTGCTTATGCCAGGGTGATCGAGTTGTCGCAGACGTCTACACCGCTGTCCAGGGAAGCCCAGAAATCCATCGACGCCTTAAAGACAAAAGACGGCACGATTGCTCCCAACTAAGGAATCTGGCACTTTCAAACTACCGGATCCGCCATCGGAACGCCAGATTGGGCACTTTCTTATCAACGACATCAAACATGTTTCAGGAAAATCTTATGAATACCTTTCAATGCACGGGGTTTCAGGCATCCGGAGTTGCTGCCGGCCTTAAAAAAAACGGCCGCAGTGATTTGGGGCTCATGGTTTCCCGGGTGCCTGCAACCGCAGCCGGGGTTTTTACCCGGAACCGGGTTCAGGCCGCTCCCGTGGTTCTGGATCGGGAGCGAATCAAAGCCGGCGTCTGTCAGGCGGTTCTGGTCAACAGCGGCAACGCCAACTGCTGCACCGGTGCGCAGGGAATGCAGGATGCCAGGGAAATGGCCAGGCTTGCGGCGTCTGCGCTGGATATCCCCGAGGAATCGGTTCTGGTTGCCTCAACCGGCGTGATCGGCCAGCTCCTTCCCGTGGACAAAATACAAAAAGCGCTGCCTTCCCTGGTTCAGTCCTTAAGTCCGGATGGGTTCATGCTGCTCGCGGAAGCCATCATGACGACCGATACCGTACCCAAGCTCGTCAGCCGTAAAGGGATGCTGGACGGCAAGCGTTTCACCGTCACCGGGACAGCCAAGGGCGCCGGCATGATCGCCCCGAACATGGCGACCATGCTCTGTTTTGTTTGCACGGATGTCGGCGCGAATGCCGATCAGCTCCATCACTGCCTGTATGCGTCGGTAGAGCAGTCGTTTAACCGGATTACCATCGATGGCGATACCAGCACCAACGACACGGCGCTCATTCTGGCCAATGGCCTTTCCGGCGCCGTCATTCAGAGCCCTGAGAATCTGGCCGTCTTTCAGGATATTTTAGACGATGTTCTGGTGACCCTTGCCAAGATGCTGGTCAAGGACGGGGAAGGGGCGACCAAGCTGGTGGAGATCCGTGTCCGGGGCGCAGCCACCGACAGGGATGCACGAAAAATCGCGGATACGGTTGCCGGTTCCAGCCTGGTCAAGACCGCCATTTTCGGAGAAGACGCCAACTGGGGAAGAATCCTGGCGGCAGCCGGAAGGGCCGGCGTTGCATTTGACCCGGAGCGAATGGATATTTTCTTTAACGATGTGCTGATGTTTTCACAGGGAAGCGGCCGGGGGGCGGCGGTGGAAGATGAGGTGACAAAAGTTCTCAGGCTTGCGGAGTTCGTCATCACGATCGACCTTCACGGCGGGGAGTGCCGGACGTCTGTCTGGACCTGCGATTTTTCCGTCGAATACGTGCGGATTAACGCCGACTATCGGTCGTAATGTCTGAAGCGCCAAAAATCCGGCTGCAGAAATATCTCTCCATGGCCGGAATCTGTTCCAGGCGCCGCGGCGAGGAACTGATCCTTGCCGGAAGAGTATGGGTCAACGGCAAGATCGTTACCGAGCTGGGAACACGGGTTGATCCCCGCACCGATACGGTTGAAATTGACGGAAAACCGGTCCTGGAGCGGCAGCGGATTGTCTATATCGCGCTCAACAAGCCCCGGGGTTATGTCACGAGCTGCGAGCAGCCGGGCGAAAAACTGGTGACGGATCTGGTGAATGTTCCGGAGCGGATTTATCCGATCGGACGCCTGGACAAGGATTCCACGGGACTGCTGCTGCTGACTAACGATGGCCCGCTCCATCACCGGCTTTCCCACCCGTCGTTTGATCATGAAAAAGAATATGTGGTCACGCTTGCGGCTCCGATTTCGGACAGCGCGCTTCAGAAAATGGCGGAAGGCCTGCTCCTGTCCGGAAAACGCACCCGTCCGGCAGAAATTCATCGCATTTCCCTCCGGCGGTTCCGCATCATCCTGAAGGAAGGCAAAAACCGGCAGATCCGCCGCATGGTCCGGAAAGTGGGACAGGATGTTTTGGGGCTTCAACGCATCCGGATTGCCGGCATCCGCCTGGGGAATCTTGATCCCGGCAAATGGCGTTTTCTTGATCCGGATGAGATTGATGCGTTGACGGCGGATAGATAACTATCGGCTTCTATCCTTTGTTCATATCGGGGTGACACACACGATAAGGGTGTTGCGGGGCTGGACCTGAGTCCGGCATTCGGGCAGATTTGTGCGCTGTCATTTTTGCAAGGAGCGCATCTGGCGTCTGTCCTGGAAAAATGAATCCCTTGACCGAAACCGCATTTTCCCAGGCATAATCCGAAGAAGGGGGTTCAAATGTTTTGATGGCGGATGGCCACGGATCTGCCTGAAGCTGGGATAGATACGCCATAATGCTTTCCTGCCAGAAGCGGGTGCTGTCATCGATGGTTTTTTGAATGGGGATACAGTTTATTTCCAGCACCTGTTCCATGCCGAGCTCATCTTGAATCCACTCGATAACTGACATACGGGAGGTAACCCAAAGGTCGTCCGCCGTGCGTTGCCGCCGATCCTGAAGATACAATATGGACCAGGCCTGAAGCCTTTCTGCAAGCATGAAGTCACCGGGAGCCTCCTGAAAGAGCGGCTGGTTGCCTATCGGAACAGGTTCTTCCAATTCCGCGGTATCCCCCAGGGCCGCCATAAAACGTTTTTCCAGATGCTGAATTTTTTCAAGATCACCATTGAACTCGGCCTGCTGGGCATCGTAAGCCGCGGCGATTTCCAGAAAAAGTCTGGCGCTGAAAACCGGATCAGGCGCCGGATCCGCTGGCGCATCCTGATAATGCAGAATGTCGGATCGGATTCGGGATGAAAGATGATCGATAAACGGCGCTGCGGGTTGCCGGGTTTTTAAAAATGCCAGATCGCTTCCCTGATGCAGTCTTGCCCAGTTCTGGTAATCGGCAACCATCATTTCCAGTTTCTGGCTGTCTGATGTGACCGGTATGCGGAGTTCAAGAGTTCCGGCCTGCTCAAAGGGGCGGAGCCATGCAGGAGCCCTGCAGTCCAGGGGCTGATACATGGCGATTCTGGGGAAAACGGCTGTAATGGCCTGAATCGTGTGCGCATCGGCCCACGTAAATGGAAAATATATCGGCGTCATGGAAAAACTATCCTTTGGATTGTTTGCGCGTGTGATCAATTAAACCTTCCCGTCCTTCAAAACAAAGCCTCTATCCGAAAGCGCATCCCGGAGCTGGTCCGCCAGCGCCCAGTTTTTCTCCTGCCGGGCCCGGTTTCTTTTTTCGATGAGTTCCTGAATGTCCGGGGGCAAGGTATCCGCGTTTGCCTGGAGTACATGCAGCACCCCGTCGATCTGCCGGACGGCCAGTTGAATCTTTAAGGCGCCTTCCGGATCGATGGCTTTCTGCTGGATCAGGCGGTTGATTTGCTTGATGCGGGTAAACAGGGATGCCAGCGCGGCCGATATGTTCAGATCATCATCCATGGCCGTGATAAAACCGCTGCGGATATCATAAACGAGCTGATCGATTTCCGGGTAAGGCGAGCCGGCGGTCTGGTCCAGGTTGTCCATGAAGGTTTCCAGCCGGTTCAGCGCTTTCTGAGCCTCGTCCAGCCGGTCTCTGGAAAAGGTCAAGGGCTTTCGATAATGGCCGGAAAGCAGCCAGAAACGGACGGCGCGTCCCGAATAGCCCATTGCCGCCAGGCTTTCCAGGGTGATCCGGGTTTTTTTCTCATCCACTTTTTTCCCGTCGATGAGTACCCGGTCGCAGTGAATCCAGAACCGGGCCAGGGGTTTTCCGTTCAGGGCCGCGGCAATGGCGATTTCATTTTCATGGTGCGGAAACATCAGCTCCCGGCCGCTGGTATGAATGTCAAAGAGGATCCCAGATATTTCATGGACATGGCCGCGCACTGCAGATGCCAGGACGGCCGGACATTTCCCCAGGGGGTCTTGGTGTAGATTCCCCGTTTCAGCTCGGAAAGGCGGGATCTTTTGAGCAGGGTGAAATCCCTGGGGTTGTCTTTTTCATATTCATCCAGATCCACGGTGGCGCCGATGCGGATTTTGTTCAGATCAATCCCCGAAAGCCTGCCGTAGTCGGACAGCCGGGAAATATCGAAATACAGGGAGTGTAGCTTTTCGTAGGCAAAGCCCTTGCGGGCCAGTTGTTCGGAAAGATCCACCATGTCCTGGATATGCTCGCTGGCTTTCGGATAGCAGGCTGCGGGCTTGATTCCCAGCTCGGCCACATCCCGGTAAAACAGGTCGATATATTGCTGCGTAAAATCCGCAAGGCTCGTTCCGGCCGCTTCGGAGCCCGCGATGGTCTTGTCGTCCAGATCGGTGATGTTCATGATGTGGGTGACGTCAAAGCCCCTGAACTCCAGGTACCGGCTGAGCAGGTCCGAAAACACAAACCGCCGGCAATCGCCGATATGCATCCGGGCGTGGGCCGTGGGTCCGCAGGAATACATCGAGACCTTGCCCGGAACCAGGGATTGAAAAGGCTCTTTTTTGCGGGTAAGGGTGTTGAAAAGATTCATTTCGATTTTTTCACGCACCGCAAACAGCGGCGTGCTGAGATAGCGTTCGCCGGAATCCGGAAATATCACCACCATCAGGCCTTCGGTCAGAAGCTGTCGGCCTCTTTTGCGGCAATGGCCATGGCGGCCCCGCTGCTCATGCCGACAAAAACGCCTTCTTCCCGGGCCAGCCTTCGCGTCATTTCAAAGGCCTCCTCATCGTCGATGTTGACTTTTTTGTCCAGTCGGCCCTTTTCGTAGATCTCGGGCTGATAGGCTTCCTTCATGTTCTTGAGGCCCTGGATCTTGTGCCCGAGATAGGGCTCAACGCCGATGATGCGAATTTCGGGATCGTATTCCTTCAGCCTTCTGGACATGCCCATCAGGGTTCCGGATGTTCCCATGGTGGCGACCAGGTGGGTGATCCGCCCCCGAGTCTGCTCCCAGACCTCGACCGCTGTGCCGTGATAATGGGCCTGCCAGTTGGCCGGATTGTTGTACTGGTCAGCCATGAAATAGGATTGCGGGTTTTCCCTGGCCAGGCGGTATACCTCCTCGATGGCCCCATCCGTTCCCAGATGCCCCGGGGTCAGCAGGATCTCTGCGCCCCTGGCTTTTAAAATCTTCTGGCGCTCCATGCTGACGGCCTCGGACATGGTCAAGAGAAGTTTGTAGCCTTTCACCGAACAGACCAGCGCCAGTCCGATGCCGGTGTTGCCGCTGGTGGCCTCGACTACGGTTTTGCCGGGCGTCAGTCTGCCGGATTTTTCACCCGCTTCGATCATATATTGCGCCGGCCTGTCCTTGATGGATCCGCCGGGATTGAAATACTCCAGCTTGGCAAAAATCTTGACGGCCGGGTTGGGATTCAAGTGCCGGATTTCAACCAGCGGGGTGTTTCCAATGGTGTCCAGAATGGAAGGGCAGGTCATGTGCATTTTCGGTTGTCCTGTGCAAAGGGATCCATAAACCCCCGGAGTTCGAGTTCCAGGACCCGGATGATCTGGGCCTGGACCTCGTCCCGGCTTTGGGAGGCGTCGATGATCCGAAATCTTCCGGGTTCTTTTCCGGCAAGATCCAGGTAGCCGGCACGGACCCGCTCATGAAACGCAAGCGTTTCTTTTTCAAACCGGGATTCGGTGTCCATTCGGGACCCGGATTCAAGCTGACCCCATGCCCGCGGCAGTCCGGCGGCGGGCGAAAGATCCAGAAGAAAGGTCAGATCGGGCGTTAAATTCCGGCAGATCAGTTTGTGGAGTTCCAGGATCAAAGACACGTCCAGACCCCTTGCAACGCCCTGATAGGCAAGGGTTGCGTCAAAATAACGGTCGCAGATGACGACGGCACCGCCCTTGAGCGCGGGCAGGATGATTTCCTGAATATGCTGAACCCGGTCCGCGGTATAAAGCAGGAGCTCCGCCGCGGGATTCAGGCCGCAGCTTTCCGGGTCCAGCAAGATGGCGCGGATTTTCCCGCCGATCTTTGTTCCGCCGGGCTCCCGCGTCATGACGCATTTTTGTCCCAGGCTGTTCAGATAATTAAATACATGAAGGATCTGCGTTGATTTGCCCGATCCTTCAATGCCTTCAAGTGTAATAAACATACGCGTGCGGTCTTCTTTCGACGTTGGTTCTAATTCGAAGATCAAATCCGAATATCGAAATTCGAAATTCGAAACAAATTCAAAATGCTGATGTCGGGGTGCTCAAAACGATCCGTCCTTTTTTCCCATGTAAAAATGCCGGTCCAGCAGTTTGTGATAAGATGTCCAGGCTGCGTTGGGGTCTTCGGAAGCCATGAACTCCCTAATTCCCTTTACCTTGGAATCGATTTCATCAATATGATTCAGCAGCACCGCTTCGATGGTTTTGGGCAGTTCCGGAGAGCCGAATTCCCGGACCCCGTGGTGGCTGACCACCAGATGCTTTAAAAGGACGGCCTGCTCTTCGGGAAAGTCCTTGATCCGCTTCATTTTTTCATCGATGATCTGGATGCCGATCACAATGTGGCTCAGGAGCCTGCCTTCGCTGGTATAGTCGATGTGGGAGCTGAATTCAAATTCCCGGATCTTGCCGATATCATGAAGAATGGCGCCGGAAAGCAGCAGATCCCGATCCACGCCCGTGTAATGTCCGGCAAGCTTGTCGACGAGAATCGCCATGGAAAGGGTATGCTCCAGCAGGCCGCCGATATAAGCATGGTGCATTTTTTTGGCAGCCGGCGCGGTCTTGAAAAGACGGACCAGTTCGGGGTCTGCCCAGAACAGCCTGAACAGTTCATGGAAACAAGGCGTTTTGAGCGTGTCGGTGATATGAAGCATCTTCTCAAACATGGCATCGATGTTGCGACTGGTCACGGGCAGAAAATCGGCGGGTTCCACGTTTTCCGCGGCGGACCGGGCCGCGGACCGGACAACCAGTTGCAGCGATCCCCGGTACTCGGAAACGCTGCCCTTTACCTGAACGTAATCGCCGGCGGAAATCCGGTCTGCGGCATTCGCGGCATTTTCCCAGAGCACGCCCTTCAGGGTCCCGGTTCTGTCCATGAAGGTCAGGTTCAGATAGTTCTTTCCATCTTTTTTCTGGGCCAGATTTTTTTCCGACAGCACGAAAACATCATCCACGGTTTCACCGGGTTTCAGGGAGCTGACATACTGATTTTTTGGCATTTAACCTACCTTTAAGGCTGTGTTATGGAATTGCATGTTTCATTGTTTCGGATTTCGTGCTTCGGATTTCGAATTTATTTATTTGAGTCATTTTTTGCACTTGTTTCTGGCAGGGGGATATCCCAGGATCTCAGGTCGGCCATGATTTGATAATCCGTCATATCGCAGCGCATGGGGGTGATGGAGACGTATTCACGGCTGAGGACGCTGCCGTCCATGTCGCTGCCCCTGAAATCCGCCGGGGACTCCAGCTCCTGCCAGTAGTAGGTCCGGTTCCGGGGATCCACCCTTTTTTCAAAGCCTTCGCGGGAAACGGAAACCCCCTGGCTGCTGATGGAAATGCCGCGTATCGTTTTAATGGGGATATTCGGGATATTGACGTTGAGAAACACGCCGGGGGGAAGCCCCTTTTTCCGGACCAGCCCGGAAAGGCCTTCAATGAATGCGGCGGCTTCTTCAAAAAAGTCCGGCTGGTGGCTGTCGATGGAAACCGCCAGGGACGCCAGGCCCAGCATAGCCGCTTCGCGCGCCGCCGCAACCGTTCCCGAATAATGGGCATTGATGCCGACATTGGCGCCGGGGTTGATGCCGGAAATCACCATGTCCGGCCTGCTTTTCAGGATTTCCATGACGCTCAGCTTGACGCAGTCCGCCGGGGTTCCGTTGACCGCATGCCCCCTGCCTTCGCCGTTGACATGGATGCGTGCGGCGCGAAGCGGTTCATGGAGGGTGATGCCATGCCCCACGGCGCTGCGTTCCCTGTCCGGCGCCACCACGTTTACCGTGTGAGCGATGGAAAGTCGTCGATGCAGGGCCCAGAGACCCGGTGCGTAGATGCCGTCATCATTGGTCAGCAAGATCTTCATAACCTGCTCATATACCAAATCCACAAATTTATAAAGCAGGTATTTTCTGAACAAGATCTTGACATTTCGGCTCAACTTCGATTTTATATGAACCATGCATCTCCTTTATCCTTATCTCTATCGCTATCCCGTCGGGTCAATCCGTGCGTCTGAACCGGCTTGCCTTTCATATGGCGATTATCTGCGGTCTTTTGATTGCAGCTTCCAGCCATGCATTTCCGAACTTCTCGGCAATCCGGGAGGAGACTGCCGATACGCCCTGGCATATCTCAGCGGACGAAATTTCCCATGATCAGAAAACCGACCATTATATCGCCAGCGGCCATGTAACGATCAGCAAGGATGCCCGGCAATTGTCCGCGGACTTTGTCCGTTTCGATCACAGGGCCATGATGGCCTATGCCAGAGGCAACGTCATGATGACGGCGGGCGAAGACGTGTTGACCGGTTCCAGCCTGGAAATGAACCTGGCCTCCGAGATCGGAACATTATACGAAGGCACGATTTTTATCAAAGAAAATCATTTTTATATCCGGGGGGACAAGCTTCAAAAAGTCGGGGATAAGACGTATGCCGCCGATACTGCCAGCGTGTCTTCCTGCGACGGTGAAAATCCGGACTGGAAAATTACCGGAAAAAACATGACGGTCACCATCGAAGGCTATGGCACGGTTCGTCACGCCGCCTTTTGGGCCAAACAAGTTCCGGTTCTGTATTCTCCCTACCTGATTTTTCCGGCGAAAACCGAACGTCAGTCCGGGCTTCTGATGCCGGAATACGGGTACTCGGAGCGAAACGGTTTTCAATTCAGCCAGCCGTTTTACTGGGCCATCAATGACCAGTCCGATGCTACGTTTGACTTCGATTACATTGCCAATCGCGGTGAAAAAATCGGTGCTGAATACCGCTATGTGCTGGATGCCGGGTCAAAGGGAATTGTGATGGCGGATTATCTGCGCGATCGGCAGACGGATGATGGCACGGGGGCCTGGGGATATACCGACGACAATGTCCTGCGCACCAATCAGGACCGCTACTGGTTCCGGATGAAAAACAATCAGGCGCTTCCTTCCGGATTCAACGCCAAGCTTGACCTGGATATCGTCAGCGATCAGGACTATCTTCGGGATTTCAAAAGCATGTATATGGGGTATGACGACACCAATATGAATTTTTATAAAAATATTTGGCAGGGGTCTGGATGATTACAATGATACGGTCCGGTCCAACTCGCTGCTTGTCAACAAATACTGGTCCGGCTATTCCATGAATGCGCAGGCACTCTGGTACGATAATGTTATTGCCCGCCAGACGGGCGGTCCCGACAATACCCTTCAGAAACTTCCGGACGTCGAATTTTACGGTTCCAAAAAATATCTGTATAACACGCCGTTTTTTTATGGGTTTGATACGGAACTTACCAATTTTTACAGACAAGACGGGGAAAAGGGACAGCGGATCGATGCCTACCCCAGGCTGTATTATCCCTGGCGCTATCAACAGTATTTCACCATCGAGCCATCCGTGGGCATTCGGGAAACAGCCTGGTATTCAGAAAACAATGAGGCCGGCGAAAGCAGCCCAAACACGACTCAAAACCGGAACATGTATGATGTCGGACTGGATATGACCAGTGAATTGTTTCGCGTTTATCAGGTCGATGGGCAAAGCGTTGAACGGATCAAACACATCATGATGCCTCGGATTGGCTACAGCTTCATTCCTGAATACGATCAGGACATCTATCCGTATTTTGATCAAGTGGACCGGATTCAGGACCAGAATCTCGTCACGTTTTCGCTGACCAACACGTTCATTTCAAAGCTGAAGCCGCCTGAAGATATGGCTGACCGGAAGCCCGGAGCGCAGCCGCTGCATTCCTACAGGGAATTTCTGCGGTTTTATATCGAACAAGGCTATGACTTCGATCAGGCGGAGCAGATAGATCCAGAGCCATTGATTCCCCTGTATGGTGAAATCCAGCTTGAGCCATACCGGTTTCTGGCGTTTCAGGCAGATGCCGAATGGTCTCATGATTACAATGATTTCAAATCCCGAAATTTCGGCACCATGGTTTCCGACACCCGGGGGGATCGCCTCTTTGTTGAATACCGGAATGAAAAGAATGACAGCGAGTCCGCGTATACCAATCTGATGGTGACCCTGAGCGATCGTCTGAGGGCCTACATGGACTATGAGCAGAACCTTCAGGACAGCACACGGATTCAGTCCGGGGTCGGATTGAGATATCAGTCCCAGTGCTGGTCCGTGGATATGCGGTATATTGATGAAGTGGATGACCGTCAATTTGTTTTTCTGATCAATCTCTCCGGCCTTGGCGGATTTGGCAGCGGTTCTCGGGATATACAAGACATCAGTGGCCGCACGACGATGTTTAATGCGCCTTACCAGGTTATCCGATCTCAATGAAGCTGACGGAAAAAAGGCATGCTTGAGCCGGAAATGCTTGTTGATACCGTAATGCCGTTAAAATGAATTTAAAGTGGAGTATGGCCAATGGTGATTGTCAAAACCCCCCTTCGGCTCAGTTTCGTCGGCGGCGGATCGGATATCCGGGATTATTATCGGCAGGCAACCGGGAAGGTGATCTCTACGGCAATTGATAAATTCGTCTATGCCATCGTCAAGGAACGTTTTGATGATTTAATTTACATCAACTATTCCAGAAAAGAATGCGTTGAAAAGGTGTCCGGAAATCCGCCATGACCTGGTCCGGGAAGCCATGAGGCTTACCGGCGTGACGCACGGCATTGAAATCACCACGCTGGCCGACATTCCTTCAACCGGGTCCGGCCTGGGAAGCTCGAGTTCAATCACCGTCGCCCTGCTGCATGCCCTTTATGCGTACCGAAATGTTCTGGTGACCGCCGACCGTCTGGCCAGGGAGGCCTGCCGGATTGAAATCGACATCCTGGGCAAACCCATCGGCAGGCAGGACCAGTATGCCGCGGCTTTCGGGGGGGTGAACAAGCTTATTTTCCATGCGGACGGCACGACGGAAAGAATGCCGGTTGCGATTCAAAGCTCGGATAAACGAAAATTCGCCTCTTCCCTGCTGCTGTTTTATACCGGCATCACCCGCAGCGCGGATGCGATTTTATCCCAGCAGAAAGCCAATTTCGTTCAGCCGGAGAAGCGGCGCACCATGGATGCGATGGTCGCCCTCGTGGACCCTTTTGCCGAAGCCATGGAAAAAGCCGATATTCATGCCTGCAGCCGGCTGCTGGCCCGTAACTGGGAGTTGAAGCAGCACATGGCGGCCGGTATTTCAACCCCCGCCATTCAGGCCATGTATGAAACGGCACTGTCGGCGGGCGCTCTGGCGGGGAAAGTCGCCGGGGCGGGCGGGGGAGGGTTTCTGCTGGTGGTTGTTCCCGGGAAAGCCAGAACCAGGTATTCGAAGCCATGAAGGCTTACCGGGAACTGCCTTTCATGATTGAAGAAAGCGGAAGCAAGGTCATCTTTGACGATACGTCTTATTCCAGCAAATAATAAGGGTTTCTATGAATATCCTCGTCACCGGCGGCGCCGGTTTCATCGGCTCTCACACGGCGGATGCCCTGATCGCCAAAGGCCATCGGGTGCGGATACTGGACAGCCTCCATCCGACAATTCACCCCAGGGGAAAACCCGATTATCTCCACCCGGAAGCGGATTTCATTCAAGGAGATGTCTGCGACAGGGATACGCTCCTGCGCGCGCTTGACGGCATGCATGCAGTCTATCATTTTGCCGCTTACCAGGATTATCTTCCGGACTTTTCAACGTTCTTCAGGGTCAATGCCGTATCTACCGCGCTGATTTATGAGCTTCTGGTTCAAACCGGAATGTGTTCCCGGATCCGGAAGGTGATTGTGGCCGCAAGCCAGGCCGTGATGGGGGAGGGCCGCTACCGGTGCCTTTCCTGCCGGATGGATGTTTTCCCCAGTATCCGCCTGGATGCGCAGTTGTCTCAGGGAAAGTGGGACCACCTGTGCCAGGCGTGCCATCAGCCCCTGGCGTGGATGCCCTCGGATGAGTCCGTGATTCATCCTTGCAACCCTTATGCCATTTCCAAGAATTCCCAGGAACAGATCGCCATCCATCTGGGGTCCCGTTACGGCATCCCATCGACCGTGATGCGCTATTCCATTGTTCAGGGGCCGCGCCAGTCTTTTTACAATGCCTATTCCGGCGCCATGCGGATATTTTCTCTCAGTTTGATGACGGGCAGGCAGCCGACCATTTTTGAAGACGGCAGGCAGATCCGCGATTTTGTCAATATCCGGGATGTGGTGGCGGCCAATCTCCTGGTGCTGGAGAGCAGCCGGGCCGATTACCAGGTGTTTAATGTCGGCGGCAATCAGGCCTGGACGGTTCTGGATTTTTACAATACCATGCAGCGCATTGTAAATCGGGAATGTTCCCCGGTGATGTCCGGATACTACCGGTATGGAGATACCCGCCATATTTTTTCAGACACGCAAAAACTTCAGGCCCTGGGATGGCAGCCTGTCCACACGGTAGAAGACAGCATTCGGGATTACTGGGCGTATCTTCTGCGCCAGGACAACCGGGAAGACATCCTGGAATATGCGGATAAACACATGAAGCACCTTGCAGGTAATCCGCAGGGCGATGTAAGGGATTTGTCATGAAAGCGTTTTTACTGGCTGCCGGAAAAGGAACACGGCTCAAACCCTATACGGATTCAATCCCGAAATGCCTGATTCCCATTCACGAAAAGCCGCTTCTGGGGATATGGCTGGATCATCTGCAGAGAGCAAAACATCCAGGAAGTGCTGATCAATACGCATCACCATGCGCATCAGGTGGAGGCCTTTGTCCGCGGCTATTCCCACCGCCGGGACATGCATATCGTTCTCAGCTTTGAGCCGGAACTTCTGGGAAGTGCCGGAACAATCCTGTATTGCCGGGATTTTGTTGACAGCGAGGACGATTTTATGATTGTCTATGCGGATAATCTGACGAACGTCAACCTGAAACGGCTTGCGAAATTTCATCGGAGCTGCCGGGAAAAAAATGGCATATTGACGATGGGCTTGTTCCATTCGCCGAATCCCGCATCCTGCGGCATTGCCGAACTGGACTCGGATCAGAAAATCGTGGCGTTTACGGAAAAACCGGAGAACCCCCGAAGCAGCCTGGCAAATGCCGGTATTTATATGGCGTCGCAGGAGATTTTCGGGTATTTTCCGGATGCGCCGACAGAACCCGGATCGGTACTGGATTTTGGCCACCATGTCTTGCCGCTTCTGGCTGGCAGGATGTATGGATACCCGATTGCCGAATACCTGCGGGACATCGGAACCCTTGAATCCTACCGGCAGGCGCTGACAGAATGGCCGGATTTTTAGAGCAGCCAGAGGATAAGGAGGCGGAAGCAAGGGCGGAGACGATGTATGTTTCTGTCTGAGACGTTTTCAGTACTTTTGAGTTCGACTAATGAATGATTTCGATTGATGGACACAAAACAGGATGAATATCAGCGAATTTGCAGCCAATTATCTTTCCGGAATAAAATCCCTACTTGAGAATTTTGATACCCGCGGCTTTCAGCAAATTGTTGAAAAAATACTGGATGCCTATGATGCGGAAAGCGCATATTTGTCATGGGAAATGGCGGAAGCGGGGCAACCGCGTCTCATTTTACCTGTGACATCAACAAGGGCTGCTGCATGGACCTGAATAAAAAATTTAAAATGATCTGTTTGAATGACAGCCTCCCGACCCTTCTTGCCCTTGCCAACGATGTGTCCTATGATGCGGTATTTGTCGAACAACTGAAGAATTTTTTTCTGCCGGGCGATCTGGTGATCGGGATATCGGGAAGCGGCAATTCCCCCAATGTCCTTCGGGCCATTGAATACGCCAGGGTGCATCAGGGAGTCACCATCGGCCTTTCGGGTTTTTCAGGCGGCAAACTGGCATCCCTTGCGGACATTGCCTGGATTGCGCCCGTGGAAGACATGCAGAAAATCGAGGACATGCACATGATCGTGGTTCATATGATCATGCAGGCGGTTCGAAACCGGCTCCACCCTCTGGAGGCTGACATAAAATGACCGATTCCGGCCCTTCCAGGAACTGGTACGCCCTTCATACCCGAAGCCGGTTTGAGAACGTGGTGCTGGACGGACTGACGCGAAAGGAAGTCGAAGCCTTTCTGCCCAGAATCACGGTTCGAAGCAAGCGGGTCGACCGGAAAAAAATGATTCGGGTTCCCCTGTTTCCAGGGTATCTTTTTGTGAAAACCAGTCTGGATCCCTATGAACATCTTGAGATCGTCAAGACCATTGGCGTGGTCACGATTGTGGGGAATCTTCAGGGGCCGGTGCCGATCGCCGGCGAATCCATCGAATCGCTGAAAATCATGGTTCAGGGCAGCCAGGAAATTTTGACCGGTTCACAATTTAAACAAGGAGGATCGGGTCATGGTTGTCAGCGGTCCTTTTGCCGGTGTTACGGGCGCATTTGTCCGATATCGCGGCAAGGGAAGGGTCGTGGTGAACATCGAGGCCCTCGGGCAATATGCAGCCGTGGATGTCAGCAAGGAAGACATTGAGATGATTCAGGACAACCTCTTGATAACTGCTTGACTTGTTATCTCAATATGTTTTATAAATTTAATAGGATACCGTTTGATCTGACTGAGGACTCAAGGAGGGGCAATGAATAAACTGGAATTAATATCTGCGCTGAAAACCCGGACGGATATTTCGAAATCAGAAGCTGCTAAGAGTTGTTGAGGTGTTTTTCGACAACATGGCGGATACCCTTGCCGGCGGAGATCGGGTGGAGATTCGGGGACTGTGCAGCTTTTATGTCAAAGAGTATAAAAGCTATACGGGCAGGAATCCCAAAACCGGCGAAAAAGTGGTGATCAAGCCGAAAAAACTCCCGTTTTTCAAATCCGGAAAAGAATTGAAAGAACGGGTGAATTATTAAGCCTTTGTCTGGATTTGGACCCATCGTCGGTCAAGGCCCGGCGATCAGGTCATTGCTTCAGATCCTGAAAAGCGGCCGTATCCCGCATGCGCTGTTGTTTTCGGGCATTGACGGGGTTGGCAAACGAACCGCCGCTGTCCGGCTGGCCATGGCTTGCTAACTGCATCGGGGTGTTCTGCATCCCCAGAGGCGGCCGGACAAGAGTTTATCTGAAATCCGGAAGAATCATCAGATCATCCCTGTGGGCAGTGCAGCCCGTGTTTAAGAATTGCGGAAGGGAACTCATCCGGACATCACTTTGATCCAGCCGGAAGGCGGGGTGATAAAAATCGCACAGATCCGCGAACTGTGCCGGATCCTTTCGATGAAGCCCTTTGAAGGGGAAACGCGCGTCGCCATTCTCATGCGATGCCCATTTGATGAATCCCTCAGCGGGCAATGCACTGCTTAAAGATACTGGAAGAGCCGCCGGAACAGACCCTTTTAATCCTTACGGCCAGACAGCCTGCCGATCTTCTGCCGACAATTGTTTCCAGGTGCCTGCATATCCGGTTTAACCCCGTTTCCCGCCCCGCTCTTTCTGGTGCATTGATCCGGCATCATGGGTTCGGCGCGGATGAGGCATCGGCTGTTGCAGCCCTTGCCGGAGGCAGTTTTTCAAGGGCGCTGGCAATGAAAAAATCCACCTGGATGAGCCGAAGAGACTGGCTGATCACTGAACTATGCCCGATTGGGTTCCAGTCCGTTTCATGTTATTTTGGCACTTTCGGAGAAATTATCTAAAAATCGGGATGCCCTCTCTGATGTTTTTGAGATCATGTTTTCCTGGTTCAGGGATCTTCTGATTGTTACCTGCGACCCTTCCAAAGTCATCAACCAGGACCGGCTGGAACATTGTCAGAGAAGCCTCCCGGCGCATACTCGCAGAAACAATTTGGTCCACAGCGTCAATGCCGTTAAATCCGCTCAGACCCATATTGATGCAAGAACGAATATCCGACTGTCTATGGATCATCTTCTGCTTTTGATCTGGCAGCAATTGCGGACCGGGGTAACGGAGAGATGATATCATGGTAAAAAAAGTAGGCATTCGATTCAAACCCGCCGGCAAGGTGTATGATTTTGATCCCGGCGCCTTTGTTCTGCGTCAGGGGGATTCCGTCATCGTCGAGACCAAGCAGGGACTCGGCCTGGGAATCGTGGCGGTTCCGCCGGTCGTAGTCGATGAGCTGCCGGAAGGCCAGGTTCTGAAAAAAGTTTTTCGAATGGCAACTGAAGCCGATTTGATGCAGGTTGAGAATAATCTTGAAACTGAAAAAAAAGCCCTGGCCTATTGCCAGTCCTGTATTAAAAAACTGGGGCTGAGCATGAATCTCTTTGCCGTTGAAAACGCATTTGATGGCAGCAAATTAACCTTTTTCTTTACTTCGGAAAGCCGCGTTGACTTCCGGCAGCTCGTCAAAATGCTGGTAAAGGAGCTTGGCGTCCGGATTGAAATGCGCCAGGTCGGCATTCGTAACCAGGCAAAACTGTGCGGGGGAATCGGCAGATGCGGCCGTGAAATCTGCTGCTCGACATTTCTGGACAAATTCGGACCGGTTTCCATCCGCATGGCCAAGGAACAGTGCCTTTCACTGAATCCCACCAAAATATCCGGCCAGTGCGGCAGGCTGATGTGTTGTCTGACCTATGAATACGAAACCTACCGGGCGCTGCGTTCTGAACTGCCGAAAATCGGCAAAACAGTCATGACGCCAAAGGGTGAGGGGAAAGTCATTCGACACAACCCTATCCGTTATCGGATTTCTGTCCGGCTCGAAGATGGCACCGAGATTGAAATTGGACCGGATGAAATTGTGACGGAAAGTCAAGAGGAACACGCCAATGTCTAACCCTTTTTATATTACCACGCCAATCTACTATGTCAACGCCAGGCCGCACCTGGGGCATGCCTACACCACCATCGTCGCTGACGTGGCCGGCCGGTATAACCGGATGCTGGATCGCGAAGTCTTCTTTCTGACCGGGACCGATGAACACGGGGACAAAATTGTCCGGGCAGCCAAAAAAGAAAACATGAGCCCCCGGATTTATGCTGACGGCATCAGTGAGCTTTTCCGGCAACTGTGGCCTCAGCTCAATATCGACTATTCGGCGTTTCATTCGAACCACGGATCCGGCGCATATCGCGGTTGTCAAACAGGTTCTTCAAAAAATATACGATGCAGGCGATATTTACTTCAGCGAGTATGAGGGGCTGTACTGCTTCGGTTGCGAGCGGTTTTATGTGGAACGGGAGCTTGTGGACGGGAAATGTCCGGATCATGAAACGCCTCCGGAAATCATCAAGGAATCCAATTATTTTTTCAGGATGAGCCGATATCAGGACTGGCTTATTGAATATATTGAAACAAATCCGGATTTTATCAGGCCGGAGCGATACCGGAACGAAGTCCTTTCGTTTTTAAGGGAACCCCTGGAAGATCTTTGTATCTCAAGGCCGAAGAGCCGGCTGGAATGGGGGATTTCTCTGCCCTTTGATGATAACTACGTCACGTATGTCTGGTTTGATGCGCTTCTGAATTATGTTTCGGCGCTGGGCTATCCGCGAAGGTCCTTTGTTTAGGAAATTCTGGCCTCAGGTCCAGCATATTGTGGCCAAGGATATTTTAAAGCCTCACGGCATCTACTGGCCGATCATGTTGAAGGCGGCCGGTATTCCGATATTTCAGCATTTGAATGTCCATGGATACTGGAATGTGGATCAGAGCAAGATGTCCAAGAGCCTGGGAAACGTGATCGAGCCCCTGGAGCTGAAAAACGTTTACGGACTGGATGCATTCCGGTATTTTCTGATGCGGGAAATGGTCTTTGGTCTGGATTCCGGATTCAGTGAGTCGGCGCTGGTGGGAAGAATCAATGCGGATCTGGCCAATGATCTGGGCAATCTCTTCTCGCGGGTGACTGCCATGGCCCATAAATATTTCAAGGGGGTTGTTCCGGCCGCGGACCCGCAAGGCGATCCCCTTCTGACTCAGGGGCTCCAGTCTGATGCGGCTGTTGCGATTCGCGAATTTGAAACCGGCATGTCCGGATTTATGTTTCATAAGGCGCTTGATGGCTGTCTGGGAATTCATCAGCCAGATGAATAAATACATTGATGTAACGGCTCCCTGGGTGCTGGCCAAATCCAAATCCACCAGCAAGCAGCTTGAAACGGTTATCTACAATCTTCTTGAGGGACTTCGCATCATTTCCGGCCTTATATTTCCGGTAATGCCGGAAACGGCGGCTTCCATGCAGCGGCATCTGGGACAGGATCCCGGAAAGACATTCTACCGCATGTCTTTTCTTTCTCAGTGGGGCGGACTGGTTTCCGGCACGGTGATTCCCAAATCCGTCTCCCTCTTTCCCCGAATTGATGTCAATAAAAAGGAGAACGAATCCGCTGAAACCGCTTCGCCAGCGCCTGATCGACCAGTTATTAAACCTGAAATCAGCTTGGAGGAGTTTAAAAAGGTGGATCTTCGGGTAGGCCGTGTCATCAAAGCCGAAGCGGTTGTCAAAGCTAAAAAACTTCTCAAACTCGAAGTTGACCTCGGAGAAAACCGAACAATTGTGGCAGGGATTGCAGGGTCATATTCTCCGGAAAGTCTCGTGGGCAAACAGGTAATTGTGCTGGCCAATCTCCAGCCGGCAAAACTGATGGGCATTCTGTCTCAGGGAATGCTCCTTGCAGCGGTGGATGACAATCGCTGCACTGTTGCCACGCTGGATGGCGATGTCAAGCCGGGTACGGCTTTATCTTGATGGAAGATTTGAAGAATACAAGGAAATGGCCGGCGGAACGGCTGAAACTTCACTGTTTTATTATTATCAAGTCCTCATCGCCGAGGAAGTAATGAACAATAGATTCTCGATGGGCGAGCCCGTTGTTAGACTGGATTGGCGTGATTATCAGACGCGATTGAATCGAATTGCAGCCGCCAGGCGGCGAACCAGACGAATGTACCGGTATGCCGCTGTATTGACTCTTTTTATCGTTATTGGGTTTTGGATACTTGAAGGCTCCAGCGGGTTATCCAGTGTATTCAGCCATCTTCGGGTTCCGGAGAAGATTCAGATAATAGAGCAACCTTTCATGCCCGGAAATGAAAACCTGCACGACAAAAAAGAAGTACAGGGATTTCTTAACGGAAACACATTTGTCAATCTGACGCAAAAAAGCTTCGATTCCCGTTTTGAAGGACGCAGTTATCGTGTGGTGACGACACTAGATTTGCCTCTTCAGCAGTTCATGATAAAAAACCTCAATACCGCAAACGCCCGCTATATCGGCATTGTGGCCATGGAACCCGCAACCGGAAGAATTCTGTCCATGGTCGGGTTCGACCGGGCAAATCCCTCGCATAATCCTTGCCTGGACAGTATCTTTCCAGCTGCGAGTATCTTTAAAATCATTACAGCCGCTGCCGCAGTTGAAAAATGCGGTTTGAATCAAGGATCATCACTATCTTTTACCGGCGGCAAGCATACACTTTACAAGTCCCAGTTAACCGATAAATATACCAAATATTCACAAAACATTACGTTAAGGGATTCATTTGCCCAGTCGGTAAATCCGGTTTTTGGAAAAATCGGCTCCCAGTTGCTCGGAAAAACGGCCATCGAACAATATGCGGCAGCTTTTGGATTCAATCGCCCCATTGATTTTGAAGCGCCGATCAATTCCAGTACGTTGTCTGTTGATGACATGCCCTATCAGTTGGCTGAGATCGCCAGCGGCTACAATCGCTCCACCATGATATCACCCCTTCACGGCGCTCTCATCGGCGCCGCCATCCTGAATCAGGGGGTCATGATTGAACCCACCATGATTGACCATATTTCGGATCAAACTGGACACTTGATCTATCAAAGCCGGGTCGAACCGATGAAACAGGTTATTTCGGCAAAATCATCGGACGTCATGACCCGTATGATGGAAGCCACCGTGGATTCCGGAACCGGTAGGAAAGCTTTCAAGGGATATCAAAAAGACGGCATCCTGTCCCGGCTGGATATCGGCGGAAAAACCGGGTCAATGGACAACCAGACTCATGAAGCGCATTATGACTGGTTTGTCGGATTTGCATTAGATAAAGCCAGCGGACAAAAAGTGGTGGTTTCCGTGGTTGTGGCTCATGAAAAGTACATAGGGACACGATCAGGCTATTATGCACGGATTCTGATGAAACAGTATTTTTCCAATTTTTTTGCATCTGCTGAGCATAAGTTGAAGCAGAAGGATCGAGGCTGAAAAATACGGCTGTTAAATTTTAATTTAGGAGGCCTGTCATGCCGGGGTTTGAATGGTTCGGTGATGAAGAACGAAAAGAAGTGCAGGATGTTCTGGATACAGGGGTATTGTTCCGTTACGGATTTGACCAGGCAAGAAAAGGTCAATGGAAGGCCAGGACTTTCGAGGAAGAGCTGACAAAGCGTTTGAGGTCTGGGTACGCGCACCTGTGTTCCAGCGGTACGTCCGCTCTCAGCATCGCACTGGCTGCCTGTGGCATCGGTGCGGGAGATGAAGTGATCGTTCCGCCGTTTACATTTGTGGCATCTGTCGAGGCTTTGCTGGCCGCCGGTACCATTCCGGTTTTTGCCGAAATTGATGAGACCCTGTGTCTGGATCCACAATCAGTTCGTGCCGCCATTACTCCTCAAACCCGCGCCATCATGCCGGTTCATATGTGCGGTGCCATGGCGCGGATTGATAAGCTGAAAACGATCTGCGATGAAAAAAACCTGGTATTGATTGAAGATGCCTGTCAGTCCCTTGGCGCGTCCTTCGAGGGGAAATTTGCAGGCACTTTTGGTCATGCCGGCTGTTTTTCTTTTGATCCGGTCAAGACCGTTACCTGTGGTGAAGGTGGGGCGGTGATCACTTCGGATCAGGATGATTTATTTTAAGGCTCAGGCATATGCTGATCATGGCCATAATCATATCGGACAGGATCGAGGACTTGAAGAACACCCTTTTCTCGGCATGAATTTCCGGATCAGCGAGATGAATGCTGCGGTTGGTTTGGCACAGCTTCGTAAACTCGATGCGATCCTTCGCACTCAGCGGGCACATAAACAGATTCTCAAACAGGCACTCTGGCAGTATTCCCATGTTTCGTTCCGGGTGATACCGGATGAGGCCGGCGATTCCGCCACATTCTTGTCTTTTTTTCTTGAGGATGAGGATCAGGCAAGACGGATTGCCCGCAGTCTGAGTGATGCCGGAATGGATGGCTGTTTTTACTGGTATGACAACAACTGGCATTATTTTCGGAAATGGGATCATTTCAAGCAAATGAAGTCCGTTGCCAGACTGCCGTTTCATTTACAGAAAGCATGCCCGGATTATTCCGAGGTGCATCTTCCTCAGTCGGACCGGATCATGAGCCGCACCCTGTCGCTTCAGATAAAGCTGTCCTGGACTCCGGAACATGCTTCAAAAACGGGTTGAAATCATCGAAAAGGTGATGAAGGGATGTCAAATAGCAAAGAGGGATACTATGAAATTTCGTAATTTTAAAGTGGTTCCGCAGGTCATTTTCGGCCGGGGCTGTTTTAACCAGTTGGATGAGATTTTATCCCATAAACGAAAGAACGGGTTCATGGTGTTTCTGGTTGATGACGTTTTCATGAATCACGCCTTCAGGCACCGGATTCCCCGGCATTCGGAAGACATGCTGCTCTGGGTCAATGTAACGGATGAACCCAAGACCAAGTATGTGGACAGCCTGGTCGGGCAAGTAAGGAAGTTTTCCGCAAAGCTGCCGGACGGGGTGATCGGCATTGGCGGCGGCAGCACCATGGATCTGGCCAAGGCCGTCTCCCTGATGCTGACCAATCCCGGTTCGGCCACCGACTATCAGGGCTGGGATCTGATTCAAAATCCTGCCGTATATCATATCGGCATTCCGACCCTGTCCGGAACGGGCGCGGAAGTATCCCGAACCACGGTGCTGACCGGACCAGAGAAAAAACTGGGAATCAATTCGGACTATACGGTATTTGACCAGATTGTTCTGGATCCGGAGCTGATCGCCGGTGCGCCGGCAGATCAGCGGTTTTATACCGGCATGGACTGTTATATTCACTGCGTGGAATCGCTCTGCGGAACCTACCTGAACACGTTCAGCCAGTCTTACGGCGAAAAGGCCATGGCGCTCTGTCAGGATGTGTTTCTCAGCCCGGGCCCGGACAGCGATGACAAGCTCATGATTGCCTCCTATTTCGGCGGCATGAGCATCGCCTATTCCCAGGTCGGTGTCTGTCATGCCCTGTCTTATGGTCTGTCCTTTGTTCTGGGTCTTCATCACGGCATCGGCAACTGCGTGGCGTTTGATTACCTGGAAGAATTCTATCCGGACGGCGTTAAGGAATTTCGCCGGATGATGGCCAAACAGGGGGTTTCCCTTCCCCGGAACCTGGTTTCCGGCATGGAAAATCACCGGATGGAAAAAATGATCGATGTCGCCCTGGTCCTTGAGCCGCTCTGGGAAAATGCCCTGGGGAAAGACTGGAAAGCGGTCATGACCCGGGAGCGGATCCGGCAGCTCTATCTCAGGATGTAGGCCTGCCGGTTCTGTCGATCCGGTTGCGCTGTGGACCAAAGTTTACGACCTGTCAAAATGTGACTCAAAGGTGTGCCATGAAATACTTATATTCCCTGTGGTCTTCAATCCGGTTTTGCGGTGAATGGATGGCTTCCGCTCTGTTTTCAAGAGTTTATTTCGGACGGCATCCGGCTGCTGTTCCAAATGGATCTGTTATTTTTTTCCCCTGCTGCGCCAATTTTCTTTGCTGCGGCCTTTCCGGCATCGTTTCCTTTAAACCCCGGGAAACGGAGTCATTCGGATCAGCTGCGGATCTTCAGGCGGATCTGCCGGTCGATGGCCTGAGAAATACATTGCTGGCCGTGGAATCCGGCGGGTATGCGGTCTGCAAAAAATCGGCGTTGTCCATAACGGATCATTATCTGGGAGGAGATCCGGCTGTCCTGTCGCTGCATAAACAGGCCCAGTCGCTAAAAAAAATCCATGCCTTTTATTCCATCTATGCCGATCCAGGCATGCAGCAGACCCTTTCCGGGATTTCCGAGCGTCTGCTTGCCCTGATTCAATCCGAATCTGCGGCGCTCGGTCTGGACATGGGACGCCTTTCGGCCGATGACATGGATGTCATGATCCGCCGGGTTGAAATATTAAAAGATGTGTGTTGGTGCCTGAAATCCGAGGTGCTGGAAAACGTGGCCCGAATCCGGGAACTGATTCATCCGGAGAAAAGCCTTCCGACATTCGGCGTGATCAGTGTTTATAAAAAGATCAACGCCGTACTCAACAGCCTTGACCGCCTGGAAGTCCGGGGCCGGGATTCGGCCGGAATATCCCAGGTGTTTACTCTGGACGGCCCGGAATATGAGCGGTTTCAGCACGCGGTTGAAGCCCGGGGATTGTCCCCGGAACTATCGGCCCGGACCAACCAGGAAATTCTTTTAAACCGGGGGATCAGCCTGCGCGAGTCCCGTGAACAGGATGGGGCGTCGGGTCTCGGTGGCCTTTACGTATAAAGTGGCGGCGGAAATCGGACGGCTCGGGGATAACATTGCGTTTATCCGCCGGCAGATCCGCGAGGATGAAATCCTTCATCTCATTTCGGCAATTCCCTGCAGTTCGCTGATGGTTTTTGCCCATACCCGGTGGGCTTCGGTCGGTGCCATATCGCCCGCCAACTGTCATCCCGTGGACAACCGGACATCGAAACATCAGCTTTGATGACGTCGGCGTCATTCAGGCCGCCCTGAATGGGGATATTGACAATTATCAGGAGTTGAAGGCGGCCTTTGAGCAGGACGGGATTCAGATTCCCGCGGACATTTCCACGGATACCAAGATCATTCCGCTTCAGATCCATAAGTTTTTAAAAAGCGGGATGAAGATAGAAGATGCGTTCCGGCAGGCCGTAAACACGTTCAAGGGGTCTCATGCCATTTTCATGACAACGGATCTGGCTCCCGGAAAGCTTTTTCTGGCGCAGAAAGGCAGCGGCCAGACCATTTTCGTGGGCCTTTGCGAAGAGTACTACATGCCGGTTTCAGAGGTTTATGGTTTTGTCGAGGATACCCATCGATTTTTGAAAATGGACGGGGAAAAAGTCGTTGAAGGGCCGGCGGGTAGAACCCAGGGCCAGATTTTTATTCTGGATCAGGACTCGGGCGGGTCCGTATCCGAAATCAAGGCCATGTACTATAACGGTGTCGCCGATAACCCTTGGCTGAATCCGATGTCAAAACCACCCAGATCACCTCCAGAGACATTGACCGCCAGAATTTCCCCCATTATTTTTTAAAGGAGATTTCCGAATCTCCGGCATCCGTTGAAAAAACCCTGGTGAATCGGTGGCGGGTTCATCCGGATACCGGCCTTGCGTCTGTTGTGCTGAGCGAAAACGTCATTCCGCCGGAAATCCGGCATGCATTTGCTCAAAAGTCCATCCGCCGGATCTTTTTTATCGGCCAGGGTACTGCCGGCATTGCGGCCCAGGCCTGCGCGGATATTTTAAATTATTATCTGGATGATCCGGGCATTCAGATATCGGCCATGAAAGCCTCCGAACTGAGCGGATTCAAGCTGTCCAGCCCGGGGGCCTCCGAAAATATGCGCGATGTCCTGGTGATTGCCATTACCCAGTCCGGAACCACGGCCGACACCAACCGCACCGTGGATATGGTGCGGGAAAGGGGTGCAAGCACCCTTGCCATCGTGAACCGCCGGGATTCGGACATTACCTTCAAGGTTCAAGGGGTGATGTATACCAGCAGCGGCCGCGACATCGAGATGTCCGTGGCTTCCACCAAGGCCTTTTATTCCCAGATCGTTGCCGGCGCGCTGATGGGGCTGTTTCTGGCGGAACTTCAGGGAAGGCGCACGCCCGAGTTCATTGCGGAAGAACTCCATCATCTGTTAAAGCTTCCGCAGCAGATGCGCCACATTCTCTGCCTTCAGCAGGAGATTTGCGAATCGGCCAGAAGGCTGGCTCAGACGCGAACCTACTGGGCGGTGGTCGGAAGCGGTCCCAACAAATCTTCGGCGGATGAAATCCGGATCAAGCTCAGCGAGCTTTGCTATAAAACCATATCCTCTGATTATGTCGAGGACAAAAAACACATCGATCTGTCTTCGGAGCCGCTCATCATCGTTTGCGCCGCCGGGACGCGCGGGGTCGTCATCGGGGACATCATCAAGGATACGGCAATATTTAAGGCCCACAAGTCCGCCGTGGTGGTCATCGCCGATGAAGGGGAAGACCGGTTCGGGCCTTACGCGGATGACGTGTTCCATGTTCCGGTGGTTCCCCAGCATCTGTCGCCCATCGTCAATACCCTGGTCGGCCATGTCTGGGGATATTATGCGGCGCTGGCGATCAATGAGGGCTCAAAGCTCTTGTATGATTTCCGCGAAGAACTTCAGCAGACGGTGGATCGATATATTGAAAACGGAATGGATGTGTATGAACTGGTTCTGGAAAGGCCGTTCCGGGAAAAAGTTGCCGAGTTCTATTATCTGCTGAAGAAAAAAAATGAAAAAAAAGGTCTTTGCACCACGATGGGTTATCAGGCCGGCGCGGATCTGTCCATATTGCTGAAGTATCTGGCCGGAAGACTCCCGGTCTCGGATTTTGAGCTTGATTTTGGAAAAAAGGGGACAGCCCAGCATATGCTGAGCACCCTGTTTGATTCTCTGGGAGAAGCCATCAATTACATGGCCAGACCCATAGACGCCATCAAGCACCAGGCCAAAACCGTAACCGTCGGCACCAGCCGGATCATCGAGAAAATCGAAGGGATTATTTTTGACGTTCTGGCGGAAAGCGGATTCGGCATTTCTCAATTGACCAGCAGCAACATTCGGGTCTTAAAGAATCTTCAGGGCATTGTCTCAAAAATCAACGGCACCCTTCTTTACGGCATTGACGGCCTGAATGTTCTGGGAGAAATCACCGATCAGACCGCTATCTCGGTCAAACATGAAAACCGGTTCCCTTGCCCCCTTGACTTCAAGGGTTGAAACCGATTCGCGGCTTCAGGGCACCAAACGCATCATCGTCCGGGAAGGAAACGTGTTTATCGGAAGGGGCCGCAATGATGACCGCAATATCATCATCATCCCCATTTTCTCGGCCACTTCCGCCAGCAGCATCAGCAATCTGATGCTGCTTCATATTGCCTTTAAAGAACAGATGCCGTTGCCTGTGAAAATCAAGGCCCTTGGCGGAAAGCATGAGCGGATCAAGAACATTGTTCAGGAAACCAGCGCCCCGTGGGACGACACCTATCTGGAATGGGTCCGCATGGAAGATCTTTTCGGCCAGTCTGCGGAAAAAACGGCGGAATTTATCATCTCCCGGATTCCCTGATGCCGGGAAAGCCGGGAATTGCATCCCAACCGAAAGAAAGCCGGGCCGCCGGGCCGGATGACTGCAATCATCCGGCCCGGCGGCTTTTTTATTTTTTTCTTGACATCAAGTCACAATATAACTACATCATAGCTACAATAGTATCAGAGAATGCCGCCGGTTGAACCGAAGATATCCGGGGCCGATGAACGCGCCGGCTTCCCCGACAGGCCACGGCGATGCAACCTGGCGTTTGGTTCCATCCAATACCAAAAGAAACATAAAAGATCAGGAGGACAATGTGAAAATTCTGACAACCGTAAAAAAAGTCGTTGATGTGGAATTGAACATGCACGTGAAAGACGGGGCCATTGTTCAGGAAGGGCTTCAGTATGTCATGAACGCCTGGGACGAAAATGCGGTGGAAGTCTCTGTCCAGCTCAAGGAGAATCATAACGCGGAAACAACGCTGGTGAGTATCGGCGGCGGCGAAGACAATACCAAAGTCATCCGCAGGGCCTTTGCCATGGGGATTAAAAATGCCATTCAGATCGATGATCCGGCGCTGGCCGAAGCCGATTCGTTTGTATATGCCAGGGTGCTGCAAAAGGTTTACGAAAAGGGAGACTATGATCTGGTCATTGCCGGCAAACAGGCCCAGGATACGGACAACGGCCAGACCGGCATCATCCTGGCCGAGTACCTGGGACTGCCCTGCGTCAGCAACGTGATCGCCATCGAAGTGATGGACGATACGCACATCAAGGTGTCCCGGCTGGGCGATGGCGGAACCGAGATCGTTGAACTGGCGCTGCCGGCCGTGGTCACGGTGGATGTTGCCATCAATGTGCCGCGGCTGCCGCAAACGCGCGGCATCATGATGGCAAAGAAAATGCCCATCGCTGTCATGGATCTGGCGGCGCTCGGCACTTCGCACGCCGAAGTCGGGGGCGCCGCGCCGAAATCGAAAATCGTTGAATTCATCGCACCGGAAGCGCGAAAGACCGGGCGGAAATTCGAGGGCGATGCGGCAGGCATCACCGCCCAGGTTGTCGGACTTCTGGTAAATGAAGCAAAGGTGTTTTAAAAGATTCGAAATATCATTTTCCATCATATCGGACACTAACCGCATTCATATGAGGAAACAATATCATGGCAAAAGTACTCGTCATTGCAGATATCAAACAAGGTGTACTCAAAGGCAGCACGGCCCAACTTTTATCAAAAGCCAAAGCGATCGGCGCGCAAGCCGCGGTGGTGGCGATCGGCAGTAATCTCGAACCGCTCGTTCCCGGTCTGGTAAACGCCGGCTCCGGAACGCAATATCTGGCCGATGATCCCGGGCTGGAGCTCTTTTCAGCCGCCCCCTACGCATCCTGCGTGGTGGACGCGGCCAGGCAATTCGGCGCCGACCTGATCTGGTTCGGCTTTTCCGAAAGCGGCAAGGCCGTGGCCCCGAGGGTGGCGGCCAGGCTCGATTTCGCGTGCGCAACCGACATCACCGACGTGATGCTTGAAGGGGGTCAGCTCGAAATCGTCCGCCCCGCCATCACCAACAAAGTGCTGCAGCGCGTCAAAATCCATAGCGGCCAACTGGTGGCGGTTGTCCGGGCCGGGGCTTTCGAGGCGACCGAAGGCATCACCGGAACCGAAAACGTCGTCAAACTTTCGCCGCCGGCCCCTGATTTAAAGGCCGTGATCCGGCAGATCCTGTCGGAGGCCAGCGGTGAAATCGATCTTGCCGATGCCAACATCGTCGTCTCCGTGGGCCGGGGCGCCAGGGATCAGGCCGGCATCGATCTTGTAAAAGAGCTGGCCAACGATTTAAAGGCCGGCTTCGGCTCGACCCGCGCCATGGTGGATGCGGGCTTTATCCCGCATTACAAGCAGGTCGGCCAGACCGGTAAAATCGTGGCTCCGACCCTTTATATGGCCATCGGCATCTCCGGAGCCATCCAGCACCTGGCGGGAATGAAAGGCTCAAAAGTGATTCTGGCCGTGAACAAGGATCCAGAAGCCCCCATATTCAACGTGGCGGACTACGGGATCGTCGGAGACCTCTTCGAGGTGGTTCCGATTCTGCGCGAAGAGCTGAAGAAAATGAGAAGTTAGGCCGATAAGTTTGATTCGGATCGCGGATCCGGTTTTATTTTCGGTTTAAAACGGCCTTACAAGTGTTGATGAGGTACCCATGAATCCCCTGTTGATGTCTATCGTGATTGTTGTCGCGCTGACGGTTTTCAGCCGTACGATGGTTCGGAAAATGCGATTGCTTGCGGCGCTTGAACCCGCCGATCGCACCAATCACCTGAAGCAGCGGCTGATGAACATGGCCGTTGTGGCCATCGGCCAGAAACGCCTGGTGGGAAGAGCGAGGGAAAGAAGCTCGGGCCTGATGCATGCCTTCATTTTCTGGGGATTCTGCGTGCTGTTGATCCGCAGCATCACCTTGTACGGCGAGGGATTTCAAACAGGATTTCAGCTTCCGTTTCTGGGCGGCGAGCATCTGGCCGGGTATCTTTATATCGCCTTGAAGGATATCATGGAAGGGATTGTGCTGCTGATGATCCTCTGGGCGATTTATCCGCCGCGCCGTCTTAAAGCCAAAACGCCTGCACAACACCTTCGAAGCCTATCTGGTTCTGGCGATGATCGGGATTCTGATGGTCTCCGACCTGCTGCTTGACGGCGCACGGTACAATTTGATCCAGTTATTCAACAACCCGAGAAATATCCACTACTTCAACAATCCGCAATACGGCAGCGAATTTGTCTGGACCCCGATATCGGTGGCGGCGGCCGGCCTGATTTCGGGATTGGCGCGGAGGCCAACGGCGCCATTCTGGCCGCGATGTTCTGGCTTCACATCTGCACGCAGCTTGCATTTTTAAATATTCTCCCCCTTGGCAAACATTTTCATGTGATCACCGCGCTTCCCAATGTTTTCTTGAAAAGTCTGGGCTATCCCCATGAAAAAGCCAAACTGCTGGATCTGGAAGATGCGGACGCCTGGGAGGAGGAATCCCTGGGGATCAACCACATCCATCAGCTTAACTGGAAACAGGGGCTGGACCTTTACACCTGCACCGAATGCGGCAGGTGCAAGGAAGTCTGCCCGACCTATACCACGGATAAACCGCTGAACCTGCATGACTTCAATGACAAGCTGAAGCTGGCGCTTTTTGAAAATGCCGACAACATCATCCAGAAAGCCAGACTGTCCGCCGCAATCAGGCAAAGCGAAGATGCCGGGCAAATCGAAAAACTGAAAGCCGAGCGCGCCGCGCTAAACAGCAACAAGCGACTCATCGGCGATGTCATCGCGGAAGACACGCTCTGGGCCTGTACGACCTGCCGGGCCTGCGAAGAAGTTTGCCCGGTGACCATCGAGCATGTGCCCAGGATCATCGCCATGCGCCAGGGGCAGACCCTGATGGCGGAAGCGTATCCCAAGGAGCTGAACACGGCCTTGAAAGGACTCGAATATAACGGCAACCCCTGGGGGATCGGCTATGACAAGCGCGCCGACTGGGCCCAGGGGCTGGACATCAAAACCATGGCGGATGACCCGGACGCCGATTATCTCCTCTGGGTCGGATGCGCCGGATCATTCGATGACCGGTCCAAAAAAGTATCGGCAAGCCTAGCCAGGATTCTGCAAAAGGCAGGTGTCCGTTTTGCGATCCTGGGCGTGGAGGAAAAATGCACCGGAGACTTTGCCAGAAAAGTCGGAAATGAAATGCTGTACCAGACGATGGCCCGGGAAAACATCGAGACATTAAACGGCTATAACGTCAAAAAAATAATCGCCGCGTGCCCGCACTGCCTCAATACGCTCAAGCACGACTATCCGCAACTGGGTGGCAACTACGAGGTCATCCATCACGGCGCGTTCATCGATCAGCTCGTAAAAGACGGGAAAAATCAAACTCAAGCAATCGCAGGCGGGCGCGCTGACATATCATGATCCATGTTATCTGGGGCGATACAACAACATTTACGATGAGCCCAGATCGATCCTGCGATCCATATCCGGTGGCGGATTCAAGGAACTCGGACGGCACGGCCGGGAAAGCTTTTGCTGCGGCGCCGGCGGGGGAAGAATGTGGATGGAGGAGACAATCGGCAAAAGAATCAATCTGGAGCGCTCGGAAGAAATCGTGAATCTGCAGGTCTCAAGCGTTGCGGTGGGGTGTCCCTTCTGCCTGACCATGATCGAGGACGGGATGAAGGAGCTTGGCAAGGAAGAAGAGATCAAGACGATGGACATCGCCGAGCTTGTGGAAAAAAACATGCTGTAGAACGAACAACCCACAATCCGAATAGGCATTTTCCCGAATCATTACGCGTAATCCGTTGTGAAAAAGGGCTCTGCCGGAACAGCGATCAGGAGCTGATTCAGGAAGAGCCCCTTTTGATCCGTGTCGAGGGCAAGCCTTATTCCGTTGTCATGCGGACCCCCGGCGATGAGATCCCCCACGCCGCGGGCTTCTGCCTGGGGGAAGGGCTTGCGGACAGCATGAATGATTTTGCGACCATCGGATTCTGCCGGGATCTTGACCCGAATGTCGTGGAGGTCAGGCTAAAACCCGAAAGGCGTGAAAAAGTCCGTGACATTCTCGATCGAAGGGGCTTTATCAGTCAGACGAGCTGCGGCATCTGCGGCAAGGAAATGGTAAAGGACCTGTATCAGACCCTGGTGCCCGCTGAAGACAATTTCCGGATCGACCTGGACAGGATCCATGCGTGCATTGAGAAGCTTGCGGAAAACCAGGTTTATTACAAGAGCACGCGAGGTGCTCATGCCGCCATGCTTCTGGATTCCCGGCTTGAAAAAATGTCTTTTGCCGAGGATGTCGGCCGGCATAACGCCCTGGACAAAGTCATCGGAAAACTGGTGCTGGGCGGCAATCTAAGGGATGCCTCGGTTGCGGTTCTCTCCTCCAGAATCAGTTACGAACTGGTGCAAAAAGCGGCCAGGGCCCGTCTGCCCATGATCGTCAGCATGTCCCATCCCACGGCCCTTGCCGTTGAAATGGGCCAAAGCCTGAATATGACCCTGGTCTGCGCGAAGGGGCCTGAATTGATGCTCTTTTGCGGTGAAAAACGAATCATAAGAAATCTAACCTGAACCCTTCACTTTCACACCAAAGTCTGTCCGGTATTGAAAAACCGGCGAGAACTCGCTTAAAATTGCAATGATGAAGGGCAACTGCATATCCCGTATCCAGTTTTGGGGACCACCGACTTTTGCATTCTTCCGGTATTGTTAATATTCCCGGCCCACCCAAAACTCAAGAATTGGATAACAAATACATGAGGAGACCTTTTGACATCATCTATCAACTCTCAGACCTTACAGCCAGAACACCTTTTGCAACCTGCTTCATGGGTGATGTCCATGGCGTTGGCGTACTGATCATGTTTTTGCCGCTTATACCTTTACATATAATGCTGGGACTCCCTGATCAGATTTAAACCGGAATGTGTGGCCGATTTTGTCAGGAATCTCCACACATAAAAAACTATCATCATGAAACCTAAGGAATAATTGAGCCAGTTCGGGATCTGCGCAAACCGGTAGGTTTCAATTTCCTTCACGCGAATAGCCTCCTTCAGCACATATACCATACCGACGTAAGCATAGCGGTAAGTGACAGAAGGCTAATCCACATGCAGAATGACGGCAAAGCTGTTGAAAACAGCCCAGACGGTGTCGTTTTCCAAGATGCCGAGCCGGCTGCCTGTTTCACGGGTTGTGACCGCGCATAAAGATGTCCCGTCGGAGATGCGTATCACATACTCCATGGTTATCTCACCTTCACGAATGTGGGTGACCGTTCCCCTCAGCTTGTTTTCCGCGGAGCACTTCGGTTCGTTATCGGTCTTCTGCAGCATGACCCAGGGGGCTTTGACTTCGGCGGTAACCAGCAGCCCTATTTTCAGACACAGCCTTTCCAGGCTGCCATTTGTGATCACCGTGGTGATGATATAATCGCCAATCGTCAACACGTCAACACTGGACTGGATGTCGCCTTTTCGGATGGCGCAAATTTTACCAAAAAACATATTCCGGGCGCTGGTTTTTTTCCGGCTTTCTTTTTCAATGAAATAATTGGCCAGTTGACGCATGTCTTCGTCAGAGAATTTGACATAGGATGCGGCCAGGTTCGGGGTCGAATGTCCCAGAATTTGCTGCACGACCGGCAAGGGGACATTCCCCTGAATCAGCTCCACCCCCCGGGCCTTTCGAATGACATCCGGCGCACCTTGCGCCGGTGAAAATCCACAGGAAGCCGCGCGCTCATAGAATTTTCTGCGAACATGTCCCGGATCAATTCGAAACATCTGCGTCAAAAATTCTTTAAAAGCAGAATCGTTCAAAGCAGACCAAATCTCATTGAAAACAGACTCGGGCAACTGGATTTCCCGTTTTTTCAGGCTTTTCCCATCACCGGCTTTCCCAAAACATACAACATGCCGGTTGTAGTCAATGTCCTCGTAGGGATTAAGCGCCAGCACTTCATTCAATCTGGCTCCTGTATAGCGGATTAACAAAAAAATAATCCATATCCGTTTGCGGGACAACCGGATGTCCGGACGGTGGGTTTCTTCGGCCCATTCACGAAAAGACTGTTCCAATTGGCTTAGTTGAACAGTATCCAGGCAGCTACTGTTTTGGATGGGGTGATGCTTGGTTGCAGACGCCATTTCGTTTAACCAGACATTATAAAATTTGTTTATAGACAATGAAATTGGAAGTTTTTTCGTTCGGAGCCTCACGGTTCAAATCTACTTTCTTATCTTGTAGCACATTGGATTCTTTTTGAAAACCAAGTGGAAAATCTTGACAATCCATCAAAGCAATTGATAATAATAAACACGATATTTATATAAATCGTGCTTATTAAATATCATCTGTGTGTCAATCAAACTCTTATATGGGGGGGATATTATTAATGGAAACAAATATCAATGTTGCTGAAGGCAAAATTTCTGATGGCGCCGCCAAGCCAAAAACGAAAAATCTTTACAACCGGATGGAATGGGCGGGGGCGTTCGGTGACGTCGGCACCCTGATCCCTTTTGTCGTTGCCTATATCACCATCGTGAAAATTGCCCCGCTCGGGCTTCTTTTCATGTTCGGCATTACTCTGATGGCATCCGGGCTCTATTACAGGACGCCTCTTCCGATCCAACCCATGAAAGCCATTGGAGCTGCAGCCATTGCCGGAGGCATAAGCCCGGCAGCTCTTTACGGATCAGGCCTCACCACGGGGCTTTTCTGGCTTGTTGCCGGCGTTACGGGGGTCATCCGGCCCATAGCCAAACTGGCAACCAAACCGGTTGTGCGCGGTATCATGCTGGGGCTGGGGCTCACTTTCATGGTCGATGGCGTCAACCGGATGAAGACAGCGCCGGTCCTTGCGGGCATTGCCCTGGTCGTTACCTATCTTCTTCTCACAAACCCCAAAATTCCGGCCATGTTCATGCTCTTGATCATCGGGGTTGTGTCCGCAGTTATCATGAACCCTCAAATAATGTCGGAATTGGCCAAAATTCATATCGGCTTCAAACTGCCGGTTTTCAGCCTTCCCATGATTACATGGAACGATCTGGTCACGGGCACATTGCTTTTTACGATTCCGCAGATACCACTTAACCCTGGGCAACGCGGTGATTGCCATCATCGCCGAGAACAATGAACTGTTTCCCGACAGGCAGGTCACAGAGAAGAAAATCGCCATTTCTCAGGGCATCATGAACCTGGTTTCTCCCCTTTTCGGCGGCATTCCCATGTGCCACGGAGCGGGCGGGATGGCCGGGCATGTTCGCTTCGGAGCAAAGACAGGCGGGGCGCTGGTTATCCTTGGGAGCATGCTCATTCTCATTGCCCTGTTTTTCAGCGATTCCGTCTCCATTATTTTCAAGATATTCCCCAATGCGATCCTGGGCGTGATCCTGTTCTTCGCGGGTTCGGAACTGGCGATCGTGGTGAAGGACATCGGAGACAAGAAAGCCGATTTCTATGTAATGCTCATTGTCGCCGCTTTTGCGATGTGGAACATGGGCGTGGCATTCCTCGTGGGGGTCATTATGGACAATTCACTGAGAAGAGGGTGGCTTAAAATTTAGGCAGAATTTCAGATGATGATATCGTCAAGTAAGTGGAGAGCACGTTTTTGCAGACTGAACAGAGCGGTAGTTCTTCTGTTGCTTCTTGTTCTCCTTTCCTCATGCACTCAGGGGGAAGAGCCTGCCTATGTCGATTTTTCCAAGAGGGAGGAGATCGGCTTCGAGGAGGCCCCCAAGACGATCACCTATGCATATGTGCCCCAGTACTTTCATCGGGTTTCCTTCGAGCGCCACCACCCGCTTATCGAATATCTGAAGCGTGAGACCGGACTTCCCATCCGGCAGATTTTTCCTGACAGCTTCGATGATTACATCAAGATGGCCAGCCAGCGGAAAATCGATATTTCATTTGCCAATCCCTTCATATACGCGAAAGTAGCCAAGCGCTACGGCGTTCGCGCTTTCGCGCGCATTATCGAACTGGACGGCCGTGAGAGTTTTCGGGGGCAGATTATCTGCCGAAAAGACAACAAGGAGATTCGGACCCTTGGGGACTGTAAGGGGAAACGTTGGGTGGCCGTGGATGCCTCATCTGCCGGTGGATATCTCTATGCCCTGGGCCTTTTCTTTGAGCACGGGATTCTAAAGAAAGACTTCAGTGAAATCACCTTCATGCCGGGTCCCGGAGGTCAGCAGGAGAAAGTCGCACTGGCTGTCTACAATGGAAGATATGATATCGGCTCCGTGAGGGAAGGGATGCTTGATCTCGTGGCAGACAAGATCGATCTGAGCCAGATCAGGGTTCTCGCCCATACTCCCTATTATCCGGGTTGGATGTATGCTCACAGAAAAGAACTCGACCCAAAGGTTTTGAGCACAGTCAAGGGAGGCGCTTTTAAAGATTAACTGCATGAGCCCGTGAATACAGACCCATCTGTGATGCCGCCCACTTTTCGGGTGTTATTACGGCGGAAGACAGCGACTATGACTCCATAAGAGACCTTGCAGCCAAGGTCGGAATCGACCTGGACGATTAGGGAGGTTGATATGATCTCTCTGGGCTTTCGCACCAAATTATTTCTTGCGATGATTACCGCGCTGCTGTTTCTGGGAATTTCCCTGGGTTTCATTGTCAGCCGATCGGCTTCCCACATGCTTATCGATGAGAGTAAAAAACGGGGAATATCCAGCGCCATGAACATCGGCGCTCGCATTGCGGAACCGCTGCTGGCGACGGATTATCTTCGCATGAAAGATCTTGTGGATGAAGCCATGCGAGCCGGCGAGGATATCTCTTTTGTTTTCATTCTGGGCCGAAACGGAAGACCCCTTGTCCACAGCTTTGCCGGCGGCTTTCCGGTAGACCTTGCCGGGGTGAACAACGTTGAAAATGATGCAGCCTATGGCGTTAAGCTCATCACGACCGGCAAAGAGCTGATCTATGACTTCGCGGTTCCCGTTGTCATTGGAAAAGAAAGGCTCGGCACCGTGCGCCTTGGCGTTTCCCAAAAGCGGATTGGAGAGGCGCTGGGTCGGCTCCTTTGGACCATCTTCCTGGCAACGGCCATCTCGGTTGTGCTCGCCGCCCTGCTGGGAACCCTGCTCGCCCGAACAATGACAAAAAGGATTGACCTGCTTCAGCGCTCCGCACAGGAAATCGTAAACGGAAATCTCGATATTCAAACGCTCCCACCGGCAACACTGACCTGCTGGAAATTCATGAGCTGCGGGAAAACGGAATGCCCGGCTTACGGTGACACCCGTCACCGCTGCTGGTATATTGCCGGAACCCTTTGTCCGTCCTGTGTTGAAGGGGAAAATGCCCAGAAGATGAAAACATGCCGAAGCTGCACGGTCTACCGCACGAACTCGGGCGATGAGATCCAGCGCCTTGCCGAGTATTTCGATCTCATGGCCTTAACCCTCAAGAAACGTCTGGAGGATATCAAGACCATTCAGGAGCGGATGGTCCAGTCCCAGAAGCTTGAATCGATCGGGCAACTGGCGGCAGGTGTGGCCCATGAGCTCAACACCCCGCTCGGCATCGTCTTGGGCTATACGCAGCTCATGCTTGAGGATTTTAATTCCGACTCCGAGTACCACGAGTGGCTTACCATCCAGGAAAAACATCTTCGGATCTGCAAACGTATCGTCTCGGACCTGCTTCGTTTTTCCCGAACCACTGAAACCGATAAGAAACCCCTCAACCTGAATGAAGTCCTCGATCAAGTCATTTCCGTTGTCGAACACACCTTCGGACTTGACAAGATAGAGATTGAGCGCCAGTTTGCACGGGAGCTTCCTTCAATCCTCGGTGATCCGGAAAAGCTGCAGCAGGTTTTCCTGAATCTGCTGAACAATGCACACGATGCCATCGGCTCAGAGGGAAGCGTGACCGTCGCCACCCGCCATGACAGAGAAAAAGGGGATGTCGTGGTTTCCGTGGCGGATACGGGACATGGCATTCCCCCGGAGGTCCTGCCCAGGATATTTGACCCGTTTTTTACGACCAAGCCCGTCGGTAAAGGTACGGGACTCGGGCTCTCGGTAACCTTCGGGATCGTTAATGACCATGGAGGGCATATCGAGATAGACAGTCCGTCACAGCCCATGGAAGCCGAAGCTGATTCCGGCCGAGGGAAAGGGACCGTCTTTCTGCTGCGATTTCCCATCTATCAACCCGTCGGTATCAGATGAGTACGACCGAAGAACAACCGAAAGAAAACACTTAATATGGAGGGTTTCCGCCATGGCGGCCATTCTTGTACTGGACGATGAACCGGATGCGGTCGTCCTCATTCAAAGGGTTCTCAAACGTAAAGGCCACGAGGTCTTTGTATTCACCGAAGAAGAGCAGGCTATCGCCTTTGTCCGGTCGAGACCTGTTGATCTGGCCATACTCGATATCAAGCTCAAGAAGATGAGCGGTATTGAAGTTCTGGAAGCGTTGAAGAAAATCAATCCCGCAATGCACGCCATGATGCTTACGGGCTTTCCGACACTTGAGACAGCCAAAAGAGCGGTTAGCCTCGGAGCCGATCAGTACTGCGTAAAGCCCATTGAAATCGATGAATTGGTACAAAAGGTCACCGCCATACTCAGCCAGAATCCCGGGGAAGCCAGGCGATGAAGCCGGACAGTCTTTTGCGGCATGTTGCATGTCGAATCTTTTCGCCTGCAGCACAAGCGCGCAGGAAATACACCGCCTTCAAAGACTTCCTGAACTGGGACCACGCCTGCCACACCCATATGACAAGGCTTGAGAGAATCTACCATGAGGAAGAGCCGGTGGACTTTTGCGCCGTCAAAGCCGCATACGATGGCCTGGTGAACGCCCTTTCCATGATGATTGAAAATCTCACGACCATGGGCGCTGGCGGCGGACGCCAACGGTTCGATCTGGGTCGGCACGACGCGCGGGCTCGCCCGCTTCGACGCGAGCTGGTCGCAGCCGGCGTCGGCCCGCCGCGAGGGTGTGGCTCCCCGCGCACCGCTGTTCCGCGGGCGGGACGGGGCGTTCTACTTCGGGTCCGAGCGGGGCTTCGTCGTGCAGCGCGGCGACGCCTTCGAGACCGTGGGGCCGCGCGAGCGCCTCGACGCCCGGGTGCGCTGCTTCGCCGAGGACGCGGAGGGGAGCCTCTGGGTCGGCACCGACCAGGGGCTCGTGCGTTACGACGGCAGCGTCCGCGAGCAGCATCTCCCGGAGGAGCGCGCCATCCACGTCCAGAAGGAGTGGGGGGCCGTCCTCGCGCAGAAGGTCGTCGACTGCGACCGCTTTCGGGGGCTCACGGGCCTGGAGGTGACCGCCCTCGCCCCCGACGCCGAGGGCGGGGTCTGGGTCGGGACCGGCGGCGGGCTCAGCTATCTGCGCGGCGGGGAATGGACCTGCCCGGAGAAACCGGAGACGGAGGAACTGGAGGAGCCGCAGGGGCCGGAGGGGCCCGCGGGGCGTCCCGTGTCGGCGCTCGTGTTCGACGCGCGCGGCGTGCTCTGGGCCGGCACCCCGGAGGGGCTCTGGGAGCGCGCGGGCGGGGGCTGGCGCCGCCACGACGTGGGCACCGGCCTCGCCGCGGACGCGGTGACCGCGCTGCTTGCCGACCGCGCAGGCCGGCTCTGGGTCGGCACGCCGCGCGGACTCAGCCGCCGGGAGGGCGACGCCTGGGTCACGGTGGGCGCGCGCCAGGGGCTCGTGAGCGCCCGCGTGCAGACGCTCTTCGAGGATTCCCGCGGCCGGCTCTGGGTCGGCACGCAGGAGGGGGTCTCCTGCCACGAGGACGGGCTCTGGAGCTCGTTCGGCGAGCAGGACGGGCTCCCCTCGCCGCGCATCGGGTCGATCGCCGAGGCCGACGGCCGCATCTGGTTCGGCGCGGACGCGGGCGTCGTCGTCCACCGCCCCGACCGCGCGCCGCCGCAGACCCGTATCCGGAACCCGCCGGCGGGCACCGTCGGCGCGCCGTTCTACCTCTTCGAGTTCGCCGGCGCCGATCTGGAGACCCCGCCGGCGCGCCTGCGCTACTCCTGGCGCGTCGACCGCGGCGACTGGTCGCCCTGGTCCTCAGAGACGCTCGCGAGCGTCGTAGAACTGGCCAACGGCCGCCACGAGTTCGAGGTGCGCAGCCTCGACGGGGGGCTCAACGCCGACCCGACGCCGGCCGCCGTCGTCTTCGAGGTCAACACCGGGCTCTTCGACCTGGAGCTCGTCGAGGCCGCCTTCGACCCGTTGTACGCCTCGCTGCACGAGTTCTACGCCGGCGAGGCCGCGACCGACCGCCCCCCGCCGGGGCGGATCGCCGTGCGCAGCCGCTACGACCGGCCGCTGCGCGTGAAGATCGGCGCGTTCATCCCGGGGCTGATGGACTTCCCGACCGACACCGTGGTGACGGCGCCCCCGGGCGAGCTCGTCCGGGTCCCCCTGCGCGTGGAGTTGAGCGACCGCGCGCTCGAGCTGGAGAAGACCGAGTCGCGCCAGCTGCGCCTCACCCTCCAGTACGCCATCGGCGGCGAGCGCAAGGAGTACGAGAGCACGCTCGCGGTGACGGTGGTCGAGAAGCACGGCATGACCTGGGAGGAGCCCGAGCGCATCGGCCTGTACGTCACCCACCTCGACGAGGCGGTGGAGCGCTTCGCGCGGGGGACCGTCCAGGGCTTCCGGGAGATCGAGCGCTCGGCGATCGTCTACGACAACCTGCTGCGGGCGATCGAGCTCTTCGACGCGCTCGGCGCGCACGGCGTGCGCTACCTCCCCGACCCGGACAACCCCTACGGCGGGATCGTGCCCGGCCGCCCGACCCTCGACATCGTGCGCCTGCCGCGCGAGACCCTGCGCTCGCGCGCCGGGGACTGCGACGACCTCGCGGTGCTCTACGCCGCCCTGCTCCAGAACGTCGGCATCGACACCGCGCTCGTGGACGTGCTCGACCACGTCTTCGTGCTGTTCGACACCGGGCTCACGGCGCGGAGCGTCGGGCAGCTCGCGCGCGACCCGGGACTGCTGCACGTCGACGCGCGCGGCCGGGTCTGGGTCCCGGTCGAGACCACGCTGGTCGGGCAGCCCTTCAGCGCCGCGTGGGAGGCGGGCGCGGCGACCCTCGCGAGCCGGCGCTTCACCGTGATCGGCATGAAGGAGGCGTGGCGGAAGTACGCGCCGCTGCAGCCGCGGGCGCCGGCGCCGGACATTGCCGCGCCGCCTTTCGAGGCGGTGCGCGCACTGGTCGCGGAGGACCTGCGCCGCCAGGAGGAGGCGCTCACGAGTCCGCGGATGCGCGAACTGGCGCAGCGGGTCGCGGCCGACCCCGCCGATGCCGGGGCGCTCAACGCGCTGGGCGTGCTGCTCGCGCGGCGCGGCTACCTGGGGCGCGCCGCGGCGCACTTCAGCGGGTGATCGAGCTGCTCCCGGGCTTCGCCGGCGGCTACGGGAACCTCGGCAACGTGCTCTACGAGCAGGGGCTGTACCCCGCGGCGGTGCTGCGGTACGAGGAAGCGCTCGCGCGCGCGGAGCTGCCGGAGGTCCACGTGGAGCTGGCGCTGACCTGGTGCGAGCTGGGCCGCTTCGACCAGGCGCGCGAGCACTACCGGCGGGCGATGGAGATCGCGGGGCCGGCGGACGCGGCGGGCGGTGGGGGCAGCGGTGGAGGTCCTTGAACGGCGGGTGCGGACAAACCCCCTGCTCCCCCTTTCGCAAAGGGGGACCAAGAGGGATTGGGCACGGGCGCGGCTTGATCGTTTGGTACACTCGGCGGTGCGGTGGACGGGGTGTCGAAGGCGCGGCTGATCGCGCGGTGAAAGGGGGCAGGGGATGGGACGGAAGCTGATGGCGGTTGCGGTGGGTGTGGCGCTGGTACTGGGGCTCGGCGCTCGCGCGATGGCCGAGGGTCCGATGCCGATCGGCACGGTGACGGCGGTGACCGGGTCGGTGCAGCTGGGCCGGGACGGCATCTGGCAGGTGGCGGCCCCGAAGCTGCCGGTCTTCGAGGGTCAGCTGCTCACCACGGCCGACGGCGCGAGCGTCGAGGTCCTCTTCGAGGGCGGGCTCCCCGCGACCGTCACGGGCAAGGGCGAGATCGCGGTCTCCGACCTCCTGCTCAAGGCGCAGCTGGAGAAGGCGCGGGCCAAGATCGCGGTCCCGACGGACGCGACGAAGGCGGAGATGCAGGTGACGCCGCTGACCGGCGTGCGCGGGACGGGGAAGGCCAAGGAGAAGGCCAGGACCTCAAGCGCGAGCACTACTGGAACGAGAGCGCCCCGGCCGCGAAGTAGCCCGATGCGCGTGCCGTCGCCCGGGCGGGGCCCCCTGCGCTCCCCCCTGCTCGGTCTGCTCGTCGCCGCGCTGGCGGTGCTCGTC
>CAWJRD010000002.1:0-64962 GCA_963845015.1 uncultured delta proteobacterium
AATTACATTTTTATCCCAATTTTGCATATTAATGAACAAACATATATAGTTGCGAAAATTTAAATAGTGTAGGCGGCTGGCTGCATCTCCAGACTTGTCCAGCCTTCCCGCGTCGTTTCCAGGCATGAAGTTTTTCCGCATCTGGCGACTTTTTGCTACATGGCACTTTTATTGCAAAGGTGTTCATCAACCTGCGTACCTTATATGATTGGAAACCGTTAAAAGGAGGCTTGCATTCATGAGTTCGCTTTATCGTTATTTAATAAAGATTACAGGGTGTTTAGGATTATGGATCCTGATTTTCCCGGGTCCGGGAATGGGTTATGATTCCGTCTCTGAAAAATTACCAACTAAAGTCAATTCCGGACAACCCGCCGACGGGGGAGGTAAAATCGTTATGTTGAAATTAGCGGCTGAGTCTCCCAAAAAACAATTACAACTCTCCGGGGACATCCGTGCCCAGCAGCCTCCACCTGTCAACGTGCAGTTACAGTATAATAGAAGCAACCGTGTGCAACACGCTGCATCAGCCAAAACGCAGTCGAAACGCTTTGCGAGTAAGCGCACACCGCAGCCAGTAGCCGATCTTCATTCATCTGTTGTTGCGGCTCCTACAAATGCCACGCCCCTGCCTGAAATGGAAAACATTGTCGAAACCCCTGCTATTCAGGAACCCATAATTACCGAAACGCTGATGCCCGCCGGCCAAACCCCATTATCGACTGAGATCCATCCGCAACCCCTGAATGATGGCAATGTGCCACCTGTAAGCAAAAAGGTCGATGACTTCCATACGGCCTCTGTAAGACGCGATCCGGAATTTGCACAGCAGCAGGATTCCATTCACGACATGGTTGGAATCATCGCCCGATTAATGTTGAAGTTTTCCTTGATAACCGTATGTTGCATTGCGTTATTTTTTTCTTTTTCAGCACTGCAGATCGCAAAATCAAACCAAAGGATTCGATATCGGGTTGGAGAAGAAAACGGCGCAAGATGAAGCTGGCAATATCTATCATAGCAGTGCAATATTTGTCATGAGCGAACACGGATCAAGTAAAGATTCCGGGCAACATGAAAAAGGCAGTGCCAAAGCAAAAGTGTCAAATAAACATCCAATGCGCCAAAAAACTGGCAGCCCCTCCATCTGGCAAAGATGGAGAGGGTTAACGCCCATTTTGGGATTCAAGAGATAAATTATGACCATAGCATCAAAAATGACAATCGAAGATTACATGAAAAAAGCATCTGGAAGATATAAGGTGATCAGACAGGATTTGAAACCCCAGAAAGAAACACAAGCGGCTTCTTCTGATTTTAATGGCATTCTCTCGACATTTAAAAAGCCGTCGCGTCAACTCGAGACCAAGACCACAAAAGGACTTTCGGTAGCGGACTACAGGCTGCATCCGATCGCATCCTCTTGTAATTCAATACAACTGCCTGCAGATGGCCAAAGTCAAACGTCCTCGGATCCATCGCGTGGCGTGACCACATACAAAGAGGCCTCTGAATACCTTCTGGGTCCTGAAACTCAGAACACACATCTCCCGGAAGCAGGAATCAATAACCGGGCAGAGAATACAACTCAGCCTGACTTAAACAACTTCCGGGAAACGATTTCCCCGACTTCCGGAAAAGACATATCGAAAATCAGGGCCAGCGCCAACAGCCATAAAATTGAAAAAGCCATTCACGATGCAGCTGCCCAATATCAACTGCCGCCCAAACTGATCAAAGGGGTTATCAAGGCGGAATCCAATTACGACGTGAATGCAGTTTCTCCCGCAGGCGCGCAGGGTCTGATGCAGTTGATGCCGGGAACAGCCAGAGATCTGGGGGTTAAAAACCCGTTCGATATCGAACAAAACATTGACGGCGGTGTCCGATATTTAAAAAAAATGATGGATATGTTTGGCGGAAATGTCAAGCAAGCGCTTTCCGCCTATAATGCCGGCCCGGAGACTGTCAAACGGTATAATGGCAATGTCCCCTACAGCGAAACCCGCCAGTATGTGAATCGGGTGATGGATCATACCAAAACCACGATCTGATATCCGCATCAATCATTGATGATACCTGACGGGATGAGCCGCCGATCAAATCGGCAAGACCATCTGGACAATCGATCAACAAATTACCCTTATTCCGGCAATTCATCATTCCCGAATCGTTTATCAGAAATCCGATATCTTTCAATTTTTCGATAAACCGTTGCCGTGTTGATGCCCAAAATAACGGCGGCTTTTTTCCGGTTTCCCCCGGTTTCCTGAAGCACCCGAAGGATGTGCTGTTTTTCCAGGTCTTCAAGCGTCATGAGTCCACTTCCCTTGCCGGACAAAAAGTGGGGATCCGCATGCAGGCTGCGAACAGATGAAAGGGTCAGAACCCGGGATTTTTCCAAAAGAGCAGCCGACGCCATCATGTTTTCCAGCTCCCGGATATTTCCGGGGAAAGAATACCCCAGAAGGCATTGTTCCAGTTCCGGTGAAAGGGATTGAATGGGATCTGCTTTGTTGTGTCCGTATTTTTGAATGAAATACCGGGCAAGAGGAAGAATATCTTTTTTTCGCTCTCTGAGCGGCGGAATTTTGATGGTGTACATGCTCAGCCGGTAAAAGAGATCCGCTCTGAAATGTTCTTTTTTTACCTCATCCAGAATGTCCCGATTGGTTGCCGCCAGAATTCGTACATCAATACTTCTGCTGCTGGTGCTGCCCAACCGGTAAAACTCTTTTTCCTGTATGACTCTCAGCAGTTTGCCCTGCAGCGACGGCGCCAGTTCGGTAATCTCATCCAGGAACAGCGTTCCGCCATGAGCCGCTTCAAAGAATCCCTTTTTATCACTGACCGCATGGGTATAAGCGCCTTTGGTGTGTCCGAAAAACTCGTCTTCAAACAGGGTCTGAGTAAATGCAGCCATATTGACTGCGACAAAGGGTTCGGATGCGCGACAGCTCAATTTATGAATCATACGGGCCATCATTTCCTTACCCGTGCCCGACTCGCCCGTGATGACCACACTGTAATCGGTTGGTGCAACCGCCTCGACCTGACAAAAAACCAGCGCCATCAATTCGTCTTCTGCCACAATTTCATTAAACGCCTGGGGATTGGCCAGATTTGAAAAAGACTGCTGCCCGGCAAACCGCGCCACTTCCTTGCGGAGCTGGTACCGCTTCAGCGCCCGCTGAATGATCACCACCAGTTTTTCGCCGTTAACCGGCTTTACCAGATAATCATACGCCCCCAGCCTTATGGCCTGAATTGCCGTTGACACTTCATCTGTGGCGGTAATGATCAGACAGACCGTTTCCGGGAACTCTTTTTTAATCATCTCCAGAAGTTCCATGCCATTGATATGCGGCATGAGCAGATCCAGAAGGATGATCTGATAGGCATTTTTGCGAACCCTGTCCATCACCAGACTGCTGTCGGAAATGGTGTCCGGCTCCGGCAGATCGGCGCTGAGCAGCGTGGCTTTGATGCTCAGCAAAAGTCCTGGATCATCATCAACAACCAGAATTGGGGACTGTTCAGAAACGGTTTCCATCAGACCTCTTTATCATAACGATTGCGAAAAGACAGTGCCCGAAAGCCTGCAGCCTGCCATTTTATTGCATCAGGATATTGTCAACCCTTATTACAAAGTCTTCCAGCTTGAAAGGTTTGTAAAGAATATCAATGAATCCGAATTCAGAAATATCACCTAGCAGCGGATGGCCTTCGTGGCCGGTAATCATCATGATTTTCATATCCGAGAGGACCGGATCAGTTTTTATCACCCGGCAGACCTCAACACCATTCATTTCCGGCATAAACAGATCCATGACCAGAAGGTCCGGGCGGTGAGAGCCCAGACGGATGCAGGCTTCAATGCCATTGGAAGCCTCCTCGACAATGTAGGAACGCCGCTGAACCAGAACTTCCCGCAGCATCTCGCGGATCGTCGCGTCATCATCCACAACCAGGATGCGCAGCGGTTTACGCTTTATTACTGAGGGCAAGAGGATATGAAACGTTGTGCCTTTTCCCTGACGGCTCTCGAAAGTGATGGACCCGCCATGTGATTTAATGAGGTTATAGGACACGGACAGCCCGAGTCCGGTTCCCCCATTTTCCTGTTTGTCGGTGATAAAGGGGTCAAAAAGTTTGCCGGCAATGGCCGGATTCACCCCTTTTCCATTGTCCGATACCGATATTCGGATATCGCCATCCTGGGGCTGAAACCGTGTAGAAATCCGGATCTTTCCGCAATCGTGTGCGATGGCCTGGGCTGCATTGATGATCAGGTTCAGGATGACCTGTTCAATATTCTGGAGATTTCCCGATATCGTGGGAAGATCGTTTTCCAGATCCAGATCGATTTCGACATTCAGTTTTCGCAAGGTGGACTGTGAAAGCCGTAAGGCATTCTCGACGGCAAGGTTGATCTGAAGCGGGATTTTCTCCGACTGGGCCGAGAATCTTGTAAAGCTTTTCAGACCGGCCACGATCGTTGCCACCCGTTTTGCAGCCATGTCCATATCGGAAATGAGCTGCATCAGATGATGGTTGATAAAATCATGCCGCAATCCCCCGTATTTTTTCTGAGGATACAGGTCAGCCTGATCATTAAGGACCGGAAGGACATCGTGCCAGATTTTTTCCAGAAGGGGGATATTGTACATGATCAGATTGATCGGATTGTTAATTTCATGAGCCACGCCGGCTATCAGCGCTCCCAATGCCTCCATTTTCTGCGCCTGATACAATTGATTCAGCAACTGGCTGCGATCTGTAATATCTTGAATGGTCTCCATTGCCCCGACGACTTTACCTGTGACGTCTCGAATCGCCGCGGCCATGAAATAGACATTGCGTTTCTGCCCCTGAATAACCAGCTCATCCGAGGCCTCATAGGCTTCGGGAATATCCGTGCATTGGGAAAGATTTTTTTTGTCATACCACCTTCGCATGGCGCTTTCATCCCTGTCCAAAACCAGATCAACCAGAAGGGGCCGGTATTGCCCGCTGTAAAATATTTTGGAATCTACGGGATGGTTCAGCGCCTTTTCTCTTTGAACTCCGGTCAGGATTTCACAGGCCCGGTTCCAGACCACCACATGATGATCGGTGTTGATGACAAATGTGGAAATGGGGTTTCCATCCATTATGGATGAAAGGCAGTCACCTTCAAAACCAAGGCAAAATTCCTGAGCTTGCCGGTCGGCAACAGCAAACTGATTCGGGATTTTTTGAAAATGGGGCATGATTATTTTATCCTCATCATAGCGTGCGAATAATCCTTTTTTGATATTATAACATGCGGTTTTTCAAATCAACCTCATTCAGAGGCATGAAGCCAAGGCATCCATTCATGCCTGCCTGTTTTTACATCCAGATGTTTTTCGCCCAAATTTTATTGCTCAAGTTTTTCTTCGGCTGCCGATAAATAGGATCAAGCAGTCTGGATACTTCTTTGATAGAGGTGCAGTGCACTATAATGGATGATACTTATCCATCCGATATTACGAGCATAAAATGTTGAATAGTCTTAGGAAATAAAAAGGAATGAAAAAGCGAAGTCTTAATTTCAAACTTCTTGCAGGCGGCGCACTGTGCGTATTGCTGCCGCTTCTGGCGTTTGCCGTTTTTTCGGACATCCGGTTAACCAAAGATCTGAAGGCAGCGAATGAACAAAATGCGTTGAACATCGCCAAAAGCCTGTCCGGATTAACCCAGGTGGCGCTGCAGGAGGAAATCAAACTCGCCAAGGATCTGGCCGTTGGAAACACCACCATCGATGTCGCCGCCAAGGTGGCGGAGTCCGGCATTGCCGGCGCATCCGCAGACATTCAGCGGCTGGAGCAGAAGCTGGTAAACGCCATGAAGCAGATCGGGGAAAATTATGAAAGCATCATCGTCTGCAATACGGATGGCATCGTTTACGCCGACAGCGTGGGCGGAACCTATAAAGGAATGGCCTTAAAAGACCGGGAATATTTTCAGGATGCCAAGGCCAACAAGATCAACCTGTCGACTCCAGTAAAATCCAAAAAAACCGGAAATCCGGTACTTCCCATCTGTATACCGGTTTTTTCTCCTTCAGGGCAGTTCACAGGCGCCCTGGCAATTGTCCTCAAAATCGATTTTCTGTCTGAAAAGATATCTGGCTGTCAAGGTCGGAAAGACCGGATATCCTTTCATGGTGGATCGAAACGGCCTGATCATTGTCCATCCCAATCCCAAACATATTCTTGAACTCAATCTGGCCACTTTAAAGGACATGAAGTCGATTATGGATAAAATGCTGGGGCATCAGACCGGCGTTGATTCCTATACCTTCGAAGGCATTGAAAAAATAGCCGGTTTTGCGCCGGTCGATTTAACCGGATGGAGCATCGGCGTTACCCAGCCAACGGATGAATTCATGGGTTCTGTCATTGCCCTGCGAAAGACCATGATCCTGGTATCCGTCATTTTTCTGGGGATTGCCATGGGATGGCATTTGGTTTTTCAGCCGCAGCATTTCAAAACCCATCTATCAGATCATCGAAGGACTCAATGAAGGCGCAGACCAGGTTGCCTCCGCGGCCGGCGAGGTATCTTCCGCCAGCCAGACCCTGGCCGAAGGCTCGTCGGAACAGGCGGCCTCCATCGAAGAGACGTCTTCCTCGCTGGAGGAGATGGCTTCCATGACCCGGCAGAACGCCAATAACGCCGGCCAGGCATATGCCCTGATGAAAGATGCAGGTGACAGCGTTCAGACGGCCTCGGCATCCATGTTCGAGCTGACATCTTCCATGTCCGATATTCTGAAGGCCAGCGACAAAACCTCAAAAATCATCAAAACGATTGATGAAATCGCGTTTCAGACCAATCTTCTGGCCTTGAATGCGGCGGTTGAAGCGGCCAGGGCCGGAGAAGCCGGGGCCGGATTCGCCGTTGTCGCCGATGAAGTCAGAAATCTGGCACTGCGGGCAGCCGAAGCCGCCAAAAACACCGCAACCCTCATTGAGGGAACTTCCCATAAAGTCCGGGAAGGCTCGGAGCATGTCAACCGGAGCAACACGGTTTTCTCACGTGTCGCGGAAAGCACCTCTAAAATCAGGGATCTGATCAGTGAAATCGCGGCCGCCTCCAGTGAGCAGGCCAAGGGAATCGAACAGGTGAATATCGCCGTTTCCGAAATGGACAAAGTTACCCAGCAAAACGCCGCCACCGCCGAGGAATCTGCGTCCACATCGGAAGAAATGAATGCTCAGGCTGAGCAGATGAAATGCATGGTGAATGGACTGGTTGCCCTGATCAGTGGCGATACCGCGACACTGCTTAAACGGCCTCAACTGACCCCCGTCCCTCAAAAATCGCCGCAGCCGATCCGCTCATCGATAAATCCCAAAAACCTTCCTTCGAAACTAACCCGGGTTCCACTGAAAAAGGAAGTGCGTCCGGATGAGATCATTCCCTTTGATGAAAGGGACTACAAAGATTATTAATATTCATCTTTCAGCACGAATAGCCATGGGCATTAAGGCAAGGATTGCTCCTTTTCACTTTCATGACAAAGGGATTAAAATGACTGCCGACAAACAACCCGCCGCACTCCGACCGGAATGAGAAAAGCAGTGCAGCGTGAGGATTTATCCTGCAAACCGTTTGACATTCAGGCGCTCTTAATACAGATATGAAATTATCCGGTTAATCATCGACAGCCCCCTGCATAGGGCCAAGGCTCCATTCAAGGCGTATGGAGCATACCACAAAAGCGCAAACCCGAACTGGGAGAATCATGCATGGAAAATGACGCTGCAAGAACATTGGATCAAACCATTACAACCCTGACCGATCGCGAAGGCAAGTACCTGACATTCACGCTGGCCAGCGAAGACTATGGCATCGGAATACTTAAAATCAAGGAAATCATCGGAATGATGCCGATTACTTCGGTTCCCCAGACTCCTTCCTATGTTAAGGGCGTGGTCAATTTGCGGGGAAAGGTTATTCCGGTTGTGGATCTGCGATTGAAATTCGGAATACCGGCAATCGACTATACGGAGAGAACCTGCATTATCGTGGTGGAGATTTCCGGCCAATCCGGCGCCATCAAAATCGGCATTGTCGTGGATGCCGTTTCGGAGGTTCTCAATATCAAAGGAGAGGACGTTGTGAATACACCGGCATTTGGAACCCGCGTCAATACCGACTATATTCTGGGAATGGCGAAAATGGGAGGCTCTGTGAAGATACTTCTGGACATAGACAAGGTATTGAGGACTCAGGATATGGTGACTCTTGAAAAAGGCGCTTCATAACCGCTATTTAAATCGCAACCCCGATGCTTTAACAAAAAGCGTTTACAGGCTGGGCAAGTAAATCTGCGGGCATTTTTAACCAAAAAGACATGGAGGTCTTGATGAAAACCAATTTAAACACGATATTTTTTCTATACAGCGATCATCGCAAAGAATCGGCTTCCCTATCCGGGTCACTCGCCGTCAACAAAACGCGTTATGATGGGAAAATGACGATGATTTCTCGCCAACTGATCTACGAATCCACAGCGGATGATGTTTTCTGGGTTCTTCAAACGAAACTTCAGGAAGGAAAGCAGTTGGAATTTTTGCTCTGATCCATTGATGCTTGAAATGAGCACTCCGGGGGATTATTGAAGCTGACGATCAACGAGAGGCGGTTGCTTATCCTTTCCGGCAAACAACTGGCAGGGTTTTCCGGATGAATTCCGTTCCACCACGCTGCCGGGAATTTCCCGGCTTTTAAACCGGAAGGCCCTGCATCCATGAGGCTGCACCTTATCCCATGTAACATAGTAATGTCTGCAATGCTGACAGCCGGCAACCGTCATGGATTTCTGTCATCCTCATAAGGATACCAGTCCGACTTTCGGAGTTTTTCAACTTTCAATACAGCAATTTCATTGGTATGGGTGGAATACACAATCTTGCGCCCCTTGCTTCCCCCAATGTCCTCCGATGTCACGGCAATTTTTTCTCTGGCCAGTATCCTGCGGGCGATTCGGACGTTTTCCTGCCCCATGTTCTGATGCGACAGCTCCGGATTGTGAGCTCCGCCAACAATCTGCGCCTCAAGATTCTTCATTTTGGAACCATCTTCCACCATCATGCGAATCAATGTCCAGACAGCCACATTGCCAAACCGGGTCGTTGTTTTGCCTTTTTCCCGGATCAGTGGAAGCTGAAAACTGTTCATCCCGCCTATTTTGCGTTTGCGGTCATACAGACAGACCGAAACGCCGGACCCCAGAACCGCGGAAATTACCGTCGGACTTGAGGGCATGACCACAAATCCGGGTTCCAAAAAGTAATTTGTCGGTGTTAAGGCCTGAGAGGAATCACCCATGGTCATTTTCGCGTATCGACATCAATTTCCATTCTGTTCAGCATCTGCCAGGCATTATCCCTGTCCGGCTCGTTTCGGGAGCTTGATCCGGAGATAATGATGGCCTGAATAATATCATCGCTGACACCTGCCCGCTTCAGCTCAATAATATCGGCAACCGTTGTCAATCTGACCGGATTCACATCCTGGCCATATACCACCGGCGAGCGGTCTTTAAGGAATGAACCCTCGGTGATCAGCGTTTGCAGCGTTTTCTCGGAAAGCCTGGCATGGATCTTTAGATCAATTAGCTCCTGAACGGTAAAAGCGCAGGTTTCAATGACTTTTTCCTTGATGATCAACTGAATCGTATCCGCACTCAGACCGGCCTTGTTGAGACGATGAATGTCTTCGCCGCTGATCCCCCAGCCGGTTGCGGCAGATATCAGTGAAATCCCCAGGACTGCCCAGAACAATTTATTCACGGGGCTATTCCAGATAATCCAGCAGGCTGTATTGAACGATTTTGGCTGACGCGGCCAAGGATGCCTGATACGCAGTTTCCTGCGCGGCCAGATCCGACGCCGCCAGAACCAAATCCAGGTCTTCCGTATCCGAGAGCATTTTTTGAATATTGATTTCAAAATCAGCCCAATGGGATTCGGTTGAATCCAACCGGTTTAATCGGGCGCCGACATCGGCCCGTTCATTTGTTACCTGGGTCAGAGATTGATCCAGGGGATCGAACTGGTCAGAAATGGCAGTTGGATCATTGGCATCCAGTCCATCGATAAGTTTTGTCAATACCTCAACCGGATCCACGCCACTGTTAAACGCCTCCTCCCCGCTGACAGCCATATCCATCGTAACCCCGTCGGCGACCATCACCAAAACCTCGCCATCATCTCCCTGAAATATGGGGTTCGGATCAAGGGAGTCATACGGCGGCGCATCGGTTTTGCGTCCTCCGAACATATAGCGATCTCCCTGCTTGGTGTTGGCCAATTGGATCAGTTGATCCCGTATCTGCCGGACTTCATTGGCCACATCTTGACGGGATTCCGGGCTGACTGTACCCGTTGCCTGGGACAGGGCCAGCTCCTTGGCACGGGTCAACAACTCGCCGATAGCCGACAGTGTGGATTCTCCGGCTTCCAGACCGGATCGGGCCTGGGAGATGTTGCGGCCATACTGGTCAATCATATCCAGCGTCTTGCGGTAGTCCAGAATCTTTGCCATGCCGACCGGATCATCCGATGCCTGGTTGATCTGTTTTCCGGACGAAATCCGGCTTTGGGTTTTCATGAATTTTTCAATATTTTTCGACAAATTGCTATTGACCTGATTGGTTATCATTTTTTGGGTAACTCGCATCAGACAACCTCCTCATTTGATAACGTTGATCTTTCCCTTCATATCATTCGCCTTTCCCGGGGTTTTATCCTTGTACTGATAAAACATCAGGATACTGATTCGGCGATTCCTGGGGTCATAAAGATTGCTCTTGTTAAGAGGTTCGGTTGCGGCATAACCGGTCACCCGCATCAGCATCTCAGGCGGCAGCCCATCTCGTTCCAGCTCTTTTCGGGCGACGGATGCCCTTTCCGTGGAAAGCTCCCAGTTGCTGTATTTGCCGGGAGCCGCATAGGTCAGCGCATCCGTATGCCCTTCAATGGCAATTTTTCGGTTACTGCTGATGATGGCGGGAGAAATGATTTTCAGGATCCGCTTGCCGTTTGCCGAGATTTCGGAGCTGCCCAGAGGAAACATGGTCCCGGTTTCCTTGTCCAGGATCTCAACCCGAACAGCGCCTTCATATGTATCGATGATGATCTGATCCTTGAAATCAGCAAGCTTGGACTCAATCTCTTTTTTCAGATGCTCGCTTAACGCCTCTGAGCTTTGCAGCGCTCTTTGTTCCTCTTCCTCAATCTGAAGAGACAGTTCGGGTTTTCCAATCGCCTGATCATCCATCAAATTGACTTTAGGCGTAATCTTGGTTTCAACAAACGACAGTCCGGATTTATCAAAAATGTTAAAATGCTTGAAATAATAGGAAACGCCAGCCCGTTTCTCGGGGGAAACCATGGCGAGCAGCCACATGAGAAGAAAGAAAGCCATCATGGCGGTGACAAAATCGGCGTAAGCCACCTTCCAGGCCCCGCCGTGTCCGCCACCGTGCCCTTTCTTTCTGACCTTCTTGATGATTACTGGTTGCCCTTCCAATTCTTGATCTCCTCATTGAGTTCTTCAAAACCTGGCCGATCCGCAATCGGAATGGCCCTTCTGGCGGACTCCACGGCCGATTGGGGAGCTGCACCACTGGCCATAGCCAGAATCGCCGTTTTGATCACTTTTAAATAGGCTTCGTGTTCCTTGGCCTTATTTTCGATATTGGTTGCCATGGGACCAATAAGCCCGTAGCTGAGCAGAATGCCCAGAAAAGTCCCCACCAATGCTGCGCCGATGCTGTGCCCCAGAACTTCCGGCGGTTCGCTGATCTTCCCCATGGTTAGAACCACGCCCAGAACAGCGGCAACAATCCCCAGCGCAGGCATGCCATCCGACACTTTTGTCAGGGCCGCGGCAGGAATCATTGCATCATGCTCCTGGGCTTCCATGTCTAAATCCATCAGATTTTCCAGTTCATTGGGAGTCATGTTGGATGAAATAATGGTTCTAAAATTATCGCAGATAAAATTCACTGTGGATGCACTGGAAGTGACACTGTGGTATTTTTTAAACAGCTCGCTCTCATCCGGATGATCGATATCCGCCTCAATCGCCAGAAACCCTTCCCGTTTGACCTTGAAAAATATTTCATTCAGCAGCAGCAGCAATTCGATAAAGGCTTTTTTATCAATGTCATGTCCGCTGAAAATCTTGGTAACGGCTTTTATGGTCAGGGAAATCACTTTTTTGGGAGATGCGATGATGAATGCGCCCAAGCCTGCTCCGCCGATGATAACCAGCTCCGCGGGCTGAAACAGCACGCTGAAATGGCCATGTTCCATCAAATAGCCCAGGCCAATGGCCGCAAACACAACAACAATTCCGATTGCAACATACATGAATTAACACGTCCTGTTTGATTGAATGTGGCCTGGCACCGGCCCCAACCTGCCTTCATGCCTCATTTTCGCTGGCAGCGAGAGGATTATATTAAATTGAACAGCATCAATATTCAGACAAAAATTTCATAAGACGGATCACGGGTTACAGGTTTTTGATTGCTGCCTGAGTTTTCGGACAATTTCCCGTTGGCGGTTTAACAGATAATATCCAATAATCTGTTTAACATCATCCGCCATTTCTGAAAACTGAATCCATATTTCATTCTGTTCCGAAGTAATGCTTCTGGCCTGTGACACCCTGCCATACAGAATGATCCATACCGGCGTATTCACGGGCAACAGCATTTTAATTTCGACAAAGTCGCCGACTGCAAAAAAATCCGGTGTCAAAATCCGGATATCTTCTTCACTTAAGGACAACTGCCGGTTCTGAGCCTGATTGAATCCGTCACTGTTCTGAATCAGCTTCTCCAGGATCAAATTCAATTTTGCTTCAATGGAAATCAGTTTTTTCCATAGCCTGGGATTGATGGCTTCATCCGGCATGTCTTCTTCCAAAACAGACAGCCCGATCCCGGAATAAAACCCGGAATATAGCCTGGCTTTTGTACAAGAAATATCCTCAATTTTTTTCAAAGCGATCAAGAGGACATCTTCGACACGAAAAGATGACGGACGCTCAAGTGGTTGTAAGCTCATCATGCGACTCATTTTCTTGACAAATGGCCCACACGCTGCAATCGGCCGGTTACAGATTCGCATCGAATCCGGGTTCGACGGTTTCCTGCTTTTAGTGAACCATATTGATGACAGTGTCCATCATCTGACTGACGGTATCAATCAGTTTCGCGGCAGCCGAATATCCCTGCTGAAATTTAACCAGATTTACCATTTCTTCGTCAAGCGAAACCCCTGAAACAGACTCCCGGTAATTTTCCATCTGTTCAACCGTCGCGGAGTGATGATCCAGATTCATCGAAGCATTCTGCACATCGCTGCCGACTCCGGAAATCAGGGTATTATAATATGTATCAAATGTCGCCGAACCGCCGTCCATCGTCAGTGTATTCTGAAGATCGGCCATGGCAAGGGCCTGGGTGTTGTCCCCCCGTATCAAGTCCGGCGAAACAGTTCCTCCTGCGGCCGCAATTTTATTGACATCATCAAGAACAGCCTGATTCACTTGAATTGTTGAAGCGGAGTTGCCGGAAAAAAAATCGATTCCTGGCGAACCGTCCAAGTCCTGGCCTGCGGCATGAACCGCATTGACCTGATCAATGATCTGCCCGGCCAGTGTATCCAGTTGGTCTTTATATTCCGGAACAATTGAATCCCGGACATTCATCCATCCGCTTAAATTCCCGGCGGTAATATTATCATTGATCGCAGTCGCCGGTGCTGAATCCCACACAATATCCCGATACCCGGTGGTAGCATTCACGACAGTTGTCAGTTTTCCAAACGCTGGACTGCCTACAAGTGCGTTGCCATCTCCAAGGGTCAGCGTCACACGCCCCTGCGAATCTTCACTGGTCGTAAAATTTATTTTTTCAGACAACTGATTGATCAACACATCCCGTTGATCCCGAAAATCATTGGCTGAACTGCCATTCATTTCCATCTGTACAATTTTATCATTCAGATCCGAAATGTTCGATGCCAGGGAATTGATTTCATCCGTTGCAGCCGCGATGCTATCATCCATATCTTCTTGAATCTGATCAAGATACTGGTATTTTTCCTGAAAATTGGATGCCAGGTCCTCGCTTGCAGTCGCAAGCGCTTTTCGTTCCGCGTAGCCAGAGGGATTCAGGGTCAGATCCTGCCATGAATCCCAGAACTGACTCATGTGCTGGCTTAAGCCGTCACCGGAAGCCTCATCAAAAATAATTTCCGTCTGTTGCATCGCCTGATTCTCGGCTTGCCATGTCCCTTTTTGCTGAATCTCATCCCGGATATGCGCATTCAAAAACTGGTCATAGGAACGTTCAATCCCCTTATCAATCACGCCAGCCCCGATGGGCCCCTGTGCGGAATCAATCACCTTGCTCTCCAGAATGACCCGTTGCCTGGAATATCCAGTCGTGTTCACGTTGGCGATATTCTGTCCGGTTACGGAAATTGCCAACTGCTGGGTCATCAGGGCATCTCTTCCGATATACAATGCTGCGTTCAAACCTATCATGGCAATAACCCTTTCACGATTCTTTTCGATTTACGACGCATCGCCTGCTGCAGGCAATCCGATCAGGCACCCTCTTTTTGCAGCGCCAGAATAATGGAACGAGACACATCCGCAAGCCCGACGATTTTATCTGCAGCTCCCATTTTGATGGCTTCCTTGGGCATTCCAAAAACCACACAGCTTTCTTCATTCTGCGCCAGGGTATAAGCCCCTCTTTCCTTCATTGCCAGAAGCCCCTTGGCCCCGTCCGCGCCCATGCCCGTCAAAATCACCCCGACGGCATTTTTGCCGGCGCTGGCAGCAACGGACTGAAAGAGGACATCCACGCTGGGACGCTGATAATGCACCATGGGGCCATCCTTGATTCTGACCAGGTAATTCCCGCCGCTTCTGTGAAGGAGCATATGATGGTTCCCCGGCGCTACAAGGGCAACCCCTGGCACAACGGGGTCATTGTCCCGCGCTTCGCGGACCTCCATCTGACACAGATCATTCAAGCGTTTTGCGAATGACGTAGTGAAATTCTCCGGCATGTGCTGAACAATGACGGTTCCTGGAGAGGAAACCGGCATGCCGCTCAGGACGACTTCAATCGCCTTTGTTCCGCCGGTTGATGCTCCGATTGCAATGACCTTATGCGTTGTATGGGTCAGCAGCGTGCCTGAACCGGCCTGAAATTGGGCCGCCTCTGTTTTTTCGGGAGTGCGCTGAACCCGCGCCGAAGCCGCACCACGAATCGCTCGAACCAGATGCTGAGAGATGTTTTGCGTTGAATAGGCCGTCCCAGGCTTCCCCAGCACCTCAACAGCCCCCAGTTCCAGAGCCTTCAGCGCCATTTCACTGTTTCTGGGAGTCAGGGAACTGAGTACGACAACCGGCATGGGATAATGCTTCATCAATTTGGCCAGAAATGAAAGACCATCCATCCGCGGCATTTCCAGATCCAGCGTAATCACATCCGGCCGAAGTTTGACAATCTTATCGCGTGCCACATAGGGATCCACCGCCGTACCGATAATCTCGATGTCCTTATATCTGGACAATTCTTCGGTCAATATTTTCCGAACAACCGCAGAATCATCAACAATCAGTACTTTTATCATTTCGCCGTGCCTGCTCAATTTATATATGCCAGATTCATGCCAGACTATCAGTTCATTCCCTGAAAAAATAAATGTCGCAGGGTTCTTCATCAACACTCATTTTTTCCAGAACAGAAGGGGCTCGGCCTGTCAAAGCAGTTGCAGCCTGCGATGGACTCAAAATCCTCGGAGCGGCAATGTGAAACACAGCCTCGTCGCCGCCGATAACCGGAAGCCAGTTCCCACAGATAATGTTTGCGGTTTCCTTCAAAGCATCGCCCAGATGATTCTGTTCAACCGCTTCAATGTCAATTCCCAGCATGTTTGCAGCCAGTTCCTTTAAAGCCGGTTCGGTCATCACCACCGCAAGCCGGCCAGAAAAAACGCCTGTAAACGTTACTTCGGCCGTCACGGCATCCTGAAACAAAATCGGTTCTCTGAAAGAATCGGACAAAAAAAACATAAAAGCCAGTTTCTCCATAGATTCGCTGACGATTGCGCCCAACACCTTTTGTCGAGGATTACCCATGACTTTCTCCTGTACCGAGGCTCTGATGGATGGCATCGCGAATGATTTCGGGAGTGAATGGCTTGCGGATGAAAATGGCGCCCATTTTCACCAGGTTTTCAATCCGGGTCTTGGAGCCTTCGGTAGATACGACAATAACCGGAATATCCCGCGTTTCCGGATTTTCCTTCATGCGGATCATCATGTCTTCTCCATTCATAACCGGCATGTTGATATCCAGAATCACCAGATCCGTCCACTGCCGGCCGAGAATTTCCAACCCCTCTGCGCCATTTGGAACCCCGTAGACATCGCCAAGAGAAAGCCCGCTCATGCGAAGCGTTTTCAGAATCATTGCCCGCATGACGCTGCTGTCATCCACAATAAGTATGTTTATCCCCATAACTCAACTCTCCCGGTTTTTCATTCGCCGTTTAACAATTGAAAACAGCCGCAATCCGTTAAATCCGCGGGTGAACAGAATCAGGAATCCGCCTGAAGGGATGCTGCCAGATCATTTGCCCATTGCAGCGTCTGACTCGCCACCCTTTCAAGGTGTTCTTCGGCAAGACCGATCCGCTCGCAGGCCCCCGGTGATGGCCGATACTGAAGCCCTTCCCTGCCCACGCCAATCCCCGACATCAAACACAATACATCCGCCACATGAACCACATCTATCATGTGGTTGGGTTTGGGTGCGGCATCCGGATCATGATGCCATCGCACCGCGCTGATCATTGACGGTGGAAACGACCAGCGCCTCAGAATATTGGCGCCGATTTCAGCATGGTCTATTCCGAACATGCTGCGTTCGACCTGTTCAAAAGGAACATCCTGCATCTCCTCCCCATCCATCACAACAATGTCTTCTTTTACATATTTTCCCAGCACCATTTTCCCGACATCATGAAGGAGCGCCGCCGTAAACACCTCTTCGGGAACCGATAACTTCAGCTCTTTCACCAGCGTTTCAGAAGCCACGGAAACGGCCACGGAGTGCCGCCACAAATCCCCCGCCGACAAATCATAACCCTGGACGGGCTTATCAATAATGGCGCTGACGCAGGATGTCAGAACGATCTGAATCAGTTTTTTCCACCCGATCATCAGAATCGCCTGCCGGATAGAACCAATCTTTGTGGGAAGGCCAAAAAAAGCGGAATTGGTCAGCTTGAGTATATTGGCGGTCAAGCCGGGCTCATATCTTAAGATCTGCTCGATCTGCGCATTGGATGTGTTCTCATCTTTCAGCAGCGTCAGCAGTTTCAGCGCCGCGGCAGGCATACTGGGAAAAGACTTCACATCGTCCAAGATTAATTTCAGTTCTCTTTGGTTCACAGCTCTTTTTTAACTCCTTTACTGCTGATTGTCACCTGGCCCGTTGACAGGTCAAAATAAACCGTACGGCTGGCTATTCCGCCCACATCTTCAGCTTCGATCATGATATTATTTTTCCAGAGCAGTTTTTTCAGGATGGTGTAATTGCGTTCCCCGATTTTAAACATTTCGCTGTTGCCCAATGGCTGCCCGCACCCGGCAGCTTTTATCACCATGCGGTTTTTCTGACCGCCCAGATCATACAATTGCCGAAAAAGTTCCGGAACCCCCGTATCGACGAACATATAGGGATTTTCAGAAGCTTTTTGCAGATTGATTTTTGAAAGCGGCAGCATGGCATGGAGAAGCCCGCCAACATGAACTGCGGGATCATACACCATCAGTCCCAGACAGCTTCCAAGCGCGTGGGTGACAATCATGTCTTCCCTGCATCCTGTTTTCATATCTCCTACAGCGACAACTTGATTCATCTTTACCTGTCTGTCTTTTCCAGTATGATCCGTTTATGGTACAAGGTACCGTAATTTATATGAGCAGATTGCAAGACAGGATCGTGAAGATGCCGCCTAGCGTTTATTGGTTTCTTATTTTCGATATGTCGCCGGACGAACATATTTGAATTTGTGCGTTATGGCCGACAGTCCTTCCGAATGGCCCACAAAGAGATAACCGCCAGGCTCAAGAAGCTCCCAGAAACGGTTAACCAACTGCTGCTGCGTGGCGCGATCAAAATAAATCATCACATTGCGGCAGAAAATCACGTGAAATGGACCCTTCATCGGCCACGAATCCATCAGATTCAGGCGGGCCAGGCGAACCATGGACCGGACAGTATTGGAAACCTGATAGGTGCATGCGGTATTTTGCGACCTGACAAAATACTTTTGCAGATACGACGATGGAAGATCCTTCAGGGCATCATCAGAATATAGGGCTTTTGCGCCTTTTTCAAGCATTCTTCTGGAAATATCGGTGGCCAGAATCAACACATCCCTGCGATCCATGTCCGAAAGGTGTTCTCTGAGCAGCATGGCCAGGGAATAGGGCTCTTCACCCGACGAGCAGGCCGCGCTCCAGAACCGCATTCGCTTTCCCTTGAACTGAGGCAGCACCATTTCCCGCAAAAACTTGAAATGTTCAATTTCCCTGAAAAAACTTGTTTTGTTTGTGGTCATGGCATCAATCATTTGATCCAGCTCATGATCACCGGCCTTGCTCTCGATGAGCTGCAGATAGGATTCCACGGAATCCATGCCGATGGCGCGAAACCGCTTCATGAGCCTTGCCTTCACCAATGCTTCCTTGCCGTCCTTTAAATTGATGCCGCAATGCCGGTATACCAGATCCGATATCGTCCGGAATTGCTTGTCATTCAGTTCATGGGATGCCTGCATCATTGATAAGCCTTATCAGATCTGTCTTCCTTCCTGTCAGCCGTATCCGCCGAGGTCTGCTTCATCAGCCCCGCAATATCCACGATCAACCCGACCCTTCCGTTTGGCATGATGGCGCCGCCGGATATTCCCGGTATCTTCTGCATGGTTTCTCCAAGGGTTTTTATCACCACCTGCTGCCTGCCGACCAGCTCGTCAATTATCAGCCCCGCCTGATTCCCGTCGTCTTCGATCACCACCACCAGCTCTTCTTGATCATCGCTGCTGTCATCAATTTCGTAAAGATGGGTCATCCGGTACAAGGGAATCAATTTTCCCTGAAGCGACAGCACCCGACCCTTGTTGAAAACCGTCGAAATGTCCTTGGGATCCGGTTTGATGGATCGAACAATCGAGACAGTTGGAATGACGTAAGTCTCCTGACCGGCCCGCAAAACCATTCCATCAATGATCGCCAGGGTCAGGGGAAGGCTCATTCGAAAAACAGACCCCTTGCCCGGTTCGGAGGTAATCTCGACCTGGCCGCGAAGGGATTCAATATTTTTTTTCACCACATCCATGCCAACGCCCCGGCCTGACACATCGGTAACCACTTCAGCCGTTGAAAATCCGGGCTCCAGAATCAGGTTGCAGACATCACGATCGCACACAGCCGAGCCGTCCGTGATCATCCCCTTTTCAATCGCCTTTGCCAGAATGGCTTTCCGATCCAACCCCTTGCCATCATCAATTATCTGAACCACCACACTGCCCGCGGAATGGAAAGCAGACAGTTTCACCGTCCCATTGGGGGGTTTTCCATTTTTCTTTCGCACTTCCGGAGATTCGATACCATGATCCACGGCATTTCTGACCATGTGGACCAGGGGATCATTGATCACATCCACAAGATTTCTGTCAATTTCGGTATCTTCCCCTTCCGTAACAAACGTAACATTTTTCCCCACTTTTCGGGCAACATCCCGAACCAGCCTTGCCATTTTCTGAAACGTCGCCTTTAGCGGCACCATCCGCATCGACATCGACAGATCCTGAAGCCCCCGAACGATTTTGGTGGTATGATTCACTTTTTTCAGAAGTTCGTAGTGGGCTGCCTGAACGACCACATTGTCCTGCGCCACCATGGAATGGGCAATCACCATTTCGCCGACCATGTCAATCAGACGGTCCAGACGATCCGTACTGACCCGAACCGATGTTTCGACAAATTGTTTGGGGGAACCCTTCATGCGCTCCTGGGTGCGAAGGGCATGCGCCACATCGTTTACCGATGCCGTTCCGGTTCTGATTGCCGCCATGCCCAGGGGTTCTTCCGAATGATCCTTCACCAGCATCTCAATAGACTGTCTGTCGGCCTTACCCTGGGCAACCAGAATATCCCCGATCCGGGGAGATGCGGTGTCATCTCTTTCTTCCGATACACCTGCCGCCTCCGGATTCATCAAAACATCCATCAAGGCATCATATCCTCCGGGTTTGATAAGCGGGTCTCCGCCAAGCGCCTTTTCAACCGAATGCATCAGGGTCTTAAGCATATCCAGTGACCGCAAGGCAAGATCTGCATAGCCGCCCTGATACCGGATCTCTTTGTCCCGAACCCGGCTCAAAAGAGATTCCGCGTGATGCCCCATTTCTGAAAGGAGAGACAGCTCCAAAAAAGCAGAGGTCCCTTTTATCGTATGAAACGCACGAAATACCGTCCCCACGGCATCCATGTCTTCCGGATCCACTTCAAGTTCGAGAAGCGCTTCCTCGGCTCGCGCAATCAGATCGTTTGCTTCTGCAACAAATTCACCAATAAGATCCGTATCCGGATCTTTGGGCATATAATCCTGAAGGGCATCAACATTCTGCTGAGAAGGCTGCTTAATTTCAGGCTGGCTTGGCTGAATATCATCCGGATTTTCCATCATTTGAATAGCCCGCTCAAGACTGCTCCCCGCCTCGGCCCAGGCATCCTTCAGGCTGTCCACTTCACGCTGCAGAATCGCATCCAGAATTTCTATTGATTTCAGTATCTGATCTTTAACAGACGCATGGAGACCATCATGTTCAGAGAAAGCAACCAGCGCCTGGTGGATTCTCGAAACACCCGATGCATCATCGGGTTCCAGTTGAACCCATAACGCTGCAAGATCGTTCAATTCATCCTGAAGCAGGGAACGGCTCCCGGAATCAGCGGGCAAGGGTTCCGGAACAACCGGGTCGCCGGATATAACCTGATTCAGGGATTGAATCGCCGTATCAATGATATCTTCGGAAAGCGCCCCCGCTTCCAGACATTGTTTGCAGACACAGAGGCCCTTGCTCACCGCCTCAACAGTCGCAAAGTTATTGCAGGCCGTTTTCAGAGCAATGGCATTAATCCCCTGAACAGACGACTCAAGGACCTGAGACAGGGCGCTGAATGCATCTGGAATACACGGGAGGATGGCATGCAGATCCGAGCAGACCGCATTCCACCCGTCGACGTCATTCAGGCCGATGGTTTCAACCGTGTCAATAACCGGCTGGAGCTTTTGGATGATTTCTTCAATTGGATTCATGGAATTGACCGTAGTTAGGGATTAAGTGAAAGATTCGGGCGACAGAAGCCTGTTTGGCGGTAAAGCCAACGCCGGTATGGCATTCATTATGGACAGGCATCCATGAGGGCGTTGCAGGGCTGTTTATACAGAGCTTGATAAAACCGTGCCGCAAACTTCCCCCTGATACATTTTCCCGGTACGGAAATATACCGGAGGCGGCGTCACCAATTGCACAATCAGGTTAATTGAAGATCGGATCAGCTTCAGCGAATGCGTTATCAATGACTTATTCATTTCATTTTCATGTTGAATGTCCTGAACCAGTAAACAAATATCCGCAGCGCACTGGATCAGTTTCAATGATAAGGGACCTTCCACCCGCTGGGCCAGTTGCGCCAGGGTAAGGTCCTGGATCGGACATCCCAGATGATCGGATATCTTTTTAACCACGTCCTTTCGCTTTTCATCCCCGGCATGAATCGTCTCCAGAATCGCTTCTTTCTGGGTTCGGACTGCGTTAATCACAGCCATATTCGCGCTGACAACCGCTTTTTTTTCATGCATCAGATTATCCAGGAGCGAGCGGTAAAGTTCGGCCTGTTTCTCTAATACCGCTATCAACTCTTTTAGCATAATTTCCATGTTATCGCCTGTTTTGTGAAGTCATTCAGAAGACCTATAAGAGCTCATTCAGCAGCGATTCCCCCATCAGACGATGCGCAATTTTTTCTGAAGAAACCGGATAAGTTCCCTGGCTGATCTGATTTTTGATCTCGGTCACTTTCTCGGCCCGAACATCGGGAATTCCTTGCAACTGGCTTTTCGCCATCTGAATTTCTTTTGCCATGGGTGACAGCAATACCCGATCTTCGCGGGAATCCGCAGCGGGTTTATTCCCGGACGCGTTCTCATTTTCCCGAAGCCTGGACGTCTTCTGACTGGTATAGGCTTTTATGCCCGCGGGCTGATTTCTTCCAATGGTGTTCACCATATAATACTCTCCTTCGCATGTTGATGGCTACCCTGAATAGAATATCAGCCTTTATCAGCCAAAACTTTAATAATATTTCTCACCCTTGGTCTGATGCTCGAAAATAGGCGATTGTTGCGGAAAACGTCCGTCATTGCCAGATCATGGCAGATCATTTTGTCTGGTTGGCATTGCCGGTTTCCGGAACATTTTCCAACTGGTTTCGGACCATCGAGGAAAGCCCGATTCCGCCGGATGCGGAAATCGCTTTTGCCATCTCGGCATCCAGCATGCCCGTGAACATTTCTTCCGCCTTTCCGCCGCTTGTCAGCCCGCTCTTGTGAATTGACGCCCGCATCTCCTTGAACATGTTCTGAATAAACAGCGACTCCATTTCCGTGCAGGCCGAGTCGATTTTGGAATCCGGAGAGACCGGGCGGGTCGCTCTAGAATTCATCCCCATCCCTGCATAATTGCCATAACCGGTGGTTGTTTTAAGCGATATATCCATATCTTCTGGCGCCCCCTTTTGAGAGTCGTTACACGCGATAGCCCCTGTACATGTGATGCGTGTATCATCCTGAACGGTTGATTACATGATCTCCAGTTTGGCCTGCAGCGCTCCGGCTGCCTGAAGGGCCTGAAAAATAGAAATCAAATCGCGCGGTGTGACCCCAAGCGCATTCAGCGCCCGGACAATTTCTCCGATGCTGGTGCCGGACTCCATCAGAAAGAGCGGCGCTTTTTCCTCTTTTGCCGAAAGATTCGTATTGGGGGTTGCCACGGTCTGTCCCTGGGAGAAGGGCAGGGGCTGCGAAACATCGGCCGATTCTTTAATCTGTATGCTCAGGTTTCCGTGTGCAATGGCGACTTTCGAAATCCGGACATTTTCACCGATAACGACCGTACCGGTCCGTTCATTCACGACCACCTTCGATTCCACATCCGGAGTCACACCCAGCGCCTCGAGGACAGATATAAAACCGACGACATTATCCGTATACTTCGGAGGAACGAGCACTTCGATGCTGCCAGAATCCGAAGTTTTGGCAATATGAGACGAAAAAGCCGCATTGATGGATTCCGCAACCCGTGTAGCCGTTGTGAAATCCTGATGGTTCAATGTCAGCAGCAGACTTTCCTTGTTCTTGAAACCGCTTGACACTTCTTTTTCAATCAGGGCGCCTCCGACTACCCGACCCACGGTTGGAAAGTTTTTTTGTGTGGTAGCTCCCGATCCCGAGGCAGAAAACCCGCCTGTGCTGATCGCTCCCTGTGCAATGGCATACGTCTGGCCGTCGGCGGCCTTCAAAGGGGTAAACAGCAGGGTGCCTCCCTGCAGGTCTTTTGCATCGCCAATCGAGCTGACCGAAACATCCATTCGCGAACCCGTCCTGGAAAATGGCGGCATATCGGCGGTAATCATCACGGCCGCAACATTTTTCACCTTGATTTCAATCGGATTTATCGTCATCCCCATTTTTTCCAGCATGCTGGCCAGGGACTGGACCGTGAATTTGGCTTTATCCCCATCGCCGGTTCCATTTAAACCCACAACCAGACCGTAACCCACGAGTTGATTTTGACGCACCCCCTGGATTTGGGTAATGTCCTTGATCCTTGCCGCATCTGCGCTGGAAGTCAGACACACAAGGATAACCAGGGCTGTCGCTGCACGGACCCGGATCGATCGATTTGTTGAGCATGATTTTTTCATGGAATCACCGGCATATCGTTTTACGGTCACGGCACGGGAAAACTTTCTTATCCCCATAACCGGCTACCTGTTGATGGTTTCGCAAAAAGCCCGTCAGCGTTGCGTTTCTACCCCTGAGGCTATCGCCGCTAGAACGGGAGACAACATCCAGAACATTGCTAAGCCAGCCTTTGCGCTGCTGATCATTGACGATTCCCGAACCGCTGTAAGCGATTCTGGCATCTGAAATGTAGGTTGAGAGCACCACATTTTCTGACGAAATATCCCTGGAACGGATCACGCCGGTTACCACAATCAGTTGTGTTTCATTATTGACAATAACTTCCCTGGATCCGGAAATGGCCAGATTCCCGCTCGGCAATACCCCAATCACCCTCGTGGTGATATATGCACTCAGGTCGCCACTCCGGGTCGTTCCGCCCGTACCGGAGAATTGGGTGGTTGCCGAGCCTGCAATTTTGGAAAACGGATTAAAACCGGTTCCAGCCGCGTACTTGCTTTCATTTTCAAGGCCTAAAAAATTGTCAATGCCAAGAGACAAGGAGGAATCTCTGCCGGTATTGGTTGTGGCATTGTTGGAGGCTTTTGAGGACTCTATGATTTTAATGGTCACGATATCCCCTACCCGTCTGGCCTTGGGGTTGACAAAGAGTTCTCCCATGGTGCACGTTTTCCTGCCACAGAGACCCTTCGGTGGTAGGCGTGGTGTTTCAGCCGCCATAAATGCAGGCGGTTGCAGTTCAGCCATCGGCTGGACCTGTTTTATCGGTGCGGCGCACCCCCAGAGACACCCCATTATCAGCGAAAACAGGCATCCCAGCTTGATAATCGAAAAGCCCGATGGGCGCAGATCAAACGTCGTTCGGGAAAAAACGCTTGAAATATTTCCATCTGCGTTTCCCACACATTCGGCATCTGGCGGGCAAGATTTCTTTGACCCGAAGGCCAAAAGCGGTCGAATCATCATAACAACACCTCCTACCATACGATCACAACACTTCAAAACTCCACCCGAACCGTTTTTGAATCCAGGACCCGGGCAAAAATTTCCTTGTTTGAATTCAGGTTTACCACCTTCACACGATCTCCCCTGCACCCGCTTTCTTTAACTTCTCCCACGGCTGTAATTCTTAAAGATTCGGACTCGGCGACAATGGATACCCTGTCATTGCGCTTGACCATCGGTGGCAGTTCAACGATATCGGTTCGAAAGACTTCTTTCGGGTTCATGGCTCTCAGCGTCTTTTTCCCCACCACATCCTCCAGTCGGGAGACATAATTGGAGGGCAGATCCGCCATATCCATTGATACGACATGCACATCGTCATTTTCAATGGTCTGATTCCGGTTAAGGGGTTTTTGAACAACGACGGCATCGGTTTCAACTTCGATCTTAACGGTTGCCCATGCCTTTTTAGGAGGCTGGCCTTGAACATCAAAAACAACGTTCAGTGGAACTTTTCCCAGATAACTGGGTTTAACGGGCGGGATCACTTTGTAGGTATAAGGCCTGTCCGGAAGAAACAGATTTTCACTGGTTTGAATGAGTTTAACCCTTACCCGGTTTTTATCCCAGGGGATTTTGTCTTTCAGAAAAGACAGGACAATGTCTTCAATCATTTTTCTGGATATTTCAATGGATTTCGTTGAAACTTCAATGACTTCAGGTGACTGGATCATAACCTGCGCAAGGTCGACATTGCTTTGTTTCAGGCGTGATAGAATATAGGGTCCATCAAAGCTAAAGCTCTTGCCTGGAAGCGGCGCAGCGACAATCACCAAATCTTTAAGCTTTTGAATCAGGGCCGGGTCCCCATTTCGGATTTCCGCAATGTCGCCAAGACGGACATCCGCATCATTGCTTTCGGACCTCTCAAATATGCTTATGGTGGTTAAGTCTGAAACTTCGGCTTCACCGTTTTTTTCAAAAGAAAACAGCATGACCAGCATCCCCAACAAGAGAACCCCGCCCCATGCCTTCCCCCGGCGCCTGCTGGCTGCAGCGCTTGCCGCCATCTGCGGATATTTTCGGCCATTTTTTGTCGCCATGATTCCCCTGCCCTTATTCAGCACGCACCAGTAGATCGGCTACCGTTTCAGATTATTGGCCATTTGCAGCATTTCATCAGCCGCCTGAATGGATTTGCTGTTGATTTCGTAAGCCCGCTGGGCCGTGATCATGTTGACCATCTCATCCACAACGCTGACATTCGACATTTCCAGATTGCCCTGGGACAGGGTGCCCCTGCCGTCTTTGCCGGCGGTTCCGATTGTCTCATCTCCCGAGGCTTCGGTTTTCAGGTAAAGATTCCTGCCGATACTGCTGAGCCCGGCCTGATTCGGGAACTGAGCCAGTTCGATGGTACCGATTTCCGTGGAGGAAACCTCTCCGGCCTTTAGCGCGGATACGGTTCCATCCATACCGATGGTTACCGATACGCTGTTACTGGGAATGGAGATTTCAGGCTCCAGGGGGTATCCGTCCGAAGTCACGATTTTCCCCTCGCTGTTCAGTTTAAAAGCACCCGAGCGGCTGTAGGCGATTTCTCCATTTGGCTGCATGATCTGAAAAAATCCGCTGCCTTCAATGGCGATATCCAGCTCATTGCCGGTATTCTGATAATTCCCCTGAATAAAGATTTTCTGCGTGGCCACCGGTCTTGTTCCCTGTCCCAGTTGGATTCCGGTCGGCACCTGATTTTCGGAGGATGAAGCTGCGCCTGCCGCACGGATATTTTGATAGAGCAGATCCTGAAAATCCGCCCGGCTGCGTTTAAAGCCGGTTGTGCTGACATTGGCCAGATTGTTTGAAATCACATCGATGTTCAATGACTGTGCCTGCATTCCAGATGCGGCTATGGATAAAGCCCGGGACATAATGGCCTCCTTTTGAATTGTGAGCAGCAGGCAATGAGCGGACAACAAAACGCGTATCCTGATTGATTATCAAAACCTGCTTCTTTCTGATTTCTTGTCAAGACAGTTCTCCAAGTTCGTTAACGGCTTTACTGTTGGTTTCAATCATGGATTGAAGAATTTTTTGATAGGATTCATAGCCTCGCATCACGTCGATCATCTCGGTCATTACTTTGATGGCATCCACATTGGATCCTTCAATGGAACCCTGGTGAACCAGGGTCTTTTCCGCTGGGAAACCTCGATCATTGGGATCTATCGGGCTGTAGAGGGAATCACCGTTTTTCAACAACCCTTTTTTATCCAGAAAATCTACAACATTAAGGGTATCCACCTCGGCGCCATCAACGATAATGGCGCCTCCCGTATCCACAACAACCTCCTGGCCGGAAATCCGGATTTCACCGCCACCTTTGCCCAGAACCGGATATCCTTGCTGGGTTACCAGGGTTCCATCCGCATTCAGTTCAAAATTTCCTTTTCGCGTGTATTGAATGCCATTGAGGCGTTTGAACTGAAAAAAAACCTTCCCCTTCCAGCCCGACGTCCAGCGCATTGCCGGTTTCCTTCAACTGCCCCTGTTCATAATTGGTAAAGGTACCGAGCCGGCAAGCTGGCAATAACGTCAAGGGACAATTCTCCGGGGGCGGCAAAGGGAATGTCTTCCTCGGCGGACGAAGGCGTTGAGGGAATTCGAAACACCCTGTCCTCCTTGAATCCCACGGTGCTGACATTGGCCATGTTGTTAGCCAAAACCTCCAGCCTCAATTCTTGAATCCGGGCACCTGTTAAAATGCCGTTCATTTCGCCACTCATACCGACCTCTCAATGAAAAATTCGTAAATTCGTAAATTGATAAGATAGGCCGCTTACCAAAACCGGAACTTACAAATTTATAATTGCACAAACTATGCCAGAATTGCTCCGTACTCCTGTTCAGTTGTTTTGTCCGAAGCCGGGTCCTTTTGAATCTGGCTCAAACTGACAATCAGATCGATTTCACACTGGGGAATTTTTATCCGCTCTGCGATCTGATGCGGTTCCATTCCCAGATCCAGAAGCCGCCTGACTTCATCATAGGGATCGGCGGCAGCACCCTTCCGCCCGCCTGCGGCGACATCTATCCAGCAGTCATTTTTTACCGAAGCCAGCACCCCGTCAAAAGACATATCCGCGGGCAGGTCTATCGGCATTGCCTTAAATGGGCCGGCATCTTCCTGCAGGATTGGATCTGAAGCCCTGCTTTTAAAAGCTGCACTGCGTTTCAGTTTGATGAGATACATAACGGTCAGAACACAGCAACAAAACCCGACCGTATCCAGAAAGACCTCCCAATTCATGAGTGTCTCACGGGTCATGGCATTTTTCCTTTAAAAAAATTAAATGACAATATCAATCCGCGTTCCCTGTCCCTTAGCCCCGGTCCTTTGATTCTTCAGAGGACCGGATATTTTCCCGAAATTTTCCTCAGGCGCTATACTCATGTGAATATCCTCCTGCATGTCTTCAGATAAAAAACGGGGTTCCGGATCCGGATTGCGATGAGAATCTGAATCCGGAGGCTTTTCGCCATTCCGCCGCGTCTGTTCAGCCGGCCGGCGCTGTCGATCTTTTTGAATCCGCTTCAAACTGGCGGCTGAAGCAATCCCGGAACGGATCTGTTGACTTTCGATGGAATTCGTATTCACGGCTGCGCTCCCGACGTCATTTTATTGACGTCCCCTTGAACATTTTGACATAACGGTAAAAACACCTGTCAATTATCCAGGACACCATTTTTGATGAGCTTTTTTCGCAAACGCATAATCACGGCGGAATGGATCTGAGAGATTCTGGATTCGGTTAAATTCATGACCTCGCCAATTTCCTTCAATGTCAGCTCATCCACATAGTACAGGGAAACAACCATTCTTTCCCTGTCAGTGAGTTCGTCGATGGCCTTTGCAAGAGCCGTTCTGATTTCCGATGCCCGGGTCAACATCAGCGCGTCCTGATCCTCACCACTCACGAAATGACTGAGCAGCTTTTCCCTTTCAGTGTTCGACGGAGAATCCATATCATCGAGGCTGACAAACGAGATGCCTGCCATACGCTGCAAATCGTCAAATTCATCCGCGGTCATTCCCAGTTCCTCGGCAACTTCCCAGTCTTCAACCTCCCTTCCGCGTTTTTTCTCCAGAAAAATCCAGGTCTGCTGCATTTCCCGCACTTTCTTTCGATTCCCGCGGGAAAGAACATCCCGGGACCGGAGCTCGCTTAACACGGCGCCGCGAATGCGAAACGATGCGAAAGTCGCCAGGGTATTATCCCTTGCAGGATCATAGCGGTCTATGGACTGGATCAGCCCGATAACACCGGCATTCATGAGATCATCCACATCCACATGCGCGGGAAGATGAACAACCATCCGATGAACGATGCGTTTGACAAACGGAAGGTATTCCGTAATCAACTGGTTCCGTGTCATCTCATCGTCCCTGTAAGGGCTTGCAGTCATTTCTGCGGCAGATAGGTTCATATCGTCTTCTTTATTCAGAGAGCCATGATCCGGCGGTCATCCCATCACGGCTTTGTGAAATCCATCTTGTTGGTGATCAGTTCCTGCCAGAATAACCGGGTGTTTTTAGGGGGAGATGCGCCCAGCGGAGACTGACATAATTTGACGGCCAGGGAATTGAAACATCGGCTGGCCTGCGTCTCCGGATACAGATCACATACGGCTTTTTGCTGCCTGACCCCGCGAGTGATGTTTTTATCGTAATTTACGTGCCCGATATATTCGATGACAATGTCCAGGAACCTTTCTGCAACCAGTTTCAGTTGCCGGTAAACTTCCTGGGCTTCCTGAATATCGCTGACCATGTTGACCAGCAGCTTGAACTGCTTCACGCCGTATCGGATGGAAAGAATTTTCATCAGGGCATAGGCGTCGGTGATGGATGTGGGCTCAGGCGATACCACCACCAGAACTTCCTGAGCGATTGCGTTAAAATACATGACGTTTGAGGATATTCCGGCGGCCGTATCGATCAGAAGAATATCAATGGGATCAATCACCGCATACAGTTCACTCAGAAGATCGGCGGTCTGTGACTTGGAAAGATTCGCCATTTCCTGAATTCCCGATGAGGCCGGAAGGATTTTGATATTGCAGGGCCCCTCGACAATAATTTCCGAAAGGGTTTTTTCTCCAAGGGCCACGTGAGAAAAATTGTATTTGGGACTCAGTCCCAAAAGAATATCCAGGTTCCCCAGCCCCAGATCCGCGTCAAAAATCATGACCTTCTTGCCAAGCCGGGACAAGGAAATTCCGAGATTGGCGACAATATTGGTTTTCCCGACACCTCCCTTGCCACTGGAGATGGCGATTACCCGCGTGCGGGAGCCCTTGTCCGGCTGGGGGAAGGGGCCATTGCGTTTTTGGCTGCCAGTTTCCGGGACAGACTGATGACATTACTACTTGAACCCGTCGTCATATGATTACCTTATCTTGAATAATAGGGTTGGCCGTTTCCGACCCGGTGAACTTCAGCCTCGGTCATGTTCTGGATCTCCGAAATATGACTGCAACAGGTTTTGCAGGGGATATATTCTTTTGAAGCAGCTTCTTCAAAGCTTTCAAACACAATACGGTTTTCGGGTCTGATCCGTTTGGCCCACGCGCATTCGGGGTGATGAAAAAGAATGGAGTTGTGGTTGGCCACATAATGGTCCCGGAACCGGGAGGCATTGTTTTTGTCATAGGGAATGATTTCGGCTGTTTTTCCGGGTGGAACATGCCAGGGCTTGCTTTCCCTGGCAGGGTTCAGAATCAGTTCCACCACTTTTTCGAGCGTGGCCTTTTCAAGGCTGTGCGGAATTGCCTGACCGCTGGTAAAATAGGAAACCGGAAGTTTTGAACGCATCAGCAGATTGAACACATTGCCATAGGTCTGGCTTTCATCCAGTTTTGAAACAATCAGGTGGGTCACGGACAGCGGCCGGTAGGCTTTCACGATCTGAATCAAATCCTCATTTTTTGTTGAAGCACTGGCCACAAGATACATCGTATTGACATGGCCATGTTTCAGAATTTCCGACATCTCCGCTATGATCCGTGCATCACGGATTCCCATGCCCGGCGTGTCAATAAATATGTGATCCAGCTGATCGAAACGTCTCAGGGCCTCCTTGAACTCCTTGACCGTGCTCACCGGTTCCACGGGAACGCCGATAATCTTTCCATAAACCTGAAGCTGAGCGGCTGCGGCCACCCGTTTGGTGTCAAAGGTGACCCAGCCGACTTTCTGCCTGAGTTGATGGGTATAAATTGCTGTCAGCCGGGCTATGGTGGCGGTTTTTCCGCCGCCTGCAGGACCGACAAATCCATGAACCTGCGGGCGGCGGCTGCGGTTTTCCGGGGCTTTTGCGGATATTCCCATTTCTGAAAACACCTTCAGCAGTCCCGAATGAAAGTCCTGGCTTCCCCATTCCATTGCTGAACCGGATTTCTCGGTGAATAACGCAAAAAGCTCTTGAATAAAAAAATCTTCCACCCCTTGACGCGCAAAATGGTTTTTAAATTTCTCCTTGAAGCTTTCATCCGTTCCGGCAGACGCCGGCTGAGCGTTTTTGCGAATGGACAGCGATTTCAAACCCGTCTGAATGGTATTCATCAGGCCTTGCTTGCCGACGGGGTCATCAATGCGAATAGAAATGTTGCTGGCCTTTCAGGGCGCTGGAAACGCCCCCTGCCGCCAGCGGTAGCCGCGCGAGTCTCGACGACCTCCTGAGTGTCCAAGGCGAAGGTGTCGGTTGCGGCCGTCACTTCAATGCCTGCGGGTTTTTTGATGCCAAAAAGACTTTTTTCCTGACTCAGGCTTCGCGCGGAGAGAATCACCGCATCCGGTCCGAATTCTTTTTTTATCATCCGCAATGCCTCAGTCATCGTTGGCGCTTCAAATCGTTTAATCTGCATCGGTCAGTCTCACTATTCCTAAGGATTGAATTCGAATACTGGATAAAATATCATTGTAGGACAATACCACCAGGTTTGGGATAAACCGGTCCACCAGCTTTCTTAAATGCAATCTCACCTGCGCTGAACACAGGATAATCGGCTGAAGGTTCTGAGATGTAAACTTTTCAAGGTTTCTGGCAATTTGCCTGATGATTTTCTGGGTAATCTCCGGCTCAATGGACAGGAAACTGCCCTGAGCGCTCTGCTGAAGGGATTGCAGCATCAGGTTCTCAATCGCATGATCCATGGTCATCAGCGTGAGGGTTCCTTCCGGCAGAGGCATAAAGGCGGGTGATGGTCCGGGCCAGGCCATGCCGGACATATTCGGTCAGCATGTCCAGATCCTTTGTCACCGGCGCCCAGTCCGCAAGGGTTTCCAGAATGGTCAGCAGATCCCGGATGGGAATCTGTTCGACCAGCAGATTTTGAAGAACCTTCACCACCGATCCCAGTGGAAGCAGATTGGGAACCAGTTCCTCAACAATCCGGGGATAAGCTTCCTTGAGGGTATCCAGGAGCTGCTGGACTTCCTGTCTTCCCAGATATTCATGCGCATGTTTTTTGATGACATCGGTCAGGTGCGTGGTCAGCACTGTCGGAAGATCCACCACCGTGTATCCTTTTCCCATGACCTTTTCTTTTTCCTGCTCTTTTATCCAGTATGCCGGAAGCCCGAATGTCGGCTCCTTGGTCGGAATGCCTTCAATTTTTTCCTGGGTCACGCCCGGATTCAAGGCCAGATAATGATTGATCATGAGATCGCCTTTTGCGACCTCGTTGCCTTTCAGTAAAATCGAGTATTCCCCGGGCTTGAGCTGCATGTTGTCCTGAATATGCACCGAGGGAACCAGAATGCCGATATCCTGAGCAATCTGCCGGCGAACGGACTTGATGCGCTCCAGAAGCTCTCCGTTCTGGGCGGCATCCACCATCGGAATCAGTCCATACCCCACTTCCAGCGCCAGAATGTCCAGCGGGGGCATGAGTTTGACCGCTTCCGGCGACCTGGCCTTGGCCGATGCCGCCTGCGCGATGCGATCCTCTTTCGCATTCTCGGCGCGAGATGATTTTGAAAGGATATACGCCAGGGTTCCTGTCAAGGCCGCAAGCGTCAAAAAAGGAATCGTCGGAAGCCCGGGAATCAGGGAGAATCCGAACAGGACGGAACTGGCAATGCCGATGGCGCGCGGCTGAACCAGGAGCTGAGAGGTGATTTCTTTTCCCATGCTCGATTCAGAACCGGCCCGGCTGACAATGATACCTGCAGCCGTAGAGACGATCAGCGCCGGAATCTGGCTGACCAGCCCATCGCCCACGGTCAGCAGGGTATAAATCTGGGCTGCGTCATAAAAGCTCATGCCGTGCTGAAAAACGCCGATTCCCAGTCCCGCGATGATATTGATCAGGGTAATCAGAATGCCGGCGATGGCATCTCCGCGCACAAATTTATTGGCGCCGTCCATTGCCCCGTAGTATTCGGCTTCATGCGCGACCAGCCGCCGCCTGAGTTCTTGGCTTCCTGATCGTTGATGAGGCCGGCGTTTAAATCCGCATCGATACTCATCTGTTTGCCCGGCATGGCATCCAGGGTAAACCGGGCAGCAACTTCAGCAATCCGTCCCGCACCTTTGGTAATGACCATAAAGTTGATGACAACCAGAATCAGAAAGACAATCACGCCGACCAGATAATTGCCGCCGACGACAAAATTACCAAAGGCCATGATGACTTTTCCCGCGGCATCCGTTCCTTCATTGCCATGAAGCAGAATCATCCGCGTGGAAGCCACGTTCAATGAAAGCCTGAACAGGGTGGTCACCAGAAGTATGGAAGGAAATGAGGACAGCTCCAGGGGTTTTTGAATATACATGCCAACCAGCAGGATAACCAGTGAAAATGTGATATTGAAAGAGAGCAGCAGATCCAGCAGGATGGATGGCAGCGGCACGACCATGATCATCAGGATGGCGATGACCGCAACCGCCATAAAGATGTCGGCGCTTTGCGTAAAGCGGGCAATCCGTCCTGCAAACAAATTCTGTGTGGCGATTTCCATGTTTTTCCGTCGTAAAGGGAAGCGGGTTGATTTGACAGAAAAAGAATGCAGGAATTGTGCCAGAGAAGAGTGTACAAGGGATTTAAATCGTGATAGAAAAAAAGAGGTTCAGAAAAAATCCGAATATCAAAATCCGGAATTCGGAATTTCTATTTAAAAACAGGGGGGCGTATGACGGTATCAGCGGATCCCTTTCAGCCGATAGACATACGCCAGTATTTCGGCAACGGCTCTGTACATCTCCAACGGGATATCGGCCCCGACATCCGCGGCTTTAAACAGGGCACGGGCAAGGGGCTTGTTCTCGACAACGGGGATGCGGTTGGATCTGGCGATTTCCTTGATTTTTTCGGCAATGAAGCCCGCGCCCTTGGCAACGACCTTGGGCGCCTGCATGTTTTTGGAATCGTACTTGAGGGCAATCGCCAGATGGGTCGGATTGGTGATGACGACGGTGGCGCCCGGCACCCCTTCCATCATTCGGCGCCGCGACATTTCCAGTTGAATCGAACGGATACGGGATTTGACCTTGGGGTCTCCCTCGGTCTGCCTGGATTCTTCCTTGATTTCCTGTTTGGTCATCCGCAGGTCTTTTTGATGCTGCCACCACTGAAACAGATAGTCCAGACATGCAATGGCCGCCATGGCCAGAAATGTATAGAGGCAGATTCGAAGCGATACCCTGCCGATAAAAGCCCAGATATCCATCACATCCATCTGGATGAGCAGCGGCAGGGCCTGCGTCTCGCCTTTGATCAGGGAATAGGCCAGCCCCCCCAGCACCAGGATTTTTGCAAGGGCTTTGATGACATCCACGGAAGAGCGCAGCGAAAATAATCTGCCAATCCCCTGAATCGGGTTAAGCTTTGAAAATTTCGGCGACAGAGACTTGGTGGAGATTGTAAACCCAACCTGAAAAACGCTTGCGGCAACCCCCAGAACAAGCGTCGCCAGCATCACCGGGGATACGATCAATGCAAAATCCGCCATCACATTGAGAACCAGGGTCTGAAGGGAATCGTCTCTTAAAGAAATCGCGCCCATGCCGCCGAGGTATCGCTGCATCACCCCGGCCATCCGGTGAACCATCCAGGACCCGGCCGCATAAAATGCGACAATGGCGCCAAGAAGAACGAGTGCCGAAGAGACCTCTTTGCTGTGAATGACCTGGCCTTCTTCTCTGGATTCTCTCTCGCGCTTGGGCGTTGCCTGCTCGGTTTTCTCCTGGTCGTTATCCGCCATGGGTCTTTCCTAAGGTCCCATCAGTTTCATGATCTGAAGGATTTCCTTTCCCAGCCCGTTCAGCAGTTGATTTAAATACGTCATCATCAACGGAAGCGAAAGCGAAAGAAAGAGAAATCCAATCAAAATATTTACCGGCGTGGCCACCATAAATACATTCATCTGCGGAACGGTCCGGCCGACCAGGCCCAGGCCCAGACTGACCAGAAGAAGCGAAACGATCACGGGCGAACCTGTCTTGACGGCGATCACGAACAGATCGCCGGCAGCCTGCGTGAGACGGGCCATCAGACTCCCCGAAGAATGAAAACCAAATGGCGGAATCAGCGTAAAGCTCTCGACAAGGGCCCGAAGCACCCAGTGATGGGCATTGGTTGTCAGGAAAATCAAAATGGCGAACATATAAATCATCTGGGATATGACGGGCACCTGGCTGCTGGACATGGGATCAATCACGTTGGCGACGCTAAAGCCCATTTGAAACGCCGCCAGTTCGCCGGCCAGTTGAATGCCGGCGAAAATCAGCCGGATCACAAAGCCGATAATGACGCCGGTGAGTATTTCACAGGCAACGCCAATGGCAAACGGAATCATGGAAGGCGAAAATGCAGCCGGCTCAAGCTTGACAATCGGATAAAGCACCAGGGTAATGGTAAAACAAAGTCCGATCTTGAACACCGCGGGAATATTCCGGCTGTCAAATACCGGGACAGTCAGTGTCATTGCAGCTGACACGCAGAAAAATAAACAGAAAGAGCTGAATCTGAGGCAGGGAAATGCGGAGCGTGGTCATGGCGGTCAGCGAACGGTTGTCGGCAGATTGACAATGACATTACGGGTAAAGTCCACCATCACCTCCATCATCCAGGGAAAGAAGATGATCAGGGCGATCCCGACCGCAATCATCTTGGGAATCAGCACCAGCGTCATTTCATTGATCTGGGTTGCGGCCTGAAACACGCTGACCAGAACCCCGGCAACCAGGCCCACCAGGAGTACGGGCATGGACAGCAGGGCCGCTGTTTTCATGGCTTCCAGAAAAAAACCCGTTACAAATTCCGGCGTCATCGGCGATGCTCCTTTCACAAAAACCCTTTGACCAGAGACCCCACAATCAGATGCCACCCATCCACCAGGACAAACAGGAGCAATTTAAACGGCAGGGAAATCATGATGGGCGGCAGCATCATCATGCCCATGGACAGCAGCACGCTGGCAACCACCATATCAATGATCATGAAACGGAATAAAAAGCAGAAACCCCAGTTGAAACGCCGTCTTCAACTCGCTGATGATAAATGAGGGGATCATGACCATTGTCGGAACATCCGCCGGCGTATCGGGCCGTTTAAGCCCTGCAATTTCGATAAAAAGCGCCAGGTCTTTTTCCCGGATCTGCTTGTACATAAATTTGCGAATGGGAGTTAAGGCCGTATTGATCGCCTGTTCAGAACTGATTTTTTTATCCAGATACGGCTGGACGGCATTCTGGTTGACATCCTGCCAGACCGGGGTCATGACATAAAATGTCAGAAACATGGCCAGGCCGACAAGGATTTGATTCGGCGGCATCTGCTGGGTGCCCATGGCCTGGCGAAGCAGGGAAAACACGATAATAAACCGCGTAAAGGATGTCAGCATGATCAGAATCGCCGGAGCAATGGACAGCAGGGTCAGGGCGGCAAAAATCTGAATCACGACCGAAACATCTTCTGGCCCCTTTGCTTTATCCATGGCAATGGAGATCATCGGAAAATTGCCCGCGGGCTGCGGATCCGCTCCCCATGCCGCGGACGCCAGCAGCATGCCGACAATGGCCATCAGGCAGATGATTCTTCCTGAAATGCAACGCGTGGACGAAATGTCCTTGATGCGCGTCATGGCAGCCCGGGAAGTCCGCTGTTTTGTCATTTACCGATTCCGGCAGCATCAATTTGAAACCGTCCGCTGACCCCGGCCGGCTGATATCTGGTCCGATGAAATCTGGTTTCGAATGTCCGGATCCACGATTTTATCCAGCAACTGCATGCGGTCTCCGGTCATGCCGATCACCAGAACCGCGCCCGGAACCTCGACAAGGGCGATCTGTTTTTTAATCCCGATGGAACGGACATTCAGCACGCGAATCAACTGATCCGGTTTCCCGGTGAATCCGGTATGAAGCAGGCGCTTCATGAGACGCAGGCAGGCATACAGCCCGCCCAGAAGAACAATCAGAATCCCCAGCATCTTCAGGGCGGTATAATAAAAATTGGGCTGATCCATCACCGCAGTCTCTCGATCCGCTCCATGGGGCTGATGATTTCCGTCAGGCGGATGCCGTATTTCTCATTGATGACAACCACCTCGCCTCTGGCGATCAAGCGCTGGTTGGCAAGTACCTCAAGGGTTTCGCCGGCGATTTTGGACAATTCAACAACCGATCCCTGGCCCAGCTTCAAAAGATCATTGATCATGAGGGTGGTTCGGCCCAGCTCCACGGAAATCTCCAGAGGGATATCCAGGATAAAATCCATATTGGATTTTTGAGAAGCGGACTTGTCCGCCGATCCGCTGCCCTGGGTCCCTGACACAGCCCCGGTCGCGCCCTGGCCGGGCCTGGATGCGCCGGATTTCATTTTATTAGGATCGCCCATTGTCTTGATGATCTCCTTTGGGGCTTAACAACGCGGTAATTTCAACCGCCCGGTTGCCCTTGGCGACTCCGGGAAACCCCATGTATTTTGGAACACTGCCGATGTTCAGGGTAATCAGGTCATCCGGCCCGGAATTGAGTTTGAGGATATCCGCAACCTGAAGGTTCAGCAAGTCGCTGACGGACTGAACCGTCCTTCCCAGTTCCGCAACCACCTCAACGCAAGTGTCGTCCAGCAAATGTTCCAGTTGCGGCTTCCAGGCATAGGCCATATCCTTTTCCCGCAGATATTTGCTGGACAGCTTCTCTTTTATCGGCTCCAGCATCAGATAGGAAACACACATGTAGATATTGCCTGAAAACTCTTTGCCATGCAGTAAAAACACGATGACCATCACCAGATCACTGGAATTGACGACGTGGACAAATTCGGATTTGGTTTCGGTTTTTTTCAATGCGATTTTGACAGGGAACAGAAATTCCCAGGCTTTCTCGAAATTGGACAGGACTTCCACGGCGAATTTGCGCATCATCCGAAGCTCGATCAGGGTAAAATCCCTGACCTGGGTCAGGGATTTTCCGTCGCCGCCGAACATGCAGTCGATCAGAGAAAACACCAGATCCGTTTCAATGGCCAGAAGTCCTGATCCGATCAACGGATCCATGCTGAAGATATTGTAGCAGGTCGGATTTGGAAAGGCCTTGATGAAATCACCATATTTGACCATTTCCGTTGAAACCAGCGAAACCTCCACGGAGCGTTGAAGACTGGCGGTAAGCGAGCCCTGAAGCGTTCCGGTAAATTTGTCGTAGACTTCTCCCAGCGCGTAAAATTCATCCCGCATGATGATGCGCTGAGATGTCAGGTCATAAATCTCAACCTTGGGTCGCCTGCAGAAGCGGCCTCTGTTTCAAGATTGACCTCACCCTTGGCCATCGCACCCAGAAGGGCGTCAATTTCTTCCTGTGACAATATCTGATCAGACATAATGACTTGCCGGCGCGTTACTGGATAACAAATTCCGTAAAATATATTTTTTTCACGATCTCTTTACCAAACAATTCATTCAGTTTGGAGATGATTTCGGTGCGTAGCGAATTCTTTCCTTCCGTGGTTTGAAGCTCATCCACCTTTCGGGAAGGAAGGATCATCAAAATGCTGTCCCGGATTTGCGGAAGCCGTTTGGTCATCTCTTCAGCCGATTTCGGATCCGCCAGTTCAAGTCCCATGGTGATTCTCAAATACCGCTTTCCGCCCTGGTCCGACAGGTTCACGATAAAGGAATCCAGAGAAAAAACAGGGCCCATGCCGCCATGTTCGACTTTTTCAGGCGCTTTGGCGGACTTCCCCTTCTTTGGGTTTATCCAGCGAGGAAAGCTTCTGCCACAGCATGAAGAATCCGCCGCCAATGACCGCTAAAACGATCAGCGCAATCCCTGCCATAATAATGATATTTTTCTTTGACATATTACGAGTCCATCATCTCCAGAATGATCTCAACACGACGGTTTTTTTCCCTGTTTTGCCGGACTGTCATTCGGGTAAAGCGGCTTGGATTCGCCGTAACCCACTGCGGAAAGCCGCCGGGGATCAATTTTCCCGGCGTCGATAAAATATTTGACCACATGCACGGCCCTGGCAATCGAAAGCTCCCAGTTTGACGGAAACCGTCCGCTTCGAATCGACACATTGTCGGTGTGCCCCTCAATGCGAACAGCAAGTTTATTGCTCTGAAGGACCTGGATGATTTTATTCAGAACCGGATATCCTTCAGGCCGCAGTTCTGAAACGCCGCTTTGAAACAGAATGCCGTCTGAAAGGGTGATAAACAGCCCCTTCGGGGTTTGAACAACCGTAATTTCAGGATCATTGGCCAGATCATCCATTGCATTCCGGGACACTTCCGAAAACCGGGAATCCGTTATCTGCGGCATCACCGGAATCTTCCTGGGCCGCCGGCTCCGTCGGCTGAATCGGCGTGACAACCTGAACACCCACTTTTTTTCCTTCCCGAAGCACTCCCAGCGCACCCTGAAGTGAACTGACAAGCTTTTCGGATTTCTGGGCATTGATATTGCCCATTGCAAACAGGAGCACAAAGAAAACCATCAGCAGGGTGATCAAATCATTAAAGGTTATCAGCCATCCTGGCGGATTCGGAGCTTCATGTTCATTTTCGATGATAATTCTACAATTATTTTCTCTCATTGAACAACCTTTTTAATTTCATTTCGAAAAAAAAGGAGTTCGACCCGGCGATTTCTGGCTCTGTTTTCCGGGGTAGTCATTGGGGAAAAGGGGTTTGTATTCGCCAAAGCCCGCTGCCAGCAGCCGATCAGCGGCAATGAGACGTTTGTCCAGAAGATACCGGACGACATTCACGGCCCGTGAGGTGGACAGCTCCCAGTTGGATGGATACCGGCTGGTGCGGATGGGCGAATTGTCCGTATGCCCTTCAATGCGAAGACTGTATGCGGGATAATTGGCGAAATGATCGTTCCCACATGCTCAATCAGCCTTCCGGCTTCCGGCAGAATATCGGCCTGACCTGCCGCAAACAAAATTTTGTCGGAAAGTTGAAGGAGAACCCCCTTTTCGCATACGCGACACTTTAATCTCATTTTCCATCCCCAGATCACTGGCCATTACCTGAATATTGCTATATATACCCGCAAGCTCACTGTCAACACTTACCATATCCGGAGCAACCGGCAAAGCGGTTTCACCGGATTCAAACCGCTGCCCGCCGCCTTTGAAAATGCTGACTGCCGATGAAAACGATCCGGACGGCCCGGGCCAGTTTCGCCCGGTCTGTCTCCGAATACGCGCACAGCAGGATAAAAAAGCACAGAAACATGATGATAAATCCGGCATATATCACGGCCCAGCCATTACTGGAAACAGGCGGGGGATCGCTCGACAGGCGGTATCGGGAATTGGGATTCATGATTCCGCCGAGCGCAGCGGCCTGACATTCCCGCTGGATGTTTTTTGAAGAACTCTCGGTGAAATAAAGGCTTTCAGTTTTTGCTCCACAATCCGGTGATTGTCTCCTGCCTGAATCGACAGAATGCCTTCCAGAATCATCTGCTTGACCAGCATCTCCTGCTTGCTGCGGGTTCTCAGCTTTCCGGCAATGGGATTAAACAGCAGGTTGGCCAGAACAGAGCCATAAAACGTTGTCAGAAGGGCAACCGCCATCGGCCCGCCGATCAGACTGGGGTCATTCATCTGCCGGAGCATCTGCACCAGACCGATAAGGGTTCCCAGCATTCCCATCGACGGCGCATAGGCGCCCATTGTCGAAAATATTTCGGCGCCGATTTTATGACGCTCTCCGACATAAGCGATTTCCGTGGTCAACACATCTTCAATGGCGCTGGATTCCATCCCATCGATCGCCATCTGAATTCCCTTGACCAGAAACGGATCGTTGAGCTTTTTCAGCTGGGATTCAAATGAAAGGATGCCTTCGATCCGCGCTTTTTTGGCAATCTGAACCATTATGGGAATCAGCGTTGTCGGGGATTGATAGCGGTGTAAAAATACATTTCTGGCAATGCCGACAACGCTCATCACTTCGGAAATCGGATAAGCGATCAGCGTTGCGCCCATGGTTCCGCCGACAACGATCATCAGGGAAGGATAATCCAGAAACCACATCCCCGGCCCGCCCATCAGAATGGCGCTGACCACCAGCACACCCGCCACCAGGATACCCATCAGTGTCGTGATATCCATAAAAACCAGTCTCCTCTTTCATCAATGAAGCACGTCCGGAAACTGCTGAAGAACATCTGCTGCAGAAACCTGATTCTGAAAGACCATTCGCCGGTAATCCAGTATTCTTCTGGACAATTCTTCAACAGGTTCCTTGACCATCAGCCGGTCCTTGTTCGTAAAGGTAATCAGCGTATCGGGCGTGGCCTGAACCGATTGAATTTTTTCCGCATTCACCACCATTTCGATATTGTTTAAGCGGGTTACCTTGATCATTGAAGCTGCCTCCTTATTTGTGACTGCACAGGACAGCGGCCAGAGGCAAATTATCGTCATCACCCCCCTCTGTCCTTTCCCTGAATTACCGCTTGATATTGACCAGCTCCTGCAGCATTTCGTCGCTGGTGGTGATGACCTTGGAGTTGGCTGAAAATGCCCGCTGCGCCGTAATCATGTTGACAAATTCCTTGGCGATATCGACATTGGACATTTCAAGGGATGCCGGCTCGACCGCACCCAGCCCATTCATCTGCGGGGTGCCGAGTATCAGCGGATCCGTGGCATCGTCCGTGGTCTTTGTGTAAAGATTTTTATTCATTTTTGCCATTACGGACTGATCTGTCGTAGTGCACAATACAATCTGAAATAAGGCAGTTTTCACCCCGACTGCCGGCGGATCAACTTTGGTTACGCCCCAATACACACCGTTCTCATCAACTGTAATATCTTGATATACGCGCTGGATCAATGACTATGGCACAGGTATCGGGCGGATTCAGCGGCGCGGCTTGGCATAGGCACATCCCTGAACCGCCATACCCGAATTAGTCTGTAAGATTTCCAGTTGCATCGAAAGCTGAATTCGCCATCACGGGTGTAATAGGCATTTCCATCGATGCATCCTTGACCATAAAAAACCCGGTGCCGGCAATGGCCATGTCATAGGGATTCGATGTCCTCTGAATGGTTCCCTGATTCCAATCATAGCTGAGATCACCCGCTAACACCCCGCCGCCGATTTCCTGGCCGGTAATCCGCCGACGGATAGGTTGATCAAGCTCTCGAACGAAAGCTCCGAACTCTTATACGCTGTGGTATTGACATTGGCGATATTATCGCCGATAACCGCCATTCTCTGATTACTGGCGTTTAAACCAGATACTGCTGAATACATTGAGCTGAGCATATGAACTACCTCCTTGATAATTGATGTTTGTGAATTATTATGAATCCTGCCTCAAATAATCTACTTGACCTGTTTTCTGTCTACTTTTTCTCCGGCTCCGTCACTTCCATGATCGCTGAATAGGGGATTTCAATGCCATTTGCCAGCAGATAGGTACTGCCGTCATGATAGCTGACGCCGGTCACGGTTTCCTCGATATAGGCTGCCGTGGCCATGGCTCTCCATCACTGTTTTACGCCTGAACTGAAAAGGAATAGGTTCCTGCAGACACTGCATTGCCATTTTCATCCTTGCCGTCCCAGACAACGCTCTGATCGCCCGCGGTCATCTGATCCATTTCGATTTTCCTGACGGTTTCGCCGGATGCGTTGACAATACTGACATAAACCGTAGCCGCATCTTCGCCCAGTTGATACTGTATCTCGTGCGTTTCCCCGGAACCAAGCTCAAACATGCTGCCACTGGCCTTGATGGTTTTACCGACAAAATTGACAGCCTGCGCATTATTGATGGACTGATCAAACAATTGGACAATTTTAAGGTTATCATTAACATTCGAGAGTTGTTCCAGAGAGCTGAACTGCGCGAGCTGAGAGACAAACTCCGTGCTGTCCGTGGGATTCAACGGATCCTGGTTTTGAAGCTGGGTAACCAGAAGCTTCAGAAAATCATCTTTACCCAGCGTCTGAGTACTTGAACTGTATAAATTGCTTGTAGTCGATGCGGATGCGCCAATGGCTGAAACAGTCATGGTTCCCCCCCTTATGTCGGGTGCGATTAAAGCCGTAAAAATTTCTCTGACATTCGGTTATTATGCAAAATAATTCACAAGCAGATCCGCCCCTGTTGCTGGCCTGGCCCAATGAATCCGGCTCTTTTGATGCGCTGACCGCCGATATTGTCCTTGCCGCCGCCATAAGCGGGTTCATGTCGAGCCTGCTTGAATGCAGTGCCCTCATGCTGGGAATATGCAAAATCCGATCCACCGGACATCAACATATCCACTTTTACCGTATTGACATGGATGCCCTGTTGCTGGAGCTCGTTTTTGATCAAAGACGCCTGGTTTTCAATCATCTCTTTCACCTGGGTGTTTTCCGCCAGAATTTTGACAGTCACCTGCTGATGATCTGACGATACATGAAGGCGGAGATGCCCCAGAGATTCGGGTTTCAGATCGATTCGAATCTCAGACTGCCCGGATTTCAAATTGGTTGACGTTTTTTCCACGATCTGCTTCAACACTTCCGCATGAAACGACTGGCCTTCAGGCCGGGATTCATTTGGAGATGGATTCACCCACGATGTCTTTTCCATCTGACCTTCCCTGGAAAAGTTTACGGACAGATCTCCGGATTCCGGCTCCGGAAGTTGAAAAGAAGCGTCCTCTTCACCGCCCGCGATTTTCCCGGACTGGTTTGCGGCCATGAACATATTCGGCGTTTCATTATCATCGGCATTTGAAGCGCCGGATGAAGCCGCGGTTATTCCGCCGGTTTCGACAGAATCCTTGGCTGATAAAAATGAAGCGGATTTCCCCTTAACGGCTTGATGCCGGATGCCCGGGTCATTCTTTTGATCCGTCGGCGCCTTTTCACAGGACAGCTGCATCCATGGACTATGCTCTGCAGAAAGTCTTTGCGGTTTGATCCCCCTTCACACCTGGACTGTTTTTTTCCGGCTAACGGATTGAGAGTATCCGTATCCGGAATTGACAATGGATCGCGTATGCTGTTGCCTGTGTAACTTCGGCGTCCGCTCGAGCGGAACAGCCTGAACCCGGCCCGTGTCTGGCAGATCGGCTTTCGGAACCATTTCCGATTCTGATATTGTTTCCGCATCGGGCTGCAACGTCCCTGAAACGTTTGCGGCACCTTGACACCGACTGTCTTGGCCTGTCCGGCCTCGGATGAAACCGGCTCCGGAGCCGATGATGGCTCAGGCCGCTGTTCCGGTTCCTTTGCCAATCCTTCGACCGGAACGGCCTGAGCCCGGCCCGTTCCTGGCAGATCAGCTTTCGGGATCATTTCCAATTCTGATACTGTTTCCGCATCGGGCTGCAACCGCCCCTGAAACGTTTGCGGCACCTTGACATCGACTGTCTGGGCCTGTCCGGCCTCGGATGGAACCAGCTCCGGAGCCGATGATGGCTCAGGTCGTCTGTTCCCGGTTTCTTCGGCACGATCTCCTCCGCCGGAACAGCCAGAACCCGGCCCGTACCTGAAAGATCGAGCTTTCGACTACACTTTCCACTATACGACGTTCCCCTTTATCTGCATCTTCGATGCGCTCTTGCCCTGAACAGCCGAATCCTGACCGGATTCTTCAGGAACAGGGGGCATCGAAAGGTTGCCTGCCAGGAAATTGCGCTCACCAGACAAGCCCTTATCTGCCGTCGTTTCCGGCAATGATTCACCAGCGGTCAAACCGGAGGCAATCTCTTCTTCATTTTCTGAGTCCGGAGCATGGAGAGCAGGTATCCGCTGACAGGTCGGGTTGCGGCGGATCCGGTACGGACAGAAACCCCATGACAAGGCCAAGTGTTTCCGGACATGCAGTTGTCAAGCGTTTGACAGCACAGCCGTCCTTGCCTTGCTTTCCTTTTGGTTTTCCTGCAATCGCATCGTCTGCTTTCACCTCATCCGGCAATTGTCCTTCAGCGAGTTTCAGATTGGCGTTATTGGATTCTTCAGTCGTCACCTGAACCGTTCCGGTGCCAAGCTGGGAAAGTACCGACAAAAAATTTTTCTGCATGAGATTCCGGGTCGTCCGTGAATTGGACACAGACCGGCAAAAGACCCGTCTTTTAACGCCTGAGATCTGCCAGTCCCGGAAAGCATGTCGCTGGGATTGCTTATGGCGATAATTTCATTTAGCATCATGATTAAATTCCTGATTAAGGGGTTTCCTTATGAAAACGACAGATCCGCGACTTCATCCAGAAAATCCTGATCCAGTTTCAGCATTTTTCTGGAGAAGGCGGCCAATCCTTTTTCTTTGAGATTTTCAATGGTTTTTCGTTTTTTGACCGCTTCAATCAGATCATCCCGTTTTTGAGCATATTTCTTTTCCGATTCTTTCACCTTTTCCTGCTGAACAACCATATTCCGGGCAAGTCCTTCAAGAAAATTGGCGTAAAGGATATGTTCCGAAATGGCGATTCCCCGCAGTTGTTTCTGATGAATCTCCGCATACTGCTTTTTCTTTATCCTGCTGAATCCGCGTCAAGAATCGTTTTTTCATCCCTGACCCTGCACCCGCATACCGCCAGTTCTTTCTGAATGATTTCCTCATGATGAAGGCGGTGATTCAGGAGCGCTTCAAGTGCAAATTTAAATCTGGCCATAGAACCCTCTTATCAGCGTGAATGCATATTCATGAAAAGACGATACCCGAAGATTTTTCCTGCTTTCACTTCGTCATCAGGATTGAAACAGGCCCTCCAGTTGCTGAACGCTTTCTTCAAAGCCGGCCGTGTCCTCAATTCCCTGCTGAAGATATCGGGTGATATTGTCTATCATACCGATGGCCTGATCTATCTTCGGGTTGCTGCCCGGAACATAGGCGCCGATGTTGATTAAATCCTCCGCTTTTCGATAGGTTGCCAGCAGCGACTTGAAAAGTCCCGCGCACTCCTTGTGGCGGGAAGGAACGATATCGCTCATGACCCTGCTGATACTTCTCAAGATATCAATGGCCGGATAGTGGTTCTGCATGGCCAGATCACGGGTCAGGACAATGTGCCCATCCAGAATGGATCGGACCGCATCCGCCACCGGCTCGTTCATGTCATCCCCCTCGACCAGCACCGTATACAGACCGGTAATGGTTCCGCTATTTGATGATGTGCCCGCCCGTTCCAGGAGCTTGGGAAGCAGGGTAAAAACGGACGGGGTATATCCTTTTGATGTCGGCGGCTCCCCCAGGGCAAGGCCGATCTCTCTTTGCGCCATCGCAAACCGTGTTACGGAATCCATCATCAGATTCACATGAAGTCCCTGATCCCGAAAATACTCGGCAATGGTGGTGGCAATAAATGCCGCCCTCAGCCGGATCAGGGGCAGGTGATCCGATGTCGCCACGACAATAACCGATCGTTTCAACCCCTCTTCGCCAAGTTCTTTCTGAATAAATTCATTGACTTCCCTGCCCCGTTCCCCGATCAGTGCAATGACATTGACATCGGCCGACGTTTTGCGGGCAATCATTCCCAGCAGCACGCTTTTTCCCACGCCGGAACCCGCAAAAATACCCACCCGCTGCCCGCACCCGACCGTCAGCAGACCATTGATGGCCCGAATGCCGATATCCAGGGGTTTATGAATCCGGTTTCGGGAAAGCGGATTCATCGGCTCGGCATACAGGGGATATTCACAGTCATAGGAAACCGGCCCTTTCCCGTCAATCGGGTTCCCAAGCCCATCCACAATCCTTCCCAGAAGCTTGCCCCCCACCGGAATATAGGCCTTTTGTTTTCCGGCGACCACCCGGCTGCCCGGACTGATTCCCCGGATATCCTCAAGCGGCATGAGAAGAACCTTGTTATCCCTGAAACCCAGCACTTCCGCCTTCACTTTTCTGCCCGAGCCCTGGGGATAAATATCGCATACACTCCCCAGATGCGAAGAAGGCCCCAGGGATTCGGTGACCAGCCCGACCACCTTGGTCACTTTGCCGGTGGCTTTTATCGGGCCGGCCTGATCCAGCAGCGTGGTGATAACCATTTAAATTCAAAGGATTCCATCAGGACAATTCCTCTAACTCCAGGCTGATTTTTTCCAGTCCAGGCAAAAAAGCCTCCGCGATCATTTCAATCTGGGATTCAATCCGGGCGTCCACATCGCCCGAAAGGCTTTCCACCACACATCCGCCGCAGGAAATGGAAGCATCTTCAATAAACGTAACGTCCCCTTCAATGGGAATCAAGTGCCTGCGCTCCCGCATATAGGCCAGTTCGGAAGGATTGATCCGGATGCGCACAGGCGCATTGATTGCAGAGGTTTCAAATGTTTTTTTCACAACACCGGCAATCACCTTTGGATTCGTTGCAGGTTCCTGAGCCAGAATTTTTCTGGCGATGGCAAGGGACAGGCTGACGGTCTCTTTCTCGGCTTTCAGGCAAAGCTCTTTTCGGAAGTTTTTTGATCTCCTGCATCGCCTGCTGAAGCGAGTGAAGCACCGTCTCGATTTCTTTCAATCCTTCAGCGAATCCCGGCCTTGCGGCCGTCCTTATGACCGTCCTGAATTCCCTTTTGATAGGCTTCGGCTTCCTTTTGCTGCGATTCCAGAGCCATTTCATTCATCATTCTTCTGGTAATCGATTGGCTTTCCGAAGATCCCGCCTTTCTGAAATTTCCATTTGACGGCTCTCCCGGCAGACCCGTGAGCAGCATCGGTATAAACGCGCTGAAAGGATGAACCGGTTTCTTTTGTGCCGGTTTCATCGATCAGACCCGCCCCTTTAAAGATATCCGGAAAACAGTAGGTTTCAGCGGCATCACAAGAAAACAGACTTTGGGATTTTATGATTTTATGCAATATAATCGCCTCCCTTACGACCACTGATGACGATTTCGCTTTTGGCTTCCAGTTCCTGAATGATTCGGGTGATGGTTTGCTGGGCTTCTTCAACATCTTTCATTCGAACCGCGCCGATCGACTCGATTTCTTCTTTCAGCATCACACCGGCCCGTTCCGACATGTTCTTGAATATTTTCTGCTTGACTTCCTCGGAAGCGCCTTTAAGGGCCAGAGACAGTTTTGACGTCTCAACCCGGCGAAGCACCTTCTGCATTCCCTTGTCATCCACCAGAACCAGGTCTTCAAACACAAACATCATCTGCTTGATCTGGGCGGCAAGGTCCGGATTGACTTCTTCAATTTCATTCAATATCTGCTCTCCCGAAGAGCCATCCGCCATATTCAGCAACTCGGCAAGATGGGTGACGCCTCCGGTTTTATGCGTGGCCGATGTTTTTTTCTTTTTCATGAGCTCTTCAAACACATGGCCAATCTCAATGACCATTCCGGACAACACCTTATCCAGCCTGGCGATTCTCATGGCGACTTCGACCTTCACATTATCCGGCAGCCTGGACAGAACGGTGCTTCCGGACTCCGGACTGAGATGAACGATAATTACCGCAATGGTCTGTGGATGTTCATCCTTTATCATTTCAACAAGCTGATCCGGATCAATGGATTGAAGGGCGTTTAAAGCTGGACGCCTCATCGACTGTTCTCGGAATCCGGTTCAGACTCGCCCGGGGTCGATTCCTGGGAAGCAGCCGCCGCCGGAAGGGTTTCGGCAGGGATTCCTCCTTTCCCTGGACTTGGCGAACCTGCTTCCCGGATTGGCGATGCTTGATCTTTTCCGCCAGCATCGCAAATTCCTGAGCGATTTTCTCCACCACTTCGGGTGAAATCGAATCAATCTGAGACAGATGCTGCTGAACGAGTTTTTTTTCAGCCTCTCCCATTCGGCTCAGAATATCCTTGGAAACTTTTTCCCCCATCGAATGAATGAGTACCGCAACTTTTAATGCGCCTGATAAATGAGTCGTATCCATAGCCTGACAGCATTAACCCCTGTTATTGATTGATGAAGACGGGTTCAGATGACAGCTTTTTCAGCTTTGTTTCATCCATTCCCGCAGCACTTCGACAAAAGCCTGATTGTCCGCCATTGCCAGTTGTGAAAGCTGGTTGCTGATGGGCAGCGGCCTGGTGTGATTTGCCATATTCCCCTTTCGATTTCATTTACCGTTCTGGGAAGCTGGCCTATGCAACTGAGCATTCTTTGGCGGCTCGGCAGTCAGCCATTGAATGAGCGGCCGGATGACAAAGATAAAGATCAACAGTATAAAAAAAACTGAAAAAGCATATTTGATATAAACGGAGTACTGCATCAGCCGGGAAACCCAGCCTTTGTCTCCCTCGACCATTTGGCCTTCCGCCAGTTCGGAATTCTCAAATGGTATATCGACGACTTCGACTTCATCCCCTCTTGAAGCCGTGTAATTGACTGCACGCATGACAATGCTTTTGATTTTGGCGATTTCTTCCGGCGTACGGGGCTGATATTCGACTTTCGGCTTTTTATCTTCACCGGTTACCGTTTTATAAGACCCATCCACCAGAACCGCCACGGAAATGCTGGAAATCTGACCAATGGGTTCGATGGTGTGGCTGGTCGTTTTCCCGATTTCGTAATTGGCGGTCTGATGCTGCTTTTGAAACCCCGCGCCGGCATCGCTTCCCTGCTGAAGTTTGTCCGCCGTGGCGGCTGTTGTCCCCGGAACCCCCATCGCCGTTTTTTCAGGCTTTACAGAAGATTCTTTCGATATCTGCTCGCTTCGCACCACTTTGTTGTCCGGATAATACCGTTCCTCCGTGGTTTCCTGTTTCTTGAAATCCATTTTGCTCGAAAGCCGCACAATGGCCTTGTTCGGACCCAGCGCTTTTTCAAGCATGGTTTTTACCCGGTTCTCAAGCGTCCGTTCAACTTTTTCCTGATAGGCCATTTGATCGTTTCTGGCGCTGTCAAAATCATTTTTTGGCTTCTGACCACCGATCTGATTTCCAAAGCTGTCCACGATGGTGACATTTTCCGGTTTCAGCCCGGAGACGCTTGACGATATCAGATGAACGATTCCTTGAATCTGATCCGCATTCAGCGTCTTTCCGGAGCGAAGCTTGATGACAACCGACGCCCTGGCCGGCTCTTCATTCTCAACGAACAGGGATTTGGGGGGCATGACAAGATGAACCCGCGAGCTTTCGATTTCTTCAAACCGGTTAATGGTTCGGGAAAGCTCTCCCTGAATGGCCCTCTGGTAATTGACGTTCTGAACAAATTCGGTCATTCCCAGTTTTGAGTTGTCAAAAATTTCAAACCCCACGCCTCCGCCCTGGGGAAGTCCCTGGGAGGCCAGCTCCATACGGGTTTCATAAACGATTTCCTTGGGGATCAGAATAGCCCCGCCGTCGGATGAAATGCGATAGGGAATTTTTTTGGCTTTAAGCTGCGTGATCATGGCCCCGGAGTCTTCCGCGGAAAGCCCGGAGAACAAAATCTGGTAATCGGGCCTTCCACTCAGGATCACAATCAGGGATGAATCCGGCGATCACCCCCCCGATCACTAAAAACAATGTGAATTTCTTGACCGGATTCAGCCCGGCATAAACGTCCTTAAACTGCTCTATTGCCCCTTGTAGCTGCATGGATACGCATCCTTTTGTGTTTTATACCTGCATCCGCATGATTTCCTGATAAGCCTCAAGCACCTTGTTTCGAACCTGCATGGTCAGCTGAAATGCCACACCTGCTTTTTCCATGGCGATCATGGTGTTATGAATGTCTTTATCCTGGCCGGATGCCAGTTTCTGGGCCGCAACATCGGCTGAAGTCTGAAGGTGATTGACTTCAGCCAAATGGCTCTTTAACATCTCTCCAAAGGATTTCTCCTGAACCTTATCCTTGAGCGGACTGCCGGCTGCCGGCAGCGCCGGAAAGGACTGCGTCGTGGAAAATCGAATCGGATCCATATCACCGTCCTATTTCAAGTGCTTTCAGCACCATGTTTTTTGCAGTGGATATTGCGGTAACATTGGCCTCGTAACTCCGGGACGCGGTCATCATGTTCACCATCTCCTCCATGACATTGATGTTCGGCATGGAAACATAGCCCTCGGCATCCGCATCCGGATGCATGGGATCATATTTCAGAAGCGGTTTTCGCGGATCGTTGATGACCTCCACCACCTTCACTTCCATGGGACTGCCGCCAAGCTCTGTTTTGCAGCATCTCGCCGAAAGCGCTCTGAACGGGCGCGGCGCGCAAACACGGGCTCTTGCCGCTGATACGGACCGCCCTGTTCGGTTCGCGTCGTATTCGTATTGGCCAGGTTGCTGGAAACCAGATTCATTCTCAGCCGCTGAGCCGACAATCCGGATGCACTGGTCTGCATTGAATCAAAAAAATTCATATTTACCTCACGGTTCCATTGATGGCATTGTACAATGATTGAAATTTCTTAGAGATCATCTGCGCGGAAGCATTATACAGCAGGCCATTTTCCGACAGCATGGACATGGTTTTGTCAATGTCCACGGTATTTCCATCTGTATGGAAATCATACCTGGACTTTTCTACCGGTCTGATTTCCGGAGCATCTGGATCCGCCAGTTCCATTCAAGGAGATATGTGCCGGCTGTGTCTGGTTCAATGGCAGTTTTGCGTCACCCGATGTTTTTCCCATTTCCTCTTCCACCAGAATGTCAAATGCCTTGTAATTGGGCGTATCCATATTGGCGATATTGGAAACCAGCAGGTTATGTTTTTGGGATCGCAGATTCATGCTCTTTTCCAGAACCGAAAAAGTCTGATTGAATAGTCCCTGTGATTCCATGTGCGATATCCTTTCTGTTTAAAGTTCACCCTGGGTAAAGCAATATTCATACCAGACATACGCTGTTGGTGAAAACTCTCTGGAATCAAGTGATAGATGCAGGCTGGATGGGCTATTCAGGCGGGCTGGATTGACACGTTTGGTTCGATCCGCGTGTCATATCGTTGACAGGAAAGTAACCGGCAAGCGATGGCAGTTCATCGATGCGGATCCGATTTACGGCCTGGCGCACAAAAAAAATCCCCCTTTGCAGGGGGATTGGGAGGGGGATTCATGAACAAAACAGACTTTCGGGCACACCAGGAAACAAGGAAATTACGCAAAGCTTTCTTCAAGGTTATGGCGTTTGATTTTTTCAATCAGGGTGGTGCGTTTGATGTTGAGAAGTTTGGCGGCATTTTTCTTGACGCCGTTTGCAATTTTCATGGACTGGGAAATCAGGGATTTTTCAAAATCACTGACGGCCGTGTTAAGACATATTCCCTCGTCCGACACTTCCACATCCGGAAATGGGCGGCGGCTTCCGAAGGAGCGGTTCTCAGTTTTTGCGGCAGATCCCTGGGATAGATTTCCCCTTCCTGGGTGAGAACGACCAGCCGCTCCATCATGTTTTTCAGTTCCCGGACATTTCCGGGCCACGAATGCGCGATCATCAATTCCATGGCTTTTTCGGAAATCCCCGTAACCTGAGTGTGTTTTTTCTGATTCAACTGGTCCAGAAAATGGGCGATGAGAAGCGGAATGTCGGATTTTCGGTCTCTCAGCGGCGGAAGGGTCAAGGGAATGACGACCAGGCGGTAATACAGATCCTCCCGGAATGTACCGTTTTCTACCGCTGCATCCAGGTCCCGATGCGTTGCTGCAATAATCCGGACATCCGTTTTGATGGTCTGGCATCCGCCGACTCGTTCAAATTCACTTTCCTCAAGAACCTTCAGCAGTTTCACCTGAAGGTCGTGACTCATATCGCCGATCTCATCCAGAAAAATGGTTCCGCCGTTGGCAATCTCAAATTTTCCGGGCTTGGCTGCCACCGCTCCGGTAAAGGCGCCTTTCACATGCCCGAAAAGTTCGCTTTCCAGCAGGTTCTCCGGAATCGCGCCGCAGTTGATCTGGACAAAGGGTTTGTCTTTCCGGTAGGAATGCTCGTGAATGGCCTTGGCAATCAGCCCCTTTCCCGTTCCGGTTTCACCCTGAATAATGATGGTGCTGTCGCTGTCAGCCACTTTTTCAACCAGGCGGAATATTCTTTGCATCCGCTCGCTTTGGCCAATCATGTCCATAAATGAAGCCGGCTGGCTGGAATTGAAAACAAACGGTTTTTCCTCAAGTCGGGAATCCGTATCCTGCCAGTTGCTGTAATCGATTGCGAGGTTCGTCAAAGCCTACCTCCTCATATTTAACAATGAATGCATTGTGTTTTTCGCGGAAACTTCTGTTGCCTCCTTATTGAGCAAGGAAGATGCCAACTGTCAAAAAACACCTTTAAATAATTTATAATACATATATATTCAAATAGTTAAATTTATTATTCGGGAAGCGGCATTTTTTGGTCAGCGGCCATTATTTTGCATTTTGCAATGCATTCATGGGGAAAGAAACCGGTTTTTCAGACAAAAACAGCTTCTTGCCTGATCATACAGCCGGATTCGTTATCTTTGCATTTTGCGATTTGCATTTTGCGGAAAGTCGTGCGGAAAAACAGACGAGGAAGAAATCGGGAGCGGAAATAACAGATCCTGAATTTTCCCCCTTTTGGCAGAAAGGGGGGAAAGGGCATATGCCGTCAAAAAGTTGCCTTGGCTTCTTCGACCGAGGTATTGACGGTAAAACCGCTGGTTTCCTGAAATCCCTTGAGTTCATTGCCGAGGGCCGGCGATCCGACGATCCTTAAATGTATTTTGGATTTCTGGCAGTTCTGGACCACGGAAAGCACGAATTTGATCACCAGCATGTTGATCTCCTTGACTTTTCTGGAATCCAGAATCAGCTTGCCGAGGCCCGCATTGGCCATGGCCTTCAGGGACTGGTTGAAATCCCCTTCAATCTCCATGAGCATTGCCCGGTCGGATTTCTCCGGCAAGGTGACGATCTGGATATCGTCCGCAATCGAAAAATACGGGCTGGATACGGAATCCGGCGAAGCGGCTGCCGCAGCCTTGGGTTGAAGGGTCAGGATCTTCATCACCCTTTCAATCAACTGCTCTCCCTTGAAAGGCTTGACCATGTAATCCCGGACACCCATCTTGACAATCTGCATGACATTTTCCTTGCCGGATTCAGCGGTCAGCATGATCACCGGAATATCTTTCAGCTCCGGCTGCCCTTTCAGTTTGCCCAGCATCTCCACGCCGTTCATGACCGGCATGGTAATATCCAGAACAATCAAATCAGGCTTTTCACGACTGGCGGTCGAAAGCCCTTCAATGCCGTTTTCCGCTTCCAGGACTTCACAGTCATAGGTTGAAAATGCCTTGCTCACAATTTTTCGAATGGTTTTGCTGTCATCAACAGCAAGAACTTTCAGCGTCATAAGGTTCCTCCATTTTCAAAAATAAAGGCAGCGAATATCCAGCACCGCCATCAGGCGACCGATTTAATAAACACCTCGACCATGGATAACTGATCCTGCTGCTGAAAAGCAATTTTTTCATGCCGCATCCATCCCTTGGATTCAATTTTAAAATCGCTTCCGCAAGTCACATTGGGAATCGAAAGCACGCAGGGAAAACCGGCATCGCACAATTTGGATTTCATATCTCCCCCGATCATGTTGCTGACCTCTCCGATGACGTCATTGATTTCTTCATCATCTTCGACCTCATCCACTTCCATTCCCAGCATGGCGGCGGTCATGATCCGGGCAAACTGCTGGGACACATGGATACAGATATTCCCGATCACATCTCCGGTAAAACTGACACAACCGACAATCTTGCTGCCGGACAATTCCATGACCGGATTGGCTTCAACGGCGCTCACCTCCATGGAAAGCATGGTGTGAAATACGCCCCGGGTTGAGTTGGTACAAAATCCCTTTAGGTCCAATTTGTTAATATCCGTCATAATTATCTCCAATTATTGATGATGGCCCTGATAAAAGTCAGCATATCGATGGTTTCTTTGACTTGCATGTCAAGAACATGGCAGTCGAATGGTAAACGTCGTTCCTTTGTTCACCTGACTTTCCACCCGAATGGTTCCGCCGTGATTCTGAATAATGCCGTAACTGAGGGACAGTCCCAGGCCGGTTCCGTTTTTTGAAGCCTTGGTGGTAAAAAACGGATCAAAAATCCTGCCGATTTCCGCCTCCGGAATGCCATGGCCCGTATCCCGGAATTGAATTTCAATCCAGTCGCCTGCATCTTCCGCCGTGTTTTCAGAAAGAACTCTCTTTGTAGAGATGCTTAACTGGCCGCCGTCCGGCATGGCATCCCTGGCATTGGACAGCATCATGAACACCACCTGAGACAAGGTGTCGGCATTTCCCTGAATCGGCGGCAGGTTTTCTTCCAGATTCATCACATTGTGAATGTGATCATATTTATGTTCGTGTTCAAAAAGCTGAAAAACCTTCCGGATCAGCGCATTGATCTGGACCCTGTCCTGATTGGATCCGGCTGCCTGCGAAAACTGATACAGTCCGTTGACGATTTTGGAGATGCGCTCGACCTGCTCGCTCATGATGGTTAGATACCGGGCTGTTCGCTCATCGGAATTCCCCTGCAGATTCAGCATCTGGATATAGCCGGAAAGAATGTTGAGGGGATTCAGGATTTCATGAGAGGCGCCTGCGGTCAGCCGGCCGATGGATGCCAGTTTTTCAGCCTGAAGGATCTGGTGCTGCGCTTTCTGAAGCGATTCATGATCTCTTCTCAGCCGGTCATACAACAGGGAATTTTCCATTACCAGGGAGCACTGCTTGGCCAGCATGGCCATGAGCTTCATATTCTCCTGAGTGATGGCGCTCTCTTCAATGGCCGTGATGATCAGCACCACGCCCAGGGTCTGTTTTGCCGTCACCAGCGGCAGCATGATGACGGTTTTATTTTTTTTAACCACCAGGGCGGGCAGCAGGGCGGGTTTCCGGCGTTTGATAATCCAGGAAAACATGCCGCATTCAATCTGGTGTTCAATTTCATTCTGAAAGACAATACCCATCGACTGGGGAGATGCGCTTTTCAAAACAAATTCATGGCTCTGGTCATCCACCATGAACAAGGCGCAGCCTTCCATTTTGATCGAGTTCTGAAGTTCATGAAAAAAGACATGCCATATCTGATTGATGTTGGCCGTAATCTCGATTTTATCCTGAAGCTGGGATATTTCCTCTATCTGGTCAATGAATTCCAGGATGGCCTGATATCCCTTTTCCATCACGGCGATTGATTTTTCATCGTTCTCGATTGTATTGCCGGTATCGACCATCACCTTTTCCCGGTCACCACCCAGTTGATATCGTGAAACTCCCTTTCCATTTCCTGCAAAATCGGCTCCAGAACATTGGGTTTCAGTTTCAGGGAAGCCCAGGCTTCCGGATTCAGAGAAGGGCATTTTATTGTCTCCCCCGGATCCCAGATCAATGGCCCGGCAGAGAATATCCGCCAGGTGGATAATCGATGTTTCCTGAATAAATCGCCCGGACTGTTCCGGGTGGTGATGGTGCTCCAGAATATTCACCAGCTTCAAGGGCAGATTCCATTTTTCCGCCAGCAGCTTGCCCACATCCGGATGGGTAAAGCCCAGAACCTCTTCCTCGGCGGTGATCATCAGGATATCGCGGGTTTTCACCAGGCTCCGGACCGCTGCAAAATCATCCGGCAGAAACAGCATTTCCACGATTTTTCCAATATCGTGGAGAAGACCGGAAACAAAGAGCTCTTCAACTTTTTCATACCGCATGTAGGTTCCGATCACCTTGGCCCCGATGGCGCACCCCAGGGAATGGTCCCAGAAACTTTCCTGAATCACCCGGTTTTCCCGGTACCGGCTCGAAAACATGTCAAAGACGGATGTGGTCAGGAGCAGGTTGCGGATGGCGTCAAACCCCAGCAATACGATGGCTCCGGTAATGGTGGATATTTTCTGGGGAAATCCATAAAAGGAAGAGTTCACAAGCTTCAGCATGCGGGCGGTCAGCACCTGATCATCGGTAATCACGCTGGACAGGTCCCTGGCGGAGGATTTGGGATTGTTGACCAGCTCCGTTATCTTCAGCACGGTCCTGGGAAGCGTCGGCAGATCGTCGATCTGGTTGATGATGCGTTTAAGCTTATCGGATACCATGATGTTTTTCTTTTTTCAGCAACTCGTTTTTCCAGAAGATTTCCGGCAATCCGCAGGATCTCTGCCATCAGCGGGTCCGAAAGCGTATCGGAAAATTTTGCCCGCAGGGCTTCATCAATGGATGCCCGGAGTTCATTTTCCGAATCCATGCTTCCGGCAGCGCCTTCACCGGCTTCCTCATCAATCCAGATTTCCTGAATGCCCCATGATTTCAAGATATGGATATTTTTTTCGGTCAACCGGACATCCGGTTTCAGCAGCAACTGGTCCTGCAGGGTGGAAACCGATTTGGCCAGCGTCATTCCCGGCTTTGCCTTGTCCAGATCAATCAGGTGCATTCAATCCTCGAATTAGCTTCGAATCATATATTTCGTTTTCTGTCGGGGGATGCAGCGATGTCAGGGTTTCCACCAGATGCTTCAGGTTCATGGGCTTTTGAAGATAATGGTCGGCCCCCAGCCGAAGCGCCTCATTGACGGTTTCCGGATCCCCATAAGCAGACAGCATGATCACGCCGATGGCGCTGTTTTTCTGCCTTGATGGCTTTCAGCACCTCCATGCCGCCCATCCCCGGCATGCGGATATCCAGAATGACGATATGGGGCTGAGATTGCTGAATCAGCGGAAAGCGCATCCTCGCCGTTTGAAACAGCCGTCACCTCATACCCGATAATGGACAGGTATTCCTTCAACAATTCCCCGACAAACAAGCTCATCGTCAACAACCAGCACCCTGATTTGTTCCATCTTTCAGACTTCCTTGATCTTTAAGGGACTTGGTATATTCCATTTTCCAAAGGGGCAACACCATTGCCGTCTCGCGCAACGCATATTGCCTGCTTATAGGAAAGCAAATTCCGTACCAGAAATCATCTGGACGGCCAGTTTTTTATGGGGCTTTATAGAATAATCAACGACACAGCACAGGGTAGAAGGATTATCATGGATGACAATCCGTTATCAAGATAAAAACAGGCAGGAAGAATCAATCCGTTCTCCGGCGAGAAATCCGGCAACCCCCATAAGCGACAGCCATGCTTTCGCGTGCGTGTCGCGGGTTATACTTTTTTGTCAAACAATATCCCGATCATCTGATCCATTTTTTCAACCAGATCCAGAAATTCTTCGCTGGGGATTTCCCGGATGACCTTATTGGTGCCTTTTTCAACCACCCGGACAATCATTTTCCCGGAATCCTTATACTGGGAAAACTCCAGTCCGACATCCTGCATCTGATTGATTTTACTTTCCAGATCCTTCAGCATGGCCGGCATGGCCAGTTCCGCGCTTTTCGCCTGTTTCTGCTGATCCTGGCTTTTTGCATCAATTTGATCCCGGGTTCTTAAATCAATCTGATCCAGGTTTTGAACCGGATCGATTCCGGATTTCTCCGAATTCTGAGATGCGGGATACCCCATGGATTTCACATCCACAAAACCGGTCTGAAACCGTTGAACTTTAAGAGATTCTGTTGCTTCCATACTGCCTCCGCTATGTTACATATGCATGAATCAATTTTCTCCCGTCCGAAATCTGTTTGATCCGGGTGGAAACTTCATGCTGCCACTGCTGAATTTCCGTTATCACGTCAGATACCTGGCGGCTGAGCGCCTGAATCCTGCCCAGAAGGCGGCTGTCCGTACAGATGCCGGCTTGCTGAAGATCCTTGACGACCGTATCCTGTTCTTCAGCCAGAAGCATCAGCTCATCGGGGTCTGCTTCCTTCAGCGCCAGGCTGACCCGATCCGTAATCTCCGCCAGCTTCCGGTAAAGCGATTTCATGAGGATCATGCGGCAATGCAGAATCCTTTCTGAGATGCGGGTTGATACGACAGGGAGTGATCCGAGAGCGCTTCCGAGGACATCTGTTTCAACGCTTCCGCAAATCCTTCCTTGATGGTCAGAAGAAGCCCTTCCACCTCGCCCAGTATCCGGTTGTCATTTCTGAGATTGGCCAGGGTCAGGCGGTTCAGGATATACCGGTACAGACCGGAAAGATTCTCCACCAGGCTGCCGCCCATGTCCCGGTCCAGCGCACAATCCAGTTCCGTAATAATCGCTATCGCCTTGGAGATGTTTTCCCCCTTGATCTTTGGATTGCCTGCCTCGAGCCCGGCCCGCGCAGCCTGAACAAACCGCACGGTTCCATCCAGAAGTTTAACCAGCATCATTTCCTTGCTGTCAATCGTATTGGCGATTCGGTTGTAAGCGCTGTATCCTGCGTATGTCATACGGTCTCCTCAAAATCTGTGCTGCCGTCTGGATTAAAAGAATATATGTGTCAATTCACGCCCCGATTATTTCGAATTCGTACCCCAACCATTTTGAATCTGTTCGAGATCTGCGGTCAATGAATCGGATATGCTCTGATATTTTCCCAAAAGCAATTCCAGAGCAGCAAACTGCGCCCGCAGGCGGGTTTCGGATGCTGCCATGCGCGTATTCAGCACCTCAATCTGATCATCCAGGTCATCGATGCTTCCCTCGATTCCCTTGGTCCGGGCTGCCAGCACTCCGCTGTTGGTATCCAGTATTTTTTCCAGGGAATTGGCCATCCGGACCGCAAACCCTTCCGCCCCGGTATCGGTTTTCGTAAAGAATTTGACGACATCATCATAATTGTCTTTCAGTTTTGCATTGAATACGCTGGTGTCCAGTTCCAGTTTTCCCTCTTCGTTGGTTGAAATGCCAAGATCGGTCATGTGGCTTAACGCTGCCGGAAGCCCGGGAACGGAATTGGAAACAGGCTTTGAATATCGCTTTGAATCCGCCGGGTCGTGGAATCGCCAAACAGCATCGCCGGCTTTCTGGGTCTGCGAATCGTAACTCTGCAAACTATTCAGAGAATCCACCAGCCCATTGTATGCCTCTATAAATTCATTCAGCCGGGTGGTAAAAAGCTCGTCGCTGCGTTCGACGGTGACGGTCACCGGCTGAAGCGGTGTCCGCATCTTTCAGATTCAGCGTCATCCCGCTGATGACATCGGAAATGGTATTGGTTGCCCGGCTGATATGGGAAACGCCATCCACGCTGATGTCCGAGTTTGCCGCGCCCTGAAGCTGGGTAAGGTTTTTTGTGCCGCCGGCGTCAAAAACCAGCCGGGACAGGCCGGTTGTATCCTCATCTGCCGATGGCGAGCCGACAGGCAGATTGATTGGGTCCGTGCCATCTTCTGTCACCGTCAATTTAATGACATTGGCCTCACCGGTCTGCTTTCCGGTCAGGGTTAAAAAACTGTGGGTGCCGTCATTGATCACGGATGCATAAATCCCCGCATCTGCATCATTGATGGCCTTGGCGATATCCGAAATCGTGCTGCCTGAATCCACCGCAATATCGACCGGATCATTGCTGCCCAGCGAAAGATGAATGGTGCCTTTGCCCACTTCCTCGGTCGGAAGAAAACCGCTGCTGGTCAACTTGTGGACTGTTGCCAGGCTATGGACCGTAACCGAATAACTGCCCGGCGCCGCCGAATTCTCTGCTGAAACCGTCAGCAGGCCGGTGTCGCTGGATGTTGCGGAATAGCTTTTAATATCCTATATGCTGTCCAGGTTTCTGGCAGCAGTTTTCACGCTTTCCAGGCTGCCCTGAAGGGTGCTGTAGGCGGAAAGCTTGACCTTGAAGTCGGCCTCCTTATTCTGAAGCAGCGAGATGGGTTTTTTCTGAATGTCCAGAAGCTTGGAAATGACACTATCCGTATCCATCCCGGAAATCAAACCACCGATTGAAATCCCCATGACATATCTCCCTTCAAAACCCAAAAACGCTGGGAATCCCCCCGGCGAACCGGGGGGATTTACTAACTGTTTAACAGGTCCAAACTAATTTTGGAGCAGTTGCAGTACCATGCTGCGGGAGCTGCCTTGGCCTGGGCCAGCATGGCCACGCCTGCCTGCGTGAGAATCTGCTGTTTGGTCAAAGTGGCTGTTTCCGCCGCAAAGTCCGCATCCACAATCCGCCCATTGGCTGCCGACAGGTTCTCAGACACGTTCATCAAATTCGACTATCGTTGATTCCAGCCGGTTCTGTACCGCGCCCATGCTCCCCCGGGCTCCCGAAACCGTATCCAGAGCAGTATCAATAGTCGTAAGTAAAGCACCTGCGTCGGTTGCAGTAGCCACACTCGCTGTGGCCACATCAAGAGAGGTGGCGGCAGTGGTGATTGCAGCCAAAGTCACCGTGATGGTCTGGCCGTTATTGGCTCCGACCTGAAACGTGAGTTCGGTCGCCGTACCGTCCAGCAGGTTGACGCCGTTAAACTCTGTATTATCTGAAATCCGGTCAATCTCCTCAACCAACTGAACCACTTCGTCCTGCATAGATGCCCGGTCGGTAGCGTCGTCATAGGTGCTGGTATTGGCTGACTGCACCGCAAGCTCTCGCATACGTCCCAAAATGTTCGTCACTTCCTGCATGGCGCCTTCAGCAACCTGTAATTGCGAAATGCCGTCATTGGCGTTTCTCACAGCCTGATTCAGTCCTCTGATCTGGGAGTTAAACCGGGTGGAAATACCCAGGCCGGCTGCATCATCCTTTGCACTGTTGATTCGAAGTCCTGAAGAAAGTCTTTGCATGGACAGGTTCATCAAGCCCTGTGTTTTGGACAGATTCCGCTGAGCGTTCAAAGAAGCCATATTGGTGTTGATTGTCATAGCCATAGTCGTATTCCTCCATGAATAATTTGTTTACCTCGGGCATCTATGCCCTTGGCTTGAATTGGGTGATGTTCCGTTGCTTTAATTCTTGTATCGTCATTCTTTTGATAAACTTTAATGTTTTTTTTGCTACGATTGTTTTCTTTCTGACACATACATCGTCTTTTTCTATAAAATACTTTTGTTGTTTTCCTCCTTCCGTTTTTTTGATTATTTTGTAGAGTGTTGATTTTGATATCGACATTCTGGCAATAAACTTTAATTGTTTTTTCGTCTCTACGCTTTATTTTCGCTCTTGATAGAAATATCGCCATCTCGTCTAAAAACTTTAATGTTTTTTTCTATTTGCCGATGTCGCCCTGATATTAACATGGTTGCCATGCATTTGAATTTCTCACCCTCAAGCGCTTCCAAGGACCACATCATCAAGCGTGAACTCTATAACGATATCGATCTAAAACCAGTAGTTAATCTTTCTTCATCCCAAACCGCGTCAGGATAAGCTGCCGCCTTCTTGCCATTTCATCGCTGTAAAACGGCGAGGTGCGCATCAGTTCCAGATCCGGCAAAGAATTCTTGCCCGTAAAATACGAAGAAAACGACCGGCAGATCTCCCGGGTCTCAAGCACACCATATATTAACCACTGGCCGAAGTCATTGCCGGGATCAACCGTCGCCATTCGCGCGGATACGGACAGAAAAGGCTCATTCACGGAAAATTCCTGACCGGATTCAAAATAACCGTATAAAAGATTGAGCATTTTCGTGGCATCTTCCCGATATCCCAGATCCACGGCCATCCGGGTTGCCGTCAGAATCCGTGAAACGGTTGGTTGAGACTGCAGCAGGTCTGTCATCAGGCCATAGCCTTTGGTCAGCGCCTCATACCGATCGGAGGCGCCGTAACCCGGCAATCGGGATACGGCATATGCGCCAAGCGCCTGCTGATGGATCTGCCAGCCTGAAGCTCCGGCATGCTCCTGACAATATGCCTGCCACAGATTCAGAAGCCGGATGACATATGAAAACCCCTGAAGATAATCGATCCAAAGTGGCGCAGGAAAATCGGCAAGATATGAATCCTTCATGTTGGGGCCGACCAGAAGCCCCTGCTGCCGGAGCCTTTCCGCACAATCGTCCTTGCAGCAGAAAAGATTCAATTGATACGCGTCCAGTTTTTCCCCCACGGAAAACGGCGCCAGAGTATTAAGCCCCGGAATCAACCGATAACTCCGGTAACCGATGTTCATAAAAGATTGAGCCAATTCCAGGTGAAACGCATTCCCGTGTTTGATTTCGTAAAGAATCAGCGGGGAGAGGGATGCAAAAAAATGCTTGCCGCCACGAATCACATTTTCTTCCTGGCCTTCGGCATCCATTTTCATCAGATCGATCCGGGCGTCTACAGTCTTCATCCATCCATCCAGGCTCATCAGTGCTATGGATTCCGTATGGCCCGCAGCTTCGGACTCGACCACCTCGTTGAGTTCTGAATTGGCATTCATGGAAAGAAACGCCCGGCGATCAGCGTCCGATACTCCGGCAGGAATCAGTGTGATATTTTCCAAGCCATTGATGCGAATACTCCGGGTCAGATATGCAGCGGTCAGTCGGGAGGGTTCAAAAGCCCACACTTTCCCCGCCGGTCCAACCGATTTTGCGGCGGTAAGTGCATATGTCCCATAATTGGCCCCGATATCCACCACATTCATGCCGGATTTAAGAAAGGAACGAACAAATGAGATTTCCTGCTCAAACCAGTCCTGACATTCCTGCAAGACATAAGACGTCAGAAAGCTTATGTCATTGGGAACACAAACCGTGATGTCGCCCTTAATGCGGGCGTCCATGACGTTGCCGCGATCACCGCCCTCTTCGATTAATTTAGCACACCAATCCTGCCACATGCGACGATAAGCCGTCTCCAGCTTAACCATAAATCTTTTTTCATTCATCAGAGATGAATTCTGAAATTTTTCACGCAATGTCCGCCGCAGGCGTTTCAGATTCTCGGTGTCATTGGCAAGGGCTACTGAAATATTCGAATAGTCGTCAACCGAAGAGATAATCCAGCCGTTTAATCCTAGCCGGCTGAGAATACTGGCCCCCACCCTTGAAGCATGCGTGTTTCCTGCCAGCGTAATGACGGGAACTCCCATCCAGAGCGCTTCGCAGGTGGTCGTGGTACCGTTATATGGGAAAGTGTCCAGCGCAATATCCACCTGCTGGTATTGTTTCAAATGATCACTGAAAGCAGGAAGACGCGACAGAATTTCGATTCTTGAGGCTTCAATACCGTTTTGAACAAAAAGGGAAAGTAATTGCTGCTGGGCATCCCGGTCTGAGGCCAGACTCGACTTCAGGATCAATCGCGAATCAGGAATCCGTGTCAGCAGACCGGTCCAGAGGGCAATGGTTTTTGAATTTATTTTCGCCCTGTTGTTAAAAGAACCAAAAGTAATGTATCCGTTCTCCAAACAGGGAGGATTCGCAATATCCGGAGTTCCAACTAATGGGTTATAACACAGAAATCCTTCAGGAAGACGAATCAGCTTTTCCGTGTAATAGGCGTCCGTCATACCCGGCGGATCTGCAACGGCATCGGTAAACCGATAGTCCATCGCCGTCAGGCCCGTTGTATTGGGATATCCCAGATATGAGACCTGAATCGGCGCCGGCTTGCGGGCAAACAGCTTCATCCGGTTATTACCGC
>CAWJRD010000003.1:0-24953 GCA_963845015.1 uncultured delta proteobacterium
AGAAGACCGTTATCGTGCCCGACCACCAAAAGGACACAAATCATGGTTAATGCCTTAAAGGAAGTATCAACGAGAGAACTCGTACTCCTGATTGAAAAGCAGGAAATCAAGATCATTGATGTTCGGCCCCGTGGATGCCTATAACGGTTGGCGGTTACAGAACGAGGCCCGTGGCGGGCATATTAAGAATGCAAGGAGTTTACCGGTTAAATTGATGAAAGGTATTGATTGGATAGAGATGGTAAGGAATAAGCAGATTCATCCCGAACATCATATCATTGTCTATGGTTATAATGCTGTTGATTCGGGTAAAGTCGCGACGCATTTTTTAAAATCAGGATATGATCATGTTTCTGTTTACAACCGGTTTGTAAAGGAATGGACAGAAAATCCTGAACTTCCAATGCATCATCTGAATCGCTTCCAGCAACTGGTCCCGGCTCTCTGGGTAAACATGCAGATTTCAGGTGATCATCCGCCATATATCAAAAACGAAAAATATGTTGTTGTACATGCTCACTACCGCAATCGGGATGCCTATCTAAGCGGCCATATTCCAGGTGCGATCGACATGGATACCCTGGCTATAGAAGCGCCGGAAACATGGAACAGGCGGAGTCCTCAGGAACTCAAAAAAGCACTGGAGGAACACGGAATTACAGCAGAAACTACCGTTGTGATGTATGGCAAATTCATGTCGCCCGATAGTAAAGACCCCTTCCCTGGCAGTGCAGCAGGCGATATCGGCGCATTTCGTTGTGCTTTTTTATTGATGTATGCCGGGGTGAAAGACGTAAGAGTACTCAATGGAGGATTTCAGTCCTGGCAGGATGAGGATTTCGAAATTTCATATGTAGATGAACCGAAAAAACCGGTTCCTGAATTTGGCACAAATATCCCTGTTCATCCTGAATATGCTATTGATACACCTGAAATCAGGCAAATCGTTGCCTCAAACGATTCTGAACTTGTATGCGTGCGCAGTTGGCCTGAATATATCGGCGAAGTAAGCGGATACAATTATATCGAAAGAAGGGCAGGATTCCGGGGGCAATTTTTGCCGGCTGCGGTTCAGATGCTTACCATATGGAAAATTACAGGAATTTTGATCACACAAGCCGTGAATATCATGAAATAGTAGAAAACTGGATAAAAAGCGGAATTACATCCGATAAGCATTTGGCTTTTTATTGCGGTACCGGATGGCGTGCAAGCGAAGCCTGGTTCAATGCATGGCTTATGGGGTGGCCAAGGGTATCGGTTTATGACGGAGGATGGTTCGAATGGAGCAATGATCCGGATAACCCTATTGAAACCGGAGTACCTGAGATCCATAATTCAATTGGCTGAGTTTTCGGATAACTGGCAATTACGTTATGAAAATGAACACTCCCAAAATGCCGACTTACATTAACAGTCCAATTGCTATCAATGATTTCCTGGTTCATGAAAGTGTTCAAGATATTATAACTGAAATTTTAACCGGTCTTTCAGCCGACCCCAAATATATATCGAGCCGTTTTTTTTACGATAATACCGGTTCGGCCCTTTTCGAGCAGATTACCGGGTTGCCGGAATACTATCTTACACGAACCGAGCGTGCGATCCTGAAGGAAGCTGCCCCCCGGATTGTGAATCGTTCATTAATTAAAAATATCGTTGAACTCGGCAGCGGAGATTGTTCAAAAATTTCAATTCTCCTGGATGCCATACCAGACAAAAATATCGGAGAGATAGCCTACATCCCTGTTGATATAAACAAAACCTCCATTATTAAATCAGCAGAAATGCTTTTAAAGAAATATCCCGCCATCCGCGTTCAGGGGATTCTTGCCGATTTTATAAAGCATTTCGAAGCAATTCCGGATGATGAAAACAAGTTGATCTGTTTTTTGGGAAGTACATTTGGAAATCTTAGTAGAACACAGGAAATTCCTTTCCTGTTAAACTTAAAATCATGGATGAATCCTGGTGACCAATTGCTGATCGGATTTGACATGGTGAAGGACATTCAAATTCTGGAAAAGGCATATAATGATGAACAGGGGAAAACGGCTGCATTTAATAAAAACATGCTGAATGTTGTCAATCGTTATGTTAAAACCGATTTTGATCCGGACCAATTTGATCACTATTCATTTTATAATATTGCAGATGCCCGGATCGAAATGCACCTCAAGGCCATTGTAGATATTGAAGTCAGCAGTCCGCATATGAACGGTAATTTTTTTTTAAAGGAAGGAGAAACCATCCATTCCGAAAACTCACATAAATACGATTCCAGCCATATTCGTCGATTGGCTGAAATCAGCCGGCTTGCAGATAAAAGAAATTTATACCGATAAGAACCAATGGTTTTCATTGGTGCATTTTCAGATAAGAAACTCTGATCGGCGAATGTTCCATGAATAATCCGGACGAATTAAAGAGCTTGAAGAGAATCAGTGAAGTGAGTGTTTGCACCTCGCTTATTATCACACCCTTATCAATCATTTTCTCAATGATCACCGGTTCGGTCACGTTACTCTTGTATTTTGTCTGGGCCGCCGCCGCCATTGCTGTTAAGCTTTTCGCACTGGTCTCCATACGGATCATGCTGAAAGAGAATCGATTCATGTTTCCTAACGGGACCGGGAAATTGGAGAATTTCTCCTCTTTTCTCTTCGGCGTTTCCATCGTTCCCGTGGGGGTCTATTTTCTCATCGTATCCATTACTAAATTGTTTTCTCCTTTACCCAGTGTTACCTATCTTCTGTGCCAGGTTCCGGTCGCCCTGTCATTTCTCATGACACTGATTCTGACCATATGGACAAACCGCATCATCAAACGAAATCCCAATCCCACCCCGCTGTTGAAAGCTTATAATGTCAATTTTAAAGTTTCCCTGACATCAGATTTATTCTTGTTTTTAGCATTCCTGGCAGGATTCTTCTTATCAATTGCCAAACTGCACTTTTTAAGCGTTCGTGTTGACCCGGTTTTGTCGGTCATACTGTCAATATATATGCTCTGGGTTGGCTTGCCCCTCATCGTCGAAAACTTTCGTTCGCTTGTCGATCTGCCCCTGCCTGAAAAAGACATGCTTAAAATACTAAAAGTTGCTGCGGAGTTCTATGAAGAATACGCAGGTTTTGGTACATTGTTTTCAAGGCAAAATGGAAAACAGAAAATCATTGAGATGGAATTGTTTTTTGACCAGGGAGTCTCGCTTGAAAAAATCAACCGGATTGAGCAGCACATGGCATTGAGGATGAATCAGGAGATACAGGATGTTCGTTTCAGATTAATACCGAAAGTATTGTAGGAAAATGAAGAGAACTCGGGATCGGACCATCGTATCTGATAGCAATATAAAAATAAATCTGTCCCCTTTATTCCTTTCTGTCCGGCGGGTGCTTTCCCGGACGGAAAGCCTGTGTCCGTCGTGTCTGAAAAAGATTCCGGCCTTTCGGGTGACGGATGGCCGGGATGTGTATCTGGAAAAGCGTTGTGACGTTCACGGGATATTCGATACCGTGATCTGGCGCGGAAATCCGGCGTTTGAAACATGGTCGCGCCCAAAACTGCCGGTCCGGCCTCCCGTGTGTTATGCGGATATTGCAAAAGGCTGTCCCTTTGACTGCGGGCTCTGCGAAGCGCACAGGCAAATCACCTGTACCGCGCTTCTGGAAGTCACCGGGCGCTGCAACCTTGCCTGCCCGTATTGTTTTGCGGCAGCCGGAAACGCCCCCAAACCCGACCCGGCCCTTGATGTCATCCGATTCTGGTTCGACAGGGTGAAACATGCGGCTCCCGCCTGCAACATTCAGCTTTCCGGCGGCGAGCCCACGGTTCGGGACGATCTGCCGCAAATCATCGAAATGGGGCGGCGCAGGGGATTTGCGTTTATTCAGCTCAATACCAACGGTCTGCGACTGGCCCGGGAAAAAGGCTATGCCCAAAGGCTTAAAGGACGCGGGGCTCTCCTCGGTTTTCCTCCAGTTTGACGGCGTCTCCGATGAGGTCTATCTTCGCCTCCGGGGACGCAGCGCTTCTGGCTGAAAAAATCTGGCCATCGCACGCTGCGGGGATGCGGGCCTTGGCGTTGTGCTGGTTCCCATGGTGGTTCCCGGCGTCAACGATCGAGGAGCTGGGAGCGATTCTGGATTTTGGAATTCAGGCATCGCCGGTGGTCCGGGGCATTCACATTCAGCCGGTCAGTTATTTCGGACGCCGGCCGGTGCTTCCTCAAAATTGTGACCGCATCACCCTTCCGGAGATTCTGACAGCCCTTGAAACCCAGAGCCGGGGAAAGGTTCGTGCTTGTGATTTTCACCCGCCGGGATGTGAAAATGCGCTGTGTTCGTTTAACGGCAGATTTTTCATTACGGAAAGCGGCGGTCTGAAGCCTGTGGTAACCCTTCCGGCCGCAAGCGCCGGCAGTCCGCCCGAAGCCGCGGATGTCGGCGCCAGGCGCGCTGTTGCCGCTGTTGCCCGGCAGTGGGGGGCAGGTCCGGGATTAGGGGGCGAGGACAACACGAATGCTCCGGCGTCCGGACCGGCAAGCGGGATAAAGGCATATCTTGTTGCAGTAGCGGGAACGAAACCCCGGCCCCGACGCGTCCGGACCCATGGACCTTGACAGTTTTCTGGAATTTGCCCGCAACAGGTCCTTCTCCATTTCGGCCATGGCGTTTCAGGACGCATGGAATCTGGATCTGGAGCGGCTCCGGGACTGCTGTATTCATGTTGTGTCGGAAGATGGCCGGCTGATTCCGTTTTGCGCCTATAATCTTACGGACAGCAGCAATCAGCCCCTGTATCGAGGCCGGAAATGATGCTTAAAACGCCTCTGGAAAGCTGGATTCAGGGAAAAATCTCAAACGCGAAGGATCCCGCCGTTCCGTTGACGCGTTCCCGCCTTGAGGCATATCAGCTTCAAAAAATACGCGAAACCCTTTTGTATGTACGCCAAAACAGTCCTTTCTATCGGCGATCTGTTGGGCGATGCGGAAACGGATCCGGTCCAACGGCTTGAAGATATGGCCCGGCTGCCGTTTACCACTTCGGATGATCTGAAGCGCCATCCGCTCCGGTTTCTCTGCGTTTCCCAAACCAGCATCGAGCGGTGTGTCACGCTGCAGAGCTCGGGAACAACAGGCCCTGCCAAGCGGCTGTTTTTTACCCGGGAAGATCTGGAGCATACACTGGATTTTTTTCATCACGGAATGTCCACGCTGGTCCAATCCGGAGACCGGGTGATGATTCTGCTCCCCGGCGGCGGAAGGCCGGACAGTGTGGCCGACCTGTTAAGCCGGGCACTGGCGCGTATGGATGTTCAAAGCCTGGCGCCGGGGCCTGATTCGCAAACCACACTGGATGCCATCGTTCAGCAGGGCGTCACGTGCCTGGTGGGTGCGCCGGTTCAGGTTCTGGCTCTGGCAAGATCCGACCAGCGGAGAAAAATGCCTGAAAAACCGGATAAAATCGGTGCTGCTGACCGCCGATCATATCCCTGCTGCCATTGTCGATGCAATTGAAAGCGCCTGGAACTGCCAGGTTTACCGCCATTACGGCATGACCGAGATGGGGTGGGGCGGCGGGGTCGAATGCGAGGCCCGGGATGGGTATCACCTGCGGGAGGCGGATCTCTTTGTCGAAATTGTGGATCCGGAAACCGGCAGGCCGCTTCCGGATGGAGAAAGTGGCGAAATTGTTGTCACGACCCTGACCCGGGCCGGAATGCCCCTGATTCGCTATCGGACCGGCGATATCTCCCGGTTTCATACCTCGCCCTGTGCCTGCGGCACGGTATTAAAACGGCTGGATCGCATCACCGGTCGCCTGAATGATGGCAAATGTCTGGTTTCCGGCATGCCGCTTACCCTGCCGGTCCTGGATGAAGCGCTTTTTTCCCTGCCGGATGTGATGGATTTCAAGGCCGATCTGACATCCTGTCAGGACAGAGACTGCCTGACCCTCACCCTGAGCCTTTCCCCGGAAGCAGACCCGGATGCGGTTGCCGCGGCTGCACGGGAAAAACTGGTGGCGATTCCCGCCATCCGCCGGACGCAGCTTGTCATCGAATTGCCGCAAGCGTCGGAACCAGCGGCATTCTGACGTCCGGAAACCAAAAACGAACCCTTGCGGATCATCGACCGAAATCTATCCGCCGATATTCGGATTGATGAATTCGATGGTATCCCCTTCCCGGACAGTGATCTCGGCGTATTTCCGGGGATAGACGAACCGGCCGTTATGCTCGACGATCAAATCTCCGTCATATTCCTTGAAATGATGGATCAGGGAGGAAAGGGTCGAAGATCCGGGGACGGTTTCCTTGTGGCCGTTGACGGTGATTTCCATGGTATCATTCATTTCAGGGTCTCTTTTGATGGCTGCGTGAAAAGCCCGGTATCCGCGTTGCTGCCGCAAACCGGGCAATCCGGATTTTTCTCCATTTCAATTTTCCGGAAAGTCATGTCCATGCCGTTGAAAACCAGCAAATTATTCGTCAGCAGCTCGCCGATTCCCAGAATGAGCTTGATCGCTTCCAGGCTTTGAATGGAGGCGATCACGCCGGGAACGGGTCCGATAATGCCGATGGGTTCGTTTTGTCCGTTATCCCGTGGAAAAGAAGCATTCCAGGCAGGGGGTCCGGCCGGGGATAAATGTGGTCGCCATTCCGATAAACCCATCGACCCCGCCGTAAATGAAGGGAATGCCTTTCAAAATGGAGGCCCGATTCAGTATTTTTCGGGTTTTCAGATTGTCCGTGCCATCCAGAATGACCGTGCAGCCTGCCACCATATCCAGGATGGTTTCATCCGAAATGATTTCCTGAATGGGTTCGATATTGCAATGCGGATTGAGGTTTTGGAGTTTTTCCAGGGCGGACAGGGTCTTGGGTTTTCCGATATCGCCGGTGCCATGAAGGATCTGGCGATTCAGGTTCCCGGCTTCCACGCAGTCCCCGTCCGCAATCCGGATGGAACCGATCCCGGCGGCAGCCATGTAATAGGCCGAGACGGAGCCAAGCCCCCCGACACCGGCAATCAAAACCCTGGCCTGCTTCAGCTTGATCTGGCCTTGCGGACCGATTTCAGGCAGGATGAGCTGCCGGTTGTACCGGATGGCTTCTTCGGAAGATAAACTTTGAATGGTCATGATATGCGCTATTGCGCCGAGATCCCGGACTGGAGTCCGGGACCCGGCGGAATGGTGCTGTCTTTAGCCTGTTCTTGCCTTTTTTGGCTTCCTGGATTGCCATATATACCCGCTCCGGTGTCAGCGGCAGTTCGTGAATCCTGACGCCGATGGCGTCATAAACCGCATTCAGGATGGCGGGGATGGTGGGCATGATGGCGCCTTCGCCGACTTCCTTGGCGCCGAAAGGCCCGTTGGGTTCATTGCTTTCCACGATAATGGTCATTGACCTGCGGCATATCGAGCATGGTGGGAATCTTGTACTCCGCCAGATCGGCGTTGATGACGTGGCCTTTGTTGTCAAACTTGACTTCCTCGAACAAGGCCTCTCCCAGTCCCATTGAAACCGAGCCTTCCATCTGGCCTTCCACGGAGGTGACATTGATGGCCCGGCCGCAGTCATGGGCATCGGTGATCCGGTCCACCGTGATCTGGCCGGTTTCCACATCCACCGTCACTTCGGCAATCTGGGCCGAGCATCCGTAAGCCGGGGAGGTTCCCACGGTCGCGCCCTTGTATTTGCCGCCAAGCTCGGGCGGCTTGTATTTGCCGGTGCCGACAATGCTGCCTTTGGAAAGATAGGCGATTCTGGAGGCTTCCCTGAAGGTGAGCGGACCCTCTCGGGATTGTCGCTCCAGCCCCGGTGTTCCTTGACGTAGCGGGTGCGAAGCGCGGTGAAATCGACATTGTCCTGCTTGAATATCGATCAGGCTGTTTTTAATGTCCATATCCGCAACCGGCACATTCAGCTCTTTTGAGAGCACTTCCAGAACCTGCCTGCGGGCATCTTCCGCGGCCTCCTTGACGGCATGGCCGGTCATCAGCGTCTGCCTGCTGGAGTAGGCCCCGAGATCCACGCCGAAATCGGTGTCCCCGGACTCCAGCCGGACATCTTCCAGGCGGATTCCCAGGGCTTCGGCGGCAATCATGGCAAATGTGGTGTCCGATCCCTGTCCGATCTCAGCGGATGCCGTATAGACCAGCGCGGTGCCGCCGTCTTCCGTGAGCTTGACAACCACGGTGCCGTGAAAGGTGTCCGAGCGGTAGATCGGATATCCGGCGCCGGATACAAAAAACCCGCAGGCCATGCCGATGCCCTTGCCCTTGGGCAGTTTGCCCTTTTTTGGCGGTCCATTCGGAGCCGTCCTTTACGGCTTCGATGCATTCTTTCATGCCCAGGCTGCTCATGTTCAGGTCGTTGCAGGTGACGTCTCCGGCGACCATCATGTTTTTAAGCCTCAGTTCGATCGGGCTCATTTTCAGCTCCTCGGCGATCATGTCGAGCTGCTGCTCCCAGCAGGCCCGGGCCGCCACGCCGCCGTGTCCCCGCATGGCGCCGCAGGCCGGCTTGTTGTTGTATATCCGGTATCCGTCGTATTTCATGTTGGGCAGTTTGTACGGGCCGCCCAGAAGCGAGCCGGCATAATAGACCGTGGCGATGCCGAAACTGGAATAGGCCCCGCCGTCCAGATAACAGAGATGTTTGAGCGCCACGATCGTCCCGTCTTTTTTTACGCCGGTGGTCATGGTGTGGGTGAACTGATGCCTGGCCCGGCCGTACTGAAAAACCTGCTCCCGGTTGTAGTTCATCTTGACCGGCTTTCCGGTTTTCATGGACAGCAGACAGGCCGAGAGCTCCAGGGGATTGGCCGATGCCTTGATGCCGAATCCCGCGCCCACATAAGGCTTGACCACCCGGACTTTGCCGACCGGAAGCTTCAGGACCATGGCCACGGTCCGCTGAACATAATGGGGAACCTGGGTGGAGCTGTACAGGGTGAGATTTCCGGCATGGTCATAGGAGGCGATGCATCCCTGGGGTTCGATGAAGGCCGCATCCTGGCGCTTGTTTTTGAATGTCGTGGTCTTGATCAGATCGCAGTCGGCAAAGGCTGCTTCGACATTTCCGAATTCCGAATGCACCTCGGCGCAGATGTTTCCCGGATAAGCTGTCATGCAGCACCGGGGCGCCTTCCGCCATGGCTTCTTCAATGGTGAATACGGCGGGCAGTTCCTCATATTCGACCTTGATCAGGGATACGGCTTCCAGCGCGGTTTCCAGATCCACCGCGGCAACGGCTGCGATATCATCCCCGACATAGCGGACTTTTTCGTGGCAGAAAAGCGTCTCGTCGTATCTGGCGGGACTGACGCCGTATTTGACCAGGCCGGCTTCCGCCGCGGTGACAACGGATTTGACGCCCGGCAGGTTCCTGCGCCTTTGAGGTATCGATGCTGACGATTCTGGCATGCGCCAGCGGGCTTTGCAGCAATGCGCCGTAAAGCATTCCCGGCAGGGTCATGTCATCGATGAAAACAGCTTTTCCCGTGGCCTTGTCCGGGGTATCCACCCGGGCGGCCCTGCTGTTAATGACGGTATATTCGCTCATGTGATAGCTCCATATATTTTAAATTCGAAATTCTAAGCACGAAATTCGAAACAATGACCAAAATCATAATGCTCAAACTGTGTTTTGAAACGGATCGTTTTAGTTTTTGTTTCGGATTTCGGATTTTGACATTCGGATTTGCCTGAACGGAAAGCCCGTTCAGGCCCTAATTGGCCTGTGGTACGGATTTGACGGCTTCAATGATTTTCTGATATCCGGTGCACCGGCAGAGATTTCCGGACAGGGCCCTTCGGATCTCGGTTTCACTGGGGTTGGGTTTTTGATCCAGAAGGGTTTTTGCGGAAAGAATCATCCCGGATGAACAAAATCCGCACTGGATGGCGCCTTTTTCAACGAACGCTTCCTGGATCGGATGGAGTCCCTCTCCGGTTTCCAGGCCCTCAATGGTCTGGATGGTGCGGCCGTCGGCCTGAAGGGCCAGAACCAGGCAGGAATTGACTGCTTTTCCGTCCATGATCACGGTGCAGGACCCGCAGTCTCCCATTTCGCATCCTTTTTTGGTCCCGGTCAGCTTCAGTTGATACCGGAGCAGATCGACCAGGGTCTGGTTGGGCTCCACGGCCACTTCATAATGTTGATCGTTAATGGTCAGATGAATCATTTTTTTCATGAGTGTTTCTCCCTTTATTGGCGATGGGTGGCTTCGTGGAATGCAATGTCGAGCGTTCTTCGGGTCAACACCCCGACCATGTCTCTCTTGTAGGCGGCAGATCCCCGGAAGTCATCGATGGGGGTGCTGTCCGAACTTGCCGCGGCTCCGGCGCTTGAAAAAAGCGCATTTTCCGGCTTCTGGCCGATCAGCATCTTTTCCGCGGAATGGGCCCGCAGGGGAATGGGGCCAACGCATCCCATCACGATCCGCGCGCTCCGGATGGTTCCGTCCGGACCCAGCGAAATAAAGGATGCCACGTTCACCAGATTGCAGTCCTGCCCCTTTCGGACCCCGATATTGATATAGCCGGCGCCGGAGCGGGGCTGCGGGGCCGGAACCTGAATCTCCGTGAGGATTTCATCGGGTTTTACGGCGGTGAATCCGGGACCCAGGAAAAACTGGTCCAGGGACAGCGTTCTTTCGCCGGAAAGGCTGCTCAGGACAACCTGCGCGCCATAAGCCATCAGGGCCGGGGGCAGATCGGCCGCCGGCCTTGCCGAGCCCAGATTGCCCGCCGATGGTCGCCAGGTTCCGGATCAAGGGGGTTCCCAGATTTTTTGCGCCTTCGCCAAGCGCGCACAGGTGTTTTTGGATCGCATCCGATGCAATCAGTTCGGCTACCGTGAAACAGGCGCCGATCCGGATGCTGCCGCCGGATGGTATCCAGTTTCTTTAATTCCCCGATTCTTGAAATCGAAACCACCTGCTGCGGAGACAGGATTTTTTTCTTCATGTTGACCATCAGATCGGTTCCGCCGGCAATCAGCTTGGCCTTTGTGCCATATTCCGCCAGTATCTGGCATGCCTCATGCAAGGTCTTGGGCTCATGAAAATCAAATTTGGGTAAAAGCATGATGTTCTCCTAAGTTAAGTCGTCAGTTGTCAGCAGGGCAGGGGAGAAATTCACCGCCTTGACCCGGGACATGCCATTGATGTCCTGGATGAGCGTTATCCCGCCATAATCCAGGTGAATCCGGAAAAGATGTGACAGCGGCATCTGCAGCACCTGGCAAAGCAGCACCCGGATGACGCCGGCATGGGTGACGATCAGCGTATTGCCGGCCGATTGCGCGGCGATACGCCGGATAAACGGGACCACCCGCTGCTGAAGGTCGGCAAAGCTCTCTGCGCCGGGCGGCCGAAAGTGGCCGATATCCTCTCCGCGCGCCTGCCAGAGGTCCGGAAATGCCTCGCGGATTTGGGACATGGCCATCCCGTCCCATTGGCCAAGATTGATTTCGCGCAGTTCCGGGGCCGGTTGCAATGTTAGACCGCGATCCCGGCAGACAATTGCAGCGGTTTCATATGCCCTTTTCAGATCGCTGCACCACACTCCGGAAAACAAAATGTTCCGAAGCTGCCGGCCCTGCCGCTCGGACTGTTTCCGGCCATCGGGGCTGAGCGGCGGGTCAATCTGACCGACAAAACGCTTTTCCTGGGTGGCCTCGATAGCGCCATGCCGCATCAGATAGAGCATGGTTTCTGGGAAAATCTTTTGTGTTGTCATCCTGATGCGCCGGCAAGTAATTAATTCAAATGTCCATTTCAATGAACGAATTTGTTTATATAGCTATTTATCAGCTTTGCATAATATGTCAATAAAAATTATTATATTGACATATCAAGTTGTTTTGAATTAAAGGCATAAATGACTGTTCATTATGATGAACAAATGGAGTGATATGAAAAACAATGAATTATCTGCCGGATATCAGGCCCCGGCGGTTCAACGGGCTTTCCAGTTACTGAAATTGGTTGCCGAATCGCCCGCGGAGCAGAGTCTGAGCGGATATTGCCAGAAATCTGGGATGGAGCAAGAGCACCACCCACGGCCTGATTCAGTCACTGTTGAGTGTGGGCGCTTTGGAACAGGGTCCTCTGGGGAAAAAAATTGTTCTGGGTCCCGCCATTGTGGAACTGGCGTTTCAAAGCTGGAATTATTTCCAGGTTGGCGACAAGGCCAGGCCCATACTGGAATCCTTGCGGGATCAGATCGGAGAAACCGTGTTTCTGGGGGTTTTGGGAAGGTCCCGGGGAATCATCGTTGCGACCGCGGAATCCCGGAAATCGCTTAAAATATCCGCTCCGCCCGGAACATCCATTTCCCTGCTGGCAGGGGCATTGGGGAAAGTATATCTGGCTGTCCCTTTCAGTGGATCAGGCATTCCAGTTCATTCAGGAGCGGGAATTGCCCAGATACACGGATAAAACCATTACGGACAAAAGCGATTATATTGCGGAAATCAACAAAGTACGTCAGAATGGATATGCTGTCGATGATGAAGAATATCTTCCGGGAGTCAGGGCCATTGCCATCAGTGTCGGAAATCGCCGGGGGCTGCCGCTGGCCCTGTGGGTGGTTGGTTTTGCCGGCGCAATGGAAAAGGCCGTGATTCCGGCCTTTGTTCAACACATTCAAAAATCTGCCCATGATTTGCAGAAAATAATGGATTTCAAGAAGGAAACGTCATGAGATCGATCCCGGTTCAGGATGCGTTGGGAATGCTGTTATGTCATGATATCACCAGCATTGTTCCTGGTAAGTTCAAGGGAAGGGCGTTTAAGAAAGGGCATGTCATTCAGGCCCAGGATGTTTCCGCCCTTCTGGACATGGGAAAGGAGCATATTTTTGTGATGGATCTGGGCCCCGGCGACATTCACGAAGATGACGCCGCCATCCGGATCGCACGGGCCGCGGCCGGTCCGGGAATTGATCTGAGCGAAACTTCCGAGGGCCGCGTCAACCTCCTGGCCGGGGCTGCCGGGCTTTTGAAGGTCAACGCCAATGCGCTGTTTCGCATCAATAGCATTGAAGAAATCGTTTTCGCCACCCTGCACACCCATCAGGCCGTTGCCGCCAATTGCCCGGTGGCCGGAACGCGGATCATTCCCCTGGTGACCCGCGAAGAAAAAATTGAGGCGGTTGAGGCCATCTGCCGTCAGGAGTATCCGGTTGTCGAGATCAAACCCTTCAGATCGCTCCAGGTCGGGGTCGTGACCACGGGAAGCGAGGTGTTTCATGGCCGGATCACGGACAAATTCGGTCCGGTACTGCGCGACAAATTTGCCGAACTGGGCAGTGCGGTCATGGATCAGGTCCTGGTTTCAGATGACGTGGCCATGACTGTCGGCGCCATTCAGTCGTTTATCGACCGCGGCGCCGGGCTGGTTGCGGTCACAGGCGGCATGTCCGTTGATCCGGATGACCAGACCCCGGCCGCCATCCGGGCCACCGGCGCGCGGGTGGTCAGCTACGGCGCCCCGGCATTTCCCGGGGCCATGTTCATGCTGGCCTACCTTGGCGATGTGCCGATAATCGGGCTGCCCGGATGCGTGATGTATTTCAGGGCCAGCATTTTTGATCTGATCGTTCCCCGTATCCTGGCCGGCGAGACCATTCAGCGGGAAGATATCATTGCCCTGGGGCACGGCGGGTTCTGCGAGAGTTGCCCGACCTGTCATTACCCCCGGTGCGGTTTTGGTAAGGGCTGATGGAGAATCGAAAGGAGAGTGAATCATGAGAAAATGGGTCAATGACGTCCATGAAATACTGAGCCGGAAACAGCCGCTGGTCATGGCCCTGATTTTGAGTCAGGAAGGATCCACGCCCAGAGCCGCCGGAACGCGGATGCTGATTTGCGCCGACGGCACTATCGTTGGCACCATCGGCGGGGGGCGGATCGAGGCCATCGTCATGGAGACAGCCCGTGAAATGCTTGGCAAACCGGGCGCCGTGATCCGATCCTTTGATCTGACTTCCGAAATCGCCGATGCCATGGACATGATCTGCGGCGGGAAGCTGGACATCCTGATGGATGCGATCGCTCCGGATGAAGCAAACCGGTTGTTCTTTTCTAACCTGCTTCAGATGCTGGACCAGCGCCAGAAAGGGATGCTGGTCACGGAATTGATGGAATCCGATTCCGCCGTTCTTCAGGTCCGGCGTGCTGTTCTGCTTCAGGAAGGCGGGATCATCGGTGATTCGGATTTCAGAACGGAAATCGATGCCATTCCCAAAAAGCTGCGCGCGCCCGTCCTGATTCAGTCCTGCGACAGGCGGCTTTTTATCGAACCGGTACTGTCGGCAGGAACGCTTTATCTTTTCGGCGCAGGCCACGTCAGCCTTCAAACAGCCATGCTTGCCAAAAGAGTCGGGTTTGAGACCGTGATTCTGGATGACCGGGCGGAATTTGCAAACGCCGGCCGGTTTCCGGATGCGGATGAAGTGCGGGTTCTGGCTTCATTCGACCAGGCCTTTGTGGGGCTTGATATTCACGCGGACAGTTATCTTGTCATTCTGACGCGCGGTCATCTTCATGATAAAACCGTTCTTCAGCAGGCCCTTAAAACGCCGGCAGGCTATATCGGCATGATCGGGTCCCGGAAAAAACGGGATGCCATTTACCGGGCACTGGAAAAGGAAGGGTTTTCCGCTGCGGATTTTGAAAAAGTGCATTGCTCCCATCGGTCTTTCCATCGGCGCCCAGACGCCAGAGGAAATCGCCGTCAGCATCGTGGCGGAACTGATTCACGCCCGTTCCCTGAAGTAATCTGGCAGTCACATGGAAAAACCGGCCCTGACCGCCATCATTCTCTCGGCGGGTCTGTCATCCAGGCTCGGAGATTTCAAGCCGCTCCTGCCCCTGGGGGAAGAACTGATTCTGGAGCGCGTCATATCGCTTTACCGGTCCGCGGGCGTTCCGGATATCCGGGTGGTGTCCGGATACGGGCTGGAGAAGTCGCGGCGCTTGCCGGGCATTGTGGCGCAAGAGTGGTTTTCAACCCTGATTTTGCCGGCGGCATGTTTTCATCGGTCATTGCCGGAATTTCAGACCTTTCGCCGGACTGCGCCGGTTTTTTCATTCATCCGGTGGATATCCCCCTGGTCAGGCGCCAGACCCTGATCGATCTGCAGAATGCTTTCAATCAAGGAAAGGCAAGCGTTTATTACCCGACATTTCTGGAAACCCGCGGGCATCCGCCCCTGATTTCCGGAATTCATGTCAAAGCCCTGAAAACAGCGACGGGGCAGGGCGGTCTTCGGGAATTTCTGAACGGACATGAAGCCGATGCGATGAATGTGCCGGTGGTGGATCAGTATATTCTGAAGGATATCGACAGGCCGGAGGATTATGCATGGGCGCTTGGCTGCATGGATCGCTACGACATTCCTTCCGATGCCGAATGCCGGGCGCTCATGATCCGGCAGGCTGTTTCACAGAACATCATCGATCATTGCCGGGCAGTGGCGGATCTGGCCGGGCGGTATGGCAGCGGCGCTGAATGCCGCCGGCTGCCGGCTGGACATCGAACGGGTGGTTTGCGCGGCCCGGGTTCATGATCTGGCCAGGGGCCTTCCCCGCCATGCCGGCGAAGGCGCCCGTATCCTTCGGGAGATGGGTTTTCCCGCATTGCCGATATTGTTGAAGTTCACATGGATTATCCGGTCAAAAAAGGAGCGCCGATAACGGAAGCCGAAGTGGTTTTTCTGGCGGACAAATGGATTCAGGAGGACCGCAAAATCGGCATGGAAGCGCGTTTTGAGGCAAAACTGCGCAAATACGGCGCCGATTCCGCAGCCTGCCAGGAAATTCTGAAGCGCCGGGACAATGCCCTTGAAGCGCAAAGGCGCATTGAAGCCCGGATGGGTTGCAGCCATTCATGAACTGTCGTGATTTTCGGAAAATTCGGAGATTTTTCTTGTTTCATCCAGTCGGATTGATTTATTAAACAAATGGTGGTGGCGAGGCAATTTTCGGCTCTCAAAATATTACCATGAAAACAACCTTTCAACTGCGAATGAACGCGACTAAATGGTTGCTCTAAAAAGAATCGATCATCGATTTTCAATCAAGGGATTTTCAGACTGTCATGACACAAAGTAAAGAAGGTCCGTTTTTTATTCGCTCGAAAATTTGGTTTGAAGACGGTTCGGGAGAGGTGATCTTTGGCCTGGGGCGCCTTAAAATGCTGGAAGCCATTGAGCGACAGGGCTCGATTCAGGCGGCTGCCAAAGAGTTGAAAATGAGTTATCGTGCCTTATGGGGAAGAATAACGGCCACGGAAAACCGGATGGGCCGGCAGCTTTTGACTCGAAGCATTGGCGGCGCTGCCGGCGGCGGCTCTCAGTTGACCCCTTTTGCAAAAATCCTGCTGGAAAATTTCCGGGACATTCACCGGCGCATCGCCATGGAATCGGACCGGATGTATCAGCAGGAAATCCTTTCCAAAATCACCCAAACAGACGAATGACAGGCGCGCACACCTCATAGACGGCGTCATGAACACCGGCATGAATTGCCGGGTCAACTCAATCTTGATTTTTTCGGAGAAAACATTGTCTCTCATATATATGTCATTATTGACATAACGAATCCATTCCGCTATCTTATTCAAGCAGAACAAATCACTTTCAACCCATATCTTATTGTACTTTAATCTAACTGACACAAACCGGAATTTTTCATGGACAGTTCTCTGATCACGGATTCTGGATTACAGCCGACGTTACACGCAAACGGTTTTTCAAATGAACAGCTCATCGAGCAAATCGGTGTCATGGCAGATCAGGCCCTGTTCAAGGGAAACGTGGATATCCTCGATGATGCGGCGAAACTGGCCACCCGGGTGGACACGCGGAGCCTGAGCCAATACCAGTTGGCGATATTTCACTATCATGTGTCCAACGTATGGGGAAATTCGTTCAAACTCCTGCCGAATGATCAAAAACAGGAGCGTATCTGGGAACAGCCTGAAATTGAAAAACAATTGATTCATAACCGGCTGGCGGTGACTGCCCTGGAAACTGCCGACAGTGCAAGCTCGCCCTCGGTGGTTTGCGCCATCTACACCAATTTGGCCAATACGCTTTTTCAGATTGGCCGTTTTGTGGAAGCTCTGGAATATTGGGACAGAGCCCTTGTTATCAGGCCGGATTTTGGAATGGCCATGGCAAACAAAGGATACAGCCTCCTGCATTATGCCCATTTGCTTCAAGATGAAGGCCACGCAATGATCTTTTTGCTTCAGTCCCGGGAAATGCTGCGCCGAGCCTTGAATCTGGAAATCGATCCCCATGTCCGGCCGTTTTTTAAAGATCATCTGAAATCCTTGAATCGGGTATTGTATCCATATAACGGCAAGAAATTTCTGACCCCTGCCCGAGAATGTTCTGAAAATGCTGATGGCGATACCGCCTTCCGGAACTGGCGGCTGCAAAACCGGCTCTGCTTGAATCCGTTGAATGATCTGGGGGCTTTTATGGAAGCTGCATCGGATGTCCTGATGACGCTGCCTTTGGAGAATGACCCGGCCAAAACATCTTTGCTGAATGACCACTTCACGCTTCTGAAGCAGGAATTCACCTGCGCCAGGCAACTCTATTTCGAAGCCATGCAATCCATTCCGGAATCATGATGCCGCCTCTTGTGGCTCGATATTACCGATGATTGAAAAAACGGCATGTGATTTATCCGATGAAAAACTCAAACTTGCCTTTCGCATGGCCTATTCCCTGTTCGACAAAATCGCCTTCTTCCTGAAAAAGTACTTCCGGTTGCCGGTTTCGCAGCAGCGGGTGAATTTTCGAACCCTGTGGTACCCGGAGGGCAGAAAGGCAAACGGATTGCAGCCAAAGCTGCGTCAGTCCGCGAACTGGCCTCTGCGGGGGTTGTTCTGGCTGAGCAAGGATTTGTATGAGCATAATCCCGATTTCAAGGAGGGTCTGGAAGCGGATGCCCGGCAGCTTTATGCCCTTCGCAACCATCTCGAACACAACTACCTGCTGATTCAAGACGACGCGCTCTATGCCTCATCCGGCAAATCCGGCCTGAGGGGTATGGATGACGGATCCGTTTATGTGATCGGTCGGTCGGATTTTGCCAATCGAACGCTTCGAATTCTGAAAATGGTGAGAGCCGCATTGATTTACCTGTCACTGGCGGTTCACTGGGAAGCATCTCAAATCCCCTGAAAGTATCTATTTACAAAGCCTGAAGACCGGCGTTCCGCCTGCGGGTCGCTACACCTCTGGGACACCTGGAAAACAGAATTACCGAATATCACCCTGGGAAAATGATCTGACGAGTCCGGCAGAAAACCGGTCATTGCAACGGGTGTTCTGTGCTCGGTTTTGTATGCGTTCCCCTGCATTCTGCTGATGGCTGCCATCCTGCTGATTTTTGTGCCTGTATTATGCTGAGCGTGGATGTTGACAGCCCGCACAATAAACAATAAGCTCTGATGGAATCAGAATAGTCATGGAGGAAAGCCATGTCGTTAGTTGATCTGTTTTCAAGAAAAAAGACCTGTGATCTTCTGGTCAATGTGGATGGAAAGGTCGTTGAAAAATACCGGCATTTCAAGGATTTTCTGACCCATAACCGGGATGCGCTGAACGCCATTGCCGAGCTGGAACAGACCTATTACGGCGGAAGTTCCTTCAGCATGGGATCGGCGAAAAAACGCTATGATGACCTTGCTGGCATCGACCCATAAACTCATTGATGCGCTGAATGGCATTTCAAAAGGGAAATATGCCGCATTGTCCGATGTCTGCGACCGGATCCACCAGGAATCCGCCCCCCTTTTCAATGCCGGCGTTTCAACTTCCACGGGGGAAATGGTTCTGGCGTTTGAGTCGCTCCGTCCGGAAATGGTGAAAATCGCCGGATCCAAGGCAACGAATCTTGCAACTGTGGGTAACGCTTTGGGGCTTGCCATCCCCCCCGGCTTTGTCATTACCGCTCATGCTTTTGAACGGTTTCTCGAAGAAAGCGGACTGGCTGCCATCCATACAAGAAATGCTTGCCGATATCACCACCGACATGACCCCGGAAATGGAGATAAAGTGCCAGGCCATTCAGGACAGGGTGTTGCAGGCCGGGGTTCCCGAATCCCTATCGGATGAAATTCTCAGGACACTATGCGGCACTGGAGGCAAAAACCCGCAAGAACGTGCGCATCGCCATGCGCAGCAGCGCTGTCGGTGAAGATACCGAAGCCTCATTTGCCGGACAGTACATCACGGAGTTGAACGTCACCCGGGAAAACATCCTTCATGCCTACAAATCGGTGGTGGCCAGCAAATATTCGCCAAGGGCGATTCTTTACAGACTCCGCTACGGGCTGGATGACCGGGAAACGCCCATGTGCGTGGCCGGAATCGTGATGATTGATTCCAAATCCAGCGGCGTTCTCTATACGGTTGATCCCTCCAGGCCGGAATCTTCGGTTTTGAAGATCAGCGCCATCTGGGGTCTTGGAGAACATCTTGTCAGCGGCGAAGCATCACCGGATGTTTTCTTTGTGGACAGATCCACCGGCAGGATACTCGAACGGGATATCCGCAGAAAAGAGATGCAACTTGTCAATCTGGATACCGGCGGCGTATTCCTTAAAAAAATGCCGGAAGCTGATCAGGCGTTGCCGTCCATTGATGACAGCACCGTTGACGCCCTGGTTCGCAGCGGATTGGCGCTGGAAGCAGTATTTTAAGGGACCGCAGGATGTGGAATGGGCGCTGGACAGTAAAAACAACCTGTACATCCTTCAGTCAAGACCGCTTGGACTTATGGCAGCAACAACAGCGGCGGTGAATAAATCGCCGCAGGTTTTTCCCGATCATCCGATTCTGTTGTCCGAAGGCAAAACCGCTTCAACCGGCACAGCCGCCGGCAGGGTCTTTATTGCCGGGGTTGGCAACCTGAGCCGTATTCCCGATGATGCCATTCTGGTGACCAGGGTCGCCTCCCCCGATTATGCCGCGCTGATGGGCAAAATCAGGGGGATCATCACCGATGTCGGCAGCGTGGCCAGTCATCTGGCATCGGTTGCGCGCGAATTCGGCGTTCCCGCCATTTTTGATGCCGGACGTGCGACAGCCATCCTGAAAGACGGTGAAGCCATCACGATGGTGGCCGACGCCACAACCGTTTATCAGGGAATTGTTCCGGAGCTGGCGGAAAACGCAAAACCCATGAAGCAGTTTATCTTTGAAAGCCCGGTGCACCGCCGCATGAAGGCTGTCCTGGATAAAATTTCCCCTCTGAATCTGACAGACCCGAAACACCCTTCTTTTTCTCCCGAAGGTTGCAGGACCATTCACGATATTATCCGGTTTGCTCACGAAAATGCCATGAAAGAGATGTTCGGCCTTTCCGGACAGGATAAAAAAGATGTCACGGCGGTCAAGCTCACGGCAAATTTTCCGCTGTCCCTTTATTGCATCGACCTTGGCGAAGGCCTGAAACAGGGGCTCACCACCTGCGATACGATTACTCCCTTTCACATCGAATCCGTGCCGATGAAAGCGATCTGGAGCGGATTCGCCCACCCGGGCATCTCCTGGTCGGGCACCGTCAATTTTGGATTCGGGAATCTCATGACCCTCATGGCATCCAGCGCAACGGCTGAGCTTGGAGCTGGCAACGCCAGGGGGCAGACAGCTATGCCATCCTCTCCCGGGAATACCTCAATTTAAGCGCCAAATTCGGCTACCATTATGCCAATGTGGATACCTTCTGCGGGGATGATGCCAGTCAGAATTACATTGCCCTGCAGTTTTCAGGCGGGGCCGGCGCCTATTTCGGCAGGTCCATGCGAATCCATTTTCTCTCCGAAGTGCTCGGCCGCCTCGGTTTTTCGGTTGTCGCCACAGGAGATCTTCTGGAGGCCAGCCTGACGGGTTACGACAGGGCGTCCATGGAAAAGACGCTGGATCAACTGGGAAGGCTTCTGGCTGCAAGCCGGCTTCTGGATATGGCCATTCCCAACCAGGATAGAATCGATTCCATGACAGAAGCTTTCTTCAGCGGGGATTATGATTTTCTCGGCAATGCCGAAATCAATAGCCTGCCAAACTTTTACACGCATGCCGGAGATTGGAAACCGGTTGTCGAAGAAGGCAAAACCCTCTGCCTGCAAGACGGTTCCCGGTGGGGAACCGGCCTGTCCTCGGGCATGGCAAACCTGATGGGGAAAATGGTGGGAGCCAAATATCAGGAATTTCTGGATAACATACGGGCATATTATTATTTTCCCATCGCCATTGCCAAAGAGAGCGCCGTTTCAGACGCCATTTTACAGGTCGATGTCCGGCCGGTTTCCGGAAGCATTGACAGGGCGGGCGGCCTGGTGTTCGGTCTGATGAACGTGGGCAACTACTTTGTCCTGCGGATCAACGCGCTTGAAGATAATTTCAATCTGTTCGAGTTCATCAATGACAGACGATTTCAGCGGGCATCGGTACACCGGAAAATCGAGACAGCAGAATGGTACCGGATCAAGGCCGAAATATCCGGTCAAACCCTGAAAGGGTACCTTGATGATGAGCTGTTGATCGAATACACTGCGGAAAGGTCTCTGAACGGTTACGTGGGCATCTGGACCAAAGCGGATTCCGTTACCTATTTCGATGCGCTGACCATCGAAGAAAACGGCAAACAGAGGAGCATCGGGTTTGACAGTTTAGAATGAGGACTTATGACTTTATCTGATTTCAACAAGATTGCGGGCATAGTCCGCTTTAGGATATACGGCAACCAATTCGGCGCTGTAAATAAGACTTTGTTGTTGAAGTGAGAAATGCTGCGAAACAATAGCAGCTTATCGCCCGACACGACGCGTTGGGCAAGGCGGCTGGCAATCGCCTTGTCGATGCGGACGCCGTCCATATCGACGATCTCAAAACGCCAGCCATTTGCATTGCATATGTCACCGGTTGCAGGAATTGCCCCCATCTGTTCCAACAAAAAACCTGCCAAGGTCTGATAATCACGTTCTTTCGGCAAGTTGATACCCAGTTTGTCCGCCATTTCATCAGCGGGAATCCAGCCGGAAAACAGCCAGGAGCCATCCTGCCTGCGCATCGCAGCCGGTTCCGAAAGTTCCCTATCCGAGTGGAACGCACCAGCGATGGTCTGCAAAATATCGGCAGGAGTCACGACCCCTTGAAAATGGCCATATTCGTCATGTACCAGCGCCATCGGCATCTTGGCTGATTTGAGCAGACCCAATGCATCAAGCGCTTCCTCTGATTCAGACATCATCGGAACCTGATGAACGAATTTTTGAATGTCAAACGGGACTTGCCGCATCATTCCGCCAGTGTTTCACGCACCTCGATCACACCAATCATTTTATCAATCGAACCTTGTCCGGCAGGGAGTCGCGAATGAGCGGCGTCGATAAGGCGATTGCGCAGCACGCTTTCGGAAGCGCTGATATCGATCCATTCAACTTCCGGTCGCGGGGTCATTACGCCGCGCACTGGGCGGCCGCCGAGGCGAAGCACGCCTGAAATCATGTGCTTCTCGCTTGATTCCAGTACGCCGGAAGTTTCAGCCTCGGCCACAAGCATTTTGATTTCTTCTTCCGTAACCTTGTTTTCGGCTTCCGGTTTTTGTCCCATCACCCAGAAAACCAAACGGGATGATTTATCCAGCAGCCATACAATCGGGGTGGAAATATGCAAGACTATCGTCATGAAAGGCGCACCAACAGGCGATCTTCTCGGCATTTCGCAGCGCCAGTTGCTTTGGCACCAATTCGCCGATAATGATCGAAAAATAGGTGATAACCGCTATCACCACACCGAAGCCCAAAGGTTCGGCAATATGTTCAGGCACGCCCCGCACCGATAGCCAGCCGGTTAATATGCTCCGTAGGTAACGCCCGAAAATGTACCGGAAAGGATACCGATCAACGTAATGCCGATCTGTACAGTCGAAAGAAAGCGCCCCGGGTCGGAGGCAAGCGCCAAGGCTCGGAGCGAGCCGTGTCTGCCGGATTCGATCATGGCTTTAAGGCGTGCCGGACGGGATGAGATGACTGCAAGTTCCGAAAGGGCGAAGAGACCGTTGAGCAGGATAAGAAAAACAATGATAGCCAGTTCAAACACGCCTGTTTCCTTTTCTATAAGTTGGAGAAAGCCTATCAAAAGGCCGCAGCCATGTAAAAATGATTCTGAGTCCTATGTTATCATGAGGTGAGAAATGCTTCAAAGCTCTGCACACGGCGTTTGCTGTAAGCACCGTATAAAAACCGGATGGTTATACGACTCTACCGGTGATTATGCCGATAATCTAAATCGGGCATATGGTGATGCAAATGGGCTAATTTGTCGTGACCGTGAATGTGCGAATGTTTTTGAGCATAACTTGCTTCATGATCGTGTTCATGATGCCCGTCATCGTGAACGTGTGAATGTTCGTGAAAGGTCATTCCGTGAATATGATGATGTTCGTGTTCGAAAGCCAAAGATTGGCCACTTATTCAAAATTGCCCGGCTAAACAACCCTGAATAAGGACTCATCGAATTCGGGCCTTCCCTCATACCGGCTCATGAAAAAACCGGGAAGCAGGTCCATGCTTTCAAACAGGCCGGGATCCACTTCAATGCCTGCCGGTGAAGGGCCTTGACAATATCGGCTGTTTTGGGTGGGCAGCCCTTGACCGGAATCATTTCCTGAATGTCCGGATGGTCCTTGTTGGCCTTGTACATGCATTTTCCCAGCAGGATGGTTTTTTCATTCCCGGCGTGGGCTTCATGGCTTTGCCCGTCAGGATTTCAACTTCATCCCAGGGTTGGCCCTTCCATGCATACCGAATGGCTGAAAGCACCAGGCCGTTGACTCCGGAGCAGTAAGTGCACATGGACAGATCGTATTTGCGGTAGGAAATCCCTTTGATGCCCATATTGGCCAGGGGCACGGGCAAGGAATTCATGGGCGCATTTGAATAGTGAAAATCATATTCATGGCGCGATGACACCGTTTCCAGGGGCTCTCCTTTGATTGAAATCGTCGAAAGATCCGCAGGAACGCCTTTTCTGGCCGCCGCATGCGCCAGATGCGGCACATCGCATGGCGCATGCCCCAGCGCGGAGGCGCCCACCATGTCCGCGGCCAGCACATCGGATGACGCCATCAGTATATTGCTCCGCCGCATTTTTCCATCAAAGCCCGGGCCGCGTTCATTCGTGAAGATGCCGTCAATAAGGGTCAGCATGGGCGGCAGAGGGTCTGCCAGACGCGCCACCATAACGTTCAGATCCACCGCCGGATCCAGGCTGTGGCATTTTTTCCGGGATGCGATATCGATGGTCCCTTTCAGGTTTTTGATGCCCAGACTGACGATGGTCTGGTTGTGGGTTTTCATCACCGGAAGATTCACCACAAAATCGCTATCCAGGATCTCGGCGCTGTAGTTCAAATAAATACCATCCCCAAGATCCTTTTTCCGAAACGGCCGGTCCCACAGGTTCACGTAGTTGACGCCGTAACGCTGCTTCAGGGTTTCGTAGCCAAGGGTATGAAAGGCGTGGGCCGGCGTCTTGTCATCCTTGGGGTCCATAACCACCATGCCCTCCCCGATGGTGATGCCATCGATGCCTTTTTCCTTTAACAGGACCACCATGTCTTCCACCACGCGGGATGTGGTGATGACGCCCCATTTGGGAAACGGGGTGGCCCGGGTCCAGAAGACGATATTGGGCTTGATAAATACCTTTGACCTTGGGGCAGGTGATCCAGGCCGCCGGAAAGTTCAATGGCTTTTCGAACGGATTCCGGGGTTTTTCATAGCGGACAATCGCAACGCACGACTTCATCATCAACTTCTCCTTTATCTGACGGCCACAAAAAAGGCGTCCTTTTTCCGGCTTGCTATCCATGTCGCTGACTCAAAGACGCTTGAGTTTAAAGGAT
>CAWJRD010000004.1:0-22884 GCA_963845015.1 uncultured delta proteobacterium
GGTAAGTATCATTAATGTAAACTTAATGTGATACAAAATATTCATATACTGCAACATTTTGCAACGTGAATGAGATACAAAAAAGCGGCGCCCTGGAGAGGATGCCGCTGACAGACGGACTGAACTAAACGGCCGCGGCTTCTTCATAGCAAACGGCCGGATCAAGCCCGATGTACTTTTTCTTGAAAGAAACCAGCCCGGTGCCGGCCCGGAACACACCTGACTCGCGGACACCTGGACCTGAACAGATATCCAGCCCAGGCAGCTTGAAATATATAGTTTATAGTGCTATAGTTTAAAAAATGGGGAGGCAGTGTGCGGATATTTAAAACAAAGTGGTTCGTACGCTTTGCACGGCGGGAACAGATCGGAGATCGCAACTTATCCGACGCAATCGAAAGAGCTGAACTTGGGATTGTGGATGCTGATTTAGGCGGCGGTGTTATCAAACAGAGGGTTGCACGGACAGGGCAAGGCCGCTCAGGTGGATATCGGCTGCTGATCGCCTACCGCTCCGGTGATCGGGCGGTGTTCTTGTATGGTTTTGCAAAAAACGAACGCGAAAATATCGAAGACGACGAACTGACAACGCTGAGGGAAATCGCGGCAGGCTGGCTTGAGGCAGATGACAAACACCTTGAAAACGCGATAAGGAAGGGTTTTTTACAGGAGGTAAGATATGACGACGGAAAATAAAAAGCCCAGTCGATTGGCAAAAGCGATGCTTGAGACTGCGAAAGACATGCGAGATGTCGGACTGATGGATGAGGCGGATTATGGGAAAATCACCTTGCGCCATCTTGGCGTGAAAGAAAAAATCGTTACTGAACCGCTGACCGGTGAAGACATTCGTGCGATGCGTGAGCAAGCTCACATGAGCCAAGCGGTGTTTGCTCATTATCTGAATTTAACGGCCGGTTATGTGTCACAACTGGAGCGAGGCAAAAAGCGTCCAACCGGTGCGGCACTAGCGCTTTTAAGTGTTATTCATCGTAAGGGAATCGAAACGATCCTTTGACTGGTCTTTAACAGCACAAAATTTAATATTCGTGCAATTTCAAGCAAATACGACACCTCAAAAGTTTCTTGGCACCACAAATTGCTCTTTGACAAAATATTAGTCTAAACATTCTCCCGAATAGTAGGAGGGATAGCTACGCCGACCGCCTTGAAGACCTTCCCGCAACAGCCAAGACATTCGCTGCGGATGGTAAGCCGTTTGCCGTTCTCATCGATGGTGATATCGTGAAGGGCGGCCAGATCCTGCTTGACATCCGCCCACTCAAGGTCAAGTTCGGCTTTCTCAAGTCTTGCATTCAACTCCTTGCGAAGAAGCAGGGCAAGGAAGCTACAGAACACATGACCCCGGATGGCTTCATCGGTTTGATGGTAGATTGGCCTTGTTTCAAGGATTGACTTCATATCTCGAAACACCTGCTCCACCTGCCACAATTCCTTGTACTTTAGCGCCACCTCTTCGGAGGGCAGCCGGGTGTTGGTCTTCAGCACCCACTTGCCGTCAAAGCGGGAATCTTGATCGATTCTTTCCTGGTCGATCGATACGCTGTCTTTTCCCGCCTTCAGGTACTTACGAAAGCCCTTGTTGCCCACAAGGGCTTTGGGACCGGATTTGAGTTTATCTTCAAGGGCTGAGATTATGGCATCGCGATCATGAGCATCCTTTCTTGCCTGTTTCTCATTTCGGCATACGATATAACGGCTCCCATCAACCATGACCTCTTTGACCTTCAAAGGAGAAGGGTCATTGCTCAATATCCCTTCCGGGCGAACTTCCCGGTACCGTCCGGCGCGGGAGAGCACATCGTCCTTGACCTCTTTGCTGTTTCTCATCCTGGCTCCCAGGATGTAAAGGATCTTTTTTTCCTCGAGCCAATCAAGCGTATCTTTGCTGATCATCCCCCGGTCACACACGACACAGAACTGTCTGATGTGAAACCGGTTTTTCAGCCGTTCAACAACCGGGATGAGGGACTTGACATCGGTCGTGTTGCCCGGCCACATCTCGCAGCATACCGGATGTCCCTGGTCATCAAGGACAACACCCACCACCATCTGTTTGAGATCAGGCCGGTGATCCTTGGAGTGACCATACTCTCCGACCGTTTGGCCGCCTTCACCCTCGAAGTAGATGGAAGTGGTATCAAAGAAGACACAGTCCAAGCCCGTGAACAGATCGCGTCTGGCGGCAAACAGGTCTTCTTCAATGACATCCTTCGTGCATCTTGGGGTAAAAGGAGAGCAGTTTTGCTGGTCCTCAACCTCTTCCCCAAGAAAGCTCATGGCCCGGTACAGATGATGGAGTTTGAGATCCTCACTGCCGTTGACAGATAGGTCTCTTTGCCACTTCTCACAGCAACGGTCCGAGCCCGAAATAAAGAGCCTGTGCAGAACCGTTAGAAAGATCGCCCGTTCGACATCGAACTCGAACTTGCGGCCCTCCAGAAGCCGTCCAATGATCTTTCCGATCTTAAGATCCCGCCACAGGCGCTCGAAGATCAAAGCCGGACCAATCGAGCTTGTCTGTGCCTGAACAAGGCTTTTTCCGGAAAGGACCATCAAGGCGGTCTCGGAGAACCGGGAGATGGAACGTACCAGGCTTTCAATGTCGCCCTTTTGCTGGAGCTCTTCAAGCCGCCCCAGCGTTGAAATCACCCGTTGAATCGTCTTTTTGCCTTCCCTGCGGTTCTGGACGATCTGCAGGTACTGATACTGGCCTGTTTTTTTAACTCTGGCGAACATGGGGAGTCTCCTTATTTGACACCCCACTATTAAACTATATAATCATATTAATCAAGCAATATATCAATTGTTGTTGGCACCACACTTTAGAAATATTCCCTAAAAATGGGGCTTCGCACTCTATAATTTCAAGCGGTTAATTCCGCACTAATGAATTTTGCTGTTAAAGATCAGTTTGATTCGATCATTCATCACGCATCGGCAAATGATGGAAAAAATCCCTTGACAACCATGTATATTGAAGTTTAGCATTGCAATATGCATGGTCAATACATTGAACGCGCTTTACAACAAGAGGTCATCTCCTGCCTGAGGGATTTTCCGGCCGTGGCGATTCTCGGTCCAAGGCAGTGCGGAAAATCCACGCTTGCCCGCAACATTATCCGTAATGCCGGGGAAACGGTCTATCTGGACCTCGAACTGCCATCCGATATTCAAAAACTGTCCGAACCTGAACTTTTTTTGCATCAGCACACGGGGAAGCTGATCTGTCTCGATGAAATCCAGCGAATGCCGGAAATCTTTCCGGTATTGCGCAGTGTGATCGATTCAGACCGCAGCAACAGCCATTTCCTCATTCTTGGCTCGGCGTCTCCGGAGTTGATCAAACAAAGTTCGGAAACCCTGGCAGGTCGCATTGCCTACCTGGAACTTACCCCTTTGCTCCAGCATGAGATATTACCCACGGGTCATGACAATGTATTGCCCGTGTATTGGCTGCGCGGCGGTTTTCCGGACAGTTTTCTGGCCCGAAACGATGACAGTAGCGGACGGTGGCGGGATAATTTTATCCGTACCTTTCTTGAAAGGGATATTCCGCAGCTTGGATTTTTCATTCCGGCTTTAACGCTGCGGCGCGTGTGGCAGCTTTGTGCCCATAACAGCGGGCAGATTTTCAATGCATCGCAATTGGGCACCAATATTGGCGTAAGTCACACAACGATGAAAAAATACATCGACTTGCTGACAAACACCTTCATGCTTCGCGTTCTGCCGCCTTTTTTGCCAAACATCGGGAAGCGCTTGGTAAAGTCCCCCAAAATCTACCTTCGCGACACCGGCATCCTGCATTCTCTCCTTCGAATCGACAGATTTGACGATTTACTGGGCCATCCCGCATTAGGGGCTTCATGGGAGACGCTGGTACTGGAAAACGTCATTGCCGCTCTGCCCGGATGGGATGCATTTTTTTACCGGACAGCGGCAGGTGCCGAAATCGATCTGGTATTGACACGGGGTGATCGAAAACTTGCCGTGGAATGCAAGGCATCCGCCGCCCCGCGGGTGAGCCGGGGATTCTGGACCGGCATGGAGGATCTTGGAATCGAAAATGCCTGGGTGATTGCACCGATCCGTGATGCCTATCCGATCGCCCGGAATGTTACAGTTTCATCTCTTGATAATTTCAATAAAGCGGTAGTTGCGATAAATGCTTAATAAACATAGTCGATTGTGTGTGAACCTACAACAGAGGACAATGAACACCTTGAAAACACGATGACCTCGTCGGAGATTTCCGCATAAGCGCAAAGAAACGCCGCCCCTATTTATGCCACAAGTTACACCTTGCACGCCGCTGGCGCGCTGTTTTGTTCTTTCCCTTTATGTCTTGCAACGGGTACCGATCTTTTTAGCTAGATTTCCCAAGCACATGCTGCATGTGCCTGAAAAAAGACGGGGTGGTGGGTGGGCAATATCGAATAATGCTTTTATCCGCTGATTATGGCTGGCCGGTCACGACCGTTTTCTGGGAGTGACCGGCCTCCATTTCTTTTTCGTGGCGCCAAAAAGGTCGTCGCATAGGCGCTCCCCGGCTTTTTGGGGAGCGCCGGTCTGCACCTGGCTGGGGAGCCTGCAGTTTTTCTTTTCGTTTGAGCGCCTCAATAGGTCGCCTGTAGTCCGCTCCCTGGCTTTTGCAGGGAGCGGACTACCAGTTCCCCACGACCAGGGTCCGGCTGTTTCTTTTCGCCCTTTACCCCAAGTGGACTTGAGGCCCGTCACGGTTTTTTGTGATGGGCCGAACTGCACAGCCGGAGCGCTCCCCGGCAGTTTGGGGTGCGCGGAGGCCATGGGCCTGGCGGCTGTTCTTCTTGGCGTACCCCGATAGGTTGTTTCCGTAACGCTCCCCGGCAGTTTGGGGTGCGTTACGGCAGCACTGGACGTCCAAACAGTGGCCATCCTAACCCCTTTCCTTCCGCGTTTTGAATGAATGCGTCACACGGAGGTCGTCGCCGAAGCGCTCCCCGGTTTTTTGGGGAGCGCTTCGGCTGCTCCGAACGACCGGGTGGGGTTATTTCTCGTCGCACCACTTAATGTTGGATTGCAACCCGGTCACGTAGGCCCTTGCGGAGTGACCGGGTTGCACTGCGCCACACGTCCGGAATGCTCCCGCTTTTATCAAATTGGTTCAGCGGCTGTCGGGGCGGGTGCGGAGGCGGTATTTTTCAGCCGCGGAGCGTCCGACCCGGCTGCCGCGTCATCCGCACTGGGAGCCCCTGGGGGCGGACGGGCGGTCTGGTAGAAAGGTTGTGCGAAGTGGGTAACAGGGAGCGTAAGCCTTGGGGCAAGGAGACATAATGCGTGTTATGTCTAGCGGAGTGAGGGTAGGTTTTTGGCGGGCAGGCTGCCGTTTTTTGCAGCCTGCATGACAAAAAGCCACGGCTGATAAGGCGCCTTATCAGCCGTGCCGAACGCAGCGACTTGCCCCAAGGCTTTAAGCGACCGGCCGCAACCCACGAAAGATTATAGGGGCCACAACACCCGGCGGGCGGGGGATCAAAATGACAGAATACCTTGCTGCTTTTTTGTCTCGCTTCCCCGATAGAACATCAGTGGTACGCTCCCCGGCATTTTGGGGAGCGTACCACATACACCTAAAGTCCCAAGTGATCCCGCTTTTATCAAATTGGTTCAGCGGCTGTCGGGGCGGGTGCGGAGGCAGCATTTTCAGCGCGGAGCGTCCGCCCCGGCGGCCGCGCCATCCGCTGTGGGTGGTGGGTGGGCATTTTCAGATAAGGACGGAGCGCGGCCTCAGCAAAACCATTCCAATTTTGCCTAGGCCGTGCGACTCCTAGCGCTTTGAATGAATGCACTTCGCCCAAAAAGGTCGAGGTGTGGCCGGACAGATTTTTGTCCGGACACGCCGGTTGGCACCGTCAGTGACTCAGTGTGCTTTTGTTTTTCCGTCCAGGCTGAAAAGGGCGTCGCCTAGCCGCTCCCTGGCCTTTGCAGGGAGGGGCGGTCAACACCGAACGCGGCATGGCGGTATTTTATCAAATAATGTTGAAGCCGGTCACGTAGCGCAGCGGAGTGTCCGGCGCCACCTTATTGCTTTTCCGTCCAGATTGAAAAGGTCGTCTCCTAGGCGCTCCCTGGCCCTTGCAGGGAGCGCCGGTCAGCACGAAACATGGCATTCGGATTTTGTTTTCCGTGGCGTTCCCCGATCGCGGACTTGAGGCCGGTCACGACCTGTTGGGAGTGACCGGCTGAACGGCTTCCCACGTCCAGGTTGCACCCTGGGCTCCTGACGTGGTTTCAGGGCCAGTCACGTAGCGCAGCGAAGTGTCTGGCCCTGCACTCACCATGAGGCGCTGCCCTGTCCCCTGTTTTTTTTCGTTGCGTTCTCCGATACTCAATTTGAAGGCGGTCACGTAGCGCAGCGGAGTGTCCGCCTGAACAGCACTGCACGTGGCGTCCGGGCTTTTCCGTGGCGCTTTCAGGAAAGTGGACTTGAGGCCGGTCACGACCTGTTGGGAGTGACCGGCCGAATGGCACCTCAAATCACCCCATGTAGAGCGCGGGTACAAAGCCGATAGCGGCACTGGCCCGCGTGCATTAGGGGGGCTGGAGGGAAGTCCCGCCTGCTTTTTGGCGGGACCGGAGCGAAGCGGAGCCGGAAGACACCCGACGGCGAAGCCGGAACGCCCATACCATTATGCTGTATAGCCATAACACATAGTACCACTACCAGAGACACCCCCGCATCCACCCACAATAAAACACTCGCGTAGGGGCGCTAGTGGGGAAACCAAACAGCACGTACCACAACTGGGAAAACGCTCTGACACCGCTTTTGTTTTGCTGCTGTTGTTGCTTGTTCGGCGGAACTGCACCCAATGAAGTAGCGGCGCGGTCTTTGCCTTTTTGCAAAGGGCGCGCCGCCTGCACCTCACGAGGGACATCGCCATCAAATATCAAATGCTTTTATCTGCTTCGTGCTGGAGCCGAAGGCGACACCTGGAGCATACTACCGGGCTTGCACCTCACGGCCCAGCGGCGCGACCCTTGCGGCTTTTTTTGCAAGGGGCGTGACACCAGCATCCTTACGTCCAGGCTACACCCTTGGTGCGCCCCCCGATACCCGACTTGAGGCCGGTCACGATGGCTTTTGCCGAGTGACCGGCCGAACCGCACGACATGCCAGGTGCCACCATCAATATCAAATGCTTTTATCCGCTTCATGGTGGAGCCGAAGGCGACTCCAGGCGCACACTACCGGGCTTGTACCACACGACCCAGCGGCGCGACCCTTGCGGTTTTTTCTGCAAGGGGCGCGCCGCCATCTCCTTACGTCCAGGGTTCACCCTTCACACCTCACACAGGTCGTGATTGACCGCCGCTTGCTGCGGGACGATCCTCACGTCCGCGCTGTCTGGGCTTCTCACAAATCATGTCGAGTCATATGGTTTTTCGCTGCTTCTCTGCTTTTCCATTGTTTCAACATCATTATTATCTGTTTTTACGTCAAAAATGGGTCCTTTCAACACATAGAAATACATACGGGTGCCCCACTTGCACCATTCCCCCAGATTTCCCCCAAAAACCATTATAAACTGAAGCGCTTATCCATGAGCAAGGGGCAATACATGCGAAATACGAAACCCATACGTTTTTCAGAAGGTTATGGGGTTTTTTATTGACCGGAAGGCCACGGCAGGATAACGTCAAATACTGCAAAGCGGCCGAGTGTACTAAAAGGAATCAAGACTTGAAATGAAGCCCGAAAGATACAGCATGTCATTTACAACAGGTAGCCTTTTTCACCGCGAATCGGTGAAGCTGGCCGAGCTGTATCTTGATCGGGCGACTGGAACCTGTTCGTGATAAGGTTCTTTCCGGAAATCTGCTGCAGGCCAGAACACTGAATACGTTCAAACGAGTCTGTCGCGAGATTATCTCTCGGCTGAAAACACTGAATCCCGTGAGCTTGAATTACTGGTTCAGGGCAGCGCTCAGGAGCAAGGATATCTCCTGTGGATCGCCGTTTGTCGCCGGTACAATTCATTGCTGATTTTGCAGTCGAAGTTCTTCGGGAGCGATACATCAGTCTAAAGACGGATTTCATTACGAAGATTTTGACTCCTTCTTCAACCGAAAGTCCGAATGGCATCCTGAACTGGATGAAATCCGGCCTGCTACCCGAAACAAATTGCGACAGGTCCTGTTCAAGATACTTCGAGAAGCGGATCTTTGACCGCCAACAATATGATCAATGCTGCCATGCTCAGCCCGGCTGTTGGATGCGATTCCGCGGGGCAGCCGCCAGGATATTTTGTTCTTCCCTGCTTTTGAATCCGATTTGAAGAGGGATGGCAGTGATACCAGATATCGGCAAAATACCAATGCAAGATAGATTTCAGCATCTCTTCGCTGTGATTTCGGGCCAGCGTTTTCTCAACAAACAAGGTCTCGGAAACGAAGTGCCTTTCTTTATTTGCCCTTTCAAGCCGGAAGAATCCGTTCGAAATGGAGCGGCTTCAGCGCCAGCTGGTCAACCGCTTGAGCAGGCCGGTGTTCGGATTCTGGAAATCAACCTGTATGATCTTTCGATAGAAATCCTGAAAGAGCGCAATATCTGGGATCAGATTCTTGAAATGGAAGAGTCCGTGTCCAAAGATCAGCTCAAAGAACTGCTGCAAGGAGTGCTGGACCCCGAAGCGCATCTGGTCCCGGCCATAGCCGCCAAGCTGGCAAGCACGGATTTCGAGGTTCTTTTTCTTTCCGGGGTTGGCGAGGTGTTCCCCTACATCCGTTCGCACAATGTTTTGAACAACCTGCAGAGCACGGCAAAAGAAAAGCCGACCGTTATGTTTTTCCCGGGAGCCTACACCCACTCCCTGGAGTCCGGAGCATCTCTTGATCTCTTCGGAAGACTGCATGACGACAAATACTACCGGGCATTCAACATCTTTCACTGCGAAGCATAAACGAGGGAAGCGAGATGACTCTTAAGACCATATTTAACAAGCCAGTTGACCGACCGATTGAAGGGGTCATCAAGGCTGACGATGAAGCAAGCCTTCGCCTTGAAATTGAAGAGTACGTGCTGACCAACGAGGTTGCGAAGCGGCTTGAGTCCTTCCTGGATGCCTACAACAACTACGAAGGGGCCAACGGCGTCTGGGTTTCCGGCTTTTTTGGTTCCGGTAAATCCACCTGTTGAAGATGCTGGCTCTCTTCTGGAAAACCGGCAGATAGACGGGACTCCGGCTCTCGATCTGTTTCTGCCCAAGTGTGGTGACAACGAGATTCTGCGCGGTGATCTCAAGAGAGCGGTCGCCATTCCGTCGAAAAGCATTCTGTTCAATATTGATCAGAAAGCGGATGTTATCAGCAAGACCCAGATCGACGCGCTCCTCGCCGTTTTCGTCAAGGTCTTTGACGAAATGTGCGGCTACTACGGCAAGCAGGGACACATTGCCCAGTTCGAACGCGACCTCGACAGCCGTGGCCTCTATGAGCAGTTCAAAGCGCCTATGAGATCCATGGCCGGGAAGGACTGGCAAAAAGGCCGCGAACAGGCCCTGCTGGAGGCAAAAAATATTGCCAAAGCCTATGCCCAGGCAACCGGCGGTGACGAGGCGCGGCCATGGGGATACTGGACAAGTACCGCAGCCAATACCGGGTCTCCATCGAGGATTTTGCCGAACAGATCAATGCCTATATCGAGCGACAATCCCCCGATTTCCGGCTGAATTTTTTTGTTGATGAGGTCGGGCAGTACATCGCCGAAAACGTCAAGCTGATGACCAACCTCCAGACCATTGCCGAAAGCCTGGCCACCAAGTGCCGAGGCCGGGCATGGATCATCGTGACTGCCCAGGAAGACATGGACAGTTGTCGGCGAAATGGGCAAACAGCAGGGCAATGATTTCTCGAAGATTCAGGCGCGGTTTGCCAACCGGATGAAGTTGACCAGCGCCGATGTCGCGGAGGTCATCCAGAAGCGCCTGCTGAGAAAAACTGAAGAAGGGGTTCGGCTGCTGTCGGACATTTATCACGAGCAGTCCAACAACTTTAAAACCCTGTTCGATTTTGCCGATGGCTCTCAAACCTACCGGAACTTCCAGGACCGGGATCACTTCATCCACAGTTATCCGTTTATCCCGTACCAGTTTGCGCTATTCCAGTCGGCCATTCAGAATCTGTCGCAACATAACGCCTTCGAGGGCAAGCACAGCTCGGTTGGCGAACGCTCCATGCTGGGTGTATTTCAGCAGGTGGCGATTCAGATTGGCGACCATGAGATCGGGTCAGCTTGGCGACTTTTGACCTGATGTTCGAGGGAATTCGCACCGCGCTGAAATCCAATATCCAGCGAGCCATCATTCAGGCCGAGAACCATCTTGACGGTCCCTTCGCCATCCGTCTGTTGAAAACGCTCTTCCTGGTCAAATACGTCAAGGAGTTCAAGCCGACCGTCCGCAACCTGTGCGTCCTGATGCTGGACGGCTTCAATCAGGATCTGCCGCTGCTCCGCAAAGCGGGTCGAAGAAGCCCTCAATCTTCTGGAACAGCAGACCTATATCCAGCGCAATGGCGAGCTTTATGAATACCTCACCGATGAGGAAAAAGACGTCGAACAGGAAATCAAGAATACCGAGGTGGAGTCGTCAGACGTTGCCGCAGAGCTGGAGAAAATTGTTTTCGACCATGTCATCAAGACATCGGAAGATTCGTTACGACGAAAACGGCCAGGATTACCCCTTCTCCAGAAAGCTCGATGATCGCTTGCACGGGCGGGAGTATGAGCTGGCCATCCATGTCATCAGCCCGTTCCATGAAAATGCCGAAAACGAAGCCATCCTGCGGATGCAGAGCATGGGCCGGGACGAACTGCTGGTCTTGATGCCTGCCGGATGAACGCCTGATGCGCGACATCCTCATGTACAAGCGGACTGAGAAATACATTCGCCAGAACATCTCGATCACCCAGCAAGAGGCGGTCAAGCGTATTCTGACCGACAAGGGCTTCCAGAACCGGGAACGTTATGCTGAACTGCAGCAGCGCGTCCAAGGTCTGATGGGCAAGGCCAAGCTGATGGTGGCAGGAGCCGACATCGAGATTGGCGGAGAGGATGCGCAGACCCGGATGATGCGGGGATTTCATGAACTCGTTTCGCGTGCCTATCCGAACCTTCGCATGCTGCGCGGCATCACCTACACCGAAAACGATATCGCCAAATGCCTCAAGCATTCCCAGGAGGGGCTGTTTGGCAACGATGCCACCTCCCTGGCCGAATCTGAGCAGGAACTGTTGGCGTTCATCCAGAGCAATAACCGGGGTGGCGTCCGTACCACGCTGAAAAACCTGCTCGAGAAATTCGAGCGCAAACCCTATGGCTGGTATTACGCGGCAGTGCTTTGCACGCTTGCCAAACTATGCGCTCGCGGCAAGGTCGAGGTTCGAGCGGACGGCAACCTCCTTGAAGAAGACGAATCTGGAACGGGCGCTGCGCAACACCCATGGCCATGGCAATGTGGTGCTGGAACCCCAGGTCGATTTCACCGCGTCTCAGGTCCGCGCCCTCAAGGAGTTCTTTGAGGATTTCTTCGATGCCCCGCCCCGCGCCAGTGAAGCAAAAGCGCTCGGCAAGGAAACCGGCATTGCGCTCCAGGAGCTCATGCACCAGCTCAGCCCGCTGGCGGCCCAGGCATCCCAATATCCGTTTTTGAATGCGCTGACACCGGTGATTGAAAAGCTCAAGGAACTGACCGGCAAGCCCTATACCTGGTATCTGACCGAATTGGTGCGTCAGGAAGACAGCCTCCTTGACATGAAGGAAAATGTCATCGACCCCATCCGCAAATTCATGAGCGGCCCGCAGAAAGGCATCTTCGATAATGCCCGCAAATTTGTCCAGACCCAGGAGCCTAACTTCGCTTACATTGAAGGCGATGAAGCCGCTCAGGTGGTCGCCAGCTTGACCGATCCGGAATGTTTCAAAGACAATCGTATGCAGCAGGTGAAGAGCAAGTCGAAACGTTGCAGGACAAAAATCTCGGCCCAGATTGAAGTCGAGATATGCCAAAGCCAAGGAGATGCCGCCAGCCTCAAAGACCGCCTTTGCGGCATGGCGGAATTCGGCGCCTTGAATGGCGAACAGCAGGAGCAGATAATCCGTCCATTCAACGAATTTACCCAGCCATTCAGCAGCAGAAGCTGATTGCCGTCATCCGCGACACCCTGCGCCGGTTTGAGGAAAGGGACTACCGCGCAGCTTCGCTAAAGCTAAGCGAGCCACAGGCGCCCTCCGGTGGGCACAGACCGGCAGTCACGCGCTGACTGACAACGTAAAAAACAATTCGGTCAGGGACGAACCACGCGCATCAGCGGTTAAAATGGAAAATCTAAAATCCATGCCGGTCTATTTCGAAAAAGCTTGGCTGGCCGATGAGACCGATGTGGACCGCTATCGGAATCCATGCGGGAAGCGCTGCTGCGAGAAATCCGCAGGCAAAAGGATCCAAATATAAGGGCTATCGAATGGATACGAACACATTCAATGCATTTAGCGAATATCATTATCCCGGAACAGGAAAATGGCTGAGGAAGCACGCGCAAAGGCAAAAAGTGTGAGGCTGTTTACACACAAACAGGCAATCTACACACATGGGAGTTGATATCTATGCACGACGTTCATAGAGACGTGTATAGAGCGTAAATATTCTATCGCACGCGCTTAATTGATATTCACCTTGTGCGCGAATGGCACAACGGTTAACCTTTATCTGTGCTCACCGGTGGTTCGAAGGAATTTAGATGGAAACCGCCAAACTGAAAAAATTCGCCCAGTTCGCCCGGCGCAGCCTGATGGAGCAAGTCTCCGCCAAGCTGCAAATTGGTGCTGGCCGAGAACAGCGCCGCCCGGCGTGAAGTACCGAGGCCGTCAAGAAGCTCGAAGAGGCGATCAAGAGCCACGGCAAGGAACAGGTCATCGAGCGGGTGGCCTACATCTGGTTCAACCGCTTCTGCGCCCTGCGCTTCATGGATGTGAACCGCTACACCCGCATCGGCGTGGTGTCGCCCGCCGAAGGGCAGTTCCAGCCGGAGATTCTGGCCGAGGCCAAGATGGGGCATATCGACGAAGAGATGGTGCCGGAGAAAACCCGGCAGCAGATCTTTGCCCTGCTCGACGGCACAGCGCCCAGCCGCGACCCGCAGGGGGAGGCCTACCGCCTGCTGGTGGTGGCCGCCTGCAACTACTACAACAAGGCCATGCCGTTCCTGTTTGAAAGATCGCCGACTACACCGAACTGCTGATGCCGGACGATCTGCTCTCGGGCAACTCCATCCTCGCCTATACCCGCGAGGCCATGACGCCGGATGCCTGCCAGGATGTGGAAGTGATCGGCTGGCTTTACCAGTTCTACATCTCCGAGAAGAAGGACGAGGTCTTCGATGGGCTGAAGAAGAACAAGAAGATCACCCCGGAGAACATCCCCGCCGCCACCCAGCTCTTCACCCCGCACTGGATCGTGCGCTACCTGGTGGAGAACTCCCTCGGCCGGCTGTGGATGCTCAACCGTCCCGACTCGAAGCTGGTCGAGCAGATGGACTACTACATCAAGCCGGAACAGGCCGAGACCGACTTCCTGCACATCAGCAAGCCGGAAGAGATCAAGATCTGCGACCCGGCCTGCGGCTCCGGCCACATGCTGACCTATGCCTTCGACCTGCTCTACGCCATCTACGAGGAGGAAGGCTACGAGCCAGCCGAGATCCCCGAGAAGATTCTCGACCAACAACCTCTACGGCATCGAGATCGACGAACGCGCCGGGGAACTGGCCGCCTTCGCCCTGACCATGAAGGCCCGCGCCAAGCAACGCCGGTTTTTCAACAAGAAGCGTAGCAGCCCAATATCTGCGTGCTGGAGAATGTCCATTTCGAAGAGGGCGAGCTGAAGGACTACATGGATTTTGTCGGGCGCGATCTGTTCACCGCACCATCTGCAAACCACCCTGCGCCAGTTCGAAGAGGCCGACAACTTCGGCTCCCTGATCCGCCCGGATGTCACCGATGTGGACGGCATGCTGCAAGATCCTGGAAGCAAAGAACGTCTCCGGGCATCTGTTCCTCAGCATGACCCATCAGAAGGTGCTGCAAGCGCTGCGGCAGGCCGATTATCTGAGCCCGAAATACCATGTGGTGATTGCCAATCCGCCGTATATGGGCGGCAAGGGAATGAATGGCCGGTTGGGGGCATGGCTCAAGGACAATTACGCTGATGCGAAGATCAGATCTATTCTCATCATTTATGGTTCGCGTCACCGAGACGGCAATGTCCGGCGGCTTTGTTGGCATGATGACACCCTTTAATTGGATGTTTATCAGTTCATTCGAAAAACTACGCATCAAAATATTTGAAAATTTTACTATCACTAATTTAGTTCGCCCTGAGTTTCACGCATTCTTCGATTCTGCATATGTAACGATTTGTGGCTTCACTCTTTTTTTAAAATCACTTCAAGCTACAAAGGTGCATTCATAGATTTGCAAAAGTTTTACGGTGCTGATATTCAGCCAGTGAAAGCTCTTGAAGCCATCAAAAATCCAGATTGCGGCTGGTTCTACCGCGCTTCTGCCGCCGATTTCAAGAAAATCCCCGGCAGCCCGATTGCGTATTGGGTGAGTGACAAACTAAGAAAGGCTTTTACTAAGGATAAGTTGCTAAAAGAGGTTGCAGACCCAAGAAAAGGAATGGTCACCGCAGACAATCCAAGATTTATTCGCACCTGGGTTGAAGTTATCTTTCTCCAAAATTGGCTTTGGATTCGGCAGTCGTAATGAAGCAGAATATTCTGGTCGCAAATGGTTTCCCTACACTAAAGGGGGTGGATTTCGTCGCTGGTCGGGAAATATGGAGTCTGTCGTCAATTGGGAAAATGATGGTTACGAATTCTCCATATGAAAAACGAGGGTTATAAGGTTGGGTCTACAAACCATAACCTCGAATACATATTTAAACCAGCAATAACTTGGACAAAAATTTCATCCTCAAGCAGTGGATTCAGATCTAATCCTCAAGGATTCCTTTTTGATGACGCATCTGGACTTTGTCCTGCAAGAGAGGATAAGAACCATTATATGGTTCTCGGTTTATTAAATTCTCCATTAACTGTTTATGCCCTGAAAGCTCTTAATCCTACTTTAAATCTTAATCCTGGCAATTTGGCAGACGTCCCTTTTGTTGAAATTGAAAGTTCTGGCGTTCAGAAGGATTGTGAAAAACTTTCGCTGACAGATTGGGACTCCTATGAAACCTCCTGGGATTTCATCAAGTTTCCGCTGATACTTCCAGACTACCGACAGGCAACACTAAAGGCCACCTACGCACAACTCCGTTCCCATTGGCGGGAGATAACGATGGAGATGCAGCGTCTCGAGGAAGAGAACAACCGCATCTTCATCGAGGCCTATGGCCTGCAGGATGAACTGACGACAGAGGTATCGCTGAATGAAATCAGCTTGACCTGCAATCCGCATTACCGCTATGGCATGATGAGTGTGAAGTGGGGAGTGAAAAGTGGGAAGCAATGGAGGCGCGGCTTCTTGAAGATACGATGAAGGAATTCATCAGTTATTCTGTTGGCTGCATGTTCGGAAGATACTCGCTTGATATGCCCGGCTTGTCCTTGCGAATCAAGGCGAAACTGTTGAAGACTCAACAAGAAATTTGAGGAATGGAAAAAACAACTGGAATAACTCCCGCTCCGAAATAACTTTCAACCTGATGAGGATAATGTTATTCCGATTCTCGATGGCGACTGGTTTACAGACGATATCGTCGAGCGATTTCAGCGTTCCTGCGTGTCACTTTTGGCAATGAACATTACGAGACCAACCTCAAATTCATCGAAAAGGCCCTGGGCAAGGAAATCCGCAAATATTTCCTCAAGGATTTTTACAACGACCATGTGCGCCGCTACAAAAAACGGCCCATCTACTGGCTGTTTTCGAGCCCAAAGGGCAGCTTCAACGCGCTCATCTACATGCACCGCTACCGCCCGGATACGGTAAGCGTGGTGCTGAATGATTATCTGCGCGAGTTCCGCACCAAGCTGATTTCCCGCAAAAACCATCTTGAAACGGTAAGCATCAACGCCAGCGCCTCTCAGGGTGAAAAGACCAAGGCGCTGAAAGAGATCGAAACCCTCAAGAAGATGATCAACGAACTGGACGCCTATGAGCGCGAGGTGCTATATCCGCTCGCCACCCAGCAACTGGAGATCGACCTCGACGATGGTGTAAAGGTCAACTACCTCAAATTCGGCGCGGCCCTCAAGAAAATCCCCGGACTGGACGCGAAGGGTGAGGAGTAATTCCGAAGCTGAAAAAGCCCAAATATTACAGGATGCCGTGCAATGATTCACTCCGCTGATGATCTCGTTTCCAAGCCTGAAGGCAAGACGCTTGAATTCAAAAGAGACTTGTCCTCACCCAAACCACTGATGAAGACGCTGGTTGCATTTGCCAACTCCGCGGGCGGCATGATTGTTCTGGGTGTTACGGATGACCGGCAAGTTATCGGGGTCGATCAGCCGCTGGATGAAGAAGAACGGTTGTGCAATCTGATCGCTGATTCTATCTCGCCTCGCCTGGTGCCGAATGTGGAGATGATGACCTTCAGGGATAAAACCTTACTCGTGATCGAGGTTTATCCCAGTGGGCAGCGGCCGCACTGGATAAAATCCGAAGGCCCTGATAACGGCGTTTATGTTCGCCTGGGTTCCAGCAATCGCCAGGCAGATCGGGAACTGATTGCCGAACTGCGACGCACTGTGGAAGGAACCGGATTTGACGAAATGGTGATGCCGGATCTATCTGTGGATGATCTGGATATTCCGGCAGCACAGCTTCTGTTTGGCGGATCCCGCATGCTGGACGAAAAATCACTGATTACCCTGAAGCTTCTCAAGCAATATCAGGGACGTCTGGTGCCGACCAAAGGCGCAGTCTTGCTGTTTGGAAAAGAACGATTGATGCACTTCCCCGACGCCTGGATCCAGTGCGGACGGTTCTTCGGCACAGAAAAAATTGATATCTTTGACCATATCGAGATTGATCAGCCCCTGCCCAAGGCTGTTGATGAGGTGATGCTGTTTTTAAAAAAACATGCCTTTCGCGGCGCCGATCTCTCCGAAATCCGGAGAAAGGATGTCTGGAGCATTCCCATAGGGATTCTGCGTGAGGTCATCATCAATGCGCTGGTACATGCCGATTATTCCCAGCGTGGGGCCCCTGTCCGGGTTGTTTTTCTGGATGACCGCATAGAAATTGAAAACCCCGGCCTTCTGCTGCCAGGATTGACCATCGAAGACATGAAGCAAGGAACATCCAGAATTCGCAACACCGTGATTGCCCGTATTTTTCGCGAGCTGAATCTTATCGAACAATGGGGCACTGGCGTGCGCCGCATGTTTAAAGAAGCGGAAGAACAGGGTTTGCCCGAACCGCAAATTGTTGAAATCGGTATGCGGGTGCGTTTCACCGTACGCCTGGCTGAAAAGATACTTGTTCAGCCAGCTACTGTAGAAGTCGAGGCACAAGTCGAGGCACAAGTCGAGGCACAAGTCGACTTGCACATTCTGGCAGCGTGCGCCGCTGCTCCGCTTTCGTCTGCGGAAATCGCTGCCACCCTTGGACACAAACAATTGAGCGGCAATCTGCGCAAAGCCCTGCCGCGTCTGAGATCAGCCGGACTACTTGAATACACCCTTCCCGAAAAACCAAACAGCCGCCTGCAGAAATATCAGCTGACGGACAAGGGCCGAGTACTTTTAACCACGGAACAGACGACACAAAGGTGAATTTCCAGAAGTTCGGCACTGCACACAAGAAGATCCCGAACCTGGAAGTGGAGGAGGAATAGTTGTTTGAAATTGCAGTTTAGGTGAATTATTCTCTTGAATAGCTATTTTATATGATATATTGATGCATATATCACTCATACAAGGGATTATTTCTCCGGAGGAACCATGATTATCTCATTTTCAGTCGAAAACTGGCGGTCGTTTCGTGAACAGGCAACTTTGTCCATGGTTGCCGGTCGGGAAAAGCAGCACAGTGAAAGGTTATTCGAAGTTACGGGCTACGGAATGAAGCTTCTTCCGGCAGCGGCTATCTACGGCGCCAATGCTTCCGGCAAAACCAACCTCTTTAAGTCGCTGAGCTTTGCCAAGAATCTGATAGTGGCAGGCACTCAACCGGAGAGCCTGATCCCGGTGGAGCCGTTCCGGCTTGATCCCGCATGCCATTCGCTTCCCAGCAAATTCAGGTTTGAACTGTTTATCAATGGCAAGTGTTTTGAGTTCAGTTTCGCTGTCACCCAACAACGGGTGATGGAAGAAAGCCAGTGGAAATTCTTAAAACTGCCGAAAAGCCTCTCTATAACCGCATTGAAGACAAGATAGAATTTCATTCCTCATTGAACAAGAACAAGTTCCTTCATTTTGCGTTCAAAGGTACCCGTGAAAACCAGCTCTTTCTGACCAATTCAGTCAATCAGAAGGTGGATATATTTCAAACCAGTATATGACTGGTTCAAGAACAACCTGGTCTTGATTGCACCGGACAGCCGCTTTGGGCCGTTCGAGCGATTTATTCAAGAGGATCACCCCCTCTATAGAATAATGAACAACATGCTCCCACTGCTGGATACAGGTATCGAATACATTGGTGGCGAGGAGATGCCTTTTGACCATATCCCCATACCGGAACCTCTGAAATTAAAGCTCAAGTCAGAACTTCAGGAAGGGATGACCGTTCGCTGGCTGACCGAACCTATCAATGAGCGTTTTCTGGTAACGCGTAAGGGCGGGGAGCTGAAAGCCAAGAAGCTGGTCAGCTTTCACCGCAACATTAATGGGGAAGATATTAAATTCGAGATGCAACAGGAATCGGACGGCACCCAGCGCACCATTGATCTGCTCCCGGCATTTCTGGAAATGGCGGCCGCAGACAGTGACAGGGTATTTGTAATTGACGAACTGGATCGCAGCATGCACACACTGCTGACCAGAAGGCTTTTGGAGGGGTATCTGTTTGCCTGTGGCTCAAAATGCCGGTCGCAACTGCTGTTTACCACGCATGATGTATTACTGATGGATCAGGATCTGTTACGGCGTGATGAAATGTGGGTTACCGAGCGAGATCGAGATGGCAGTTCGACACTCTTTTCGTTCAGCGAATACAAGGATGTGCGAAATGACAAGAATATTCGCAAAAGCTATCTCCAGGGGCGTCTTGGAGGAATTCCCAGAATACTTATGGGAACCTTGTGTTCCAATAATGAAAACAAGACCGCAGGAGAGCAGTTATAATGGGTAAGCGTCGGACATTCCTGCGGCCATTTCCGATGCGCCATTATCGGAAGTTGTTTGTGCTTGCCACCGAAGGAGCCGAAACCGAACCCCAGTATTTTGCTTTGTTTAACAGCAAAACGACCACCGTCAATGTCAAGTGCCTGAAAAGCAGCACAGACAGCGCTCCGGTTCATGTATTGAAGCGTATGGAGCGGCATCTCCAGAGGAACAAGCTTAAGTCAGGTGACGCAGCCTGGCTTGTGGTTGACAAAGACCAATGGACTGAAGAACAGTTGGCCCAGTTGCATGCATGGGCAAATAAAAACGAGCAATACGGCCTTGCGGTTAGCAACCCTGGCTTTGAATTGTGGATGCTGCTGCATTTCGATGATGGCGCTGGGATTGAAAATCTGCGCCAATGCATAGAGCGCCTGAAGCGCCGCCTCCCCAATTACGACAAGGGTCACATTGAAACGTCCAAGCTGATACCGGGCATTCCTGATGCGATTGCCCGAGCCCGCAGGAAGGACACACCCTCATGCACCGACTGGCCTCGCAGCATTGGGACAACGGTGTACCGTCTTGTTGAAAAACTCCAGGAAAGCTGATCGGATACCCTCCTATGGATCGAATCACACAAGCTCTTACCCGACTTTTTGAAAAACACCGCATCGTGTTCTGGTACGACGCCAAAAAGGAGCTGCGTAAGGAATTCGAATCGCTTTCCCTGCCGGGCATTGAAAAGATAGAACTGCGCAACAATGAATTCGGTGTTAAGTATCGCACGCTTCGCGCCGAAGCAGAACAGAAGTATCTCATCTATCATGAGGGCCCACAGCCTGAAGACATAAACAATTGGCTGCTGGACGTGCAGTTGGCCCATGGCGAATTCCGAACCGACCAGGTTTCCATCTGGCTGTCCGAACTGGAACTGAGCCTTGATTTTGCCGATGTGGTATGGACCCATGCCGAGTTCTATAAGTTGACCAAACGCAGGGAGGCACTGAAAGGCCTGCTAAGCCAGACGACACTCCGGGAATGATCCGCATGAAGATGCTGGCCGTCTGCGCTGGCTCCGAACCCCGGATGGACGCTGTTCTGGAAAACCTGCTGTCTGAACTGGTCGCAAATACAACGCGAACAGACCCGAATGAACGCCAATTGGGGTTCGAATTTCCGATTCAGGATACGGGCGAGAAATTAAAACTCATTACTCGGTGCAATTTGGACGGTTATCTTTGGGAGCAGATGAAACGGCTTTATGGCTACGCATCACCCGAACCCGGGATAAAAGATTTTGTGATTCAACTGTTTAAATATTGTTACTTCCAGAATTTTACTGAACACTGTCCGCTGAACACTACCCCTTTATCCTCAGATGCACTGGTTTTCCTTAAACGATGGAAGGACAGCCGCCAATTTGAAGCATGCTTTGAGGCCCTCTCTGGTGAGTGCGCCGACATCCTTGGCATCGAGCAGGATCTGGCCAAGCGGGATTTCCGGGAGCTGATCGAGTTGGATTACTTCCGCCTGATTGACCAGAAGATCATCTGTGACCTGGTCGGTGCCGTGGCATCGAGAACGGTATCCAGCGGCGATGTGGCTCTCTGGGTTCGCCAGCGACGGCAAAGTCACTGGTACCAAGAATATCAACACCTGTACGAGGCCGTGGATTATGCGGCGCAGTTCATTTATGCCTTGGAGCAGTTGTCGGTGGACAACGGACAAGGGGAGCAACCCTTTCCCGCCTCCCAATCTCCACTTCCCACTTGGATTGAGCGATACGCAAAATCCTGGTTCCGTCTGGATCAGAATTACCGCAAATTCACTTACCACGTTCGCATGTCGGGCCAAACATCATTAATGGGGGCATTGACCGAGCAGGTCGAAAATCTTTACTCCAACAACTACCTTCTGAAGGTAAACGACTGCTGGCAGTCTTTTGTGGACGAGATTAACAAGTGGAATGCAGCGCCCATCCCGCTGCAGAAGCACTTTTTCGATGACTGGGTGCGGCCATTCCTGAATAAGGATAACAAGGTCTGCGTGATCATCTCCGACGCACTTCGCTATGAAATCGGTGATGAGTTGCTCAGCCGGATCCGGCAGGAGGATCGGTACGAGGCCAGCCTTGTAGCCCGCGCTGTCGATGCTGCCGAGTTATACCCAGCTCGGCATGGCGGCGCTATTGCCCAATAAGGAATTGGTGCTGGCTGACAACGATTCCGGAACCGTCCTGGTAGATGGCTTGAGCTCTCAGGGAACCGCCAACCGGAGCAAGATTCTGGGCCAGGCCATTTCTCCGGCGGGCCACGGCGTTAAGGCCGAGGAACTGATGGCGCTGAACAAGGGGATGCCGGGCTCTCTTGCGCGACCACGATGTTATTTACATCTACCACAACCGTATTGATGCCACCGGTGACAAACGGGAATCGGAAGAACGGGTGTTCGAAGCGGTTGAAGAAACCTGCATGGAGTTGATCCGATTGATCAAGAAACTCACCGGGGCCAATGTGAACAACATGCTGGTGACCTCGGACCATGGCTTCATCTACCAGAACCGCGCCATTGAAGAGAGCGATTTTTCGAGTGGTCGATGCGTCAGAAGGAACAGTTCCGAATCCTCGTTCCTTGACCGCCGCATTTGTGCTCGGCAAGGGGTTAAACCTGCGAACATGCGGGCCTGCGAAAATTTCAATCTGCCCAGCTGGGGCTGGCCGGCGATATGGAGGTGCAGATCCCCAAATCGATCAATCGCCTGCGCCTGAAGGGATCGGGCAGCCGCTTTGTCCATGGGGGGGCATCGCTGCAGGAAGTGGTGATCCCGGTCATCAGGATCAACAAAAAGCGGCAGAGCGACATCTCGACGGTTGAGGTGGATATTTTGCGGGGCTCAAGCACCGTGATCACCTCCGGCCAGCTGGCCGTGGCGCTTTACCAGGCGCAGCCGGTAACCGACAAGGTGCAGCCGCGAATCCTTCGGGCAGGCATCTACACCCAGGCGGGCGATCTGATTTCCGACAGCCATGACCTGACCTTTGACCTGACCTCGGACAACCCCCGGGACCGGGAGCTGCAGGTGCGTTTCATGCTCACCCGCAAGGCGGATGAAGCCAACAACCAGGAGGTCATCCTAAAGCTGGAGGAAAAGTGCGGGAACCACCCATTACAAGGAGTACAAGTCGCTCCGGTATATGATGCGGCGCTCATTTACCAGCGATTTTGATTTTAAAGGAGGGAGCGATGAGCGTACTGGACCAGAAGATCAACCGCATTTTCCGGGCCTGGTTGTCCGCAAGGACCTGGTCAAGACGGTCAAGGGCAATGCCATCGTGCCCACCTACGTGCTGGAATACCTGCTCGGGCAGTACTGTGCCACCAACGATGAGCCACGATCCAGACCGGCATCGAGACGGTCAAGGAGATCCTGCGCAAACACTATGTGCATCGCAACGAGGCGGGCCTGGTCCGCTCGACGATCCGGGAAAAGGGCCGGCACAAGGTCATCGACAAGATCAGCGTCGCGCTGAACGACAAGG
>CAWJRD010000005.1:0-79965 GCA_963845015.1 uncultured delta proteobacterium
CGTTTTCAATATCTTGGATATCTCTGTAAGCGCTTTTTGAGGGTCAATATTGTCAATAATTCTTTGAATTTCTTCCATGGAAAAATCATCACCTCCATCGGGCTAAAATGTCTTTCTTTTAGAGAGAAGATCCGTTGCAACCGTGGTCAGAATACGGATAACGTCCAGTATCCTGGGGTCCGAGAGTTCGTAATAGATAAAAGGGCCGCTGCGTTCGATTCTGGCCAGAAGAGAGCGCTTGAGTTCCTTGAGGTGGTGCGAAACGAGAGGCTGAGACAGCCCGAGCTCTTCGACGATGCCGCCCACCGACTTTTTCCCGTTGCTGATGCAAAGCAGAATCCGCAGACGGTTTTCATCCGAGAGGCTTTTGGCCAGAAAGGATACCGTCTGAAAATGTTCATCAAGCAGCGGGGTCGAATCAGGACGGATCTCAATCAACGTTTTTTCTGCTGTCATTTCCCTGGCGCGTTGTTTCGAGTTTTCCGATCTATTGAACGTCTCCACATCAGCCTCCGTCATTTACAATATATAAATATACATTTATATACTTTAAACGATCTTGTCAAGTAAAATGAAATCTTCATTTTGATGATCAAAATATTGGCTGTCTGCTGCCAGACTTCTGGAAGCAAGGCAAGCTTCTGATGCGTTGTTGACACCACATTCGAAACAATGACCCAAATTCAAAAATCTTAATTCTCAAAACGATGCGTTTTTAATCTGACACTTTTTGTCATTCTGAAATTGGAATTTTGAATTTGTTTCGGATTTCGGATTTTGATATTCGGATTTTGCCTGAACGGACTTTCCGTCCAGGCTCTACGTACATTATGGCTGGATGGCTTGCAGGAAGGATTCGTCAATGGCGCTGCTGATATCCGCGGAAACGGGCAACTTGTTTTGCTGCTTGAGCAAATCGGCGGTTTGCAGCAGGCTGTTGCGGATGGAGGCATCCAGGCGCAGCGTCCAGTGGATCGTTTGCAGGCTTTTAAGTTCCCGCTGGGCCGGTACGCCCGTGACTCCGGCGATGATCGCGGCAGCCTGCTGCGGCTGATGATTGATCATGTCAATGGCCCGGTTCAGAGCGCGCAGCAGGGCCGTGACCGCCTCGGGGTGCTGGGTGATCAGCTTTCCAGAGATTACCATCACGTGGGGGTATTCGTTTCCCAGTCCGGACAGCGATGTTACCGGATAGCTGCCGGCAACCGTTTCCTCGATATTGCTCGGCCAGGGTTCGCTTCCCACCGCTGCATCAATCTGGCCGCTTTGCATGGCGGCTGGCATGTCGGTCGGTGATAGGTTGATCAGGATAATGTCCGTTTTTTCAATCTCGTGTTTCCGGCAGAAGAGCAGGAACGCACCATAGGTGCTGGTCCCGAACTGGATGGCTACCCGTTTTCCTTTCAGATCCGGAGCCGAATGAATGCCGGAGCCAGCCGCCGCCACGATTCGGTGCATGTGCTCGCTGGCGCCGTAGGCAGCCACGATTTTAATCGGCAGGCCCGATGCGGCGGCAAAAACAGCCGGTGCGTCCCCCATGGCCGCGGCATCTGCAGCGCCGGTAATCAGGGCTTCGGCGGCCTGAGGCCCCGTCGATAGAATCAGAGGCCGGATAAGCAGTCCCTCGTCCTTGAAGAAATGGAGCTCTGCAGCAATGATCTGGGGGGCATACTGGATTTTTTTACCGTAGGCCAGGCGGAGTTCCAGCGTCTGCCCGGCGGCAGCCTGAAACGGGTTTAAAAACAAAAAAATCAATGCCAGCAACAGCGCCGGTCCTGCCAGGCATAACCCGGTCCTTTTGCCGGGACATCGGTTACTATTGTTCTGCCTGTACGCTTTCATGGTTCCTCCAATTTGTCCATAGGGGCGATGCAGCATGGCATCTGTCCGAGATGTTGCCTCAAGACCATGGCAAGGTTGTTGATTGCTTCGGATGAACGGCGTCTGGGCCGTGGCAGGTTGACGGGAATGATGCTGCGAACGCTGCATGTCGGCGGTCCCATGATGATGACCCTGTCGGCCAGATAGACAGCCTCGTCGGCGTTGTGAGTGACGAAAATTACCGGAATATACAGGCGCTGCCAAATCCCGATCAGTTCGTCCTGCAGGCATTCCCGGCTGATGGCATCCAGGGCGCTGAAGGGCTCATCCATGAGCAGGGCCTTTGGTTCCAGAACCAGAACACGGGCCAAAGCGATTCTCTGGCGCATGCCGCCGGACAGTTCGTGAGGGTAGGCATGGGCATGGGTCTCCAGCCCGACGATGCGAAGAACTTCGGCGACTTTGGTGCTGCGTTGGGGCTCACTGACACCCGTGTTGATCAGGCCGAAGGCGATGTTTTGGGCAGCGGTGAGCCATGGGAAAAGGGTCGGGTCCTGAAACACGACCCCGCGGTCCGGTCCGGGGCCTGTTACCGGTTTTCCATTGAAAAGAACGCGCCCCCGCGAGGGGCGAATAAATCCGGCGATGATGTTCAAAAGGGTGGTTTTGCCGCAGCCGCTGGGTCCGAGCAGGCAGACAAATTCGCCTGCGGCGGCCGTAAAACCGACGTCGTCCAGCGTCTTTCGACTGCTGCCGTTGTCACTCCAGCTTTTGGAAATGGCTTCGCAAACGATCATATCAATTGTCCCTGCGGTGAATCCCCCAGCGGCGGATCGTACGCTTTTCAAGGGGCTTGAGCACGGCCTGTTCAACCACCAGGCCGATCATGGCGATGACGATGATGCAGACAAAAGCGGAAGTGAAGTCCAAAGACCATCGCGACTGCACGATGGCGTAACCCAGCCCTGATCCGGTTCCCACCACCATTTCAGCGGCCACAACAACACGCCAGCTATTGCCCAGCCCCACGCGCAGCCCGCTGATGATCTGCGGCAGGGCTCCGGGCAGCAGCACCCGCAGGAAAAGGGTTTTCCCGCCGGCACCCAGCATCTGGGCGGCCCGGATGTATTGCGTGTCCACCTGTTTGACCCCGTCGGTCACGTTGATGGCAATCGGTGCAAAGGCGGTAACGGCGATCATGAAGCGGGTGGCGTTTTCTCCCACCCCGAACAGCAACAGGGCCACGGGAATCCATGCCAGTCCGGGGATCAACTGCAATACCTGTATCGCCGGAGAGGTCAGCCGATCCAGTGTCCGCCACCATCCCGCGGCCAGTCCGAAGAAAATCCCGCCGACCGATGCCGCAAAAAACCCGTAAACCCACCGGCCCAGACTGTCCAGGGTATGCCGGTAAACCGAATTATCCATGATCTGCTCACCCATGAGCGCAGCCGCCAGCCGTTGCAGGGTGGACACCGGTGTGGGGAAGGGCACGCCGCGGTAATGCCAGATCCCTGCGGCCAGGATGTGCCAGAGACCGGCGATCAGCAGCAGCGGCGCTATCCCGGCAACAAGTTGTTTTATTAACAATCGCATGAGGGGCACCTTCGGCTGAATCCGGCTATTGCAACATTATCTCAGGAATCGCTGTTTTCATTCAGCTCACAACAAAAGATGGTATTATGCTCAGATTGACTCCTTGTCCGTTTGACCCATAACCACTTTCGGCAAAACCGCCTGGGGAAACACCCTATGGGCTTCATCCAGGAATTTGCCGATCAGGGTCAACTGTATGCCAAGCGTACCCAGCCAGCGCCAGAGGCATTCTTTGCCGCTTTCAGTCAGATAGTATTTGCGCCTGGCCGGTCCGGGTTCGTCGGTGTCCCAGGTCGATGTCAGGACACCGCGTTTTTCGAGCATGTTGAGATGCCGGTAAAGGCCGGTCATGTTCAGTCCCAGGTCCAGTTCCTGGAGCTGAGAAAGAATCAATTTCTGGATTTCATAGCCATGGGTGCCCGCATGGTGATAAAGCGTGAGCAGTATCCACGGTGCCACCAGGGTGCTCATGTTTTTGCCCGAGCAGGGACATTCATCGAAATCGATGATCGTCATGATTCATCCTTGTTGTATACGATGTTTGATAGTATACATGGTAGAATATGATTACAAGAAAAAAACGATGGCAAAATGAAATCGATAATCGGAAAATTCGATTAGCACCCCGGGTGCCGCCAAGAACATTAACCAGGCCCGATAGCGTATAATCACCTTCTTGGTTGGCGGACACTGAAAAAAATCTTGACTATCTGCCGGTGAACTTATTACAATAAATACAACATTTCGAGAAAAGAAGGTCGCCCGGTTATCGGAACACGGTTGAATTCCGTGACGGTCCCATCGCTGTAACCGGAATATCCCTTGCATTCGCCTCCCATGGATTCTTGCGGAGGCGGCCACTGGCCCTTTAGGGCCGGGAAGGCTGTAAGGAGAGGCGCCATCCGGAAGTCAGAAGACGGATCGGGCGATCTGATTCAAGGGCACGATGGCAAAGGGCTCTGAGGAGATTTCTATCTCCCCAGAGCCCTTTTTTTTTGACGAATTTATCTGAAAGGCATAGGAGTGTTCCATGAAGACGCAGATTGAATTGGCCCGTGAAGGCGTTATTACCGGCCCGATGGAAAAGGCGGCGGTTGAAGAGGATTATTCACCGGAGATCGCCAGAAAGAAAAGAGCGGAACGGGCGCCCCAGGAGGAGCAGACCTGCACCATGTGCGGTGATTTCTGCGCCATGAAAAAGGGAATAGAGGTTTTCAGGGAGGATATCCGGGGCGATAAAATCTCACGTGTGGACTAAAACCTTTCGAATACATAAGGAGCTCCGAAAATGGAAAAACTAAACCGTACCATCGGTTCCATAAAGACACCCGATACATTGGTTTATGAAAAGGCCCTTGCACGGCTCGCGGATCAGGCGCGCCCGGCCGGAAGCCTGGGCGTTCTCGAGGACGTATCCGCCCGGCTGGCTGCCATCGCGGGAACCCTTGACGTTCGCCTGAAAAACAAGGTCATCGTGACCTGTGCCGGTGATCACGGGATTGTCGCCGAAGGGGTCAGCCTCTTTCCCCAGGAAGTGACCCCCCAGATGGTCCTGAATTTCGTTGGCGGCGGGGCTTCGATAAACGTGCTCGGAAAGCATGCCGGCGCAAGGGTCATCGCAGCCGATCTGGGAGTCAATTACGACTTCGATCCTTCCCTTCCCATCTTCCACAAGAAGATCGGAAAGGGAACGGCGAATTTCGCCAAGGGCCCGGCCATGACGCGGGAGGAAGCTGTGAGATCCATCGCGGCCGGCATCGAGATCGTCGAGGAACTTTGCGGACAGGGGCCGGTGAATATTCTGGGTACGGGCGACATGGGAATCGGAAACACCACGCCATCGACTGCGGTCATTGCGGCATTTTCCGGGATCCCGGTTGAAAAGCTCACGGGACGCGGAACCGGCATCGGCGATGCCGCCCTCAAAAACAAGATTGCCGTTATTGAAAAAGCCTTGTTGATGCATTCGCCCGACCCGCGTGACCCCATCGATGTCCTGTCCAAAGTGGGCGGATTCGAGATCGGCGGACTGGCAGGGCTCGTGATCGGCGCAGCCGCCAAGGGAATTCCCGTGATCTGCGATGGATTCATCTCTACCGCGGGAGCGCTGATCGCCTGTGAGCTGGCGCCGGCCGCAAAGGCCTATCTGTTTACGAGTCACCGGTCCGTGGAGGTGGGGCACCGGTACATGCACGAGAGGCTCGGCATCGAACCGCTGCTGGACCTGGGGTTTCGCCTGGGAGAGGGAACGGGAGCTGCAATCGCCATGGAGCTTCTCGATGCGGCCACCCGGATTCTTGCGGACATCAAGACATTCGAGGAAGTGGCCATAAAAAATGCCCAGATCTGACGGTCCGTCACGCAAAAATGATGGCGATGCCGATCCTTCCCGGACGGATTACCAGTTCCTTGAGAACCTTTCCACTGCCTACTGGCAATCGGAAGTTCTCTTTTCCGCACTGGACCTGAAGCTTTTCGACCACATTGAAAGCGGATCCATGACCGCCAGCAAGCTTTCTGCGCTGTCCGGGTGCAGGGAGGATGGCCTTTACCGTCTCCTCAGAGTGCTGAAGCGGATGGAACTGGTCGGTGAGAGCGATGGGAACTGGTTTAACAGCCAGGTTGCCCGACACTATCTGGTTGTGAAGAGCCCTTCCTATATGGGAGATTTTTTTCTCTACCGGCGCGCCATGCAGGAAAACTTTCGCCTTCTTACGCGGAAAATCTCCCTGAATGATGCGTCTGAAACGGGACGCAACAGCAGCGGACACTTAGAGGTTATGGCAGACGCTGTGCCGGATTCCGTGGATAATTACGCCGAGAGAAACTTCCACTATGTTCGGGCATTGGATCAACTGGCAAGGCATAAGGCAGATGAAACTTTGAAGATATTGGATGATCCAGAAATGGTGAAGAAAGACATCGAAAAGGAGATCAATAAAGAGAAATATTTTGAACGGCCGTAACCTGAACTTTTCTGCCGATTCCCAAGCACCCTCTCAGGAACAGGCGAAAAGGCTATGCGCTATTGGCCGGGCGGGAACGCTTCAGGGATGGAGCATCCGGTCCAGAACTTCCCGAAGGAGTTCCGGACCGGGTGTCGTATCAAAGACCAGTTCGCCATCAATATAAATGGAGGGTACAGGCGGCAGCCCACCGCGCTTCTGTGCGAGTTCGTCAAAGCGAAATGCCCCTTCTTTTTTGGTGATGATGACTTTTTCCCATGTGAGTGCATCACCGTAATCCGGCGCGACTTCCGCTACCACCTGCGCCATATACACACAGGGGATGCAATGCTCGCCTTCATGAATCACTTCGATATGGACGGTTTTCATCTTCATTCACCTGAGGTGTTCCCAAGGCAGTGCAAAAGGGGGTAAAAAAACCGTTATCAGGCCTTAACGGCCAACCCGGACAGGGCTTCCTCGATGGCATCCACCAGTTCGTACTGCGGCGGAATCTGGTCAAAGATCAGTTCGCCGTTGATCAGCAGAGAAGGGACCGGAGCAAGCCGGATATGCTTCTTGACGGTTTCTTCTCCGAACAATTCATAGGAAAGCTCCAGGAAACGCTTTTTGCCCTTTCCGATCATGATATCCACGCGCCGGTATTCCACGCGATCTTCATATTGCGGCAGCATTTCCTGAACAGCGGCATCCATGAAAAAGCAGGGAAGGCAGTAATCTGCTTTGTACATCACTTCGAGCACTATTTTTTTACCGAATTCCAATGCAATACTCCTTTTATAGAAAGTTATCCGTGAAGCTTGAGCGCCAGTTCAGCCACTCTTTTACCCAGATTATGAACGCTCTGCAGCCCGAATGTGTCACCGGCAACTCCCTCAGGATGGCTGCTCCAGACTGTGCCGCCAAAATGGGATGTCGGGCGGCCATCACTGACCACGACCATGTCCCAGATCAGCATGGCGGCGTGAACCGCCTGGATGGTCAACTCCTGTCCGCCATTGCGGACGCCGCCGACGGCGATCACCCCGCCGACCTTGTTGTGAAATCGAAATCCGTTTCTCCGGAAAATCACGCAGCGATCCAGGAATGCTTTGCATTGGGAAGTCATGGTGCCAAAATAAACCGGGGTGGCGATGATGATTCCAGCCAGGTCCGGATCATCCAGGGAGGGAATGATTTTGTTGAAATCATCTTCCTGGCTGCATGTAAATTCTTTCACGCATTTCCCGCAGGCCACACAGCCGTTAAATTCAAAATCTGCCAATTCCAGCATTTCAGTCTGCATGGATGGCACGGCTGCCTGGACGGCTTTTAGGCATTCTTCCAAAGCATGGGCCGTGGTCTTGCCTTTTCGGGGACTGCATGCAATTCCAACGATTTTCATGGAACGATGCTCCTTTTTTTCTGGGTTCCGTTTCAAATTGCAGAAAGGAACCCATTCGGTTTAAAGGGCGATGGATAGACGACATAACCCATTCAGCGAATTCGACACATCGATATATCGATCGGCCGAAGCACTGAATTAGATTTAATTTCTATCAGATAACGTCAAGATGTACAATATAAACATTATGCAAAGATGCGCATTCAAGATGAATCCAGGCTGCCATAATCCTGCGGGAGGTATCATGAACAGGACGAAGAGATCGGCCAGGTCCATTGTGTCCCGTTTTTTGAAATTAATTTTGATTGAAATTTTGCGTGGCATGCCGCATATTGCAATACAGGGAATTGACGTCGGCAGATGCGTCCCGCCCTTTGTTTAAGGCTTTGGCAGAGCAATCCGATGGATTTTTGATCATATCTTGAGAATATTGAGGTGAAAGAATGGTAGATTTTTCTGATAAACCAAGCTGGCTGGGTCCCATCTATGCCGTAACCCTGATTAATGCATGGTATACCGCCCTGAATTTGCACCTGGCTGAAAAAGGCGCTCTTACGGATGAAGACAGAATCGCCATCCTGGCCCGTGTTCAGTCCCAGTGCAGGGATATGGAGTTGTACATTGCCACCGTGGAGCAGCAACCATTTTCTACCCGGGATCTGATGAAAAAATTTGAAAAAATCGCGATGTTTTCCGCGCGATCCCAGCCATGAAATTGTCCCCGCCCGCAGGTTCACCCGCATGTCAATAATTAAATCGATATGCTTTTACACAGTGGGACTGCTGCTGGCCGGCGTGGTTCTGTCCGCGGGAGATATCGCCGCCCGCCAGGTGACAGACGGAATTGGGCGGCAGATTCTTGTCCCCGATAATCCGGTCCGGGTGGTGGCCCTGGCTCCGAGCATCACCGAGATCGTTTTTGCTCTGGGTCAGGAACAACGGCTCGTGGGCATCGCCCGATTCAGCGATTTTCCGCAGGAAGCCCTGCGGCTGCCCCAGGTGGGTTCCTACATTCAGCCGGACATTGAGAGAATCATTACGCTGAATCCCGACATCTGCATTGCCGTCAAGGACGGAAATCCCCGCGTACTGGCCGACCGGCTGGAATCTCTGGGGATTCCGGTCTATGCCGTGGATCCGCTTGATCTTGGATCCATCATGACCATGGTACTGCAAATCGGTGATCTGCTGAACGCGGGAGACCGCGCCCGCATCATCGTGGCTGAAATGAAATCTCGCGTTGACCGGGTCAGGGAGCGGGTGATGAGAACGGAGCACCGGCCCGGGGTTTTTTTCCAGATCGGCATCTCTCCAATCGTTTCTGTCGGAAAAGGAACCTTTATCCACGAACTGATCAACATGGCCGGGGGAATGAACCTGTGCGCGGACTATTCGTCTTACCCCCGATTGAGCCGGGAGCAGGTGGTGGCGCTGTCTCCGGAAGTGCTCATCATTACGACAATGCATCAGGGCATTTCGATTGAACAGGTAAAGGCCGAGTGGTCCGGCTGGCCGCAAATTCCGGCCGTCCGCGACGGGCGGATCGCAATCGTCGACTCCAATATCTTTGATCGCCCTACCCCGCGTCAGGTGGATGCCCTGGAGCAACTGGTTCGGATCATTCATCCGGAACTGTTCAAGGACTCCCCATGACAGACAAACCGCACAAACTGCTTCTTCGCCTGGCAGTCGTCTCGACCGTGCTGCTGTTTTCACTGGCTGCGATCCTGGTCATGGGGCTTTCCCTGGGGTCGACCCATGCCGGTTTTGGTGCCATCGTCAGCACCCTGATGGGGAGCAGTCAGTCCGACCCCATGCTGCAGGCCATCATCTGGCATATCCGGTTCCCGCGGGTGCTGCTGGCGGCCCTGGTGGGTGCGGCCATGTCTGCGGGAGGCCTCGTGTTCCAGGCGCTTCTTCGCAATCCGCTGGCCGAGCCCTATATACTGGGCATATCCGGAGGCTCCGCCATCGGGGCTATCATCGGGATCATCCTCGGGTTTTCCCGCTTTCCCGGAGTGACCGTCATGGCCTTTGCCGGCAGTATGTGTACGCTGGTGCTGGTGATGATCATCTCTTCGGGGCAGAGCATTCTGAAAAAGGACTCTCTCCTGCTGGCCGGGGTCATGGTGAATGCCTTCTGTTCGGCGGTGATCATGTTTCTGGTTTCCATGACCCAGGATGCACGGCTGCATAACATCATTTTCTGGCTGATGGGCGATATGTCCATGACCGATCTGAAGCAGGTCGGTATTTTGTCCGTTATCGTGATTCCAGGATTCATTCTGATTTTTTGCCTTTCCCATGCGATGAATCTGCTGCTCATGGGTCGCGAAATGGCCATGAGTATGGGCCTTCAACTCAAAACAATTACGGTGGCCCTTTTGGTGGTTACCTCATTCATGGTAAGCGCTACGGTCTCCCAATGCGGCCTGATTGGATTTGTCGGGCTGGTAGTCCCTCATCTGCTCAGAATGGTTCTGGGGCCGGATCACCGGGTTCTGGTTCCGGCCTGTATTCTGGGCGGCGGCGCCTATATGGTCTTCTGTGATATTCTGGCACGAACCCTGCCCCAGCAGGGAGAAATGCCGGCCGGTGTCATCACGGCCCTGATCGGAGCCCCGCTTTTCATCGTTTTGCTCAAAAGGTCAAGCCGATGACCGCGGCGGTTGATATCGTGCAGGTTTCCCTGACCTATGGCACAAAAGCCGTACTGAAAGAGGTGACGTTTTCGGTGGACCGCGGGGAATTTTTTATCATTATCGGGCCCAATGGTTCTGGCAAAACCTCGCTCATCAAATCGATCGCCGGCATCGAACAACCCCAGAGCGGACGGATCGATATCCTGGGGCGCTCCTTGCCGGATTATGGCCGGAAGGCACTGGCCCGGAAAGTGGCGCTGGTGCCGCAGACCGCTCCGGTGGACTTTCCCTTTACCGTGGCTGAAACCGTTCTCATGGGACGCGCCCCTCACCTGGGGCTGCTGGGTTTGGAATCCGAATCCGATGTGCAGCTTGTCCACCAGGTGATGGATTTTACCGGAGTCACGGAGCTGGCTGACAGAAAGATTGCACATCTCAGCGGCGGAGAACGTCAGCGGGCTTTTGTGGCCCGAGCCGTATGTCAGTCATCTGAAATCATCCTGCTGGATGAACCCACCGCTTCCCTGGATCTGGCGTATCAGGCGCGGCTGATGGACCTGATGGAAGGGCTCAAAAAAGATCGCGGGACCACCATCGTGATGGTCTCCCACGACGTCAATCTGGCTGCATTGTATGCGGATCGTCTCCTGCTTCTAAAGGGCGGCCGGATCATGAGTCTTGGACGACCGGCCGACGTTCTGACATATGAAACCCTGGAAAAGGTTTATGGTTGTACCCTGCTGGTCGACAAAAGCCCGCTTGGCGACTTTCCGCGCATCACCCTGGTTCCCGGAAAGTTTAATCCCTTTAGCGGTTCAGGCAGTGTTTCTGCATAATTTCGGTATGATATCCATCCGCGAACAAATTGTTCTTGACTTTCCGAATCCGCTTTCATTAAAATCCAGACGTTCAGGTGCTCTCCGGAGCTTAAATGGGAACCCCGTTAAAATCGGGGACGAGCCCGTCGCTGTAACCTCTCCCCCTGATTATTTTACGGATAATTGGGGAACCTAACGGCCGCTGTGCGTCACTGTCCCGACAAGAGATGGGAAGACCGCCGAAAAGGGTGAGGAAGTCAGAAGACCTGCCTCGAACAGACTGTGCCCGCTTCGTGGACCATGGCGTGCCAATATATCTTGCGGATAAACAGGGACATCCCCGGATTGATTTTTATCGGTCCGGGTTTTTTTTCTCCGGACCTCCTTCAGCGCGTTATGGAGAAAAAGATGAAATTTTCATGTGCTGTTTCGATCGCCACCCTGTTTTTTTTGTCAACGCCGGCTTTGAGTGCCGATGAAACGGTGACCACACTGGATCCGGTGGTGGTCACGGCCACCCGGCAGGAGGAACCCGTATCGTCCGTGCCGGCCCACATTACGATCATCTCCGCAACGGAAATCAGCCAATCGACCGCAACCACCGTTCCGGATCTGCTTCGAACGCAGACAGGCATCCAGGTCAAAGACGTCACGGGCAACCAGCGAAATTTTCAGGTGGATATGCGGGGTTTTGGTGAAACAGCTCAGTCCAACACGCTGGTGCTGGTGGATGGACGTCGCATCAACCAGGCTGACTTGAGCGGAACCGACTGGACCCTTGTTCCGCTCAACCGGATAGAACGGATCGAGATCATTCGGGGCGGTCGCGGCAGCGTGCTCTATGGAGACAACGCAGCCGACGGTGTCATTAATATCATTACCAAAAAAGGCGGCCAAACAACCGTCGAAGCCGAAATCCGTGCTGGAAGTTACAAGACATTCGCAAGCAGCGCGGCGGCAAGCGGGTCTCAGCAGAATTTTTCATATGCCGTTTCGGGAAGTTATCTGACTACGGACGGGTATCGGGACAACAGCGACGGGATGGCCCAGAACCTGGGCGCTAATCTGGCCTATTATTTCGGGGATGCCGCCAGTATCAGCCTGGACGCAGGTTACCACAAGGACAACACCGGTTTGCCCGGATCCCTGAAACAGAGCGATTTTGAAGCCGGGGTGTCACGGACCGATACGCTGTATCCCTATGATTACGCGGATGTTGAGGACGCCTATGTGTCGATTGGCCCGGAAATCACTTTTCTGGGCGACAGCCTGTTGCGATTTGACATGTCCTATCGCAATCGCTCTGTTTCCTCATATTCTAATTTCGCGGGGGGTTCTTTTGAAGGGGATTACACGATCGATACCGTTGGATTCTCCCCACGGACAATCATTCGAAAACCCATCATGGGGCTGAATAACAACCTGGTGGCCGGTTTTGACTTTTTTGATTCCACCGAGGACATCACCAACACTTCGCTCTATTTCGGGTCCCTTTCAGTCGGGAATTTCGACCTTGAGAAGAAAAACTATGGCGGGTATGCGCATGATGAATTGTATTTAACCGATCAGCTCAGTCTTTCCGGGGGATACAGGCATGACTGGGTAAAATACGAATTCTCTCCATCCACTCCGGAATCGACCGATATGGACGAAGATCTCCTCACAACCGGGATTAACTACCGTTTCAGCAAGCATTCCAATGTATTTGCCAATTTTTCGCGCAGTTTCCGGTACCCGGTTATCGATGAACTCTTCAGCTTTTTCACCAACACCATCAATACTGAACTTGTTCCCCAGACTTCCAACGACTTCGAGGTCGGTTTGCGGCACAACTTTACAGATACCCTTTACGGCTCGATCAATGTTTTCAGAATCGAAACCACCGATGAAATTTTCTTTAATCCGATAAATTACCAGAATGAAAATTTTGATGGAAAAACGCGGCGGGACGGTCTGGAGGTGTCCTTGACCAAAGTTTTTGATCGGATCCGGGTCACCGGCAACTATACCTATCTGCAAACCGATATTCTGGATGGCCAGTTTACGGGAAATGAAATTCCCGGCGTGCCGACCCATAAAGCCAACCTGGATACCCGGATTGATCTGGGATGGGGGTTCGCTCTGGGGTTGAACGGCACCTATGTCGGTCAGCGGTATTTTGAAAGCGATTTTGCCAACAGCTTTGACAAGCAGGATGATTACACAGTCGTCAACACCCGGCTGGACTACACCTATAACAAGTTTTCCGCTTTTTTGACGGTGAACAACATTTTCAACGAAGAATACTCGGAATACGGGGTGCTGGGGGGCTACCCATTGGAGCAAGCCTATTATCCCTCACCTAAAACCAACTTTCTGGTCGGAATATCCATCCGTTATTAGCACGCACCAAAAATCGAAGGGGAATGCAATCATGTTTGAAATATTTAAAAGCGGAGGGCCGGTCATGTATCCGCTTTTGGCTTGCTCGATAATCGTTCTCACCGTCATCATCGAACGGATGCTTTTCTGGATACGCCTTGATATGAACCGCAGTCAACCCATGGTCATCGAGATACTGGATCTTTGCCGAAAGGGAGACTGGGAAGCCGTGCGCCTCAAGACCATGAATTCCAGGGACTATGTCATCCGTATTCTGGTTACCGGCATTCTGCATCGTGAATTTTCCATGACCAAGGCCATGGAATCCCTTGCAGCCGATGAAATCCGTCGCATGCAGCAGTTCATGAGCACCATGGATACCATGATCACCGTCAGTCCCCTGCTGGGCATTCTCGGAACCGTAACAGGCATCATCACTTCATTTGAAGCCATCGGCAGTTCGGGCATCGATCATCCCCAGTTGATCACGGCAGGACTTGCCGAGGCATTGATCACGACAGCAGCGGGACTCATCATCGCTATCTTTTCCCTGTTTCCCTATAACTATTTCAATTCCCGGATAGAACGCGCGACGCTGAATATCGAAAGGTATGCAACCAGCCTGGAAATCGTCTATGAAAAGCTGATGATGACGGATTCCGGATGCAAGACAGAGGGCCTGGAATGAAAGTCCGCGTGATTCTGAAAAAAAAGGCCAGAATCGAGGTGATTCCCCTGATGGATGTCATGTTTCTGGTGCTGGCCTTTTTCATTTATGCCATGCTGTCGATGTCCGTTCACCGGAGTCTGCCGGTGACCCTTCCGACCTCGGAAACGGCCGGAATCGATCAGAAGCAAACGCTGTCGGTGACGGTCCGCAGTGATGGCGGAATTTTCGTGGATCAGTCACCGGTAAGCATCGATGCGCTGACAAGTGTTTTATCCACGCACAGCGACCGGAATGCCGAAAAAGGAGTCCTGTTGTTCGCCGATAAAACGGTGTCTTATGAGGATATTTTCAGGGTCCTGGATAGAGTCCGGCTGGCGGGCCTCAGCCGCATTTCCCTCCAGGCTGCGGCAGAACCGCAAAAGTGAAACGGCTCTGGATTGCATCCGCATTGGCTCTGGGATTTCATGGGATTCTATTGAATATGGATTACTTTGGAGCCATGCCAAAGCGTCAGCCGGACACTTTGCTAAAACCGGTTGTGCTGACATTGATGAGTGAATCGCCGGAACTGCATAAAATCATGCCGTCAGATCAACCATCGGAATCCCGGCCTGCACAAAGCAAACCGGATAAAGCGCCTGAACCCCTGTCGGTGCCGCAACCGAAATCCCGGCCCGAAGCTGAACCCAAAGTCCGGAAACGTCCCGATCCGCCGTCATTGAAAACACCCGGGAGGGTTGCTGCGCCGCAATTCCCTCAAGTGCCGACCGGCTCGACCGACACAGGCCCGGGAACCGCGGACATGCCGGCACCGGCATCCCTGGGTGGAGGTACTGAAACACAGGCCGGGAAGAGATCCCAGGGGGCGATTGCGGAGGTTGCGGGTCAAGCTGTTTCGCAGTCTCCGGTCCGTGAAGCTGTTCCTTTATACGATCGCAATCCGCCACCCCAGTACCCGCAACAAGCACGGAAAAGGGGGTTTCAGGGCACGGTAATTCTGAAGGTGCTGGTCGGAAAGGATGGCAGGGTTGCCGATTTGAGAGTGCAGGAATCCAGCGGACATGATATTTTGGATCAAATTGCACTTGAGGCGGTTAGGGGGTGGGCTTTCATGCCCGGGCGCCGTGGCGATGAGCCTGTGGAAATGTGGGTTCGCGTACCGATATTGTTCGAGCTGAAATGAGATCATCATCTCAATAATGATTAATCTGATAGCGATAAGGCAGAGAATAGCTGATGAAAATTTATACTGGTGGCGGGGATCGAGGAAAAACCAGCCTGTTAAGTGGTGAGCGGGTACCCAAGAATCATCCCCAGATCGAAGCCTGTGGTGATTTGGATGAACTCAGCTCCTTTATTGGCGGTATCAAGGCGGTGCTGCCCCCGGATAGCCGGAGTCTGTCGGCTGAACTGCATCGGATTCAATCGAACCTGCTGACGATCGGTGCTTTTCTTGCCGTATCAAAAAGCTCGGCTGTCCTCAATGAAATACCAAAAATATCCCACAAAGATATTGAAACACTGGAAACAGCTATTGATTCGATGCAGACCGAATTGCCGGAACTCAAAGGGTTTATTCTTCCAAACGGGCATATTTCGGCAGTCATGGCCCATATCGCCCGCTCCGTCTGCCGCCGGGCCGAGCGCCGCGTGGTCGCGCTTTCGCTCGAAATCGATGTCCAACACATGTTGAATCATCTGCGGTATCAGATGATTTACCTGAACCGCCTGAGCGACTACATGTTTACGCTGGCCCGCTACTGCAATCATATGGCGGGAGTTGCCGAAGATCTCTGGAAAGCGTGATCATCTTTTTGTTCCGGGAGATCGGCGAACACACTGTCCGGACAAAGCTTGAGAAAAGACGGAAAGGAGACCGTATGCACATCACAGAAGGAATTATTGTCGGGAAAGACGCGGCGCTTTACACGGCTGCCGGCGTATCCTTGATGGCCTGGGGTGTTTCGCGGATCAACGTATTTATCCGGAAGGCCCCGGAGAATAAGCCGCTTCTGGGAATGGGCGCCGCACTTATTTTCTTCTTCTCTCTGATTCCGATTCCGGCTTTTACCGGAACCTGCTCTCATCCGTGTGGAACGCCGCTCATCGCGATTTTGCTGGGGCCATTCATCGGCATTGCCCTGTCCGGGATCAGCCTGTTGCTTCAGGCCGCCTTTTTTGCTCATGGCGGCTTCAGCACCTGGGGCGCAAATGTCGTGGCGCTGGGCTTCTTTGGTTGCCTCTTTGGCTGGGGAGTCTTCCGGATCATGCGGATGCTCGGACTTCCCCTGTGGGCCGCTGGTTTTTTAGGCGGACTGATCGGGGATGTCATGGTGTATGTCGCATCCGGACTGATTCTCGGGACAACGCTTGTCCATGCCCCAAACCCGCAATATTCACTGGGTGGCTATCTGCTGGTCATCTATTCGGCTTACCTGCCCACGCAACTGCCCATCGCCATCGGGGAGGCGCTGATCACCGGCATGGCGCTGCACTACGCCGGCAAACAGCGGCCCGAAATTCTGGCTTCACTGGGGATTCTTACCCGGAAGGAAGTCAGAGTTTCTTCCCTGTTCATAATTCTATTCACATTGATCTTCGTCTGGGGAGCAGTGCATGTCACTTTATCCGAAGCGGCGACTCCGGCAGCATCGCTGGAAACAGGTGTGGATCAGTCCACCCCGGACAGCGCACCAAAGTTTTCAGGGATGGATGAGGCAGTCAATGAAATGCTGGCCGAAAAAGCCGGCCGCCCGCCCCGCGAACCCTATCTGAATATGGAAAGCATGGGGGATCTGTCGAATTTCCTCCTTTTGTTGGCAGGAGGCATCTGCGGGTTTATCCTGGGGCGATATTGGCATCTGCTCTGGGGAAAACCCAAATTGGCGTCCGGATCCTCTGCCGCACACCGGAATTCAACCTGTGAAACCACGCATTGAAAGCGGGTGCTTTCCAAGGCGGCCGCACCCCATGAATCCGGCGAGAGCCGCTCGACTGGAGAACAGGATCGCATGGCTTTGAACAACCCGCACGCCGCATCTGTTGGAATGATGGACAATCATCCGGACCAGCTTCCGCAGCATGGCTTGTATTGCTGGGACGGGCGCCTGAAACTGGCGATGCTGGCAGCGGCGATCGGGATCAATATTTTCATGGCCCGTCTTTGGCTGTCAGTGTTATTGCTGGTTCTGGGCCTGATCCTGGCACTGTTTTCCAGGATACCGTTGCGACAGGTTGTGATTTTTTTTCTGGCGCCGGCCTGGGCAACATTGGTTGTTTTTGTTGGGTTTTCATTGGGATTCGGGGTGACGCCGCTGTACCAGGTGGGAGCCGTGATCATTTACCGGGAGGGAATGCTGCTAGGCCTGGCGGCAGCGGCCCGGGTGGCCTGTGACATGGCCTGGATCGCAGCCGTGTTTTTGACGACGCCTTTTAACACCCTTCTGCGTGCCTTAAGATGGTTCCGGGTGCCGGCCACACTCCTGGATATCACTGCCATGGCATATCGTTACGCCGGATTATTGTGGGAGGAATTTCATCGCATGAAAATATCCGCTCTCTCACGGGGAGGTTTTCGGGGATGGGTCAATCGCTATCATAGCACGGCACGGATTTTATCGCAGGTCATCCTGCGATCCTATGATCGCTCCCTGCGGATTCAGCACGCCATGTTCGCCAGAGGCTATCTCAGTGAAAAAAAGCTTTCCGATACAGGCCATGATTCAAAAGGGGATGATTCCTGCCCCAATCGCTGCAATATCACGCCAGAGCTCAGCGATCCATCCCTGCCTGTGCTGATCTGCAGCGACGTGTTCCATTGTTATGCCGAAACCCGTTCGCTTAAAAAGTTGTCATTGACGGTCAATCAAGGAGAAATCGTGGCTCTCTGCGGTCCGAATGGGGCGGGCAAAAGCACCTTGCTCAAGCTGATTGCCGGAATCATCCCCCCTGACAGCGGGAATATTACGCTGAGCGGCATATCCCTTGACAATTGTGGTCGACAGGATATTTTCCGGCAGGTAGGAATCCTTTTTCAGGATCCAAACGACCAGCTTTTCTGTACGCACGTTCAGGAGGATGTGGCCTATGGCCCCATCAATCTGGGCCTGGATGCAGACGAGGTGCATCGTCGGGTGGCTGCCGCCATGGATCTTATGGAAGTTTCCCATCTGGCGCAGCGGCCGATCCACAGACTCAGTCACGGGGAAATGCGCCGGGTCGGACTGGCCGGGGTAATTGCCATGCAGCCGCCATTGATTCTGCTGGATGAACCGACTGCCAGCCTGGATCCGGCATCCACCCAGCACCTTATCCGGCTGATCCGGCATCTGAACAGCCATCACGGGTATACGCTGATCATGGTGACGCACGACATCAACATCGCATCCATGATTGCCACTCGGGTGGTCATTCTGGATCACGGAGAAATTGTCGCAGATGGAACGCCCCGTGAAATTTTAACGGATCGCAGACTTTTGGAGGGCTCGCGGCTGGAACCCCCCCTGTTGACCCGGCTCTTTCAGGAGCTGAACGATGGTTCCGCAGCACCGATTCCGCTGACGATTGAAGAAGCCCTGGAAAGGCTTGCCTGCCTGAAAAGCAATCCATCCCCGGATAAAGGGGGTGAGCATTGCAGCATCCGGAAGGAAGCGACCCCTCGATCATGACACCAATTCTGCATTCGAAACAGTCTGGCGCAAACTGCACGCAACCAGACCCGGTCTTTTCCACAGAAGCCCTGCTGCGTGAACTTCTTTTTGATACCGGTGACAGTATTCTGTTTGTGGATCTGTCTTTCAAGGTGGTGGAAGCCAACCCCAGAGCCAGCGAAATCCATCGATTGCCATACGACCGGATCATTGGCAGCGATTGCCTGTCGCTGATTGCCGAATCTGAAAGACCCACTCTGAACAGGGTCTTGCAGGATCTGCGGGACCACGGGAGCTGGGCGGGTGAAATTAAAGGGGTCAGGACTGACGGCCAGGTCTTTCCCATGGCTGTCACCATCAAGCGCCTGTCCCTGCCGGAACGTCCGCTCCTCTGTTTTGTGATTCGGGATCTGTCCGAACAGGTGGCGCTGCAAGAGCTCCTGCGCCAGGAAAAATCCCAGCGCCGGGAACTGTACATCACCCTTCGAAACCTGATGAAGGCCTTTGAAAATGAAAAACAAGGGTTGGAAGGGGGCATTTCCCACAAGATCGAAACCGTACTGCTTCCGGCAATTGAAAAAGTCAGAACCGAGGCCAACACGGAGATTCGCAACAGCTATCTGTATATCATGCGGGAGCAACTGATCCATCTGACCAAAGGATTTTCCAGGGAACTGGAAGGCCGGTTTCTGAAACTGACCCGCTCTGAAATCCGAATATGCCAGTTGATTCAGGAAGGCCATTCCTCCAAGGAAATCGCCAATCTGATGAACGTTTCTTTTGAGACCGTGCAGGTCCATCGCCGCAACATTCGACAAAAACTGGGCCTGCGGGGGCGGAAAGTGAATCTCTACAACCTCTTGTCTTCCCGGCCCTTGTTTCAAGCCAGCTCTCTTCGATAAAAAACACTTCAAGGCTGAATCTTAATTATTAATTGTTCTCAACTACCCTCTCAACAGTATCAGGTATACTTTTATACCTATTTAATAACTGATAGTTTGCATTTACACCACGGATGTTCTGTGTCATCCTGAGCTCAAATCAGATGAACTGTAATGGTTTATAAACGAGTCACAGGAGAAGGGGTATGAAAATTATTCAGATCGCCGGTTTTCTGGGGTGCGGCAAAACGACCCTGATGCTTAAACTGTCCAGGAATCTGGCAGCCGGCGGAGCCCGTAAGGTGGCTCTGGTGGTCAACGAAATCGGAGAAATTCCCGTTGATGGAAAAGTGATTGAGGAAAGCGGGATGATGATGAAAGACATCGGCGGCGGCTGCATCTGCTGTGAGGTTGCAGCCACTTTTGCCAAAACGATCTACCAGTTATACAGGGAATTTTCCCCGGAGTATGTGCTGGTGGAACCCACGGGTGTCGCCGTGCCCCATCAGGTCAGTCTGGCTGCCAGAATGAGCGGCCGCGATGCCAAAGTGAGCATCGGACCGGCCATCGTCCTGTTTGATGCCACCCGTCCCGCAGAACTGTTGGATATGGACATGCTCGGACAGCTTGTCACAACTCAGGTCAAGGATGCGGATGTGATCGCCATCAGCAAGGTGGATGCCGTGGATGACGCAGCCGTGAAAGAATCTGTCGCCAGGGTTCGGGAGATCAACCCGAAAGCCAGGGTACTGAACCTGTCTTCATTTACCGATACGGGGATTGACGAACTGACGGACATTATTCTGAACTGGGAGGTGTAACGCCGATGTCCAATATACCTGATGAAAGTCCAGGGTGCTACACGGAACATGGTGTCAGCGGATACGGCGTTGCCGCCAAAATCAGTTGCAGCGAGCCCATGACCGAAGATTTCGTGAAATCCATGGCTGAAAGCATGATGCTTGCCATAGCCGGCAAATGCATGGAACTGGGCGCCAAATGTATCGGCCACATCAAATCGCATCTGCGAACCGAAGCCGGTACGATCAAGGCGGATACCATTGGTGTCGGCCACGGCAGCTATTCTTCCGGCCGGCTCGCACACCCGGTCCGGGATGTCTTTATCGCCATCAACAGCATTGTTCAGGGCATCCCGGAAGATGCCGTTAAGGCCGCCACACTGGAGGGGATGCATGAGGTGGCAGGTCTGCACGGACTGTTTGTGGTAAAAGAAAAAGAGCATACTTATTTTGACGAGTTCGATTTTACCGCATCCAAACAGGATTATATCAAACAGCTTGCCGAACAACTGGATACGGACAAAGACGCATGAAAGTGGTCAGTATTTCCGGTATGCGCGGTAGCGGCAAAACGACCCTGATTCGGGAACTGATCACCCGATTGGTGTCTGCAGGCCGGAGCTGTGCGCTGATCGTCAATGAGGATGGCGATGTGTCTTACGACGCCGATTTTCTCAAGCGATATGGCGTCGCAGCCGAATTCCTTCGCGGCGGGTGAGTGGGCTGTTCCCTGGCTGCCAGCCTGGTTGCCCTGAAAAAAGAACTGAAGCGAAATCACAACCCGGATTTCCTTTTTATCGAACCGTCTGAAATGGTTGTCACCCAGGAACTCAGGAATGTGATGGCCATGGGCCGTCGGGATATCTCCTACGAGATCGGGCCCCTGATCACCCTGGTAAACGGACCGGAGTTTGATTCCCTGTGGGAGGACCGATCGTTTCTGATGATCGGGCAGATGAAAGATGCCGATCTGGTTGCGCTCACCCGGTTCGATCTCATGGATGAGCAGGATATCCATGACCTTGAACTAAGCGTGTCGGCCCATGCAAGTTCCCTGCTGCCTCTCAGTGTGCCCTGCAATATGGGTGTTAACGAAGTGCTGGCTGCGGTGATGGGTCATCCGTAAGAATTTGACCCGGTTGCAGCACACTTCCTGCAGTGTCCGGCGCCACTTTGAAAATTTCCTCCGGCGCACGACATAATTTTTTTAACTAACCGGCCGTTTTTTTGATGTCAGAACAAACCAAACAAAGCACTTACAGAAAGGAGTATCACCATGACACCATTAGAAAGAATTGGAACTGTCCTGCAAGGTGGAATTCCCGATAGAGTCCCTGCAGCTCCCCTGATCTGCGGCGCCTCCCGTCGGGTGTACGGCGTGACCTACGCCGAATGGGCACAGGACGGCGAACTGATGGCAAAGTCCATGATTCAGGCCCAGAAGTTGGTCGGCTTTGACGGCATCCTGGGACTGGTGGATTTGTCCGTGGAAGCCGCCGATTTCGGGCAGAAAATGGTATTTCCGATCGAGGATACGCCGCATCCCGATTATAATGATTCATTCATCAAAACTCCGGATGATTTTTATAAAATCCAGCCGGTGGATCCGACCAAGGCCCCGAGAATGAAAGAAGTCCTCCGGTATATGGAAATCGTGGCCAATGAATGCGCTAAAAACGTAGCCATTATGGGATTTGTTTATGGGCCGCTTGGCATTCTCTCGATGATGCGCGGTGCGGAAGTCCTTTTCCGGGATTGTTACAAAAACAAGGAAGCGGTTATTCATGCCCAGGAGGTCATTACCCCCGTTCTGGTGGAGTATATCAAGGCCATGTGCAAAACAGGCGTTCATGCGATCGTCCTGGATACCCTGTTTGCCTCCCAGTGCATCATGAGTAAAAAAATGTGGATGGAGATCGAGGGGCCCTTTACCAAGATTCTGGGAGATACCATTCAGGAATGCGGATGTATGACCATGGTCCACAACTGCGGTAATGGTGTTTACTTCGATGCTCAGATCGAGACGATGAAGCCCATAGCCATTTCTTATGCTTACCCGCCCGATGACTGCAAGGACATGGCGGAATGTAAACTGAAATACGGCAAAAAGACCACACTCGTCGGCTATGTCAGCCCCGCGCAATACGCGTTTCTGGGTACTCCGGAGGAAATGAAGCTGGAATGCAAGAAGCAGATCGAGGAACTGGGCAAGGACGGCGGGTTTATCCTGTCTACAGGCTGTGAGTTCCCCCCCAACGGCAGCCTGATGAATGCCATTGCAATGATGGAGGCTGCGGAGCTTTACGGGAAATATTAAAGAACAGGGGTAATGGGTGATGGGTCATAGGTAAGAGGGAAAAAGAACCCATCATCCATTCCCATTCCCATCACCCATCACCTATAACCTTTAATGGAGTATGATACACCGCCGATGGAAGCTCCCAGGAAACAGAATGGCATCGCCATTGAAAATTATCACATCCGCAGCGAACCTTATTATATTTCGATTGGTGATGAAATCGAAGTTTTCGAGAAAGCTTACAAGCTAAAGCTTCCCGTAATGTTGAAAGGACCCACAGGGTGCGGCAAGACCCGGTTTCTGGAGCACATGGCCTGGAAACTTGCCCTGCCGCTCGTGACGATTGCCTGCCATGAGGATTTGACGGCTTCGGATCTGGTCGGGCGTTTTCTGCTGAAAGGGGATGAAACGGTCTGGCAGGACGGTCCGCTGAGCCTGGCAGTGAAACATGGAGCCATCTGCTATCTGGATGAAGTGGTGGAGGCGCGCAAGGATACCACCGTGGTTATCCACCCCCTGACGGACGACCGCCGGATTCTCCCCCAGGAAAAACGGGGGCTCCTGCTGGAAGCCCATCCGGATTTCATGCTGGCAATTTCGTACAATCCCGGCTATCAGAGCGTCATGAAGGAGCTGAAGCACTCCACGCGTCAGCGGTTTTTGGCCATTGAGTTTGGTTACCCGTCTGCGGAAATCGAGCGGACAATCATCATGAAAGAAAGCGGTCTTGACAGGGAGATGGCCGATCGCCTGGTGCGCCTGGGAGAAATGGTCCGCAACCTGAGGCAGCATGGCCTGGAGGAAGGCATCAGCACCCGTCTTCTGGTCTATGCCGGCAAGCTGATCGCCGATGGTCTTTCCCCGGCCACTGCCTGCAGCGTTGCCGTGACCCGGGCCATGTCCGATGATGCAGAGATGCAGGAAGCCATTGCCGAAATCGTGACGGGTATCTTCTAACTCATGAGTCATTTTACCGATTTTTGTGATGCCAATCCGGGGCTTTTGAATGGCTTGAGCGATGCCGGCCGCATCGCCTACCAGAAGATGTGCGACAGCGTGTCCCACCTGCGCCCTCAAAAAGCATTTGCCTTTTTTTCAGATGCGCTTGCCGGTATCCGTTCTCTGATCAATCATCCCTGCGGGGAAGCCTTGCTGTCGGATATCGTGGCGCTTACCCAGCAGAACTGGGCCTTGATGCAGTCCTGTATGGATGCTTTCGGCGTTTTACCGGCAGACGAGGTGTTTCTAAAAAAATGGATTGATCTGGCTTCCAAACTGGCGATACGGGATATCGATGTCGGCGTGAATTTTCTGAATCAGACGCCTGCTGCGATGGACAAGCTCGGAATGGATGCCATCCTGCCCTGGGGCAGCCAGGCCCTTTCGGCCCTGACCAAAACTCCCGGAATGTGGCAGGCGGTGTCCGCCTATCTGAAACAATCGGCTGCCTTTCATTGCGGATTTTCGCTGGCGCGCTGGGATTTTTTTCTGGATCAGGCCAGTCGTATCGCCGTCAGATCCGCGGCCGCGGCCGAAGGCTTCATTGAGATCGGCAACCGGGCCTGTTTGCTGCTGACCGATGAAGAAACATCCCAATGGGTCAGCGGAGGGCTGGCCACCGCCTCAACGGAGAAGGAACTCGTCAAATATTTCGATGCCGGCTCATTAAAGGCGCTGCAAGCCAGGGATGGTCTGGCCTCAGGCGTTACGCTCAAGGACCGCACCCAGACCCTTTCCCTGATTTGTGAGGCGCTTCTGGCGCATCCGGTAAAGATCCGCGCCAACACGGTACTCTACAGTCATCAGGGATTCACGGGCGGAGCCGCAACCGACGGGCGGTTTATTTTCCTGCCGGAAGTGGTGCCCACTTTCGGCCTGATGAAGCTTATGGCCCTTCATCAGGCCATGCTGCTGGACCGCAGCCATTTTCTGGAAGAATCCGGCCGGATTTTATTTGATCCGATTTATATTCACATGTATGCCGACAAACGTCTGGTACAGCGTCTTCCTGCCATCGCATCCGAGATGAATCGTCTGGCGGAAGGCGGTCTTCCGGAAGGGTATCCTTTCCGGGCTGTCAAATATCTGGGCGTGCCCCTGCCCTGGTGGGGGGATATCCTTCCGGATCTGATCCGTCAGACCAATGCCACCATTGACGGCATCAAGGCAAAAGTCGCCGATCAATATGAGGACCTGCCGCCGGCGCTGGTGGAAATGCTGATTGGCCAACTCATGGCGCATGGGGATCGGGACCCCGATGCCCTGGCGCAGATGCTGGCCGGTATGATCGGAAATCTGGAGTTTCTGTCCCCGGATGCCGAAGACCTCCCGGATACCGTCAAGACATTTCTTTACAGAGAATGGGATGCGAACCTGTCCGATTACAAATTGGACTGGTGTCTGGTTCGCCAGCGTCTTGCCACGGAAGATTCAAACCCTTTCGTTGAAAACCTTCGTAGACAAAGACATGGGCTCATCACCTTGATCCAGCGGCAGTTTACGCGGCTCAAACCGGAACAGTTCCGCCGATATCGGGCCCAGCCTGCTGGAGACGATCTGGACATCGATGCCTTGATCGAAGCCTGGGTGGATATGCGCTCCGGGTCGCACTTGTCCGAAAATGTGTACATCCGCCGGGACAAGCGTGTCCGGGATGTGGCGGTTCTTTTTCTGGTTGATTTGAGTGCTTCAACGGAAGAAAAAGTGGATAACCGGAGGGTAATCGATATTCAGAAGGAGGCCATGGTTCTGATGGCCGAAGCATTGAATGCCCTGGGAGACCCGTATGCCATTCTGGGTTTCAGTTCGGATGGGCGTTTCAGAATCGATTTGATTCAGGTAAAGGATTTTTCCGATCCTTACGACGAAAGGGCATGCTATCGACTGGGAAACCTTGAACCTGCGGGCCTGACCCGGATGGGGGCCGTGGTGCGACATGCGATCTACAAACTGGAAGGCGAAGATGCAGCCATTAAGATTCTGGTGATTCTGACAGACGGCCGCCCTTACGATCTGGAATACGGCAATCTGGACTACGCCATCGCCGATACCCATAAAGCCATTCAGGAGGCAAGAAGAAAGCGGATCCATCCCTTCATCATCACTTCGGACGCCAAAAGCGCCGATTACCTCCGGCGCATCGCTCCCCAGACCCAGAGCATCATCGTCCCCCGGGTTGAGCTGTTGCCCGGGCTGCTGCCGGCGATCTACAAGCGCCTGACCGTCTGATTGCCGGACCTCTGCTACCTGATTCAGGAAAGGATTTCACATGACCGATACGTATCAACTTCTGGTGCAAAAAGCCCTGGATCTCGGGGCGCTGGATGCCAGACTCATCGATACCCACACGATCGTCTTTGACTCCCGCGCCTATCTGAAATGCCGTTTCGGGTGCAATCGCTGGGGCCGCTACTGGACCTGTCCGCCGCACCTGAGTATCTCCCCGGAGCAGTTCATGGACGCCTTCACACAGTATTCCAGAGCGCTGATCATTCAAACAGCAGATCCTCAGAAAGGGCAGGATGTCACCCTGGCCATTGAAAAAGAAGCCATGCTGACCGCCAAGAGCCCTTTTGCCTTTGCTATGGTCCTTTGCGTCCAGTGTGAAACCTGCGCCTATCCGGAGCCCTGTCGTTTCCCCCATCTGGCCCGACCGTCCATGGATGCATACGGGATCGATATCGGGGCCACGATCGCCCCGCTGGGGTTCAAGGTGGAATTCGACCCGGAGGGACATTTGCTGCCGGCCTGGTACAGTATGGTCCTGGTGGTGTGAGATGACGATCGGCATTCTCTGCTGCCAGGTGATGGAGACTGAGACAGGGTAAACAGGGAATCTGCCCGTCAACTTCTCACCGAGCCGCCTTTTTCACTTCTTTCCAGGCATTTTCCAAAAGTGTGAGGGTTCCGGGACGGATGTCGGTTTCTAAATTGTATTTCTCGTTGAATTCCCGGATGTTTTCTCTCATTTCGGGCTCCCCCAGGACGGGGGTGGGCAAAATAAGGCTGCGTTTGTAATTCGACATCAGGCGTTTCATTATCTTGTCTTTTTTGGGGATCAACTTTTCCGGTAAGTTCGCTGACATGATTTTTTTCCAGTGTCTTGAAAACCCGGAATTCATGAACATCGTACCGGCGCACCGGCACTGTTCCGTGTAGTAATTTTCCCGGCCCCCGATGATCAGCCCGACGCAGTCATCCACGGGATTTTCCTGTTCCATCGGAAGCATCACCGGCACGGGAATCTCCTTGAAAAGCTCATCCGCATGATTCAACGCGTTGCCGCACAGCCCATATCCAAGAAGCACGGCATCCACAAAAGGCGCCATTATTTCAACCGCCGTCGTCACCCCGCGCGTTAAATTGGGTATGTTGGAATGAAGCCCTACCTCCAACACTTTGACCAGAACGGCAAGCCCATAGGTTTCTTCTTTTGGAAATGCTTCAACGCCCGACACCCGATGCACCGGTTTATGGTCGCCATTTTCAAGCGCCATTGTCAGTTCTTTGGAAAATTCGTCATCCACGACCCAGATATCCGAAACGTCCGGGTCGTTTGACAGAACATGGGCAAACTCCAGTTCCAGGATCTGGCAGGTCACCACACCTAGTTTAGGCATAATTGACCTTGATCATGTCCTGGGTGAAGTGGCGAAGCCGGGACCTTCTCCCGGAGCGTTATCCTCAATCGGTCTAGGGATGCCGCCAGATCATCCATTGAGAAAATTTCGACGGAAAGTCCGCCGGTATAGTCCGCCAAAAGGCAGCAGATCATCTCCCAGTCCCCGGGTGAAATCCACTGAACTCCTAAATGATCCACGCCTTCCCGGACGCCATGGAGATGGATCATGGCGCTTTGGGAAAAGTGCCTGTCCAGTTGGGTCTGAAGGTCATGGCCGTAAAGGATGACATGCCCGATATCCAGGCATGTTTTTAACCCCATACGTTCCACAAACGGCATGAGTTTGTCCAGTGGGAATTCCAGATTTTCCACCGCCACACGGCCGGGGTCAAGACCTGCTGTCACCAGGGCGGACAGGGAATCCTCCACGCGGTCCGACCAGGCGCATGGATCGGGTTCCACGATGCCGTCGGCTCTTCGGCTGTCAAGATGCAGGATGTAAAGTGTCGGATCCAGGGGCAGGGTTCTTTCGTAAAAACGCATGGCCGTATCCCGAAACCGTGCCCGCAGGGATGGATCCGGATCCCCGAAGAACAGGTCTCCCGGCAGATGCACGTTGTAGGTGATATCCAGGTCTTCGGCCACCTGCCGCATGTCCTGGATATCTTCAAGGGAGGGAAGGTTGGTTTCCGCGCGGGTTTCAAAGAAAACCAGTTCCACCTCATCCAGGTGCGGCCCCAAAAAAAGAAGATTGGCAAGTATTGTTTCAGGGATGACGTAGGACGTCGTGGACAACCGGAAGGAAAATTCCCCTTTTAGAAATGGCAAATGAACGCGCTTCCGGGAGCTGAATTTTGACCCGGAGGCGTTCATTGCTCAGTGTTTTCAGAATCAAAATCATTCGGGATTTTCTGATCCGGCGTGACACCGTAATACCGGGTCCTGGCTTGGCCCCAATAACAGCCATTTTTCCCAAGAAGGGTTAACTCAAGATTCTGAAGCGCTTTACACACGAAGTTCCCCGCCCGGGCACCTTTGCAGATCACACAATATTTTTCACAGAAAACAGGAGGTTGATTCATTTGTGTCATGATGGCTATTCCTTGTTCGGCCAGATGCGGTCAGGGGCTTCTTCAACGAAATAGCAGAAGATGTCCCAGTCAAATTCTCTGAAAGAAACGGGGCATCGCAGTTTGACCTTTCGATCGCTCAGGCCGATGACCTCCCAGTCCCCTTTTCGATGCCCGCTTTCAATACAGATCTTCTGCCCCATCTTGAATGGATAGGGTTTAAAAACAATGACCTGGTGTTTTTCCATTTTTCCCCGAATACCGAATGATCAGTCAGAGTGGAACGGTTACTGAATAGAAAAAAAGTAAAGGGCGCCCATTTCGGGATCATTCCGCACCGATGGATTTCTTCCAGCTCTGGCCGAAATCGGCTACTGGTCTGATTTCAACGATTTCGAATGCCACATATGCATGGATCATTTTTTTCGCCGTTTCAATGCCCACCTTTGCGCCGATTTTTCCCTGAATTTCATATAGCTTATTCCCCGAGGTTTCACACTCGGTCATCTTGAGATAAAGCCGTATCCCCTTCCATTGCTGCGGGGATTCCCCGGGTTCCATGATCATAAACACCGCATTCGGATTTTCATTCAGGTTTGCGAACGTCCGGTTATGCCCCAACCCCATGACGATGGTTTTTTCATCAATCATGCTGGGAGAGCCAAAGAAGGCAACGTCTACCTTGCCTTCTTTGCTTGCGGTGCTGAGGGTGCCGATTCTGGGTTGCTTATTGAAATATTTAATCAATGCTTCAGACATAAGGCCTCCTTTTTAATGGGTTTAGAATTGATATCTTATGGTGATGACGAAGTAAAGGATCTTTAAATCCATTCAAATCTTCGAAATCGACTTGAACCGGTTTTCTTAGGTATTGTTAGAATTGATAGGTGTTCCGAATGGGCCACTTCAAATCGGAAAAGATGACAGCAGCTTCCAGATGGTTTTGGCGTAGCATCTGGCAGGGATGGTGTCAAGCACATTTTTATTTGAATCTGTGATGATCGGAAAACATGAACATCGGTTGGAACATAAACAGCCATCTGCTCGGTCCTGACGTGATTCCAATTGCAATCAAAGGTAAAGTAAGTTACTTGTAACCATCCATATTTCAATACCCTGTCGGCAGATCTGGAAAGGTTGCACCATGTTCATTGATTGGCAAGACAAGCTGAAACGAATCGGAACCCGGGTGGCTTTGTTTGATATCCCCATTGCCATGCACTGCCATCACTACAATATCAATCTGCAAAAAATGCATGAAGATATCCTTGGTCAGGAAGGTATCCGCCTGATCTACAATGCCGCCGAAGAATCGAATTATACGGCGTTTAAAATCATGCTGGCGGAATATCCAATGATCAAAAGCGACAAGTCGAAACTTGAATTCGCGGCTTCGATTTATCAGCACTGCGGGCTGGGAGTCATCAATTTTCAGGATGTGGAACCCAATGGCGGCAGAATCATCAGCCCCTCCAGTCATCACGTGACCGGATGGCTGGCCAAGCATGGCCTTCGAAAAACACCCGGCTGTCATTTCGCCCGGGGGTGGATTGCCGGGGTTCTGGAAGCCATTTACGATCTTCCCACAGGATATTTCGAGGTTCTGGAAGTGACCTGTAAAATGATGCGCAATCCTGTCTGCGAGTTCGATGTTCGGCTAAAAAGGGGGCAGCATGGCGATTGACAGCCTGAAAATCATACATGCAATTATGGATGGGAGTAAAATTCGGGATGAAAAAGGGATTCTCCCATTGTTCGGGGTATACCTGTCTTTGTATTTTTCATCTTACTATAATATCGTTTCATTTGATTTTTTATCCAGTATGGAAAAACGCCGTGCTACGGAAGCTGAAAAACTGCTCGTCGGCGCGGCCCAGGAATGCGGCTATGCCACGTTTCATGGCATTCGGCAGTCCTGGGAGTGGGAGGAACTGGTTAAACCCATGCTTGAAACAGTCGATGACCAGATCGAAGGTTTTCTTGCTGTTGCCGTAGCCTTCGGATGGGGCGGGGAAATGGAAATGATGGATCTGATTCCGGGCAAGAAGCTCCACTTTCGGGTGCACGAATCCTACGAGTCCGCCGGTTATCTGAAACGGCGTGGAATTGCCGAGAGCGGAAAATGCTATATGTTAAGAGGTGTCGCGGCGGCGTTCATGGACTTGCTCTACGGGGACGACTATCCGGACGGGTGCTTTACCTTTTCTGCTGCAGAACCCTTTTGTCGGGCAAAAGGAGATTCATTCTGTGAGTTCATTGCTGAAAAGTCATCAACATAAAATCTCGCGCAAAAACGGGAGGAATTGCGAAAAATCATCCTGCTGGGAGTTGTTTTCCTGTTCCAAAGTCCTGTGCCCGGCCCATGGCCGCGATGGAAAGGAATGCTGGCACATTCCCCAAACACTGTGCTCGGATCAAACCGAGGGAGATTTTTATCAAAAAATCTCCACGTGCATTGCCTGCAGTTATTTTCGGGAAAGGGGGAAAATGCATCCCGGAGGATGGGACGATTTTCTGGCCCGCCAGGTCCACCATTACATTTACAAAGCGATGGAGAAGATTTACCAGAAAGAGGAAAGCTTTGTCGAAATTTTGAATCGCATTCCGGATGGCCTCTTTACAACGGACAAAGAATTGCGAATCACCTATTTCAACCCTGCTGCTGAAAAAATCACTGGTTTTCCGGCTTCCGACGCCGTGGGAATGTATTGCAAGGATGTGTTCAAAAACAAGATCTGTGAAACAGACTGCGCCTTGAAAAAAGCCTGCGAAATCGGAGGTGACATTCACAACCGGGAATATGTGATTACCAATATCGAGGGCCGGGAACTTCCCATCATGTGTTCCACCACGGCTTTTCGGGACAAGTCCGGAAAGATCATCGGCGGGCTCGAGATTTTCAAGGACATCACCGAAATTCATAGTCTGCAGGAAGAAATCGTCAAAAGAGAGCGAAAATACCGCCGTGTGTTCGAAGGCAGTCACGATATGATCTACACCACGAACAACAAGGGGAAAATTCTTGAAATCAATCAAGCCGGAGTAGAACTGCTCGGCTATTCTGACAAGGAAGAGGTCCTGGGTCTTGCTCATGCGAGAAAACTTTATCGCAATCCCAAAGACCGCGACAGATTTATCCGGCGGGTTCACTCCGAAGGGTTTGCAAAAGATTTTGAAGTGGATTTTGTCAAAAAGAACGGTCTCCTGCTGCGTGTTCTGATTTCAAGCCGGAAATACGATAATCCGGTGACCGGTGAAACAGAGTACGAGGGAATCATCAAGGACATCACCAAGCGTAAACAGGCTGAGCAGACAATCCAGCAGAGAAATCTGGAACTGTCCGTGTTAAACAGTGTGGCCGTAGCCATCAATCTGACGATGGATATGCCGCACATTCTGGATGTGACGTTAAAAAACGTGATCCGCTCTCTGAAAATAAAACGCGGCGGGGTTTTTTTAATCGATCACGATACGCGTACCGCAAGGCTTGAAGCCAGTCTGGGACTGCCCGCTCAGGACCCGAATGCCAGTGAAGGCGTGATATTCAAGGATATAGAACTGCGCAATTACCTCCTGAATCCCGGCGGGGTGCTGGCGCCCGAACCCATATTTCCCATTTTCAAGGCCAGATACAAAGCAGTCGGTGGACGAAAAATCCCCTGGCTGTCCTGCATATTGATTACTTTCAAAGGAAAGAGCATCGGTTTCTTCGGCCTGGATATTCAATCCAATCGCATTTTGAGCGATCATGAATATCACCATCTGGGGTCTTTGGGAAATTTCCTGGGTGGAGCGATCGCCAACTCTCAGTTCATGAAAGCCATTAACCTTCACCAGCAGGAACTAAGCCGCCTGACCCAGATGCTCTTTTTCAGTCAGGAGGAAGAACGGCGCCGTATTGCGCGGGAACTTCACGATGAGGCCGGCCAGGCGCTAACCGCCGTATCGTTGAGTCTGGATCGGCTGGAACAGAACGTTGCCGGAAGCCCGGACCAATTGCGCGAGGAAATTGCGCAGATCAGAAAACTCGTCCTACGGACTTCTTCGGAAATCCGGGGGCTTTCGTATCGGCTCCACCCCACCCTGCTGGTGGACCTGGGGCTGGAGCCGGCGCTAAACCTGTATTTCAAGGAAATGGCTTCCCGTTCCGATCTTGACATTGATTTTCGCATGGTGGGATTTGATAAACGCCTGAACCCGGATATTGAAACCGTTTTATACCGGTTCAGCCAGGAAGCGCTCACCAATACATTAAAACATTCGGGTGCCGAAACATTCAGACTTTCCATCATCAAAAGCTACCCCAAGATCATTTTCACCGCCGAGGATGATGGTGTAGGCTTCGATGGTCAGATCGGAGGCAACGACAAAAGAAGTCTGGGGCTGATCGGCATGCGCGAACGGGCCATTCAGCTTGGCGGAACGTTCTCCCTGATAGGCAGGCAGGGACTCGGCGCACGCATCCGGGTTGAAATCCCTTTTGAAGAGGCGGTTTAAATGACTAAAACCATTAAAGTCATGATAGCCGAAGACCATACGATCGTCCGGCAGGGCCTGGCCCGCCTGTTATCGGATCAACCCGGGCTGGAGGTGGTCGGTCAGGCCGTAAACGGACGGGAAGCGGTGGAAATGGCCGAGAAGCTGAATCCGGATATCATCATCATGGATATCGCCATGCCCAAGATGAATGGTATCGAAGCCTCCAAAAAGATCCGGAAACTGCTTCCCAGAACCAAGATTCTGATCCTTTCCATGTATTCCCATGAACACTATATCCATGAACTGCTGGAAGTGGGCGTTTCCGGTTATCTGCTGAAAGATTCCTCGGGTCGGGACATTATCAGGGCCATTGATGACGCCCTTAAAAACAAAACATTCCTGAGTCCGGCCATTTCCAAAAGAGTGGCGGAAATCAGCATATCCTCCCATAAAAACACGTCACGGGAAGAGCGTTTCAAACTGCTTTCCAACCGGGAAAGAGAGGTGTTTCAGCTTATTGCCGAAGGACACTCCACCCGGACAATCTCCGATATGCTCTGTGTCAGTCTGAGCACCATCAAAACCCACCGCGCAAAAATCATGGAAAAACTCGTCGCAAAATCCCCTGTACAGCTCGTCCATATCGCCATTCAACTGGGCCTGGTTGACCCGGAGATATAGCACATCGAAGCCTGTTTCAGTAAACTCAATTCATTTTTTTAATTTAACACCGGCGATGATTCAAAATCATCTTTTGGACGATATCAAATTGAGAATACATTCTGTATAAGTATTCAAAAATTTCATTCAAAAGACAAAAAGCCAATCTTCGGCAAGATGCATGCGGGGATGCTCTCCGCTTGGTAATAATAATTCCAGGAGGTGATCTATGTTTCAGTTTGATACAAAGCAGAAAGTGTGTGAGGTTGGTTGCGTTAAGTTTGGAGGACAGCCGGGCGAATACCCCACCGTGGTGTGCTCCTCCATTTTTCAGAAAGGCGACAAGGTTTTTGAAGGCAAACGCAAGGAGGGCTTCAACGAAACGCATGCGGCAGCGCTGCTGCAGACACAGGAAAGGCTCTGGAAGGAAACCGGTGTTCCCGCCATGGCGGATATTGTGGCCAACACCGGAGAGGAATTCAAGCGATTCATCGATTTCGTGGTTGCCAATACGGTAATGCCCTTTTGTATCGATGCCTGGGTCATGAAGCCCAAACTGGAAGGCGCTGCCTACTGCGCGGAAAAAGGCCTTCTGGACCGGATGTTTTACAACAGTCTGACGGTGTGGGAACAGGATCTGGAAACCGAGGTCCGGGAGATTGCAAAGATCGGCGTCAAACACGTTCTGTTGGTTTCTTTTGACCAGGCCGACCAGATGCCTACCGGACGCATCACCGGAACACAGAAGATCCTGGATGTCATTGAAAAAGTCGGCGCCAAATTTGAAAGCATTTTTGTCGACACTTCCGTAATGAACGGCCCTGCCACCGCACTTTGCGGCCTTTCCAACAAGCTGATCAAGGAAAAATGGGGATTCCCCACCGCCTCCGCCCCCTCCAACGGTTCCTATATGTGGAAAAAGGCTCGCGAAATGTGGGGATTCAAAGGATGGGCCGCCGCCGATGCCGCCCTTGAAGCCCTTTCCGCATACATGTACCACGACATGATCTTCTCGGGCCCCATGGCGGGCGCCGATCGGATCGTACCTGCGGTCGCCATGGCCGATGCATTTCTGGCCACGGCCGTATACGCGGAAACCAAGCGGCTTCCTGCCGATCCCAATCATCCGCTGTTCAAGCTCTTCCCCGAATTTGTGGAGCAACTCAAGTCATTGTAAGGAATTTGTACGACTTTTGAACGATACAACAGAATCTGAAAGGAATTATCATGGCAGAACTAACGTCCAAAGAAAGAGTCAATAAATTTTTCAAAAAGGAACCCATCGACAGCATGCCCGCTTTTTCCGGTATGGGAACGGTGGTGATCCAGGCCGTGAACGAGATGGGCGTCAAATTCGCACAGGTGCATACGACCGCCGAACTCCTGGCCGGCTCTGCGCTGAAGTCAAGCGAGATGTGCGGATTGGATGCGGTGTGTATCCCCTACGACATGGCAACCGTCGCACAGGCCGTGGGGTGCGGGTTGACGCTTTATGAAAACTCCGCTGACATTCTTTATCCCACGGTTCCCAATAAATGGGAAACCCTTGAAGCAGTCAACATTCCAGCCGATTTCATGAAGAGAGAAAGAATGCCCATGGTGGATGAGGCATTCAAGATTCTGGTGAAAGACGGACGGTTTGCGGTGGGCGCATGGCAGTTGGGGCCTTTTACGCTGGCCGGCCAGATCATCGAACTCGGCCTGCTGTTGAAGGGTGCAAAGAAAAACAAGGAAGCCGTCGATGCCTTTTTGACGAAAATGACCGATATCGTGATTGAAAGTATCAAGCACTATGAAAGCCTTGGCGTGGATTTTCTGAACATTCGTGAAATGGGGTCCGGAACGGATCTTCTTTCCCCGAAAATGTGGAACACGCTGATCCAGCCGCATCTGACCCGGATATTCAGCGAGCTGAAGACGCCCGCGGTCCTGCATATCTGCGGGGGCACGGATATGATCGTTTCGCTGATGAACCAATGCGGCGCGGATGCACTTTCCTTTGACCAGAAAAACACGCTGGCCAAAACACGTGAAGTGGTTGGAAACGATGTGATCGTTCTGGGCAATTTTGACCCATACGGCACGCTGGTTCAGATGGAAAATCCGGCGGATGTGGTAGCGGTTGTCAAAAAATGCATCGATGACGGTGTGGATGCTGTATGGCCGGGCTGCGATATGTGGCCGGACGTGAAAATGGACAACGTCAAAGCCTGGGTCAATACCACCCGGGAATATGGAAAGAAGCCTACGCCTGCGATCGGGCGGCTCTAAATCAATTATGGTTGATAAACAATCTACTTTCTCAACCTTCTTAATCTCAAATTATTTCGGACTGGAAAGGAATTTAACATGTCAAAGTCAAAAGAAGAATTGTTAAAAGGGCTTGCGGACGCTGTTGTTGAGTACGATGAAGATGCCTGCAAAGAACTCTCCCAGGAAGTATTGGACAATCCGAACACCCTTACGCCGATGGAAGCGGTCATGAACGGACTTGCCGCCGGTATGGAAGAAGTCGGCCGTCTCTATGACACCCATGAATATTTTGTCCCCGAAGTGCTGATGTGCGCGGATGCGCTTTATGCGGGACTTGGCATTTTGCGGCCCCACATTCCGAAGGCCGACGCCGGGGTGAATGCCCAGGTGGTTATCGGTTCCATTCAGGGCGACGTTCACGACATCGGGAAAAACCTGGTGAAGATGATGTTCGACGTAGCCGGATGGGGCGTACATGATCTGGGCCGGGATGTTCCGCTGGAGCAGTTTGTCGAAAAACAGCTCGACACCAACTCCGAGGTTGTCGCCATGTCCGCCATGATGACCACCACCATGCTGGGCATGAAGAAAGTTATTGCGATGATCAAGGAGAAAAACCCGGAATGTCTGATCATGCTGGGCGGAGCTCCGGTCACCAAGGACGTTGCGAATCTGTTCGGCGCCGACGGTTACGCCGATTCCGCAGGGAACGCTGTTTCAGAAGGCATCAAGATGATCGGGCGTCTGCGCGAGTATCAGGCCAGCAAAAAATAGACTATAAATGGGGTGATGGGTCATCGATATATGGTTAAACGTCGGGGCGGCCAAATGAGCTCTTGGCACACCCGCCCCTGTCTGATGTGCCCATCACCTGTTGCGTTGTAGCGGAAAGAGGAGATCTGTGAATGGATGAAAACAAGGCCATGGTAATTTTCCAGCCTTCCGGCCGTCGGGGTGAAGTTCCCAAGGGAATTAACTTGATTGAGGCCTCCCGGCTTTTGGGCGTGGATATTGAAGCCCTCTGCGGCGAAAAAAAAGTATGCGGTAAATGTATTGTTCGAATTGAAGAAGGAAATTTCGAGAAATACGGCGTTGTCTCAGGCATGAAGAATACGAGTGAATGGCAGCCGGAAGTCGAGTCCAAGTTCATCAATGCCGAAAATCAGGCCAAAGGCTATCGCCTCGCCTGCGTGGCAAAGGTCGAGGGCAATCTGCTCGTATTCGTACCCGAAGAGTCCCGCGCCGGCAAGCAGGTGGTTTCCAAGGCCGCCCGTGATATCAAGATCGACTGGAACCCGGCTGTAAGACTCTATTTTGTCCAGGTGGTCAAACCGACCTTTGAAGATTGTCTGGGGGACTTTGAAAGAATCTGCAAGGCTCTGGCCAGGGAATTCGGCCTGCCGGAAACGCTGGAAGTGGATATTCAGACCCTGCGAAAAGTTCCCGGTGCCTTGCGGGACGGCAATTACGGCGTTACGGTCAGCGTCTGGAACGAGAAGGAAGTCATTCGCGTTCAGCCCGGCAGAGTGGAACACGCCTATGGTATCGCGATCGATGTGGGCACCACCACGGTGGCCGGATACCTTTGCGATCTCACCAACAAGGATGTCATCAACACGGCCTCGATGATGAACCCCCAGTGTAAATACGGTGAGGATGTCATGGCCCGGATCACCTTTCACATGACCACTCCCGACGGTCTCCAGCGCATGAGTGATGACATCGTCGAAGGGGTGAATGAATTGATTGCCAAGGCCATTGCAGAAACCCATCCTCCCCTGAAAAAAGTCAAGAAGAAAAAAGGGCACGAAGGACCCGACGAATTTGTCGAAGTTCCGGAAGAGGGCAAAATCTATCAAAGGATCAAGATGGAAGATATCGAAGATATCACCATCGGATTCAACACGGCCATGCATCATATCTTCCTGGGCCTGGATCCCCAGTTTGTCGGCATGGCGCCTTTTCCGCCCGTGATCCACCACAGCATGGACATTCGTGCGCGCGATCTGGGCATCAAAGTCAATCCATCCACCTACGTCTTCGTGCTTCCCAATGAAGCCGGCTTTGTAGGGGCGGACAATGTAGGCGTGCTGATCTGTGAAGAACCCTACAAGAGTGACGATATCCAGCTCATCATCGATATTGGAACCAACGGAGAACTCGTGCTTGGCAACCGCCACAAGCTGATTTCATCCTCCTGCGCCACGGGTCCCGCCCTGGAGGGCGCACAGCTTTCCTTCGGCATGCGGGCCGCACCCGGGGCCATCGAGCGCATCGATATCGAGCCCGGCACCTTTGATGTCAATTACAAAGTTATCGGCCGTGATGCCTGGCGAAAATTCTCGGAACCCCATGAAATGAAGGCAAAGGGGATTTGCGGATCGGGTATTCTGGATGTTCTGGCGGAGCTGTATTCGTCCGGCGTCATTACCAAAACAGGCGTTTTCAACAAGAAGCTTCTCAAGGATCATCCCCGGTTCCGCAAGAATGCGGATACGGGACAGCCTGAATTCATTCTGGCGTTCAAAGAAGAGTCTTCCATCGATAAGGACATCGTTATCACCCAGAAAGATATCCGCCAGATCCAATTGGCCAAGGGCGCGCTGTATGCCGGCTGTAAACTGATGGTGAAACGGATGGGAGTCGAAAAGGTCGATCGCGTCAAGATTGCCGGTGCGTTCGGCACCCATGTGGATCGAACCAAAGCGCTCACCATGGGTCTTTTCCCGGATTGTGAAATCGAAAAGATCGAGGGCGTGGGCAATGCGGCCGGTGATGGTTGCCGTGCAGCACTGTTAAATGTGAAAAAACGCAGTGAAGCCAACTGGTGTTCACGAAACGTGGAATACATTGAACTGACAGTGGAGCCGACCTTTGAGAAAGATTTCATGGAAGCCATGCAGTTGCCGCACATGACGGATGCATTTCCGCATCTGGAAGGGGTGGTTCTGCCGGAAATCCTGCATCAGGGAATGAAAGGCGTTAGTTAGGAAGCATTGGTGAATACAGAAATAACACATACGGGCGATGGGGTATGCGTAAGCGTAAATCCTGGGATTTGCGGATTCGTATGCACCGTATGCGCCCGGAAGCTGGAAGCCCGTTCCGTGCAGATTGAAATTGAAGGCTCGGAGTGTAAACAGATTCAGCGGCTTTCAGAGATGATTTCCCAAATTGGACTCAGGGATGTTTTTGTTCCCTTAACCCGGAATCCGGTCTTTGTCAGTGCTGAAAAGGCCGGATGCCATCCGTCCTGTGCCATTCCCACCGCTGTCATCAAAGCTGCGGAAGTGGCGCTAGAATTGGCTTTGAAGTGCGATGTCGTCATACAATTCAAACCATGAGGAATAGGCGCATCCATGAAATGTGATCCCGCTTTGGAAATCAGGAATAACGTTGTGGAATTCAGAAATAACAGCGGAATATCCAGCGCGCTGACGGGGCGTCTTCTCAAAAAGTGCCAGGAACACGGTATCTCCGCGGTCTTTCCGTTTCCGATTGCAAAAATTATTGTCAAGGACTGGGTCAACCTGAAATGCCGTTATGGGTGCAGCAAGTTTGGAACGAGCTGGTGCTGCCCCCCGGCGACCCCGGAACCGGATAAAGCCAGGGCGATTCTCTCGGAATACTCCACGGCGCTCTTGTTGACCGGCCATCGTCAATGCGCCGATTTTTACCTGGATAACTGCAGAAAAAGAACGGGCATGGTCCGGTACTGGAAAGGCATTCTGAGTGCCGAGCGGATGTTGTTCTTAGATGGTTATTATAAGGCATTTGCGCTGGTCAGCGGGGTCTGCGCGCTCTGCAAGAAGTGTGCTTATCCCGATCCATGCCGTTTTCCCCAGGAAAAACGGCCGATGATCGAATCTTTTTCCATCGATGTCATCGGAACCCTGCGGAATCTCGGCGGCACATCCCATGTTGCCGTGAACACGGGCGATGTGTTCAATTATTACGGGATAATTCTATTGGAGTAGTCTCGGGTCAGCAATTATTGTCTTGTCGGGTATGTTTGTTGTAACTACCTGTTTTTTATTGTTGAATTAAATTCATAATTTATTTGATATTTTAGATTTTATACTGTCTTAGTCATGGCTGTTTTTCCCCGCCAAATTCGAATGAAAGGAGGTGCTGCGAGGTTTTTTTATAAAAGTGTAAGAATGTTTTTTTAATAGAACATAACACACAAGAAAGGATTGAAATTATGGCAAAACAGATGTTGCTGGACGCATATCGGGGGAAAAGAACCGATTACGCGCCGTGGGTGCCTTATGCAGGAGTGCATTGCGCCCATATCATCAACGAACCAGCAGACAAATTTCTCCAGGATCCCGAACTTCTGGCCAAAGGCGTTGTGGCAACTGCCAAGCGGTATAAGGCCGACGGGATTCCGTTGCTGTTTGATCTGTCGGTGGAGGCCAATTCCGTGGGATGCGAGCTGAAATGGTGGCCCGACAACGTGCCTTCCGTAACGACCCATCCCTGCTCCAACAAAACACCCAAAGAAGCCGGACTTAAACTTCCGACCAAAGATTCCGGCCGATGGCCGGTTATTTTCAAGGCAGCCAAAATTGCCAAACCGCAGTTGGAAGACCTGGACTGCGCGCTGATGGGGCTTTTTTGCGGTCCCTTGACGCTGGGGGCGCATCTGGCTGGCGTACGCCTTTTTACCGATGTTTACAAGCACAAGGAATTCGCAGCGGAAATATGTAAATTTGCCGGTGAAATCGGCGCCAGATCCGCGGAACTTTATGCGGAAATGGGATGCGATATCATCGCAAACGTGGATCCGGTTGCCTCTCAGATCAAGGCCGCAACCTTCCGCGAATACGTTACCCCCAACAGCCAGGCCGCAAACAAGATCATTCATGATGCCGGTCTGACCTCCTCCTTTTTTATCTGCGGCGACGCCACCAAGGTCATGGAAGAAGTCTGCCAGATCGGCACCCATGGATTTGCCATCGATGAGCAGATGAATATGAACTTTATCCGCGATCTGGCCCGAAAATACGGTGTGGGCTTTGGCGGAAACCTGAAGCTGACTCTTGCGCTGAGCCTTGGCCTTCTGTCTCCGCGCGAGGACGCTATTGTTAGTCTTGCTGCAGGAGGTCAGCATGGATATACCTTCGCACCTGGCTGAGACATGCCTTACGATGTTCCGTTGGAACATATGGACCAGGCAATGGAAGCAAGAGATTGGTACAATCAGTACTATGCCAAATATCCGGCAGGTCTCTAAGAACAAACCCGCTCAAAAGACTCTTTAAGGAGGGTTTGAATTATGGCAGAAATGATCACTATTGATGTCTTAACTCTGGACAGCGTTCAATGTGCGGCCTGCGGATATATGATGGAATCTATCGCGGCCCTGCCCAAAGACGTCCAGGAAATGATCGTTTACAAGGAATGGTCGATTAAAAATAAGGACGGCGTGGGAAAATTCATGGAACTTAAAGGTAAAGTGCTTCCCACCATCTGCATCGAACGAGACCTGGTTTTTGAAAGCATCATTCCGCAATACGAAGAACTGATTGATGAAATGGCCAAGCGTGCTCCGAGCGAGGCCATGCGAAATCGGATCAAGTCGCTGCGGGAAGTCGGTTTCCAATTTGACAAGATTCAGGAAAACCTCGGCAAGGCAGGCTCCGGCATGCATACCCGAGTGGATTCATAATGCAAGATTGATTTTTTAAGGGCAGGGCGTTTTGGCTCTGCCCTTAAAGGTCAATGTTGGGTGTGAGGCATTACCTCCCCATGCCTCACACTGTTTTTTCGGGATTGAAGGTGTTCGGTTAAAAATGCGTGAAGACATTGGAATTTAGCAATAAAGCCGGGGGCGATTCGTGATCGCGGATATAGAAAAACTTCAACGGATTTTAATAGAAGCGGGATTGCCCCTACAGGACAGGGCGCTTTTTGGTCTGAAATGCCCATATTGTGGCAAATCGGATCGGATTCGCGAATTGGAACCTCCGAAGGCCCTTGAAGGTGCACTCGACTTAAGTGTGCTGTCAGTATATAAAGAGATATGGTGCCGCTTTGCACAGCCCGGAAGTGAGCTGGGTGTGTGCAAGTTTTGTCAGAGCCCTTTGCGGATCACATCTGCAGGCGCTCAGGCAGTGCCGTTGACCGAGTGAGGTAATCTAAGAATTGGTGCCCGGATAATCCGGAGCCTAAACCTATTTCAAAAGGAGAGCTGAGAATGAAGATCGAGGTTCTTGGCACAGGCTGTAAAAGTTGTGAAAATCTTTACCAGGCTGTGATGGAGGCTGTTGCCGAGATCGGGCTCTGAAAAAAATATCGTTGTGGAAAAGGTCGGCGACATCATGTATTTTGCAAAAATGGGGGTGTTCATGACACCCGGTCTTGTCATTGATGGAACGGTGATTTCTTCCGGTAAGGCGATGAGCGCCGACCAGATCAAGGTGAAAATCAGGGAGAGATTATAAGCCATGGCGGACATGCACGCGCGTTTATCTGATTACGGGCTTTCTGGGATCCGGCAAGACCACTTTCCTGAACCGGATTATTGATCGTTTCCCGAAGAACCGGAAATTGACGATTCTGATGAACGAATTCGGCGAAATCGGCATTGACGGTACGCTTGTGGAAGGCGAAGACATCGATATGATGGAAATCAGCCGCGGATCGATTTTCTGCGTTTGCGTCAAAACGGACTTTATCAAGGGGCTGTATGAACTCGTCACGAAGGTAAAGCCGGATGTTCTGATCATCGAATCGACCGGTGTGGCCAATCCATCCGATCTCAAGCGGGACCTTCAACTTCCCATTTTCGGAAAACGGTTTCATTTTCAGGAACAGTTCTGCACCATCGACGTCGGTCATTTTCTGGATGCCTATCAGACTTACGCTTCTCTTGAAAAGCAGATCGCGTCCTCCAGCGTCTTTATTATCAATAAAACAGATCTGGCCAAAGCAGGTGAAATTGCGGAAATCAAGAAGGTGATATGCGAGAGCCACCCATCTCCTGTTTTTTATGAAACCACATATTCAAACATTCCGTTTGAAAAATATTTTCCGGACATGACGCCATCTGTTGACGCTGCATTCCCGCTGTAAAGGACGATTCGAAACTTCTGACAGATGCCGAACTGGATGTCTATGTTGAAGAACTTTTGAACGACCCGGAGCTGGAAATCACCCCGCCGGATCTGTTGGTGTCGGCTGCCTTCACCTGGAACGGAACCGATCTGGACGAAGTCCGGAAAATGGCCCATGACCTTCCCGCGAATGTGATTCGAAGCAAAGGGTTTGTTGGCGAGAACGGGGTGTGGCATCTCTTTTCCTATGTCATGGGCACCTGGAGTATCGATAAAACCCATGTTCCGGAACACCGGATCAAAAACAAAAACACGCTCGTTTTTATCGGACCGCCGGATGTGATGCCGGGAATCGAGCAGGCGCTGAAAAAGGGAAATTGGACGAGCAGAGGCGTTTTTCAGCCTTTTTCCGGAATGAACAAATAACCACTGAAATCATTCCGTTCTTCAAGAGGACTCCGATGGAAGAAAAACAATGTGATCTGATCATCATCGGCACCGGGCCTGCCGGCCTTTCCGCCGCCATTTACAGCCAGCGCCAGGGCTTATCAGCCACTGTTTTTGGAGATATTCCGGGCGGTAACCTGTACATGATCGAATCGGTGAAAAACTATCCCGGTTTTCATGAAGGCGTGCCGGGGATGCAGCTCGGTGTCTTCATGTATTCCCAGGCCCAGTCAGAGGGGGCCAATTTCACCATGACCCTTGTGGACAGCCTCGAAAAAAGCGGGAAAAGTTTTGTCGCCAAAGACACGGCAGGAAATATCTATTCTGCGCCCGCGGCGATGATCGCCACAGGGTCGACCCCGAAACGGCTGAATGTGCAGAATGCGGCTTTGGATGGAATCCATTATTGTGCCATGTGCGACGGCCCGCTTTACCGTGGAAAGAACGCTGTCATCATCGTTGTGGGAGGTGGAGAGCGTGGGGGTCATCTGTGTGTTTTCCTGTCCAAGATCGCCAGGCAGGTGATTCTTGTGGATAAAGGCTCAGACCTGAAAATGAGCGCCGCCTTGCGAAAGGCCGTGACCCTGGTGGAAAATGTGGAAGTGCTGCTGAATACCGAAGTGCAGGCTTTTATCGGCGAAGATGAATTGAAAGGCGTGCAGGTGTCTTCCCCCGATGGCCAGAGAAAAGAATTGTCCGCAGATGCGTTGTTTCTGTCTATCGGTTGGGTGCCCAACGTATCGATGATTCGCTTTCCGATTGCGCTATCCCCGGAAGGGTATCTGAAAACCGATGCCAAGCTGATGACTTCCTGTGTCGGGCTTTTTGCGGCGGGCGATGTTCGGGATTCGGACCTGAAACAGATTGTCACCTCCTGCGCGGATGGTGCACGGGCTGCTACTTATGCGGCCGAGTTTATCCGGTTGAAAAACAATAGCACCTACGATGGATTCTCTTTCCATTTAAACCCCCTCCCGGCAAGAGAGGGGGTTTTTTTTCAGAAACGCTCTGGAAAAATCGTCTTTGGCTGATTTTCAAAATAGCCGATATCTTGTATAAACATTTAAACTTTGAACTGTTTTGAGTGATTCACCGGATCCAAAGGCTGAAAAATTGGATCTGTCGGTGAATTAACCCTAAAGTTGGCCTTGAGAGGCGCCGTGGAACAGAATGGTGAAGACACAAACTATATCTTTCACACCCAGGGGGTCTGTCCGCCTGAAATCCACTTCAAGCTGAGTGAGGAAGGCACGGTTCATCAAGTGCGTTTTGTCGGTGGCGGATGCCCCGGAAATGCGCTGCTGGTGGGGCGACTTGTCGATGGCAAACCCATGAATGCCATCATTGAATTCTTGTCCGGAATCGAATGTCGAAACGCCACATCTTGTCCTGATCAGTTAGCCAGAGCCTTTACCGCAGTAAAACAGGGTGATCTTCTACCCGCATCCACACTTAAGGTTGTTGAAGATGCTGTTCCCAGAAACAGAATTTGTCTCCTTGGAAATCTTGATGGAAACCCGGAAGTCTTAACCGCCTTGCTGCATGCCGTTAAAGATGAGCATGTGCATGCCATTTACAGCATTGGAAATCTCACGGGACTGTCAGAACAGAACGACAATGTTGTCTCAATGATCAACAAATATAAAATTCAAGCGATTGCGGGACAACTGGACTGGCAGTATGCTCAGGGGAAAGAAACCTTCCCCGATGCGCATCTTTCCCTCAAAAGCAGAGACGTGCTGCTCCGATTGCCCCAGGTGCTGGCATTCCAGATTGGCGATAAAAAAGGAATGGCTTTTTACGGCCGTTACATTCAGGATCTGCCGGGATATTCGGATTTTGCACCGTTTGCCCTGGAAATGAACATGGTCTGTGGCCTGACCCGATTTATGAAAGATGAAAGTGTCTTTCCGGCCCTGGAAGCGATGACGCCTCAATTCTCGGTGCGGCTTGTCGTGTTTTCCGAAAGCGGGGAATGGAAACATCACGATGTGGGAGGGGTAATGTTTCTGGGCATTGGAAACGCCTGCGAAAACGGTTGTATTCACTGGGGGATTCTGGAGAACATGTCAGGCGGATTGCAGTATCAGATTCGGAAAACACCTTTCAATCCGGAGTAACAACTCATGCAGAAAATCAATGTTGACGTTCTGTTGACCGACTTTAATCAATGAATCGCCTGCGTCTACATGGCGGAATCGGTAAAGGCTTTACCGAACGAGATACAGAAACTGATTGAAGTCAGTGAATGGGACATGCGAACGCGAAAAGGCGTGGATCGTTTTCGCGAATTGAAAGCCAGGTCTCTTCCGAGCGTGGCCCTGGACGGTACATTGGTGTATGAAGCGCTGATTCCTGGCCAGGAAGAGCTGATTGCAGAAATCGAACGTCGTTACAGGGTCAAAAAACCCTGTGATTATTTTTTGCAGGAGAATACAAGATGCATCTTGAAGACGTCTATGTTGAAGGATTCAAGTCCTTTTCACAAAAGACTGAAATGAGTTTTCAACCCGGAATCAGTGTGATCATCGGCAATAATGGGGTCGGCAAATCCAATATTCTGGACGCCGTTGTCTGGGCCATGGGGGAAGACGATATCTTGAAAATGAGATGCCACGATCCCTCAGAGCTTTTTTTTGTCGGATCCAAAGACTCGCCTCCGGCAGAAAAAATCCATGTTGAACTGAATTTTAAACAGGGAACGGAAAAAAATAGCGCCCGTCGTGCAGGTGGTCAGAGAACTGACCCGAAGCGGTGATTCTTTCTACTTTATCGACGGGGCTACGGTGGACCGCAGTGACTACCGGAAACGCCTGTCGGAATACAATCTGGATGATGCGCTGAAAACGATTATCAAGCAGGAACAAATCAATGATATGCTGATGCTGGATCCTGTCCAGAGGCGCCGTCGAATTGCCCGGCTGATCGGTATTGAAAATGAAGCGGAATTTGAAGACAGAATCACCGGTGAAATCGCCCCCAAATTTGAAACCTATCTTAAATATTTGTTTCCGGAAGGCAGCGGCACATTGCAAACCGTTTCACGAAACGGTGCAAAGGGGCTGAATATCGAAGTCAACCTTCGGGGTGACCGGAAGCGAAAGGCACATCAGCTTTCAGGGGGCGAAAAATCGGTGACAAGCCTTGCCTTGCAATTGGCAGTGTTTGGACAGTTGAAGAGCCCGATCTTTTTGCTGGATGAAGTGGAACCTTCTCTCGACTACACCAACCACAAATCCATGCAGGCTTTGCTGAAGCATCTGTCGGAAAACAAGCAACTGATCATGATCACCCATTTGCGCAGTACGATCCAGTTGGCCAACACGGTCCACGGCATACGGTCCCGTATGGATGGGTCATCGTTCATGAAGTTTTATTTTGTCATGGACGAACGTCTCTTAAGGCTCTACAGGTGCTGCTAACGCTGTTTTGTGAATTCTCCGAAAGGTTCGACAAGCTTTGCGTCCGAATGAATCGCGAAGAACGGGAAAAAAATCGCGCCGATCATTTGAATTACAGGAAAGGAGAAATAATGTCCGGAGACATCCTGGTTGTGACGGGCAAAGGCAAAACCAACTATGCAATGGGTTTATGCATCAAAGCGGCCGGAGCCGGAAATATAGTGTTTCTCGGCCAGTTTATCAAAGGCAGTGAATACAGTGAAATCAAAGCGCTGAAAAGACTTGACGACCTGATCGTGGTTGAACAATTCGGTCTCAGACGCTTTTTGTAGGCATACCGCATCCAGAGGACAGAATGCACGCGCAAAAAGGCTTTGAAAGAGTGGCAGCTGTTTTGAAAACCAATGCCTTTGACCTCGCGTTTCTCGATGAGGTGAATGTGGCCCTGAAATACGACCTCTTTTCACGCAGCGATTTTATCGCCGCCATTCGCCACCGGGCAACAGGTGTATCTGTTGTGGTCACCGGGAGAGAAGCTCACCCCGATATGATTGAATTGGCGGATGATGTCATCGAGATGAAGGAGATCAAGCATTATTTTCATGGAGGGATTCCCGCAAGGGCTGGTATTGAAAAATGACCCCAGATTTTCAACCTGGCCTTTGGTTTGAATAATTGAGTTTTGTTATGCATCATAGGCCTCGAAAAAAATAGGGCGAAAAATATATCAAGTATCCACTGAAGGTTGAAACAAGGATTGCAAAAGTACTTAAGGAGAAAACAATAATGCTTAAAGAAAAAAGAAAATTTTTGTTGGCTTTAGACGGATCCGATCAATCCACTGCAGCAGTAAAATATATGGCTGCCATGCTTCCTACCCGCAGTACGGAAATTGTTTTGTTTAATGTTCTCAGTCAGATTCCGGAAGCTCTCTGGGATTTGATGAAAAACCCCGACTATGAGGATTGGGCAGCCAAAATGGGTGCCATGGAAAAGAAAAACCTGAGCCTGCTTAACACCTTCATGGACCAATCACGAAAGAAATTGATCAAAGCTGGTTTTTCCGAAGAATCCATCGATATCCGGATTCAGAATCGGGTGGTGGGTCTGGCCCGCGATATCGTCTCCGAAACAAAAAAAGGCTACACCGCCTTAGCGATCGGGCGCACCGGCACCTGCCAACACACCGGGCTTCTGTTAGGGAGCATTGCCAGCAAGATCCTGGGAGCCCTGGCCAAGGAGTCTATCTGTCTGGTCGTGGGACAACCCGATCCCAGCGGAATCTTACTGGCCATGGATGGTTCTCCCGGAGCGATGAAGGCCGTGGATTACGTTGCCAAACTTTTTGGCGGATCAAGCAAGGAAGTTATCCTTTTTCATGCGATGCGCCAGCTTGGCTTTCCGTTTATGAATGCCGGGGAATACCAGTCCAATGAAAAAAATAGAAGAGATGTTCTGGTCTGAAGATCAGGCAGCCATGAAGCCCGTTTTTGAAGAAGCCAAAGCCAGGTTGTTCAAGGCTGGTTTCAAGACCGCTCAGGTTCGCACCAAGATTGTAAAAGGGGTGACCAGTCGCGCCGCATCATTGATAGAAGAGGCGAAAAAGAACGTTTATGGTACCATCGTTGTGGGCCGCACCGGTGTTTCTCAGGTTGATGAGTTCAATATCGGCCGAGTCACCAACAAGGTCATTCACCATGCTGAAAACATGGCGGTGTGGATCATCGCCTAAACTTTGCAGCTTTCATCTGAATCATATAAGGCACGAAGATTTTTTCTTCGTGCCTTTGGTCTTTTCTGTTTTGTTTTGTTTTTCCACTCCTTGAGATTGATCGGCTGATAGGATTTTTGTATATTCATCTAAATAAAATTCTGATTCCGGTATACAGGGAACAGAAGAATAAGCACCCGGTGTACAGGTGGTCCGAGAACTGACCCGGAGCGGTGATGCGTTATACTTTGTCGACGGGGTTGCAGTAAGCCGTAATGATTACCGGATATATCTGGCCGAATTCAATCTGGATGATGCTCTGAAAACGTTTATCAAGCAGGAACAGATCAATGATATCCTGATGCTGGACCCTGTTCAGAGGCGCCGTCGAATTGCCCGGTTGATCGATATTGAAAGTGAATCGGAATTCGAGACCCGAATCGCCGCAGAGATCGCTCCCAAATTCGAATCCTATCTTCAATATCTGTTTCCTGAAGGAAGCGGCGTCTTGCAGACTGTTTCACAAAACGGCGCTAAGGGTCTGGATATTGAAGTCAATCTCCGGGGCGACCGGAAGCGGAAGGCGCATCAGCTTTCGGGAGGCGAAAAATCGGTGACAAGCCTTGCCTTGCAATTGGCGGTGTTTGGACAACTGAAGAGCCCCCTCTTTCTTCTGGATGAAGTGGAGCCTGCCCTCGACTACACCAATCACAAATCCATGCAGGCGTTATTGAAGAATCTGTCCGAAAACAAGCAGTTGATCATGATTACCCATTTGCGCAGTACGATCCAGTTGGCCAACACGGTCCACGGCATTCGGACCCGCATGGATGGATCGTCGTTCATGAAGTTTTACTTTGTCATGGATGAACGTCTCTTAAGACTCTACAAGTGCTGTTGAGGTCATTTAGCGTTTCCGGCAAAGTCCGTTAACCCTTGCTGCGGAATGAACAGGGAGGATCAGCAAAGAAGATGGCTCATCATTTGCACAAAGGAAAGGGAAAACGATATGGCAGGAGAAATTTTGGTTGTGACTGGAAACGGCAAAGGCAAAACCACCTATGCCCTGGGCTTATGCATTAAAGCGGCCGGGGCTGGGGAAAAAGTGTTTCTCGGCCAATTTATCAAAGGCGGTGAATATAGTGAAATCAAAGCACTGAAAAGACTTGAGGACTTGATCGTGGTGGAACAATTCGGACTTGGACGCTTTATCGACGGGGTACCGCATCCAGAGGACAGAATGCAAGCGCAAACTGGGTTTGAAAGAGTCGCAGCCATTTTAAAAACCAATACCTTCGACCTCGTGGTTCTGGATGAGGCGAATGTGGCCCTGAATTATAACCTCTTTTCAATCCGTGATTTTCTTGCCGCCATTCGCAACCGGGCAACAGGTGTAACCGTTGTTGTCACCGGACGGGAGGCCCACCCGGATTTGATCGAATTGGCCGATGATGTCATCGAAATGAAGGAGATCAAACATTATTATCACCAAGGGGTTCCCGCCAGGGTCGGCATTGAAAAATGACCTCCGTTTTTCTACCCGATTTTAGAACTTGAATCGAAAGCACTTCTGAAATCCAATGCATCGTTATCTCGGATCATGCCCTGAAGGACATGCGGCTTCCCTGATCCGGGCCTGCCGTCACCATCTCCTGCAGATATCGCCATTCCGCCTGCCCAGGGTCGGGCCGACCCTGGCCCTTATTTTTTTCTTTATCTCAAACTGATGCCAAACAAGGGTTTTTTCAGGAAAACGCTTTTTCACAGCACTCGCGCAGCCTGTCCGTCAGTATTTGATTCACATCGCGGGTTTTCAGCGAAATCCGAATGAATTGACTGGACAGCCCCTGAAAATTGCCGCAGTCCCGGATCAGTATCCGGTAGTTCAGAAGGTGGCGGGAGACGGCTTCCGCGGTGAGCCTGTCCAGTTTTGCCAGGATAAACGAGGTGGTGCTCGGAAAGAGTTTGATTCCCGGAGCAGATTGAAGCCCGTCATGACAAATTGCTCTTTCTCCTGCAAGATAAGTTCGGGTCTTTTCGATAAATTCAGAGACATCCTGTTTCTGGGTCATCAGGTAATTCACGGCAGCCTGGGCCAGGGTGTTGACGCTCCAGGGCAGCATGTAATGGCTGATTTTTTCGATAATGTCCGGATGCGCCACGACAAATCCGATCCTGAGGCCGGGAATGCGAAATATCTTGGACATGGAGTTCAGAACGATGATGTTGGGCAGGGTGGATCCGATCAGGCTCTTTGTCTCGCCTTCCGGGACAAAAGGCAGATACGATTCATCGATGATAAAGCGAATATGCGGATATCTCCGGCACAAGGACTCGATCGTTTCAGAAGGAATCAGCGTTCCGGTCGGGTTATTCGGGTTGCAGATAAAGACCGTATCGCTGGATTCGATATCCATGGCATCCAGGGTATGGCGAAAGGATGTCTTTTCATCCGAAAGTGCAAACCGGAAGTCAACGCCGTGCATGCGGCAGGCGTCGGCATAATCGGAGTAGGTCGGCCCCAAGATCAGCGCCTGCCTGATTTTCAGGGCAACCGGGAGGGTATAAATCAACTGCGTTGTGCCGTTGCCTGCCAGCACTTTTTTCGGGTCGATGTCGTGACGGCTTGAAAATGCCTGGATGATGCTTCCGGCGCCGGCTTCCGGAAGCGCAATGATCCGCTCAAGATGTTCATGAAGATGGTTCATCAGGCCGGGCATGGGGCCCAGCGGATTCACATTGCTGCTCATGTCCAGAATATCCATGGGGTCGCAGCCCAGATCTTTGGCTTTATCAAAGATATTCCCGCCATGTCCGTTGATCATCTCATTGCTCCCGTGTCATTCGAAAAAATGCAACCCATGGCTTGCCTCATCACACACCTGAATCAGGGAAATGTCTCCGCGAAACCGGATGATGGCAAATCCGGCGATCCGGTCCTGACAGTCCGGAGGCAGACAGGCCAGGGCCGCCACCCCGATGCTTTTTCCCACATCGGAGCCTGTGCCCAAAACCGCCAGGCAGTGGGCCGGAGATCTACCGGATATCATATTTTTTGCTGTAGCCTCGCGGGGTGATCATCAGCCCCTGATAGTCAAACGTTGAACTGTTTCCGATGAAAACCGTTGTAAGCATGGTGACCTTGGCCAGATGCAGATGCTCAAGCGTGGTCAGTCCGATTTCCTGCTCTTCCCGCATGGCGCTGGTCACGATGCCGACCGGCGTATGTTTGTCCCGGTACTTTAAAATGATCTGCTGTGCCCTTTCCAGTTGGGTGGATCTGCGTTTGCTTTTGGGGTTGTAGAGGACAATCACAAAATCCGCAAGGGCGGCGGCATTCAGACGCTTTTCAATGACTTCCCAGGGCGTCAGCAGGTCGCTGAGGCTGATGCAGGCAAAATCATGGGTCAGGGGCGCGCCCAGAAGCGACGCCCCGGCGCAGACCGCCGGGATTCCCGGAACGATTTCGACTTGAAGCGTCTCTGGATGAACGGCGGCCCGGGTGTCCGGTTTCAGGATCGGAATCCCGCGGATGGCGCAGATCTCCAGAACCAGGCCGGCCATGGCATATATCCCGGAATCGCCGCTCGATACGATGGCGCAGGACTTTCCCGACAGTGCCTCATTAATGGCGGCCTCGACCCGGTCCACTTCCTGGGTCATGGCGGAGCTGATGACCCGCTTGCCTTGTGATCAGCGGCCGGATCAGGTCAAGGTATGTCGTGTATCCGGCAACCGTGTCAACGGCTTCCAGAACGTCGCAGGCCCGTTTTGACAGATAATCCGGACTGCCGGGCCCTAATCCGACGACGAAAAGTTGATTCGGGCAATGGCCAGGGTGACATTCGGGCTGATCTGCTTGGGAACGATCAGTTCCCCTTTCTCCGATGCCAGAACTGCTGCGGCTTCGCATACGCTGGGTACTCCTATGTGTTGATTGACGATTTCCGAGGGATTCGGGCTGTCTATTCGGGACAGCTCCTCCCTCGTGAAAAACCGGATGGGAATGTTAAGGCTTCTGGCAACTTCCAGCAGCCCGGCCTCATCGGATTTGATATCGATGGTGGCGATACAGCTCAGGCTGTTCAGGGACAATGCGAACTGATCCATTTTGTTCACCAGAAACTCCCGGATTTCATTGGCGCTGGTGTTGCGGTTGCATCCCATTCCGGCGATCAGGGATTTGGGCCGCAGGATCAGGCTGGGATCCGGAAATCGCATCCGGCGATCGTCAACCACAACAGCAGGAGATGGATGCATGGCCGGTTGTTGAAGTGGCAGCCTCCGCCCTTCCCAGAATGATTGATTTCCGCTGTCAGCGGAATCATGTTATCAAGCGCTGCATGTTCCAGCCGATGATACGGATCATGCAGATAAACAGGCGTCTGGTTCAGAAAAGCCATGCTGATGGTTTTGATGGCTTCGGGGTTTTCGATGAACAGTCCGTTATCGACCGCAATGACATCGATGGCCGGAACCTGATGAAGATCCGTTGCCGTGGTGATGACAGGCGTTGCGTGGAGTTTTTCAGAAATGGCCACTGCCAGGCGGTTGGCGCCGCCGATATGTCCGGAAAGCAGACTGATGACATGCCTGCCTTTTTCATCCATGACAACCACCGCCGGGTCCCTGGTTTTCGAGGCAATGCAGGGGGCGATGACCCGGACCACAATGCCGGTGGACATGATAAATACATGGCCTTTATAAAAGGGAAAAGCGATCCTTTACGCAGTCCGCCAGCCGGGCAAAGGGAAAACAGGGGACAGGGCAGGGCAAAAGACTTTCGGAAACATGCAGGATTCCGGGGAAAGCATCCATTAGCTTCAGCGCCAGGGAAAGGCCGGCGGGGGTGATTGCCCAGATGGCGAGTTGCTTGGGATCGGGTATGTTCACTGCGGCGCTTTTTCCCTGAATCCGTGCGTAAAGGCTTTGTCATAGAGTTTGGAGCGGTGTTTCAAGCTGTCCAGAGTGACTTCAAGTACCTTGCCGACGATAATCAGGGCCTGCCGGGTGATATTTTCTTTCCGGACGGTTTCGGACAATCGACCGATCCGGGTATAAAAAATCCGCTCTTCCGGATGACTGATTTTATAGGCAATGGCGCAGGCCGCATCGGGGCCGTATGCCCGGGACAGTGTGGCCTGCACTTCATCGATCAGGGAAATGCTGAGATAAATCGCCATGGATGCCTGGTGGCCGGCCAGTGCTTCCAGGTTTTCCGATTCCGGAACCGGTGTTCTGCCGGCCATTCGCGTCAGAATCAGGGTCTGGGAAATCTCCGGAAGCGTATATTCCAGGCCCATGGCCGCGGCCGCGGCAAAAGCCGCCGTGACTCCGGGAACAACGGTAAACGGGATGCTTCTGGCGTCGAGGGCCGCCATCTGTTCGAAAATGGCGCCATAGAGGCTGGGATCTCCGGTATGGAGGCGGACCACCTGCTTTCCGGTCTCCCAGTTTCCGGCGATGATATCGACAATTTGCTCCAGATTCAGGGAGGCGCTGTCGATGGAGAGGGTTTGCGGCCGGGTCCATTTCAGAAGCGCTTCGGGGACCAGCGAACCCGCATAGATGACGACATCGGCCGAGCATCAATGCCTTCTGGCCCTTGACCGTGATCAGATCCGGATCACCCGGCCCCGCGCCGATAAACTGAACCGGATATCGATCAACTGAAACGGATTGCACAGTAACATTCTCCATCAAGATTAAGGTTTAATAATTTCACGTGGCTTTCAGTTGCCGGGTTCCGGTAATGATCCACACCGGATTCTGGGCTTCAAACCGCTGGCTCCAGGGCATGTCCTTGCTGCGGCTGACCTGAATCTGGGCGGTTTCGGTAGAAAATCCCAGTTCTTTTAATGTGGAGAGCGCCGCTGTCAGATTGTCCATCAGAACGGTATTTAGTAACCAGAACGCCATCGGGTTTCAAATATCCGGCTGCCGAACGGATGATGGTCTCAAGCTGCCTGCCGCCGCCGCCGATAAAAATGCGGTCCGGAGCCGGCAGGCCATCCAGTCCATCCGGAAGCACCGCCTGCCGGATTTCCATGTTCCGGACGCCGTGGCGCAGCCGGTTGCTTTCGATGTTTCGAATCCGCTGGGGATGTTTTTCAACGGCCACGATTTTCCCCAGGGGCGCCAGCAGCGAGGCTTCGATGCCGATGGATCCGCTGCCCGCGCCCAGATCCCACAGGACATGATGGGGCAGAAGTTTTAGTTTGGCCAGGCTGATGGCCCGTATTTCCGCTTTGGTGATGAGCCCGTTTTCGTGATCGTAAACATCGTCCGGCATGCCCAGATGAAGGCCGGGCAACGCCTGCGGGACGAAAGTCCGTTTGAGAACAACGATATTGGGCTCGGAAAAGGTTTTCCCGACAGCCTCTTCCGGTGAATGCCAGGATATTTTTTCAGACGGCGTGCCCAGTTGCTCCAGAACGCAGATATTGATCCGGTGAAGTTGATGTCGGAGCAAAAGCGCGGCAATCCAGCCGGGATTCCGGGTGGGATCGGTCAATACCGCCACAAGCGGCGATTCCGCGGCGGCGATCAGCAGGCTGTTCTCAGATTGTTTCCCGTGCATGCTGATAACCCGGGCATCCTGCCAGGGTTCCTTGATGCGCGCAAATGCGGCGGCAGCCGATGAGATGTTGGGATGGATCTCCACATGATCCGGCCCCAGCGCATCGATGATGGCGGATCCGATGCCGAACAGGAGCGGGTCCCCGGATGCCAGCACAACAACCCGATGCGTCTTGAAATGCCGGCCGATAAAGTCCGTCATTTCCGGAATATCGCGGGTGATTGCCTTCTGGATCCCGGAATGATCTTTAAAGCAGGCCAGATGGCGTTTGCCGCCTATCAGGATGTCCGCTCCGCGGATGATATCCAGGTGTCTTGCCGTCAGGTCATCCGGGGACAGTCCCATCCCGATGACAATGACTTTTGGGTGATCCGGTAGATGTTTTCATGGTAAGGAAGTATATAACACCTTGCCGGTATAGTCAAAAATCATGCCCTGAATCGCGACATTCGTTCCGGCAAACCGGCGGGCAGACGAAATCATGCGCCTGCCGACATCCGAAATCATGGCAGGATGGGATTCCATGATCATGGACAAGGCTTCGCGGGCCGTATTGGCCAGGCTCAGGCGACTGCTGAATTCCTTGTCGCTGGTAACCTCCATGGCCCATTCGGACAGAACGGTCAGTGACAGATCGGATTTGGCGGCATGGGTATGGGCAAAGCCCTGGGCCATTTTCATCGCTTTTCCGAATAAAACGGCAAGCGTAATCCTGGCAAACCCTTTTTGTGCCGCCGCTTCCAGTGAAGTTTTAAAAAAATCTCCGATCTGGATGAAGGCAATTTCCGGCAGACCCGGAATCGCCGCCTGGGCAAAGCGCTCGCTTCTTCTGCCGGTGGTCAGGACCACCTGCGTGCAGCCGCCTGCCCGCGCCACCGACAGGGACGAGGCGATGGTCGCCTCATAGGCCTCATGGGACATGGGCCGGACAATGCCGGTGGTTCCCAGAATGGAAATGCCGCCGATGATGCCAAGTCTGGCGTTCAGGGTTTTTTCAGCCAGGACCTTTCCTTGGGGCACAAAGACTTCAACGCATACTGCCGCTACCTTATCACGTCTGCTTTATCTGCCGTTCGTCCAGAACATCTTTAATGGCCTGAACGATCATCTTTCGGGGCCCCAGGTTGATGGCGGGCTCCCCTGGCGGAATCTCGAGACCCGGAAGCGTGACCTGTCCGACGCCTTCACCGCCGGTGATCGCGATATTCAGCGGTTCTATTGCCATTGTTAACATCCCGGCATTCCTGAAAGTCAGCGGCAGGTACAAAGCGTCACAATCGCGCCGATTTCCGCCCCGTGCGTGACATCCGGGTCATCGCCGGCATCCTTGATGACGGTCGCGCTGGCCTGGCAGCCGGAAATCGCTTGCAGCAATGAACCGGAATCCGGATTCTGTCCCCGGTCAAAAGCAAAATATCCACGGAATCCGGATCAGCGCCGGTAACAATCCGGATCAGTGCGGCTTTGGCCGCGGCCGCGGCCGCGGTTCCGGTGGTGAAGCCGGATTTAAGCTCCGGTGCTTGTGTTGCCCGTTTTCCCATTTCTACGTTCACAGCGCTTGACCTGTAACCCCTTTATTACATCAGAACATAATACAGAAAGCCCACAAGGATCAGACTGGCAACCCTGAACCCCTGCCCCATGAGGAGCAGTTCCAGTCCCATCCGGGGAGAAAAAACCCCCACGTACCAGGGCAATTGGTGGCGAAGCGTTCGGATGGGCGCTGCGATGACATTGCCGATAATAAGCGCCAGAACCGTCTGCTGGGTGGTGATGACACCCGGCATCCATCAACGCGCCGGCGGCGGCGAATCCGGAGGCAAACTCGGCTGTAAAACTCAAAACAACCAGGGACAGCGATTCCATGGGAATAAAGGATGTGGTGATAAACCGGGCCAGCCAGTCCCGGGTCATTTCAAAGACATTCATGGAGTTTAAAATAAAAACGATCGACATAAATCGGGATGACATAAACCGCCATTGTAACCAGTCTGGCGGGAAATTTTTTCCACAGGTTCTGCCAGATGGTTCTGAATGACTTGTCTGCGGGCGAAATCGCAGTCGATGCCACATCCGGATCGGCGCTTTCCGCTGGGCATCCGAAAATGGCCGTAAATCAGTACGCAAGCCATTCGCAATATGGCAGCCAGAAATGTCAGAATAAAATACAGGGTTCCGGCCCACCGGGTAATGGGAACCACCATGAAAAACGTGGTGGGAAGATGGGCGAAAAACGCGGGAAGCTGGTTCGCAAGATTGGTCAGGTAAAGCTGGCTTCGCGTGATCTTTCCGTCTTTATAATAATCCTGTAGCATGGCGTTTGAGGCGACGCCCGAGATAAAGGCCGTGGTGAAGGCCACGCTGCAGCGGTGGCCCAGACGGCCGAACCGAAACAGGGGGCCGGCTATGACGGCAATTCGGCGGGTCCATCCGGATGCTTCAATGATTTCTCCTGCCACCAGTCCCGCGCTGATCGCCAGCATCAATCGAATGAGCGGCCAGACCAGTCTGGAGAAAACATGCGCCCGGCTTGTGGCGTGAAATCCATAGATGCTGATCATCACCAGGGTCACCGAGAGCAGCAGCGATACCGCAAGGGGCGTATAGCGAATCGGTCTGGCTTTACGCATGGTTTTTGGATTGCTTTGCGATGATCAGGGTCCAGTATTCCGGGCTGCGGTCATTGAATTCCCGAGTGTCCGGGTAAATTTTTTGATCCGGAAGGCTGCAGTTGGATACCCCGACGCATCGGGTAAATCCGCAAGCGCCTTCCAGGGCTGCATTGATGTCTTTGATGTTCCGGTACGCCTTCATGAAAACGACATTTTCCGGTTTCAGCGTCATCTGTCGCAGACGATCCCCGCCGTTGACCCCGGAAACCACCAGAAGGCATTCTTCGCCTTCCACCAGCGGCGTATTGATGCAGGCCGCCGCCGCCTGATAGGACGTGATGCCGGGAATGGTCGTGATGGGAATATGGGGGGCGATTTTCTGAATATTTTTAAGAATATATCCATAGGTAGAGTATGTCATGGGATCCCCCAGGGTCAGAAACGCCGCATTTTTCCCCTGTTCCAGCTCCGAAATGATGGTTTCCGCATGGGTTTTCCATGCCTTGCGGGTTTCCGCCTTGTCTTTGGTCATGGGAAACTGCAGCATCCTGTACCGCTGTTCCCTTGGGGATATGCGGGCCGGCGATATTGACCGCCAGGCTGTAATCGTTTTTGGTGGATGCCGCGGCAAAGACAACATCAACCTCGGAGAGAATCCGCGCTGATTTTACCGTCAGCAGTTCCGGATCTCCGGGACCCACGCCGATACCATATAATGTTCCTGTTTGTTGTTTCATTCCAACACCTTGATGAAAGATGACATAACTTGTATAAAAGAGATTAATGAATGACGGTTTTCAGAACATTTACGTTAAGACAATTTTCGCGGTTGCCAGTTTAACCAGTGCATTCACCACGCTGGCGGCAACCGTGGAGCCGCCTTTTCTGCCGATATTGGAAATACTGGGATAAGTCCATGGCCATCAGATCCGCCTTGGATTCCGCGGCATTCACAAAGCCGACCGGAAGCCCGATGACAAGGGCCGGGCATGCCTGGCCCGCTTTAATCAGCTCGATCAGGCGCAAAAGAGCGGTCGGGGCGTTTCCGACAACATAGATGCCGCCTTCCATTTCAGCCAGTGCGGCATCCACGGCTGCTGCGGCCCGGGTATTTCCCGCGTTCTGGGCGCTCCGGCATACTTGGGAGTCCTGAATCAGGCAGGTGACGCGGCATCCAAAGCGCGCAAGGCCTGCGGCATTGATGCCGCTTTTGGCCATGGTGGTATCGGTGATGATGGCTTTCCCCTCATGGATGGCCTGAATTCCTTTTGAAATGGCATTCGGGTGAAACCGGACGGTTTTCATATAGTCAAAATCGGCCGAAGTATGAATCATTCTTCGGACAATCTGCCATTCATCCGAGGAAAAGGCATGGGGGCCGGCCTCGGTATCGATGATGGTAAAGCTTTGGGCTTCGATTTCATTGGGCGTCATGGTGTTCCAGTTAGAGTAATGGGTAATGGGTCATGGGTTATGATCGTGCTGTAGGCACGCCCGGACAAACGCGGCGGCGGCATTCGGCTGACTGCCGAAATGCAGGTGAATGTAGCTGCCAAGGGTGTTATTCACTTGAAATCCTTCCTCGATCCTCGGATTCGCCGAATCGGGACGTCACCGCATACACGCCCGGAACGTCCGCAGGGGGAATGATTTCCGAATAATGAAATTCATGTCCGCGAATCTTCCGGCCGGCCTGCCCCAGAATCGTATCTTTTTTCAGGGTGATTTCCCGGTACCCCAGGGTTTTCAGGCGCTGCAGCATCCGGGTGGAAAATGAAAAGCATCCGGTCATGGGATGAATCCGGCCGTCCATATCCGTCAGCTCTCTGCAAAGATACATGAGTCCCCCGCATTCCGCATATATGGGCATTCCCTTCAGGCTGGATGCCAGAACCTGGGATCGGAGATGCGAATTCGCCGCCAGCTTTTCCGCATGCAGTTCCGGATAACCGCCGCCAAAATAGATGCCGCCCAGTCCTTCGGGCAGGCGGGCATCCGCAATGGGGGAAAATGGAACCAGTTCGGCGCCTGCCGCGGTCAAGGCATCCAGGTTGTCCGGGATAATAAAAACAGAATGCCTGATCCATGGCCACCCCGATTCTAACCCTTCCGGATTGCAGCGGATGAGGGGAGGGCGCCGTTTCCGGCTCGGCATGGATGTCTGAAAAGCAGGCCAGCAGCGCATCCATATCCACGGAAGATTCGATGAAATCCGCCAGCCGGTTGATGGCGTCCGGCGACAGGGGATGGTCCTGAAGGGTAACCAGCCCCAGATGCCTTTCCGGAATGGCAATGTCCGCATTTTTAAGCAGTCCTCCCAGGCAGGGCATTTGAACATGGCCTGAAAGCGCATCCTTCAGATAATTCAGGTGCCGGCTGCTGCCCAGTTGGTTGAAAATGACGCCGCCAAAGCGCAGATCGGGATCAAATTTTTCAAATCCATAGACCACGGCCGCTGCGCTTCTGGCCATGCTTTTGGCGTTGACCGCCAGAAGCACCGGAAGGTTCAGCCATTTGGCCATCTGCGCGGTCGAGCCCGCCTCGCTTTTTCCGTCATACCCGTCAAAAAGACCCATGACGCCTTCAACAACCGCCAGATCCGCGGATTGGATATGGCGGCTGAAGATGTTCCGGTTGCAGGATTTTGAAAGCATCCATCCATCCAGGTTGCGGCAGGGTATGCCGGTAATCCGGGTATGATGGCCGGGATCAATAAAGTCCGGGCCGACCTTGAACGATACGACCCGCAATCCCCGGCGCTTCAGCGCGGCCAGAATGGCCAGCGTGAGCGTGGTTTTCCCGGACCCGCTCTGCGTTCCTGCGACAACAATTCCTTTAATCGAGACACCTCCATCATGATGGTCATGAACCGCCGAGGCTTGAACTACATGTCGGTCCGGATACAGAAATTTTTGAAATCGGATGCCGAATGCCTTCAAGAAGCCTTACTGTCGGCCTGGAAACCAGTACTTCATCGATCAGATAAATCTGATGGGCCTGAACCGCCTTGATTGCGGAAAACCCCGGCTCGTTTTGAATCAAATCGATCGTGACATGATTCATGGGTCCGGATTGCGCCAGATAGACATCAATTTCAGCGGCATGGGAGAGAATCCGCTCTTTTCCGTATGCCGCGATATTGGTGTCCCGAACCGGTTCGGCGTCTGCCGCAATATTGATTCCGCCTGCGGTTTCGACGGCAAAAATCGCCATGGAACCCGGTGAAAACGTTTTCATCCGGTCATGAATGGCTTCAAAATAGACTTTTTTCCGGGGACTGATTTCCCGGACGCTTTGGCGAATGGCTTCAAGCGATTCCTTGAAACCCGCGACAAGCCGGCCGGATTCCGCTTCCTTGCCGGTCAGGGCGCCGAGCGTCTGCCAGTAGCGGTAAATCTCATCCAGATTTCCGGGCTGAAGCGAAACCACCGTGATGCCGTTTTTCTCCAGACCGGCCAGAAGCCGGGCATAACCCCGGTCGATCATGGGCCGGATCAGCACCAGGTCCGGCCGCGCCGGCCAGAAATTTCTCCAGATCGTCGTGATAGGAAAAAACCGGTTTTGCCAGGGCTTTTTCCGGATAGGTCTCGCTTGGGGACACGCCGATGATTTCGGAATCGAGCCCCAGTGAAAAAAGATTTTCCGTGTGGCCGGGATACAGCGAAATGATTCGCGTAAATGGGGCGTTTACGGTGATTTTTCGGCCCATGTCGTCTGTCACAACGCCGGCGCAGTATCCGTCGGCAGCCGAGGCTGCCAGAAAAATCAACATCCATAGCGGTCAGGATCAGGGCGCAGGCTGCTGGTCATGATAGCGCGGCCTTCCGAGACCTGCATCCCTTCCTGCCCGTATCATGGGACATGGGAGCTCCGGTTGAACACGACCTGTCTGGCTTTGGCATATGTGTCTTCATAGACTTTGGATTTTACCTGAAACACCGATTGAATCGTGCTTTCGGTCAGCACCTGATCGCAGGGGCCGTGATGGACCACCCGGCCGTTTTTCATCAGGATCAGGTACTGGCAGAACAAGGCGGCCAGGTTGATATCCTGCATGACCGCAATCACCGTTTTCCCTTTATCCATAACCCTCTGGAACGCCAGACTGAACAGCGAAATCGCATGGGAAATATCCAGGTTGGATGTGGCTTCATCCAGAATCAGCACCGGCGTGTCCTGAACCAGGGCCCGGGCGAATATCACCCGCTGCCGTTCCCCGCCGCTCAGCTCCGAGATGAACCGGTTTTCAAATTCGCGGGTACCGGTCTGATCCATGATTTCATCCACTTGCCGGTGATCCTCATGATCCGGAAACGCAAACCGGCCAAGGTGGGGATACCGGCCCATCATCACGACCTGGCGCGATGTAAACGGAAAATTGACCGCATACTGCTGGGGAACCAGGGCAAATCTGCGGGCAATCTGCTTTCTGCTGTATTTTGCCAGCGGTTTGCCCTGATAGGAAATGACGCCCGCATCCGGCGTCCGGTGCCGGATCAACAGATCCACCAGCGTTGTCTTGCCGCAGCCGTTCGGGCCCAGAATGCCGTAAAACATGCCGGATTTGAGTTTCAGGGATACGTCGCTGACAGCCGGGTGTCTGCCATAGCCGAAGCAGACCTTTTCCGTTTCAATCGTCATGGATTCCGCCTGTCTGCCGTTTCCGGTAAATATAGCAGAAAAAAGGCCCTCCGGTGAGCGCGGTCAGCACCCCGATGGGGATTTCGTGCGGCAGCACGGCCCGGGTCAGGGTGTCCGCGCCCAGCAGCAGAATGGCGCCGGCGAATATCGAAACCAGTATCAGCCGCTGGTTGTCCGGTCCGGTCAGCGTGCGCATGATGTGGGGCACCAGCAGCCCCACGAACCCGATAATTCCCGATACCGACACGCAGACAGCCGAAACCAGCGATGCGGTGATCAGCAGAATCATCCGGACTTTCTGCGTATCCACGCCCAGGGATGCGGCGGTTCGCGACCCGAGGGCCATCACGTTCAGTTCCCTGGAAAAATATCCGCAAACGCCAAGGCCTGCGGCAAGGGCGCCAAGGGTCAGCCAGACATCGGCCCAGGTTTTGGAACCGAAACTGCCCATCAGCCAGAAGATGATCACGCTGACCTGTTCATCGACCATGTACTTGATAAAACTGACGCCGGCGGACAGAATGGCCGAAACGATGATGCCGGACAGGATCAGGTTGCTGGAAGAAAGCCCGGCGCTGGAAGAGGCCAGATAAATGACCGCCATCAGGGTCAGGCCGGATCCGATAAACGCAAAAAGCGGGACGGACCAGATTCCCCAGATGCCGATGTTCAGCCACAAGGCAAAGGAGGCCCCCAGGGCTGCGCCGGCGGATACCCCCAGCGTGTAGGGGTCGGCCAGCGGATTCAGCAGAATTCCCTGAAACACGACGCCGGAAAGGGCCAGTCCCGCGCCCACCGCCGCGGCTGTCAGAATCCGGGGCAGCCGGACATCCGTGATCACGACCGGAAAAAGCGAATTGACGCCATCCAGAAGAAAATTCATTCCCGGCAGCTTTGCCAGAACAATCCGCAGCACATCGGAAAATGAAATCCGCATATATCCCAGGCCGCTGGAAAGCACCACCAGCGCTGCGAGCAGCAGGGACAGGACCAGGACCTGCCAAAAGATCTCCTTGGCCGAAGGTCCGGAATATGCGTTTCATGAAAAAGCGCCAACGGTTGTTTTCAGATGGTCCACCCAGATATCGACGATGGCGTCGTATTCGGCAAGTCCCTTTAAAACCGGCTTGCAGGAAATGCCGTGTTTTTCAATAACGGATTTCCAGGAATGTTCATTGTCTCCGGCCATGTCCTTCAGCGTGTGATTTCCGGCAACGGCAAGACAGGGCAGCAGATATGCCGATGTGATGTTCCGTTTCTGAAGCCTGGCGCAAATGTCGGCAATACCGGGCCGGCCGCTCATCGTTCCCACGAAGATATGGGCATCCGCCTGCTGAAGATGATACATCAGCGCCGTATAACAGGCATTTGCCGGATGGGGGGAACCATGTCCCATGAAAATGACGGCTTCCTGCGGTTTTCTCTCCCGGGGGACCGCCGAAAGCAGGGCAGTTGCGACTTTTTCCATGTCATCTCCGGTCCCCAGAAGCGGCAATCCCATCATCACCTGCCGGAACCCGCCGCGCATCCGGCCAAAAAGACGGCAGTTGATCGTCAGGTCGTGATGCTCTTTTCCCGAAATGACATGAAGCGCCTGAACCGCCACATGGGTGACCCCTTCCTCCATCATCCGCGCCAGGGACATTTCCACGGAATCCACGGGCCGGCCGTCCCCGGCCTGCTTTTGTCGAATGACGGCCGAGGTAAAGGCCCATCGAATCGGAACATCCGGAAAGGCGGCCTGCACCTTCCGCTCCGACATGCTGATAGGCAGCCTGCGCCTGCGGGGTGCGGGTTCCAAAAGCGACCAGCAGAATGCCTCTTTTTTCAGGGACCGAGCGGTCTGTTGCCATTTACGATTCCTTTGCCACCGGCAGTCATCCCTCTCGAATGAGATGCGTCACGTTCGCGGCCTGCCATGCAAATAAAAAAAGCCCTTCAAATTCAAAAGAATCTGAAGGGCTGCACCCGGCTTCTTTGCCCGTGGAAATATCCACTGCCGTCATCTGTTACCGCAGATTCCGGCCATTCATGATCAGGCAGGTCTTCTGGCTATCAGATCATCCTACTGACTGCGCCTTCCCGCAAGGCTTCTGCCTTGCAGTGGCATAATGCAGCGTTCGTCCCTGATTACAGAGGCGGGACCGCTCCCGGTTTTCACGGGATTCCCTATTATGCAGCCCAAGCTGCACCCGATGTCTTATTCTCAGGAAAATCGACACCATTGTCAAGTGAATATTTCTGGCAGGGTAAGTTGAGCGATGTCGCGAACAATCTTCTCCAACGACCGGTTAATAAGACTCAACAGGATTTCGTCAGAGACTGTACAAATACGGTCACCAAAACGGGCAAAACTTCAAAACCGATCATTAGAATCGCGTTGAAATCAGACAACAGTGTGGCTCGGGCAGGAAATTCATCATCCCGGTCATAGAAAATGATCTGTAGTGGAACATGCGGAAGCAAATCAAAAATCAGACTCACCGCCCCAAAGCCTGCTTCATGTAATCGGCAAACTCATCAGCCGTCAAGGCATTGTATAGCCCATGTTTATAAAGATAGCTGGCGACTTGATAATAACTTATGGTTTCCACAATCCGCTCGGCATCAAGTGGTATGTTTGTCATTGAGCGACTCGCGAAGTCATAGCTGTATGCGATGTTCTTTCGCACCGTCTTTAAAACGATGAATTCGCCTTCTTCAATGTGTCCCAGCTTCTGGTAATTGCCGATGATGGCATGTCCTTCTTCGGGGGGATAGAGCGCACGTCATGACCGAAAAAGCGGCTTGGATAGCTCCAGTTCAAAAGTCCGAGCAAAGTGGGCGCGTAATCCATCTGACTTGTGATGGTCTTAATATGGCCGGTCGGCAGCTGTCCTCCAGGCGCATAGATGATGAGCGGTATGTGGTAGTTTTCAACGGTCAACTCGGTCTTGCCCGCGCTTGAAGCGCAATGATCGGCGACGATGACAAAGACCGTATGCTTAAACCATGGTTTTGAGCTCGCATCTCTGATGAATTTGCCGATGGCGTAGTCTGTATATTTTATGCCGCCGCGACGTTCCGATGTCTTGGAGGGCAGATCTATGCGTCCTGACGGAAACGTGAAGGGCCGGTGATTGGATGTCGTCATCACAAAAAAGAAGAAAGGGTTCCCTTTCTCGTGGATTTTATCGGCTTCGCGCATTGTCCAGCGATACAGATCTTCGTCGCAAGCCCCCCATACATTTGCAAAAGTTATATCATCCCGGCTCACGGCATTGCGGTCGATGACTTGATAGCCGTTGTTTCCAAAGAAATAGTTCATGTTGTCGAAATAGCCGAATCCGCTGTAGAGAAACGCGGTCTCATACCCTTTCAGCCTGAATATTGAGCCGATAGTAAATAATCCTTCATTATGGGGGCGTTTTACAAGAGAACGACCCGGCGTAGGCGGCAGTGACAGGGTAAGCGCTTCCATTCCGCGATCCGTGCGTGTTCCGGTAGCGTAAAAATTATCAAATACCAGACTTTTTTGTTCAAGGGCCGATAAATTCGGCGTCAGGTTTGCATAGGGACCTGAATTATCCAGGAATTCAGCACTCAGGCTTTCCACTGTAATCTGAATAACATTCAACTTAAGTTCCGGACCTTCTTTGGAATAGAACCTTAGCGTGTCCTTCTCCTTCGGTCTCAATAATACCGACCCGTCTTCCTCTAATTCCGCGCGTATGAATTGAAATGCCTTATCGACAGGAATAGTCGGGAAAAACTGGTTAAAATCGAGTTCATTTTCTTTGAATGCAGTAAATAATGACCACAAGCCATTTTTCCCAAGTTCTCTGTTGTAATTGTTGGCGAAGTCAGGCAGCCAGTTTTGATTGATATTAAGCCCACTGCAATCGCACCGACACATGCAATAGATCCAAACTTATAACGGTTCCCGGCGGTCTCTGCCGAGTTTGCAGCCCATGTGGCAGGAAGCCCAGTGCGCCAGATGACTATATGTAATATCAATGATAATAAGGCGATACCGCTCAGTATCAACGGCATGGGATAGGATTCGAAAATATTGCCAATGACTTCTTGAGTGTAGACAAGATAGTCCACGGCAATGAAATTAAATCTTACTCCGAATTCATCCCAGAATACCCACTCGGCTGCAAGACAGAACAACATAGAATAAAGAAAAATAAACAAGATCGCATGCATCACGAAACGACCCCATAGGCGTTCGAAGAAATATTTGGGCAGGATCGTTTGAAGCAGGATAAAGGGTATCGACTAACCAGGAAGCCGTGCCGATATCATAAACGAACCCCCAGCCAAAAGCTGCCGGCAGGCTCAAGTCCCATGAAATATCCTGAGCAGCCTTTATCATCAACACGATCCTGGTTATAAATGAGAACGCAAAAAAGATTGCAAGAAACAGGATTATGCCGCCATTTCTCTTTTCGAGACACGCAAAAAATACAGAAAGGAAGTTTATTGAATTGGCTTATTTTCATTTATTACTCGACGTTCAAGTTTTTTGATTCCGGTGATTCCAGACACTATATCAACTATTGAAGCCATATGGTAATCGGAGAACCGCTGCATTTCATCAAAAATTATAATGAAGGGACCGGGCAGAAGCTGCAGTGGTGATAACACCCCCCTGCCTCCTAAAATCAAGGCCCTCCGGAACCAGCGGTTCCTTTACAGCGGCCAGGTCGGCCCCCTTTTGCTGCATCTCCGCGATCTATGATTCTTTGAAAATCAACGCTGCCTTATCAATATCTTCCGGGCAGAACACGAACAGACACCTGGCGTCCGGAGAGGATACCGAACCGTAAACATAGTTGATGTTGATTCCCTCTTCTCCGAATTTGGTGGTGATTCTGGCCAGTTCTCCGGGCCTGTTCTCCAGTTCGATGGCGATCACCGGCATCACGTCGAATACATATTCGTTCTTGGACAGCAAATCGACGGCCTTGTCCGTATTATTCACCAGAAGTCGTATCAATGCATGTTCCGCGGAGTCCTTTCGCATGGAATTATAGCTGGAGGCAGAGGCAATCCGCTTCAACGATTTGCCTCTTGCCTGAAAAAGCTCCTTCACATAACTGGAAGCATCCTGAATGGTCAGGGCATCGATGTTGATTCCGGCATTCGCCAGCAGATAGGATAATTTACCCAGTTCTCCGGGTACGTTTTGCAAAAATAGCGATATTTCAGTTCGAACCATGACGTTTTTCCTCCTGTTGAGCTTGCATGAGTTAATGGAAATCTGTAGAATGTAAATCAGCCGTTGCTTGTTTTGAATGATATGGCTTACTGATTACTACGTTATCGCCAAGTTATCAATACTGAGCCGGAACAGTCATAAAGATTTTTTATGAAGTTCCCGCTATCCCCCCCTTTGATTGACAAACCCGAAAAGGGGCTTAGATTACGGCGCATGGTAATTGCCAGAAAAATTAACCCAATTTTATTCTATTGCTGCCGGTATATTTTGACATTCCGATTGTTCGAATTAAGAAACCAATCATGGTTCAGCAGCTTTAGATGTGCATAAACGGAGGATGATTCCAATGTACGAGACCAAAGAACAGGTCCTGGAGCAAGTGCTTTCCCAGGAAAAACCGCACTGCCCGCACTGCGGCATGGAAATGAACATCTGGGAAGTCCCGCCGATTCCGGTGGGTGACGGACTGGGATGGGGAACGCCCTATTTGTTTCTATGCTTTAACGACGATTGCAAGCTCTACAAAGAGGGCTGGGAAAACCTGAAAACAAACTATTCGCATCATGCATCCTACCGGTGCATGAATTACCCGGGAACCCAGCAGTTCGAGCTGATGCCGGTTTTCAGCCCCGTGGGCGGAACCGGGCAGATCATCGACAGCCAGGTTCTGGCTCAGGAAGAAGTGCTGAAAGAAAACACCAAAAAAGGTTTTTCCATTCTGGCGGATTGTTATGTCGCCAAGGATTCTCCCACGGTTCTCAGAATGATTCTGGATCCCACGGAACCTTCCCGTGTCCGGTTGAAAGCTGCCGAGATGATCGGCGATATTGGAGACATGGAAGCCATTGAACCGTTGAAGAGTCTCAAGGTTGGAAATCAGCTCATTCAGGAAAAACTGGGCGCATCTGTCCAAAAAATCCATGAGCGGTTTTTTACGCGGGAATGCCCTTTTTGCGCGGAAATCATCAAAAAAAGAGCCACCGTCTGCAAGCACTGCAACCGGGAAGTTGCCGGCAATTAAGTAGGAATAATATCTTCTCCCTCTGAAAAAGGGGGAATGCGTGGGATTTTTCAACGGAATAAACGTCTGAAATCCCCTCTGGCCCCCCTTTTTCTAAGGGGGGAATTTTTTATTCGCGTGCATTCGCGTTCGTTCGTGGTTCCAAATGTTTTTTCACTGTAAAATCAGCGACTGACCCGTCATCAACTCAGGCTTTTCAATGCCCATGATCTCCAGAATCGTGGGAGCAATATCGCCCAGCACCCCCTCTCTGAGAACTGCCTGCCTTCGCGTGTCATCCACCAGAATCAGCGGCACCGGATTCAGGGTATGCGCAGTGTGGGGATGGCCGTTTTCATCCGCCATGATTTCCGCGTTCCCATGGTCGGCCGTGATCAGCAGTACGCCACCCATGGCCTGAACTTTTTCCACGATTTTGCCTACACATTCATCCACGGTCTCGCAGGCCCGAATGGCCGCATCCAGAAATCCGGTATGGCCGACCATGTCCATGTTGGCGAAATTGAGCACAACCAGAGGATATGCGGTTTCATCCAACCGGGACAGCAGCAGTTCGGTTACGGTTCTGGCGCTCATTTCCGGTTTCAGGTCGTAGGTGGGAACCTCTCTTGGAGACGGCACCATGCATCGTTCCTCCAGCGGAAACGGCTTTTCCTCCCCGCCGTTGAAGAAATAGGTGACATGCGCATATTTTTCCGTCTCTGCAATCCGAAGCTGGCCAAGCCCGTTTCGGCTGATCACTTCTCCCAGAATATCCTTCAGATTAACCGGTGCAAAGGCAATGGGCAGTGAAAACGTCTCGTCGTACTGCGTCATGCAGACATAGCCGCAGAGGGCAGGCAGAATCCGGCGCTCAAAATAGGAAAAATCCGCATCATTAAAGGCATGGGTGATCTGTCGAACCCGGTCGGATCGGAAATTAAAGCAGATCACGCCGTCCCCGTCCCGAAGGATTCCCAGCGGGTGATCGCCTTTATCGGTCAGCACAACGGGTTTGACGAATTCATCCATTTCCCCGCGTTGATAGGCATGTTGCACCGCTTCCACCGGATCTTTTTCGTGTAGGCCATCGCCGGCAGTATACAGACGATAAGCCATTTCCGTCCTGTCCCAGCGCTTGTCCCGGTCCATGGCATAAAAACGGCCGCAGATCGATGCGATATCCCCAAAATTATGCCGGCAGATATGCGCCTTGAGCCTGCGGATATAGTCAACGCCGCTGTCCGGCGGCGTATCCCGGCCGTCCAGAATGGCGTGAACAAATACCTGTTTCAGGCCGTTTTTTCTGGCCATGTCCAGAAGCGCCAGCAGATGGTGAATATCGCTGTGAACCCCGCCGTCGGAAACCAGGCCCATGAGATGCAGCGCGGAACGGGCGGATTGTACCTTCGTCATGATGGCTTTCAGTGTCGGATTTTCAAAAAAATCCCCTTCGCGAACCGCTTTGTTGATCCGGACCAGATCCTGATAGACGACCCTGCCGGCCCCGATATTCATGTGGCCGACCTCGGAATTGCCCATCACGCCCTCCGGAAGCCCCACCGCCTCTCCGGAACACAGCAGCCGGGTATGGGGATAGGTGTTTTTCAAGCGTTTCAGATTGGGCATACCGGCCAGTTCAACCGCATTGGCTTCACGGCTATCGCGAATTCCCCAGCCATCAAGAATCATAAGCAGGCACATCCGATGCGTCATCGGTACCATCCTCCTCAAAGATTTCATTTAATTCGATTTGCGGACTCTCGACCTGAATCCTGGGCACATCCGACCATAGACCTTCCAGATTATAGAATCTGCGAATCGGATCATAAAACACATGGATGACGACATGGTCATAATCCAATAGAATCCAGTGCCCGGAGCCCGCGCCTTCGACCCCCAGAGGCCGGATGCGGTTATCCCGCATCACTTTCTGGATATGATCGGCAATGGCCATGACCTGGCGGCTGGAACGCCCGCTGCAGATGATGAAATAATCGGTGATCGCTGTCATGCCCCTGAGGTCCATGACAACGATGTCCAGGGCTTTTTTACCCTGGGCCGCTTGAATAAAAAGATCCAGCGAAGGATCGGAAGGCAACTGCTTGGTCATTGATAAAGTCCTTTACTGGAAATAAATTCGGATACCGTTTCCGGAACCAGAAACCGGATGGATCGGCCCTTGCGTACCAGGGATCGGATGGCGGAGGATGAGATATCCAGGGATGTCACACCGATCAGATACACGGACTGAAATTCGGGATGAACAAAAACCGATTGCTGGCGGTCGTATTGATAGCCGGGTATCAGCACGTCCAGATAATCGGCCACGGCAATGGGCATGTCCTGAAACTGCCCGCGTTGATTCGCTCCCGGCCTTCCCATGACAATCAGGGGCGTCCGGCTCAGGATTCCCATAAAATCTTTCCAGGTGTGAAGATCGAGAAAGGCGTCCAGGCCGATAATCAAAAAATGCGGGGCTGTTTCCGGCAGCACGCTTGCAAAAAAAGACAGGGTGTCAATTGTATAGGAAGGGCCGGTTCGCATCAACTCCACATCCGATACGACAAAATCGGGATCATTTTCCACTGCCCGTCGAATCATCTCCAGGCGGTCCGAAGGGCTGGCAATACCGATCTGGGATTTATGCGGCGGCAGGGCGGACGGAATCAGATAGACCCGGCTGAGGCCAAACCGCTCCCTGACCTCAAGAACCGTCCGCAAATGCCCGAAATGAATCGGATTAAATGTGCCACCGAAAAGCCCGATCCGCATGGACATCCTTTCTCATCCCCCTGTTCCCGGCCGTCCACCATCTGCCGCCCGCATTCCGTCTTCCGTCTTCCTTCGTCCGTCGTCAGTCTTCAGCTTTCTGGCATCTGACTTCTGACTTCTGACTTCTGATCGGTTAGTCCCTGACCTGCCCATCCCCGAACACCACGAATTTGGTGGTTGTCAACTCTTCCAGCCCCATGGGGCCAAAGGCATGGAGCTTGGTGGTGCTGATGCCGATTTCAGCCCCCAGGCCCATCTGGCCCCCGTCATTAAACCGGGTAGAGGCATTCACCAGCACCACGGATGAATCCACTTCCCGGACAAAACGTCTGGCCCTTTCATAATCCCGTGTCACAATGGCATCGGTATGGCTGGAGCCGTATGCGGCGATATGCGCCACGGCCTCATCCATGCCGGAAACCACTTTGACGGCCAACGTCAGATTCAGATATTCGGCCGGCCAGTCCGCCTCGGTCGCCATTTTGGCTTGGGGAAGAATTCTGCAGGTTTTCTGGCATCCGCGAAGCGCAACGCCGGCAGCGGTAAGCTTCTCCGCCACTAGCGGCAAGAAAACAGGCGCGGCCTTTTCATGAACTAGAAGGGTTTCCATGGCATTGCAGACACCCGGCCGCTGAACCTTGGCATTGAGGCATATCCTTTCCGCCATGTCAAAATCCGCCCCATTGTCCACATAAACATGGCAGACGCCTTTGTAATGCTTCAGCACCGGTATCCGGGAATTTTCGACAACAAAACGGATCAGGCTCTCACCGCCGCGGGGAATGATCAGATCGATCCATTCTTCCTGCTGCAGCAGCGTGGTGACGGCGCTCCGGTCTCTGACCGGAATGACCTGGGCGGACTCCCCGGGCAGACCGGATTCCTGAAGTGCCCGGGCAATGAGCCCAGCCAGAACTTGATTCGAGCAATGGGCTTCGGAGCCGCCGCGAAGGATCACGGCATTTCCCGATTTCAGGCAGAGGGCCGCCGCATCGATGGTGACGTTGGGCCTGGACTCATAGATGATGCCGATCACCCCCAGCGGAATCCGCACCCTGGAAACTTCCAGCCCGTTGGGCCTGCGAAAGCTCCGGATGGAGGCTCCCACCGGGTCCTCCAGCGCAGCCACCTCACAAAGCCCGTTCTCCATGGATCGGATCGTGGCATCCGTAATGGTCAGACGGTCGATCATGGCGGCAGATAAACCGGATTTTTGCGCCTCCGCCACATCTTTTGCGTTTTCCTGTTGGATGAAGACGGCATTTTCCCGGATCAAATCCGCCAACTTCAGCAGCATGGCATTTTTCCGGGAGGTCGGGCACCGGGCCATTTCCCGGGAGGCTGACTTGGCCGCCCTGGCTATATCGGTGACATTGGATTCAATACTCATGGCTTGCTCCTGATAGACTTCCATAAAAAGCTTCTGGGTGCGTTATCGGTCGGGGATGTACGAAAAAAGTACTATCCCCTCCCTGCTGCCTTCCCAAAATCATTTTCTGAAAGTCTATAATTCCGTGGTAATCACCAGATTGTCCCTGTGAATGACTTCGTCATACGGTTTTTCCCCGAGCCGGTCCAGGATCTGCCGGGACTGAAGTCCCATGATTTTTCGAATGTCCGCGGCGCTGTAGTTCACCAGTCCCGTGCCCAGAATTTCGCTTTCCGCGGTTTTAAACTCCACGGGCGCGCCGATTCCAAAATCGCCTTCGACACCGACGATGCCGCTGGAAAGCAGGCTCTTTCCCCGTTTGAGGACAGCCGTTGCCGCCCCCGGATCGATCACGATGACGCCTTCGGGTTTCAGGGAATAGCCGATCCAGCATTTTCGGCTGGGCAGCCGTTCGGCCTGGGGAACAAAAAACGTGCCGTAGGATCCGCCGTCAAATAGCTTTTCCAGGATATCCGGGACATTGCCGTTGGCAATCACCATGGGGACGCCGGCTGATGTTACTTTTTTTGCGGCCTTGATCTTGCTGAGCATGCCGCCGGTCCCCAGGGACCCCGGAATGTCGCCGGCGACTTTCTCCAGGCTCTTTTTAAATGTCGTGACCATCGGAATCAGTTCGGCATCGGGATGGGTCCTGGGATCCTTGGCGTACAGGCCGTCGATATCGGACAGGATAATCAGGATGTCGGCGTCCATCAAGAGCGCGATCATGGCCGCCAGGTTGTCATTGTCCCCGAATTTGATGGATTCGATGGCAACCGTGTCATTCTCGTTGATGACGGGAACCACCTTCCAGGAAAGCAGCGTATAGAGGGTATTTCTGGCATTCAGATAGCGCTTGCGGTTGTTCAGGTCATCGCTGGTTAAAAGGATTTGGGCGACCTTGTTTCCATAGCGCTCAAAAGCGTTTTCATATTCCATGATGAGGCTGGCCTGGCCCACTGCCGAGACAGCCTGGCGCTTGGGAATTTCATCGGGCCTTTTGGCCAGACCGATCTTGCGGATACCGGCGGACATGGCGCCGGATGTCACCAGAATGACTTCCAGGCCTCGGTCGATCAGTCTGCAGATCTGACGGCTGATGGAGCGCACGACATTCAGATCCAGACCGCTGTCCTCGGTCAGCACATTGCTGCCAACCTTGACAATCACCCGTTTGGCATTGTCAAAACTCGTTTTCCTGTCGGTTTTCATCGGCTGCATCCAGAAAGCGAACGATGGTTGATAGCAAATCGTCGATACCAGCTCCGGTCACGGCGGATATCCGGACCAAAGATCTTTTGGGAGAAATTTTGGCCGGATGCGATCCAATGGCTTTCTGAAAACAGTCCGCAGCCGCTTCCGCCCCGGTAAGATCCATCTTGCTGAGCACGACGATCTGCGGTTTGTGGCTGAGCAGTTCGCTGTACAATGCCAGTTCGTGGTTGATGGTTTCATAATCCCTGAGCGGATCAACCGGATCAATTGCGGAAACATCAATCAGATGAACCAGGAAACGGGTGCGCTCGACATGCCTTAAAAATTGAATCCCGAGCCCCGCTCCCGTATGCGCCCCTTCAATCAGACCCGGAATATCGGCGACCACAAATGCTTCTCCGCCCCAGCGGGGTTTGACGACGCCAAGATTCGGGATCAGCGTGGTGAACGGATATGCCCCGATCTTGGGACGGGCAGAGGAAATCGCGGAAATCAGGGTGGATTTTCCGGCATTGGGTAGTCCGACCAGACCGACATCGGCGATCAGTTTCAGTTCCAGGCGAATGTTTAAGGTCTCTGCAGGTTCGCCTGGCTGGGCGAACCGCGGGGTTTGATGCGTTGAGGTTTTGAAGTGGGTATTTCCCTGCCCTCCCCTGCCGCCTTTTGCCAGAACAAAGGTTTCATCGGGGTTGACAAAGTCTTTGATGAGTTCGCCCGTATCGGCGTTGATGACCAGGGTGCCGGGCGGAATTTCAACGATCAGGTCATCGCCGTCTTTTCCGGTTCTCTGGTTTCCCTCGCCGCCGGAACCGTTTTGAGCCTTGAAAAACTTTTTGTAATTAAAATCATAAAGCGTGCGTTTCCGGGATGAAGTGACCAGGACAACGTCCCCGCCCCTTCCGCCGCTGCCGCCATCCGGGCCGCCCTTGGGAATGAACTTCTCTCTCCGGAAACTGACGCAACCGCTGCCGCCTTTGCCGGACTCAACCGTAATATTCGCTTCGTCTATGAATTTCACTCGGCATAAACGCTGACTTTTTTACGGGTACGTCCGTACCGTTCGTATTTGACAACGCCATCCATCGTGGCAAAAAGCGTATAATCCTTCCCCAACCCACATTGTTGCCCGGATGAATCTGGGTTCCCACCTGGCGAACCAGAATGTTTCCGGCGCGTACGATTTCGCCGCCAAAACGTTTGACCCCTCTGCGCTGGGCATTACTGTCGCGGCCGTTTCGTGAACTGCCGCCTGCTTTTTTATGTGCCATATCCTGAATTCTCCACGTCACCTGTCAATAATTACATGAGCCAGGTGCAATCAAATCTGATTAAATTCTCAAATCATGATCCATTCCGGTTCAAACCCGATCATTCAGGCTTAGACCTCGATGCTGTCAATTTTTACGGCTGTATAATCTTGACGATGACCTTGTTTTTTGCGATAGCCTTTCCGGCGTTTGAATTTAAATACGATGATTTTATTCCCCCGGTCCTGTTCCACAATACGCGCATTGACTTTGGCGTTATCAAGAACCGGTTTGCCAACAGAAAGATTTTCGCCATCCGAATAGAGAAGCACCTGATCAAAAGCCACAGACGAGCCGACTTCCCCTGGAATTTTCTCAATTCTCAGCGTTTCGCCCGTCTGGACCCTGTATTGTTTTCCGCCCGTTGCAACTACAGCGTACATATCCTTGACCCTCCTTGAAACAACAAATAATAGACGTTTTAAAATCCCCAATTTTTAATCTATTTGTGAATAATGTCAAGATTTTTCTGTGACAGAAATGGAAAAAATGATATATTCGAAAGAAGTCAAAGCCCCAGTCCCGGAACCATCGATAACTTATCGGAGTCATGCCATGAACTCTTTTTCAGAGGTTAGCATCATACACAAAGACGGGGATAAAATCCAGTCCGTTTCCATTGATCTCATCGGCGAAGAGCCGCTTTCGATCCGGATCGACGGCAAGCCCTACTCGGTTGTCATGCGAACCCCGGGGGATGAAATTGCCCATGCCGCCGGATTCTGCCTGACCGAAGGCATCGCGGACATTCCGGAGGACATCACGGCCATTGCCTGCTGCGACGGCTCGGACAGCAATGTGGTCACGGTGACAGTTGACCGAAACGCAGCGGCGGAAAATCGCCGGATACCTGGACCGGCGGGGTTTTATCAGCCAGACCAGTTGCGGCATCTGCGGCAAGGAACTGGTTCAGGACATCATGACTGCCATCGTACCCATCAGCGACGGCACGCGGTTTAACATCCACAGCCTCCTCTCCCGCCTTGAAGATTTTTCCCGGCATCAGCCGCTTCGCCGGAAAACCCGGGCCACCCATGCGGCCCTGATCATCGGCGCCGGCCACCAATGTGCTGTCTTCCGCCGAGGACGTGGGCCGCCACAATGCCGTGGACAAGGCCATCGGCAAATTATTCCTGGATCATACCCTTTTCCAGGCAAAAGGGCTGATTCTGTCCTCCCGGATCAGCTACGAACTGGTTCAAAAAGCCGCCCGGGCCGGAATTCCCCTCATCCTTGCCGTATCCCGGCCAACCGCTCTTGCCGTGAATCTGGCTTCCCGGCTCAACATGACCCTGGCCTGCCTGGCCCCGAAATCCGGAATCTATGTTTTTTGCGGAGAGCACCGTCTGATTGCCTGAAAAAACTTTCAGGGAATCCTCAAGGATTCAATAAATGGACTTATCGTTTCAATGTTCGGATGTATTCTCAGAGGCGGTTATTGTTCATTACACCGCATATTTGGCAATGTCTTCACAGGAGGAATGCGATGAAATCAAAATTTTTCGTGTGGTTGTGGGTGGGGGTGGTTCTGATTGCGGGAGGGGCCGCAGGGGCAGAAGAAATCAACATCGGCGCGCTCAGCGACATGAGCGGCGCAACATCGGATGTGGGCAAGGATTATGCACTGGGCATTGCAGAGGCCGTCAATTATGTCAACGACACCGGCGGCATCAACGGCAAGACCATCAAGCTGTTTCAGTTTGATTACGGATACCGGATTCCTGAAGTGCTGATCAAGTACAGGCTGTTTAAACAGAAAAAATGCGTGGCGATCCTGGATGGGGCCCGGGAGACACCGAAACCCTGGTGCCGGCTGTAACAAAGGATAAAATGCCATATGTATCGGCATCCTATTCAGCGCATCTTTGCGATCCCAAAAAAACTCCCTATAACCTGTTTTTTGCCACGGATTATTCGACCCAGGCCCGGGGCCTGGTTACCGCCTGGTTTGATAAAAAATGGCCGACCAAACCGGATTTTGGAAAACGCAAACCGCGCATCGCCTGCGCCTACATGACGCCATCCCCGTTCAGCAGCGCATCCATCAAGGCCGCCAAGGACCAGGCATCGGTTCTTGGTTTTGATATCGGGCCGGATCAAAATATTTCCCTTTTTGCCATCGACGCTACAAGCCAGATTCCGGCCTTGAAGGAATTCAAGCCGGATGTCGTCCTTCACACCAATACCGTCATGTCCGTGGCCGCCACGCTTCGCGATGCCGATGCACTGGAGCTGGGCGCGGACCATATCATAACGAACTGGGGATTCGATGAAAACCTTGCCATGCAGGCCGGAAAGGCTGCCGAAGGCGCCATGGGATGCGCGCCTTGGGCTTTTTTCGGACAGACCGTCAAGCTCATGGATAAAGTCATGGAATACGCCAAAAAATACAATCCCGGCATCCCCCCTGAAAAACGGACCATTCATACGGTTCAGGCATGGGCCAATGTCCTGGGCCTTGCCGAGGCCTTGAGGCGGGCGGATAAGGCAGGCGATCTTTCCGGCGAAGGCATACTGAAAAAAGGATTTGAAACCATGACGGATTATGAAATCGGACTGGGTCTTGCGCCTGTTTCTTTTTCGGCAGCGGATCACCGGCCCCAGAGCAAGGCCAGGATCTATGAATTCAAAGACGGGAAATTCGCTTTTATGGATGAAGTGGATTTAAAAAGCCGATGGCCGGAGAAATGGAAAAACGAATGGTTAGGCTGGTAGTATGCGATAAATGATGCCAACCCGGGCAGGCGTTCGGTACGCTTCAAGAAAGCCCTGAAGCTTGTCACACGGGATATAAAAGATACTATACATGGAAGAAAGAACAATGGCTCGTTTAAGCCATTCAAACGACAAAGGGGGGGCTCATGAGACACCACAACGCGATAATCTGTAAATCCATTTTGGTCCTGGTTGCCCTGGGATTTCTTGCCGGCTGCGCCGCCGTGGCGGCAAAACCCACGGATCAGACTTTTAAGGCGCCAGCCGTAACCCTGGATTCCATGGAAGTGGCGCATTACTGGGGATGGTGGTATTACGCAAAAGCCGTGCCCCCGACCAAGGGAACGGCCGGGAACAACGGCGCGCCGCTGGATCTGGCATTTATCTTCAATATCAAAAACGAAAATACCTTTCCCGTCATGATGGAAAGCCTGAAATTTACCGTTGCATTCGAAGAATTCGACCTGAACACGCTCATCTCAACAGACACCCAGTGGATTCCGCCGGGGAAAACCAATCAGATCCGGGTCCATGCCATGTTTGACGGCGAGCAGTCCAGACTCAGCCTGATGCTGGTTGACGCCATGAAGCTGCAGGAAAAGGGAACCGACGCCATGACCCTGATCGAAAAATGGTGGACGGGCATATCGCAATTTGCTTTCCCGGTCTATGTCAAGGATGGCGCGGCCGTATTCAAGGCCGACAACATCGTTAAGGTAAGCGCATTCAAGGCTGCCTATCCCCAATAAGGGCGCTTTATGTTTCGACCTTGCCTTTCAACCCTATCAAAGCATGAAAGCGTTTTTCCCTCCCTTTTGAAAAAGGGGGCCGGGGGGATTTCCAAACACGCCCGCCCGGAAATCCCCCTCAATCTTCCATGCCCCGATTCCTTGCTCTTGAATTCTCTTCTCACATGCGATAGAGTACAAATATATGCTTGTTGCTTCCAATAAACAGATCCGCCGCTGCCGAATAAACAGCCCGAACCCATACGCCGATACCCATGCAATCCAGCGCTGAACATAAAAAAATTATTGCGGACAACCGAAAAGCCCGGTTCAATTACTTCATCGAAGATGAGTATGAGGCCGGAATCGTCCTGAAAGGCACCGAAGTCAAGTCCATGCGAAACGGCAAGGTCAATATCAAGGACGCATATGCCAAGATTCAGAACGGAGAGGTCTTTCTCTATCAAATGCATATCGGCGTTTACGCCTTTGCCTATTACGAAAACCATGATCCGCTGCAGGGTCCGAAAACTCCTGCTTCATCGGCGGGAAATCGAAAAGCTTTACAGCAAAGTCAACGAAAAAGGGCTGTCCCTGATTCCGCTTCAGGTCTATTTTGTCAACGGCAAGGTCAAAGTCAAGATCGCACTGGCAAAAGGCAAGCACCTGTATGACAAAAGGGAAACCATTAAAAAACGGGATGCGCAGCGGGATTTTGACAGGGGGCAAAGATAGAGGCTTTCGCGCTATTGACAACCCCGCAGGCTTGATATAGAATTAGTACAGATCTTGTTCTTTAACATCATCTCCGCAAATGGGGGGCGCAACGGCTTCGACGGGGATATTGAAACTTTGGCTGCATACCGAGCTCCTGCCCGCTCGTTAAACTGACGGGAATAAATATAATCGCAGACGATTATAACTACGCTGTAGCCGCTTAGGCTACCGTCCTGTCGGATTACTCCTGCGGATCCGATAAGGGCGTCAACAGCGGGATAGTTGGCTTCTGTACGCCTGATTCAAAGCCGGCGAAACTCATATCGGGATAACTGCTTAAGGATCCAGCCTGAAGGAGCCGTAAGTGGTGACAATCAAACTTCAGGATATGTATGTAGACGTCAAAGCGGAAAGTTTTCGGACGCGGGTTCAACTCCCGCCGCCTCCACC
>CAWJRD010000006.1:0-20781 GCA_963845015.1 uncultured delta proteobacterium
GGATCATTTCCCCCAGCAATTGACCCGCCCGGACCCTGTCACCCACCTGCACGTCCACGCGCTTGACCCGGCCGGCAACAGTCGGGCCGATCCTGTAGGTGTAGCGGGCCTCGATGGTGCCGATACCGAACAGGGTCGGTGTGATGGAACGGTTTTCAACAGCCGTCACAGTCACCCGGGATCGGCGTCAGCGGCCCGGAACGCAGGGCGACGTAAACGAACATCGCCGCCAGCGGTACCAGTTCGACTAACAGCACGAGCGTTCGGCGATTCATAGGCAATACCATCATGGTTTTTCTTCCGTTTGAACGATCTCCAGCAGTTCCCTTATTTGGGGTGATTATCCGGATGCCTGCATATACTTTGCATAAACAACCCGAGCTTTCCTTTTGAGGGTTTTGACCCGTGCGGATTGCTCCTGATTGGCCCAGCGGGGGATATTGAACGCATAGATCGCTTCGGTCAGCTCATTGATCGCTTCCTCTACGGATTCGCACCACTCGTTGGTGCAGGCCGAATGGGACCGAGATCGAATCTTCGATACTTTTTCCATCTGGAAAAGCGCGTGCTCCAGGGTGGAAAGATAAGCGTCCAGGCCGTCATTTATCTTCTTGAATCGTTTTTTTTGTTTTCTCCATGGTGCCGTCCTCCTTTGGGCTGTTTTATACGTCCTTTTTTTTAAAGAATATTCCGGCAATGGCGACGATTAATTTTATTGTCTTTCAAACCAACGAAGTTATTTTCGCAGCACCGTCCACCACCTGGCGGACATCAGCCAGGCATCAGCGCTTTTTGGGATTTTTGATGGCGCAATCGCATCCGCCTGCTTTCTTTTCAGATGCGATTTTTTCCAGGATGATGGATCGGCTGTTTTTCACGAAATCGTCAATGATCTGCTTTTTTGTATAGTTAAAACAATAGCAGACCAATTCGTCGTCCTGAAATTCATGATCGTTAAAACGGCTGACATGCATACTGATATTTCTCCCTGCACAAATGAGCGTTTATCCGGCATTACACCGGAGAAACCATGGCCCGCTCTCCCAGGTTTCCATACCGGTGATAATTGTCGCAGATGCTCTGCTCCTGGAAATATTGAAGAAGCTCGATCCGGCCTTCCATCAGGACCGGCATGCGGGAGATGTAAAATCCTTTTTCAGCCGCTGCAGCCAGAACCGCCAATGGCACCCGGTCCGGATGGGCATAGCGGATCCGCTGGATTTTTGAAAGCATCTGAATCAGATCCCGGTCGGTCTGGCGAACCACGCGGGCATCCTTGAGTAGTTCCTGGCCCTCCTTTGAGCCCAGAAACGCCGTAGCGGTATTGACGAGTCCCGGCGGAATGCTGACAAGCGGGGAGCATCCGGAAATCCGGGCCGCCGCAATCCTGGCCAGGGTTTCAAAAAGCGAGTCATCGCCATGCATGCGGACCGCAACAGTGCCCACCGGCAGAAACCGGATGATATTGTCCTGGCCCCTTAAGTGAAAATAATCCTTTTCAACCCGGAAATCCTGTTCCGCCCAAAAAACATAGCTCTGAATGGCCCGGATGGTTTTTGAGATATCGGCTTCAATGCCGAGGAAATGATTTCCGTCCAGCTTGATCCGCCATCTGCGGGAAAGCCGCAGGATTTCCGAGTCCTTCTGAATCGCGCCAATCGGGGGCAGCGCCGGTTTCTTCAAAATTCATGAACTGACTCACATAATTGGGGCCGCCTGCCTTGATTCCCGATCCGAGCGCGGATTTTCCCATGCCGCCGAAGGGCTGCCGCAGCACAATGGCTCCGGTGGTTCCCCGGTTGACATAAAGATTGCCGGCCTTGATCCGGCTTTTCCAAAGCACCTGCTCCCGTTTATCGAGGCTTTCAATCCCGGACGTCAGCCCGTATCCGGTCTGATTGACCATATCAATGGCTTCTTCCAGATTCTTTGCGCACATGACGCCCAGAACCGGCCCGAAAAACTCCGTCAAATGGGTATAGCTTCCGGGTTTGACGCCCCATTTGATTCCGGGAGTCCACAGATGCGGATTGGAGCCGATGTTTTCAGGTTTCAGCGCCCAGGATTCACCGGGCTCCAGCTTGGTGAGGGCGGATTTCAAATCTCCGGAAGGCGGCTGGATCAACGGGCCCATCCGGTTTTCAAAGGCCCAGGCCGATCCCACCGAAAAACTTCCGGCCGCATCCACGAGCTGTTTTTTGAAAATCGCATCTTCATAGACTTCTTTTTCAAGGATGAGCAGAGAGGTGGCCGAGCATTTCTGGCCGCAGTGGCCGAATGCCGACTGAATGACGTTTTTGATGGCCTGATCCCGGTCGCTCATGGCGGTGACGATCGTGGCGTTTTTTCCGCCGGTCTCGGCGGCCAGAAAGACAGCGGGCCGCTCTTTGAGAATCCGCATCCCGGTATCGGTGCCGCCGGTCAGAATGATAAAATCCACATCCGGGTGATGGGTCAGTTTCGCGCCGGTGGTTGATCCCGCGCAGGGCAGAAACTGAAGAACGTTTCTGGAAACCCCGGCCCTCCAGAAGCACTGGCAAAGCTCCCATGCCACCAGTACCGCGGCTGAAGCCGGCTTGAAAATGACGGTGTTGCCCGCGGACAGCGCGGCCAGAATGCCGCCGCTGGGAATGGCAATGGGAAAATTCCAGGGAGAAATCACCAGCCCCACGCCTTTTCCCGTGCAGCGGACATGCTGCATGTCGGCAAAACGCCCTGGCCGAATGCGGGTAATATTCCGCAAAGTCGATGGCCTCGGAAACCTCGACATCCCCTTCCGGAAACACTTTTCCGGTATTGGCGGCGGCTGCGCCGATCAGATCCGCCCTTGCCATGCGAAGTTCCCTGGCCACGCGGGACAGGATTTCATGCCGCTCGGCCATGGACTTTCTGCGCCAGCCGTCCGGATCTGCCTTGGCAACCGATACCGCCAGCTCGATGTCCCTGTCATCCGCCAGGCAGTATCGGGCGATCAGGGGCTTGTCGCCGGATTCGCCGATCCGTGAAATATCCAGGCATTCCCCCAAAGGCCTGCCTTCCGGAATCTCACCTCCGCCGACAACCACGGGAATCATGAGCGGGCTGCTGTCCGGGGCCTTTTTCCATTTGTCGCGAATGGCCTTGGCCCAGATCCGGCTGGATTCAAGGGCCCAGTCCGTGTCGGCTTCATTGGTGAATTCATTTGAATAAAAAGTGCCTGCGCCATAAGATTTTTGCCGGAAATGTTTCCGTCAGGCGGTTCTGGGTCCGCCTGGGAGCTTTGGAGACGAGCTTTGCGGTGGTGATAGGATTTGACAAACTGGTCTTTTAAAAAATCCCAGGCTTTGGAATCGGTTTTCAGGTTAAACGAGTGGCGGAGAAAATTTTCTTCCGCGGTATTCTCATCGAGCCTTCGAATCAGGTAGGCGATGGCATTGATGAACTGATCCCGGGTTGCCACCGGCGCATACAGCAGCATATCGCCAGCGGACTCCTGAATGGCGCGCCGCACATGATCCGCCATGCCCTCGAGCATCTCAAAGCTCGTGTACGCGCTCACCCCGAAGTGTTTTGCCAGGTTGGCGGCATAGGCCAGCTCAAACAGGTTGTGCGAGGCGATCCCCAGATGAACGGCGTGAATGTTTTCCGGAATCATGCCATAGTCCACCATGCGCTTGTAATTGGCATCCACATCCAGCTTGTTGTCATACGGGGCCAGGGGCCAGTTGTGGAGGCTGGATTCAACCAGCTCCATTTCCATGTTGGCGCCTTTGACGATCCGGATCTTGATGGGCGCGCCGCCGTCGGCCACCCGCTTTCTGGCCCATTCGGTCAAGCGCAATTTGAATGTCGCAGGAATCCGGCAGATAGGCCTGAAGGACAATTCCGGCGGAATGCGTCTTGAACTCCGGCTCATCAAGGGTCTGCGTAAACGCCGCACACGTGATGTCCAGATCCCGGTATTCTTCCATGTCCAGATTCACGAATTTGGGCGTCCGGATGCCGTTTTGGCGGATGAAACAGTGGCTCTGCGCCGTGCGGTAAAGCCTGGCCAGACGCTCCTTCAGGATTTCCACCGTATGATCAAACGCCAGGGAAGAGATCTGGGAATAGATGGTTGAAATCTTGACCGAGATATATTCGATTTCCGGATTTTGAAGATCTTCCAGATACGTTTTCAGGCGGACGGCAGCCTCTTCCTCACCCAGGACAGCCTCCCCGAGATGATTGAGATTCATGCGAACGCCTTCGGCCCTGCGCATCTGAAGGTGGCGGTGAAGCGCTTCCGGTTCTCCGGCGATGATGGAGCGGCTGCTGTCCAAGCGCATTTTTTCGATGATTCGGGGAACCGATATGCCCGGAAAATGCCTTCCCAGGCTGAGAAACAGGCGCATGAGAAGTTTTTCAGAAACCCTGAAGAACCCGGGAATGCCATGGGTCCGCATCAGGTCGTTGATCTGATCCGCCACGCGGCCATAGCTGCCTGAGCGAAATCCCTGATCCATCATTTTGGTCAGGATGACCTTGTCCATGGGACTGTTTAACAGGCGCATCATCATTTCCTGGATCGCGCGTTCTTCCGGGCTCAGGAGCTCATTGGCCCGTTTCTGCCAGGATTCGGCCAGATCAATGGCTTCCTGGGAGAGGGTATCGGTAATACTGTGTTTCATCAGAGGGCACCTCCGCTGGTTTGAAGCTGTTTATTCCGGATCATGTACTGATTGAACCGCCTGACATGGTGCTGCGCCAGTTGACGGGATTTTCAGGGAGCGAGCTGAATGAGATGCAGGAATTTCAGGCACCAGTAGCCCATCAATGCGGTTATCGGCAGCGTCAGCACCCAGGCCCAGACCATGCGCTCGACAATTCCCCATTTCACGGCGCTGAATCGTTTGGTTGCCCCGACGCCCATGATGGACGTTGAAATGATATGGGTTGTGGACAGGGGAATTCCCCAGTGCGAGGCGATTTGAATCACCAGGGCGGCAACGGTTTCCGCCGCAAAACCGTGGATGGGCTGCAATTTGACCATTTTATGCCCGAGGGTCCGGATAATCCGCCAGCCTCCGGCGGCTGTCCCGGCAGCCATTGTCAAGGCGCACACGACTTTGACCCAGGTATGAACTTCAAATTTCGGGGAAACCAGAAAATCCATCCACTCGGGCAACTCCCGGAACATCCCGGCCTGGGTTGCGGTATACAGTGACAGTGCGATAATCCCCATTGTTTTCTGGGCATCGTTTGTACCGTGGCTGAGCGCCATCAGCGATGCGCTCGCCAGTTGCAGTTTGTTAAAAACCGCATTCACATGATGCGGCGTCTGTCTTCTTAATATCAGCAGCAAAAACCCCATCAACAAGAAGCCGCCGATCATTCCCACGATCGGGGAGATGACCATGGGAACAATCACCTTCGGCCAGAGGCCTTCCATATTATGCGTGATCGGGTTGGTAGATGCCCAATGGATAACGGACCAGTTCTCATGGGCCGATGCCAGGGTTGCGCCGCACAATCCGCCGATCAGCGCATGACTGGAACTGGAGGGCAGACCGAACCACCAGGTGAGCAATCCCCAGATGATGGCGCCCACCAAAGCGCAGATAATCGTCTGGAGCGTGACAAACTGGGTATCCACAAGTCCTTTGCCGATGGTCGTGGCCACTGCCGTACCCCACATCGCCCCCAGCAGATTGAAGACAGCCGCCAGAAGAATCGCCTCCCGGGGCTTCAATACTTTTGTGGAAACAACGGTGGCAATGGAATTTGCCGTATCGTGAAACCCATTGATATATTCGAATATCAGCGCAACGAGAACCACACAGAAGACCAGAATCATATACTCCCTCTCGAGCAGGCAGCCAGGGCAGTTATTCCTGATTGCAATGAACCTTTTGGCTGCAGCCATCCGCTGACTGCGATTTACGAATTTTTCAATACAATATGAAATACCACTTTACCGGCGTCCCGGCAGCGGTCAATGGCCTTTTCCAGCAATTCATAAAGATCCCGCAAAATGGTCAGCTCCAGTATTTCGTGTTTGCAATTATAAAGCGAACACATCAGCTCGAGCATCAGCCGGTCCGCATCGCCTTCCAGTTCATGCAGCCGGTCTCTCTGATCTTTGATTTTATCCAGCTTGGGATTCTGCCGAAGCGATCTGACCATCTGCAAAAGCGTTTCGGCAGCCTGACTGAGGATGGATATCTGGCTGGGAGAAATCCTGACCTTGAAGCGGCTCATAAAAAAGGATAAACCGCTCACTGAATTTCTCAAGCATTTTCGGAATCTTATACAATGCATCCGATAATGACTCGATATCCTCGCGTTCGATCGGCGTTACAAATGTTTTGCACAGATGCTCGTCAATATCCTCGGTAATGCGCTTGCCCTTGCGCCGGGCTTCTTTGAAATCGGCAAGGGCACTGGCCGAATCCGGATCCTTCATCAGCATGATCAATGCATTGACATTGTTGCAAACCTGCTGAGCGCTGTCTTCCAGAAAATCAAAAAATTTTTCATCTTTTCCAAGTAATCTTTGCAAAGAAAACATAGCGTTATTTCCATCCTGAATTATGGCGCTGTATTGGGAAATCATTTCAGATATGGATGTTATTATCACAGTTCGGGAAATTTGAATAGCGGCAGTTTTATTTCGCCTGCAGTTTGTTGCGATTCATTGATTGACCAGAGCGTCTGATGAGCGCTTCTGGCGGATTCAGATCAAATATGAGGACGTTGATATACAAAAAAAGGGCATTTCCCTCACATGCGAGAGAAATGCCCTTTCATAACGGTTAACTTGTTAAATTAAATCTTAACAACGTTCTTTGCAGCAGGTCCCCGGCTTCCTTTTTCCACATCAAACGTGACCCGATCACCCTCGGCTAAGGTTTTAAACCCCTCCATCTTGATGGCTGAGTGATGGACAAATACGTCTCCGCCCTCTTCCTGCTCAATGAATCCAAACCCCTTCTTATCACTGAACCATTTCACTATTCCTTTTGCCAAAACACGACCTCCCTTAAAAAAATGTTTATTCGGGTCCCTGGATTTCAGATCGGGTTTCAGAACAGTGTTCTTGGACAGGAACCCATTTCAAGGGATCCCCTGAACCGAAATAAAAGCCGGGAAAATATACTGGTACTATAACTTAACCATTTATTGCCGGTCAAGAAAAAAACTATTGCGTTATTAATTTTTCTATTTTTGCCGTTTTTTCCAGGCCTGCGAGGTAGGAATCCAGCTCTGCCTTGACTTTTTCCTGTTTCAAATACTGGGTCAACTGGTCCTTGACTTCAGCATACGGCATAATGCCTTCGGGTTTTATCTCGGCCAGTTTAATGATATGATATCCAAACTGGGTTTCCACAATACCGCTGGTTTCGCCGGGCTTTAACGCCAGCGCGGCATCTTCAAAAGGCTTGACCATCTGTCCTTTTGCAAAATATCCCAGATCCCCCCCTTTTTCCTTGCTGGGACAGTCTGAAAGTTCCTTGGCCAGGGCTGCAAAGTCTCCGCCGGCTTTGAGCTTTTCCTGAACGGATTCAATTTTCTTGAGTGCTTCCTCTTTTTTGGCAGGATCGTCTTTGGGGTCAACTTTTACAAGGATATGACTGGCCTTTATCTGTTCCGGCTGTTTGAATGCCTCGGGATGGGTATCATAATAGGCCTGCGCATCCTGTTCCGTTACAGTGATTTTTTCAACCACCTGCTTGTCGATGAGGGCCTGAATCGCCAGATCTTCCTTGAGCTGAGTCTTTATCTGCGCCTCGGTCAGTTTCATCTTGGTGAGCATTTCCTTGAACTCGGCATCGCCCTTGAACCGCTGCTTGATTTTGGAGAGTTTGTCATTCACCTGTTCATCGGTGACGGCAATTTTTTCTTTTTTGCTTTCCTGGTTGAGCAGCTCCCGGTTAATGAGATTGTTCAGCACATCCATGCGAATGGTTTTCAACTGCGCCTCATCCATGGGCGCTCCGGAGCGGGCCCGGCGCTGGATGACCCCTTCCATTCCCCGGTCCAGATCTGACTGCACAATCGCCGTTCCATTCACGATCGCCACTTTTTTTGATGATTCATCCGCTTTATGGCAGCCTTATCGCCGGTTTTGGCTTTGGCAGCAGCCGGTTTCGCCTGTGTTTTCTTTTCCGCGGACATTGCCGGAAAAGCCATCCCCGCCTGTATCATCAGCGCAACAGCCGCAAGGGTTAATACATGTTTACATCGTTTCATTCAATTAATCTCCTTCTTGTATTGGGTAGTATATGACTTCCTGTTAAATCCATTTATAATTGTAAACCAATACAATTATGTCCCTATACCTGTTTGTCAAGTTTTTGAATCATTGCGGCACGGGGACGGTCATGGTGAAAGCGCCGCGCCTGAATGAACCGCACGGCAGAGATTTTATCAAGCCGATGCATCTCCGGCGTCAGATTTTTTGAATATCGGCAAGGACAGATTCCATCATCTCTTGAATTTCCGAAAGCCTGGCCTGGGATGCGGCCTCAAACCGAAGTACCAGGGCCGGCTGGGTATTTGAGGCGCGAACCAGGCCCCACCCATCGCCGAAGAGAACCCGGACCCCGTCAATATCAATCACATTGTAGCGGTCCTTGAAATATGCCGTGATTTTTTTGACCACCGCAAATTTCCGGTCATCCGGACATTCCACGCGAATTTCCGGCGTGGTAAAGGTTTTGGGAACATCCGACAAGAGCGCTGAAAGGGGCTTGTCGGTTCTGGATAAAATTTCCAGCAGCCTGCAGGAGGCGTACGTGGCGTCATCATACCCCAGATAACGATCGGCAAAAAACATGTGCCCGCTCATCTCTCCGGCAAGTTCTGCGCCTTCTTCCTTCATTTTCTTTTTGATCAGGGAATGACCGGTTTTCCACATGATGGGCCGCCCGCCGTTTTTTTCAATATCATCATACAGGGTCTGGGAGCATTTGACTTCGGAGATAAATGTGGCGCCGGGTTTCCGGCTGAGGATTTCCCGGGAAAAGAGAATCATCAGCTTATCCCCATAGACGATATCGCCATTTTCGTCCACCACGCCGATGCGGTCCCCGTCTCCATCATAGCCGATCCCCACATCCAGTTTTTTTCCCTTGACCAGGGCAATGAGGTCCTTCATGTTCTTGAGCACCGTCGGATCTGCTTCGTGGTTGGGGAAAGCGCCGTCCATCTCGCAGTAAATATCGTGAACTTCAAGATTCATCGTCTTCATGATGGGAACAGCCACGACGCCTGCCGTTCCATTTCCGGCATCCACGGCGATGCGAAGCCTTCTTTCAATGGTAATGTTCTCCTGCACGAATGCCTGATACGCCGGAAGCACATTGGCGGCAGCAAGGCTGCCGCCGCCGGCTTTCACAAATGCCCTGTTTTCAATGATGCTTCGAATTCTCTGAATATCTTCGCCATGAATGGATCCGGAACCCAGGCACATTTTAAACCCGTTGTACTCGGCCGGATTGTGGCTGGCGGTAACCATGACGCCGCCTTCCTGCCCCAGGTGGTGAATGGAAAAATAGAGGACCGGTGTCGGACAGATGCCGATGTCAATAACCCGGCAGCCCGTGGACATCAGTCCTTCAATGAGTCCTGCGGCATAAGTGTCCGAGGAAATCCGGCAATCCCTTCCGACTGTAATCCGCGAGCAGTTGTTCTGATTCAAAAACGTTCCGATTCCTTTTCCAATCAATACCACATCCGCCTCGGTCATATCTTTTCCCGCGATCCCGCGAATGTCATATTCTCTGAACATTTCCGAATTCATGTAATGATCTCCTTAAGTTAAATAGTGCCCGAAAAGAAATTCCGTTCGGGCAAAATCACGAAATCCGAAACAATTTCAAAATCCAACTGTCAGAATGACTAACCTATCAGTTGTCCTGAACACCTGCACGACCGCTATCGGTAATTCCGATAGTCAATGCCATATTGCTGGGATTTATAGGCAAATTTGCGAACGGTTGTTTTGACCAGTTGTGCTGCCAATGTGACATTGCCCCGTGTATTTTTTAACGCGTCAATGATCATCTCTTTTTCAAGGTTGGCAACGGCATCCTCGAGGGACATGGCAGGAAGTGTTCCGGATTCGCTTCCGGTCTGAAGCGTCGGCGGCAGATGATAACTGTGAATGACCCCCGCATCGCAAAGCAGAACCCCCCGCTCAATGCAGTTCTCCAGCTCCCGGACATTGCCGGGCCAGTGATAATTCATCAGCATATCGATGGCCGGCGTTGAAAACCTGCGAATGTCCTTGGCGTTTTCCTTGCTGTATTTTTCAAGGAAATAATTTGCCAGAAGCAAAATATCGGTCTTACGCTCCCGGAGCGGGGGAAGATAGATGGGAAACACATTCAGGCGGTAATACAGATCTCCGCGAAAGGCTTCCTCTTCAATGGCCAGCTCCAGATTCTTGTTGGTGGCCGTAATCACCCGGACATCCACCTTGATGGTCTGGTGTCCGCCGACCCGTTCAAATTCTCTCTCCTGAAGGATTCGAAGCAGCCGGACCTGGACATCCAGCCCCACGGCGCCGATTTCATCCAGGAATATGGTGCCTTTGTTGGCCATTTCGAACTTGCCCAGTTTCTGTTTGATCGCGCCGGTAAAAGATCCTTTTTCATGCCCGAAAAGCTCGCTTTCAATCAGGTTGGCGGGCAGGGCCGCGCAATTGACTTTGACAAACGGGCTTTTCGCCCTCAGGCTGTTGTAGTGAACCGAGCTGGCCACCAGCTCTTTTCCGGTTCCGCTCTCTCCCCGGATCAGCACCGTGGCATTGCTTTTGGAAACCTGGGAAATCATCTGAAACACTTCCCGCATCCGGCTGCTGCTGCCGATAATATTGGTAAAACTGTATTTGGTCTCCAGTTCGCTGCGCAGCCTGCGGTTTTCTTCCCGGAGTTGTTCTTTTTCCAGATGAATGGTTTCCAGATTGATGACATGCCGGGCGATCATGGTTGCGATCACCGAGAGCAGCTTTTCTCCGTTTTTCAGCGAATAGGATTCATCGTACTGGTGATCGACACTGAGCGCGCCGATGACCTGATTGCCTTTTTTTATCGGAACGCAGATAAACGAGACTTCTTGATCCAGTTTCCCCCGCCGGGCTTCGGTGCGATTCAGGAAATGCGGCTCTTCACTGATTTTGGGGATGGTGACGGCATGACCTGTCTGAATCACCCTTCCGGTAATCCCTTCACCGAGTTTGTATTTCACCCGTTCCACGGCTGACCGGGAGATGCCATGCGCCACTTCAATGGTGATTTCATTGGTCAGGGGATTTAGCAGGGTGACGGTGCCACGAATCATGTTGATGGAGATGGAAAGTGTATCCAGAACCTTATAGAGGGATTTTTTCAGATCCAGATGCTCGTTCAGGTTTTTGCTGATTTCATACAGCAGGGTGACATCTTCGATTCGTTTCATGGATTCCGCGTTGGCCATTGGTCAAGACAGGTTGTGGGAAAGAAAAGAAACCATTGTTTTGCCATAGATGCGTTGGTCCCGGAGTTCAAATCTGCTCTGATCAAAATCGATGGCCTCCAGAATAGAATGCTCGACAACGATACAGGCCTCCGCTGCCAGGGATTCGCTTTGCAAAAGATGATTCAGGGTGGGACCAATCATATTCAGGTTATAGGGCGGATCCATGAAAACCAGATTAAACAACGGCTGTACATGCCGTCAAAAAATTCAGGTTATGCGCAATATTCCATCTCTGAACACGGGCTTTTTTCTCGAGGGAAAATGACCGGATATTCAGTGCCATCAGCGATATCGCCTGAGGCGATCGTCAACAAGCACCGCGGAATCCGCCCCGCGGCTCAACGCCTCGATCGCCATCGCGCCGGTTCCGGAGAAAAGATCAAGTACAACCGCCTGCCGGGTCCGGAATGACAGAATGTTGAAAATCGTCTCCCTCAGACGGTCTGACGTGGGCCGGGTCTGCTTTCCCTCAAGGCGATGCAGCCTTCGGCCCCTGAGTTCCCCTGCAATGATTCTCATCCGTCGTCCCGCGTCAGGTATTGCGTTTTTCTTTCACCATTTGCTTGAGCCAGATCCACCCAGGGCTCCAGGCCATCCTCGGTTCGGGCGGACATCTCAAATACCGGAATGCCCGGATGAATCTGAAGGATATTCCGGACCGCTTCATCCCTATCATATTCCAAATAAGGGAGAAGGTCAATTTTGTTTAGAATGGCGGCATCGCACACCCGAAACATCAGGGGGTATTTCAGGGGCTTGTCTTCTCCCTCGGTGACGCTCAGAACCACGGCCTTGGCATCTTCTCCGATGTCGAATTCCGCCGGACAGACCAGATTTCCCACATTTTCCACAATGAGCAGATCCACATCCGTCCAGTGTAAAATTTTCCGCAGCCTTGGCAATCACATGGGCAGCCAGATGGCAGTCCCCGCCAAAGGCATCGGTATTGACCTGAACCACCGGGGCTCCGGTTTTGGCCAGCCGGTCGGCATCATTGGTCGTGCTGACATCTCCGACAATGACGGCGGTACGGACTTCCGGCATCAACCGGCCGATGGTTTTCCCCAGCATCGTGGTTTTTCCGGAACCCGGAGAACTCATGACATTCAGTACAAACACTTTTTTATCTGCAAACAGTTTCCGGTTCTGCTCCGCCATGGTGTTATTGACATCCAGAACCTTTCGAACAACTTTAATTTCCATAACAATTTTCCTTTTTCAGAAATCTGCTGCGATCGGCCATAATCGCGCGGCTTCGCCGGTTTCCAAATTCCAGTCTGAGAAACGCAGCGCTTCAGCCTGCGGAAACTATGCGTGCGATGATCCTTGCCCAGCGGTTGGTTCTTCTTCAATCTCGATGGATGCAATGTCCAGTTCCTGGCCGGAGGTCAGCTCGATCGTGCCGCTGCCGCACCGGGGGCAGGAAAAGGCCGGCCCGTCAATTGTCCAGTGATTGTCGCAGGACTTGCACCGGGCCGTCACGGGAATCTCTTCAATATAAAGCGCGGCCCCGGCAATCGCAGAGTCTTTTGAAACAATATCAAAACAGAACCGAAGACTGTCCGGAACCACGGAAGACAGTTTGCCGATCTTCAGATAGACGCCCTGCACCCGGCAGTTTTTCAGATGGTCGGGAATGGAGGCGGCGGCAATCTCAACGACCTGCATGGCAATGCCCATTTCATGCATGGATACGGATCCTTTTGTATGAAAGACTCATAACTTTAACAAATTTGTCATTATACCATTGATATCTTCCTTTGTAAACCTGGACAATAGCACTTTCATGAAAAAAGGCAAACAGCAGGAATGAGACGGCCCTGCCCCTACAACTTGGCACTATGTCGCCATATCAATGACATTGTGTCGGGCAAGCCGGCATCAGCGGAACGAATCCACTTTTCGATGACTTCTGGATTGGGGTATGGGTCTCCGACGATCTCATACCATTCGCATGATAGGGTTAACGATAAGTCTGCCGCCGGTTATAGTGGCTTATCGGAATTGCCGCCTGGTGAAACGCCATTCGCATCACCCGATTAGAAGCTGCTATCTGGCAGCAATGATTTTCCTGGCTCTGTCCTCTTGATTTGGGAACAAATCAGCCGGCACCTTGGGTTTGCCAAGGGCTTTAAGAACCATATATCTCGCGCATGTCGAATTGTCACCCTGGCAGTATTTCCTTTTGAAAGCGGCAGCGGTTCCGGGCATATTTGCCATCGTATCGTTGAAAAAGGGACAAGCGCTCAATACTTGACATTCAGCCATCTTCATTCTCCTTTCTTTAATTTCAAGCGTTGGCAGCTATTATGAGCCAGTTGTGGAAATGGACGGACCGCTGGGAATAAAAAGGTTTTGCGTATTCTTCCCGGCAACAGATAATATTCTCAGCGTCACTTTTTTTAAAAAATAGCGTAACTCCTGTATGAATTTGCGCATTTTAAGTCAACAAGAATTTCTTCCGTTTGATAATCCATTTCCTCATTCCGCGGAAAGAAATCTCTCCGGTCAACCGGTTGCCCACGACGACCTGGACGGACCGGTACATCCCGCATTCAGCCGGATTGTCAAGAATGTCCCCTCAATACCCTCACGAGTATTTTATTTAACGACGGTTGCGATTCGAGCCCTGACCGGTATATTCGCGGAATTAAGTCCTGGGGATTGTCCGTGCAGATCGAATTTCACGTTGACATTCGGCCTGAAGATCAGGCAATGGGTGGATCCGCCGAAGTGGAACATTCCCAGTTGATCCCCTTTTTTCACATGCTGCCCCTCCTGGACGGTTATTTCGTTGGATGACACTTCGGCCATGCCGACAAACAGGATGCACATCAAACCGATGTCCGGATTATCGGCCTCGATAAAGATCAATGCCCTGGAAGCCACCTGGGTAATGTAGCCCTGGGATTTATTGGGCCCCGCCGGATCAAAGCCTTCAGACAGGGCTTCCGCATAGTAAGAGCCGTCAACCAGGCGCGTCTTTACGATTTTTCCGCTGACAGGACTGTTCCAGCGGTGGAAACTCAACGCGCTCAGAAACGCCTGATAAACCGTGCCGCCCGCAAACTGCCCGGCAAGGGGTTCCATCGCCATCATGTGCTGCAGCGAATAAGGCTGCGCCTTGATCCAGAACTGGTCGGCAAGTTTCACGTTTTTCGCAATCCTGTATGGCGCAGATTCACAGGCGTTGGCGATAACCGCATTGTCATCAGGACTTGCCACCGGACGCAGCCCCTCCCGAAACTTTCGGGTGAAGAAATCATCCCATGAGGAAAATCCATAATAGGGCAAACCGGGATCGCATATGAAATCCTCAACAAAATGAGGCATCGCGGCCTTGGCGTCCCGCCCGAACCATCCTTTCTCGGGATTGTCATTCAACACATAGCGGGAGTCCGCGGAACTCAGGAATACGGCCCATTGATTCAATATTTTTTTCAACTGGCGGTTCACTTTTTCATTCAGGAAAACCGAGGTTCCGGCAGGCGTGCCCATGGGCCAGTTGATGATGGCGTTGATTGGAAACCCGACCAGGCCTGTTTTGTTGAATTCAGGCGCCGTGGTCAAAATCCGGTTCATTATCCGAAGCATCTGCCGGTAGTTTTTTATCTGGGGCTTGCCGGTAGGGTCCTTGCTGAAAGATTTTTTGCGCGGGACCTGGTCAAACATCTGATTGAACAACATATACAATTGCGGGTCTTCTTCTATGATGCTTTTGAATTCCTGAATGACAGGCAGCAACGGTTCATTTGCGGATCCCGTTCCCTCGGTCAGCGTTGCCATCCACTGATCCAAAAACAACTGATCCGACGGCAGCCATTGTCCTACGCTGTAAGGCGCAGGTGTTTCAAGCGATTCGGCTGCGGTTAAGTTTTGGGGTAAAGGACAGAAAAATACCAGCGCCAATAATGTAAGAATTACAAAGGTTTTCTTATTCATGTCGTTTCTCCTTCAAAGGGCTTCGATTCAACATACATTTTCTTTTTCATTATGTGATAGAACGGAAAAATCAAACGACAACCGAAACGACAACCCGAGGTCATTTCCTGACATAGTGGGCGCCCCTGCCTTTGCCGACGGGGGTAAGTACGTTCATTTCCAAAAGTTTCCCGGCTTCCTTGAGCGCTGACTGACGGGAAATGCCGAACATCGCCGCGATGTCTCCGGCGGTGATTTTTTGACTTTTATTGACGGCTTCCACAATATGTAGTTTAAATATGAATATCAGATAGTTTTCAGGGCTCAACCCCATCAGGCCTCCACGTTATTAACCCCCCGGCCAGAAACGTACCCGCTATTGCCAAGCTTTCCATATCCAGAAATATTTCTGCGGACTGTCTGAAGAGAACTGAACACTGAGCCGGAAATTCGTCATCTTTAAAGTTGAAGCGGAGTAAAACTGGAATTCTCGGTAATGCGCTGAAAATCATTGATAAATCATGAGATGAATTATCATGAAACAGGGTGCCGCCTAAGTTATTACAGGCTTTTTCAAGAAATTCGGAACGATCATGAAAGGTGCTCTCAATAGTTTTATTTGTGTTATTGGCGAAATATACGGTCAGTGGACCCGCGTCTTTAAATTCTCTGTATGTTACCCATTTTCCCTCAACAGGTATTTCATCCGGGCATAGAATAATGTATTTGCATAAAACAACACAGATAGCGAAATTCGCCTGCCTACCTCCCGAATCCGTGATGCCTGAGTCTGAAATATTATAAGATTTTCCATAAAAAGGAATTATCAGGTTTTTACCTGAAATCTCAGCACCTAAAATTTCAGCTTTTGCCAAATAATTCATTTCAGAAAGCTGTCTGAGATAGTCTTTATATGTTTTTTCAAATACCTCTGATTTTTGATTCATGGTTATATATTTTCCATTAATGCATATGTCCTTTAAACTTCAAATAGTTTTCGTGGCCCGACCACGATCACCGTCTTGATGCCCTTTTCCTTCAGGATCTTGTCCAAGTCGGTGTTCAGAAATTTGTCCGGTCCCAACGAGACTGACACGTCTTCGGCATGCGGGGTCACCTCCGGAAGAATGTCGGTCAGCGACTGACCGGCGAGACTGTAGACGACCATGACCCTGTTTTCCCGAGCCTGTGCGAGCAGGCGCTGAATCTTGGGAACAGAAGCCACGCAGCGGGCTCGAGGGCCGCAGATCTGATTGACGATATCCAGGACGAGCAGGGCGGTGTCCTTTGCATTGATCTTGACCGGCTTGAGCTCCGGTGCGGGCGGCACCTTAATACTCGCCGACTCAACGACAATCGTTTGCCCTTTGGCTCCGTTGGCGAAAATTGTCCCAAGCACAATGAGACCGAGGGCGAACCCCGAGCACCTCAGGATGTTCGATACATTTCTATCCTCCATGCACTCTCCGTTCATGTAAGATAGGTGTCCACTCGAAAACGAGAGTGGCTATCGCATGACAAATGCCATTAAGCAATCCATTACGCCTAACTTGAAAATCACCGGTATATCCGGTGCATTTTATTGTTGGTATTCGGTCTGGTGTCCCCCGGATTCCTCATTGATAACTTTAACGTAACCGAACCAAAGTGATACTGACGACCTTACCCCATACCCATTACCCCATTACCCGCCCCTTCTGTTGTCTTCAAACATCTCCACCGGCATCGGATGGCGCAGCCGCCAGACGATCTTTATCGGCCGCTCGCTCTCATAGCGCACCCGCTCCACCGGTCCAAGATAGGTAAACGGAACCGTGGCGGCGTTTCGCTTTTTCTGATCCCTGGCAAAAACCAGAATATGGTATCCTCTGTCGGCATGATGAATCAGATTCTGCCCGTCAGTGTGATGCTGTGCGGTATTAGCCTGCGACTCCCAATGTAGCAGTTCCCGGCTGATGGGGTAATCCGCATACATGGTGCTCGGCGAAAATTCCCTTTCCGTTTTCTGAAACGTGACCAGCAGCGCATAAGCCTTGACCTCCGGGAAATGGAATACGCCCACCCCGGTCTGGCCTGAAGTTTCAAGATTTGCCCTGCCGAATGCCGCCTGGATTTCTTTTCCGCCGTATTGCGCATGCAGTTCCAGCGGGCAGAAAAATGGCAATGCCGGAATCACCCCAGAAACTTCACTCACATCCAGTGACCAACTCAGGATTTCGTCCAGATCGGAAAGGATGGACGGATTTTTCGAAAGGCGCCGGAAAGCCGCTTCCAGGGATGAAATCCCAAGTTTGCTGCCCTTATCCCCCCAGATGCGATAATACAGGATCATGGCCGATTGTCCGGCAAGGGCGACGGCTTCCTCGATTTCACCCCGGGAAACCCTGACAATAACACGTCGCAGCAGCACAGCTTCTTTCGGCCCGTTGATGAATGCCGCCCGAATCAGGGTTTTTCGCAATCGGCCAAGGTCGGGGTCGGCCGGAACCGGGCATAGCCGGGCCCTTGCTTTCCACTCCGACCAAGATTCTTTGGCCAGCAGCACCTCCGGTTCATACGCATGATAGCGGATGAAGTTCCCAAAAGTAAGGTTCTGGCCCGTCTGGCTGGTGAACGTCTGGAGACGGTCAGGAACCTGAAGCTTAAGATTTTTGAGATTTTCCCTGATATTTCTCAGAACATATTCCCGCGACTGGCGATCCAGCTGGATCGAGCACCCCGGCGGAAGGTGCGGAAAGTCCATCTCCACCTCCCGATCGATTGCATGGCGGTGCTTTGGCAGCAATGCCCGGAACCGGGTGTCCATCCGGTAGTGCCGATGCACCTGCCCCACAAAATCAAGAACCGTCAGGCATTCCTTCTCCGGCGCATGGCGCAGGCCGCGGCCCAGTTGCTGGAGGAATACCGTCAGGCTCTCCGTCGGCCGCAGGAACATCACCAGGTTGATCTCCGGTATATCAAGGCCTTCGTTCAGCACATCGACGGTAAACAGGAATATGAGGCTGCCGTTTTTGAAACCGGAGAGCATGCTTTCCCGCTCATCGGATGAAATGCCCGATACAAGCGCCCCAGACGGAATTCCCCGGGCACTGAACTTCTGCGCCATGTAGATGGCATGGTTGATCGTGACACAGAAGCCGATCCCTTTCGCGCTGGTGCGATAGTCGGGCTGGTAGCGTTCCAGAGCCGCCAGGATCGCATCCAGCCGGCGCAGGGCATGCCCCTGGTCGAGGATATAAACGTTTTCGAGTTCAGACTTGCTGTAGTTTCCGTTACGCCAGAAACGGTCATCGTCGGTCGCCACCGGATCTGCAACACCGAAATAATGGAAGGGGCAGAGCAGTTTCTCCTCAAGCGCCTCCGGCAGCCGGATTTCCGCCGCAAACGTATTGTGGAAATCGGCGGCAACGGACTTTCCGTCCATCCGCTCCGGGGTTGCGGTCAGGCCAAGCAGTATCGCCGGTTGAAAATGCGCGAATATGGGCCGGTAGCTGTCCGAAGCGCCGTGATGGACCTCATCGACAACGATGTAATCATAGAAACCGCCGCCGACTTGCTTCCAGAGCTCCCGGCTTGTCAGCATCTGGACAGAGCAGAACAGGTGCTCCAGGCGGTCCGCAACAAAATTACCGACAAGCAGCTCTCCGAAACTGTGGTCGCGCAGCACGTTTCTGAACGTGACAAGCGCCTGTTCCAGGATTTCCCTGCGGTGTGCCACAAAAAGGAGCTTAGCCTGGCTCCCGCGCCCCTTGAAAAAGCGGTGGAAATCGAACGCGGCAACCACGGTCTTGCCCGTTCCGGTGGCTGCAATAATTAAATTTTTGTAGCGACCATGAACGTTTCGTTCCCGCTCCAGCGCATCCAGGATGCGCTCCTGGAACGGGTGCGGTGTCAGGTCGAAAAAAACCGGCTGCAGCCCTGTCTTTCTGTTTCGCTCACGGGAGATGGCCTCCCGGAAGCGGCCCGGCTGCAGGGGGTCAAAGGGGACAAATTCCCTGCTGTTCCAGTACGTCTCAAATTCCGCCGTAAACTTCTCCAGGATATGGACCATGTCCTGGGCCGTTATCTTCAGGTTCCACTCCAGACCGCTGGTGATGGCCGCGTTGGACATATTGGCGGATCCGATATATGCGGTTGAAAAATCGGAATCGCGCCGGAAATGATAGGCCTTGGCATGAAGCCGCGTTCGTTCGGTATCGTAGGAGACGCGCACCTTGACGTTCGGCATTGCCGCCAGCCATTCAACGGCCGGAGCATCGGAAGCGCCCATGTAGGATGTGGTGATGACCCGCACCGGAACGTCTCGCTGCCGGAGATCTTCAAAGGCCGGCATCAGCAGGCGCAGCCCCGACCATTTGATAAACGAAACCAGAATGTCGACGCTGTCGGCGGACTTCATTTCATGAAGCAGTTCGTGGGCCAGTTGGGGTTCCTGGGGAGAGCCGGTGAAAAGGCTGCTTTCAGAAAGCGGAGACTGGGGCCGCGGGATGCCAGATGTACCGTAATGCGGGGGCGTGATCTCAAGAAGGATCGGCTTTTGCTCTCTGACAAGGCGATGGCTTGCAAGATGCCCCAGGCCCGGTTCACTGGCCACCTGGTCAAGAATCCGGTTGCAGAGCGCCAGTCGTCTTTCCTGGTCTGAGTCCTCCCGGAGCGCCTGTTCAAGCACCTTTGCCACAAATGATGCATACAGACCGGGCTGCTCTTCCGGATCTATCTTGCCAAAGACGGTCCTTAACTCGGGACGCCGGGAAATGGCATCGCGGAGAAACTCGTCGATCAGCGATTCATAAATGCCAGGGGCAAGGTTTTTCACCGGATCTCGGCCTTGATTTGGTCAAGATAGGACGCCAGCACCGGCACATCGGCCTCTGCCCATTCGAGGGAATGAAGTTTCTCAGGCAACAGCCAAGCGATGGCAGCGTGTTCATGAAGTACGATCTCTCCTCTTTCAATCGCACAGATAAACGGATAGAGCGAGATTGTAAATGCCGGGTAATGATAGGTGCTGACAGGCAGATTTATCCCAACGCTTACATGAAGGCTCAACTCTTCATGAATCTCACGCCGCAGACACGCTTCCGGTGACTCGCCGGAATCAATTTTGCCGCCCGGAAACTCCCATTTGAGCGGCATACTCATGACGGCGCTTCGCCGGGTAGCCAGAACGAGCCCATCCCGTTCGATGATGGCGCATGTGACATGAATATGCCTTGTTTTGTTCAATCCGGCCCCACACGAAGCTTCAACACTGATTATGGCTCAAAGAAATAAATAACGCCCGATACCGCCAGCCTGTATATCTCGATCGCCAACGGAGGCCACAGACAGCTGAATATTGGATGATGAGATGTTCCCCGCTCTTCCTGATGAAGGAAA
>CAWJRD010000007.1:0-105264 GCA_963845015.1 uncultured delta proteobacterium
CCCACCAGCCGGCGGCGAAGAACACGCCGGATGCGCAGGCCAGCACTAGCTGCGCGGTGTCGCCCGCAATGGGCAGGAACAGGGCCGGGTCCCGATCACCGGCGGGGCCCAGGCCCAGGCTCTTGCCGGCGTCGAACACCAGGCATTGCGTGTAGTACGAGATGGCGAGCCGTTTGACGATGCCGGGCATGTTGCCCAGGAACGTCTCCAAGATCAGCGCGTAGCCGAGACTGACAATCGTGGCCCGCTGCAGCAGCACGCTGAACAGGTGGAACAGGCAGGTGTAGGCCAAGCTGGACCAGGCGACCGCCGGCCAGAATCGCTGAAAGCTCTCCCAACCCGCCGGTCCGGCGAGCCGGCCGAGCGCAGCAAAGCCTGCCAGGTTCCAGGCGGAAACCAACAGCAAGGCCGCCGCAAACTTGGCCAGATAGATCACCGGCCTGGGTAACGGAGTAGCCAGCAGGTAAACCAACGTCTGCTCCTGGCGTTCACCGGCGACGCCTGCCGACGCATAGCACAGGGAGAAAATCGGCAGGAAGAACGACACGTACAGCGGCAGGAACACCTCTTGGACGAACTGCGCCGCGGTGCGCTCGTGCCGCATCGACCAGGCCGCCGCGGCCAGCAGGGCGAACGTCAGCAGCAACGCGTTGACCAGCGTCTGGCGCGAGCACAACATCCGCCAGGCGGACACGCTGCCAAATGGACGCCGCCGCGAAACGTCGTCAAAGAACGAGACAACTGCGTTAATCCCATCAGCCAATTCCCGCCGTTTGAAATCCAAGAGCGTAGTCCGGGCTGCCTGAGACCGGACGCATCCACGAAAGATGCCACGTCGGAAGGAGTTGTGCAAGATGAGGATACTACCCCAACCGCTCGCGGAGGGTGTCACGTTCGCGGCGTGTGGCCTCTAAATCGAACATCAGGTACTTCATATCCAGACGCAGTTGGCTGATCGCCTCCTGGATGGTGGTCAAGATTCGCCGTCGCCGCCAACTGCTTTCGACGACGCGGTGCAGCACGGGCTCGAGCGTATGCCGATGTTCCGGCGGCAGCAACTCGATCGCCTCCACCAGTTCGAGAAGCTCTCGTGGCAAGAGGCTGCGCGGATCGACGTTGGGGAGGATTTCGGGCATCGTGCTGAGCTTTCGGCGAGACTGCCATGCTTGGGTAACAGTGGTAGCAGACGGCGCACCGTTTGGATACCGATGCCGCCGTATGTCGCAACTGTCTGCGCCGTCGAGAGTTAGTCAAAATGGACGAACACACAGGCTCGGCTCGGTGTTGAAAAAAAGCCTCAGGTTGATCTACCCCAGGTTCGCAAATCTCGATACAAGCACGGTTTACGTCGAGGAATCTCGCTGCTCAGGCACGTTGCAGCCGAGCGACCATCGGCGTTCCCCTGCGTTGAAGTTTTGCAGCACGTTTCCGGCAAGCAACGTCGGTCACTACCTTGCCTCACGATTTGCCGACGCACCGATCACCGTGGCCCGGCCTCGTCGCGCTGGCGATGGGGCTCGTCGCTCCCGCCCTGGCCGACCAGCGGGATTCGTTCGAGTCTGCGCAGCCGACGTGGCAACTGGCCGACGCGGACTGCGGGGCTCGGATTGCAGCCCAGCGCCGCGACTTCCAAGTTAGGCACACCGGCCAAGCCAGCGAGCACTTGTCCCTGGTGGCCAGTCAAGGGACGTATGCCTACCTGGCCCATCCGATCCCGCAGTCGCGCGTCCTTGCCGAGTGGGCGGCCGCCCTGTGGGTCAAGGCAGACCGAACGGGTCTTCAACTGCTGGCTCGCGTCGTCCTGCCCCGCACCCGCGATCCGCAAACCGGCGGTCCCATGACCGTGCTGCTGCGCGGCGATGTCTACGACCGCAGCGGACAGTGGCAGCAACTGACCATCCGCGAGGCGGATCAACTGATGGAACGACAAGTCCGGGTGTTGCGGTCGCAATTCGGGCCGGAAGTCGATGCTCGAGAAGCCTACGCCGATTTGCTCGTGGTCAACGCCTACGGCGGCGTTGGGGTCACCAATCTCTGGCTCGACGACATGGAGTTGCTCGGCCAAATCGCCGCCACCCAACTCGCTTCGCGCAGCACCGAGGCGCCGGACCGGCAGGCGGCCGATCCGCCTGGACCGGACGAGGCTCGGCCCAGGGACCCTGCCCGCGGTGATGTCGCCCAGTTGAACGGTGCGGTGTTGTTGGTGGAAGGCCGGCCTTTCTTCCCGCGCGTGATCGAACATAACGGAGAATCGTTCGAATGGCTGAGGTCGCTCGGCTTCAATGCCGTCCGGCTGCCGGCTGCTCCGACGGCCGTCCAGCTGCGCGAGGCGGAGCGAGTGGGATTATGGCTGATCGCTCCGCCGCCCAACGACGGCTTCATTACGCCCAGCCACGACCGCGTCGTCGCCTGGGACTTAGGGAACCGGCTGGGAGACGAGCGGCTGGAACTGACGCGTCAATGGGTGGCGCAGCTGCGGCGTTCGGATCTGCGGCCGAATCGTCCCTTGGTGGGCGAGCCGTCGGAACGTTTGTGGAGCTACAGCCGTCTGTTGAGTATCCTCGTCCTGCGCCGCTCGCCGCTGGGCAGGCCTGTTCGCTGCCGGACTTCGGCCGGTGGCTGCAAACCCGGCCGGCCGTCGCACGGGCCGGAACGCCGTTCTGGGCGACGATCCAGACCGAGCCGTCGCTGGAACTGGTCGATCAATGGTCGGCGTTGGGACTCGGCCCCCCGCCGGCGATCAGTGTCGAGCCCGAACAGATCCGCGTGCTGACGTTCCAAGCAATCGCCTCGGGCATGCGGGGACTGATCTTCAGTTCGCGTTCGCCGTTGGACCAGCAGGACGACGAGACGCGGATGCGGGCGCGGTTGCTCCAGCGTTTGAACGTGGAACTCGCATTGGTCGAGCCCTGGGTGGCTGGCGGCACGCGTGCCGACGATGTGGAAAGTCCGGCGCCGGAGGTCCGCATCGGCATGCTGCAAACCGAACGCTCGCAGCTGTGCATCGTGTTGGAGCAATCGGCCACGCAGCAGTTCACCATGGGGCCGGTGTCGTCGCCGGCGCTGTCGGTGGTGCTGCCCAGCACGGCGACGGCGCCCAAGTCTACTGCCTGACGTCGGCCGGTCTGCAGACGCTGTCGCATCGCCGCGTACCGGGCGGCATTCGGGTGAGCTTCGAACGCTACGGGCAGGTTTGCCTGGTGGCCATGACTCAAGACCCGTTGGTCGTGAATCATCTGGCTCGCACTTGGGCGGAGCACAGGACGGCGGCCTGCAAGCTGCAGTACGAGTTGGCGGCCGGTCAGTTGCAGTTCGTCGAAGCGTTGCATACGCGACTGGCGGGCCCGACGCCGGGCGGCTCGCCGGTGGAGCAGTGGCTGGCTCAAGCCCGCGAAAATCTGCGGCACTGCGAGGTGCTGTTGGGCGGCAGCGATTATCCGGCCGCTCACGTCTTCGCGGAGAAGACCCTGGATCGCCTGGCCCAGGTGCGCCGCAACGACTGGGAGCAAGCGATTCGCGATTTTCCCTCGCCCAGCGCCAGCCCCTTTTGTGCGGCATTTCCTGCGCTGCCGCTGCACGCGGAAATGGCCCGCCGACTGCAGGCTGCGCCGCTCTGGTCCGAAAACTCGCTGGCAGCCGGTGACTTTGAAGATTTGGAGCATCTCCGCGCCACGGGCTGGCAGAACATTTCGCAATCCGGCGATACCATGCGGACCTGGGTCGAATTGTCGCCGCAATCGCCCCAAGGGAAAGGAACGTCACTCCGGTTGCAGGCGGTGGCGGTCGATCCGCAATCGCCGCCCGGAGTTGTGGAAAACGCTCCCCTGCAAATCGTCTCGCCGCCGGTGCCGGTTCGTCGCGGACAACTGCTGCGGATTCGCGGTTGGGTCCGCGTGCCGGAGCAGATCACGGCCTCGCCAGACGGACTGTTGGTTTACGATTCGCTCGGCGGGCCCACGCTGGGCCAGCGATTTCAGGTAACCGACGGCTGGCGAAGTCTACCTTCTACCGGGCTGCGCCGACGGACGGCGGTGTGTCGCTGACCTTTGCCTTGACGGGTTTGGGCGAAGCGGCGATTGACGACGTTCTCATTTCGCTCCACGAGCCAATCGGGCCTCAGGGAGGGCTGGACGAGGCGCGTTGTCTACCGCCCACGGGCGAAGTCTGGCGATAGCAACCGATCAACTCCACCGTGCATTCGGCCGCGAGGCGATCGCCGGGGTGGATCACCTCTTGGCCCAACGGGCAGCGGTGGAGGACGTGCATCAGCACCGAATCGTCGCCGAGGCACGCGCGGACGTGCCGGTCGGCGGCGGAACGGCGCGCAGGCCCGACCCGTTGGCCGCCGTCAGCGAGGCCTCGTAACAGTGGTATTTTACGGAGCGGAAATCGGCGGTGCCCAGTTCGGTCTGGTCCTGACTCCAGGGCCAGTTCGGCCGGACGCCCTCCGGGTCAACACCCCGTTTGCCGGTGCGCAGGGCCTTGGCTCGCCCCTCGGTGCGGCAGATGGAATCGTCGGGGAAAACGTCCCATTCGCTCCAGCGCTTCCACGCCAGCTGGTCGCAGGACGGATGGAGAACGAACCGAATGCCCGCCTCGCGCGAATCCAGCTCCGGGCCGGAGTAGACGTAGTCGCAGACGATCCTGGCCAGCCCGTTGCGATCAATCAGGAGTGTGGTGGCGCCAGAGAGCACCGCGTAGCGCTCGCGCACCACGAGTTCCACGCCCTCCGGACGCTCGCGGACGGTGACTTGTTCGACCTGCCGGGTCTTGACGTCCGGATAGACCGCGTACGGCTTGCCGCGCGGGCCGGCCAGGTCGCCGAAATCGTACTGGGTCATGTGCGGCACGGGAACCGCAACAAGGCGGCACGGTGCCGGGGGTCCGCAGCAGCGAAGTCCCCCTTGGCCTTGTCAAAGACCAACGCGAAACCGTTGCCTTCCAGCACGATCGTCTTCCCATCGTCCTGGATCTTCGGCGGCCCCGCCTTGGGCTGAGGGACAGTGACGGGGGCTGGCCGGCCGAGCTGAATCGCCGCCGACTGGACGAGTTCGCCGTGGGCATCGTGCACCTTCAGGACCAGCTTCTCGCCCTCGGGCGTGCCTGCGGGGATGGGAAGGACGATCTGGCCCTTGGATCGTGGCGGCACCGAGGCCGGTACGCGGCCCTTTGTTCGACCCCAGCTCCCACGAGAACACCAACTCGCTGAGGTCGGTGAACGAGTAGCGATTCTCGATCGGCAGCCGAATTTCCGGCTGGCCCGGCGTGTAGTCGACCCTGCGCACGGGGAGCCAAACGGGCGAGAAGACCAGCTTCGTCAGCCACCACTCGGGCTTGGGCCGGCGCCAGGGGTCGATGATTCCCCAAAAACCGTGGTGCCAGGCATAGCCGGCGTGAGTGCCGTCGGGGAAGTAGAAGGCCTCGTCGAACCCGGCCCAGATCGCCCCGCCCGTCACCCGCGCCGAATGGGCAATGTGGCTCCACGCGCCGGGCACCGCGCACGGCTTCAGGAACGGCTTGGTAAAACTCTCGGCGCACTGGCGGCCAAAGACCGATTCCGGGTCGCTGTGGCCGAAGCCGAACAGCTCGCGCAGCCCGGGGTTGATCTGCACGTCGGTCTGCTCGTGGCAGACGGGAAAGAAGTACTCGCCCAGGACGAGCGGCCGCGGATCGTCCTTGAGCTGGTCGTCGTACGGCATCGGCGGGTAGTGGAGGTTGGCGATCTCGCAGACCCGCTTCGGATCGGGGTTGTTGAACGTCGTCGGCCGCGTGGGGTCGAGCTGCCGCACCAGCTCGTGGGAGAGCTCGAAAGCACGGTTGAAGTTCGACTCGTTGGCCAGCGACCAGTAGGTCACGCTCGGATGCGTGTGGTAGAAATCGATCATCGCCGAGGTCGGCACAAGGACCTCGCGGAGCTGGCCGAGGTCGTCGGTCGGGGGGACCCAGCAGAAGGGGGCCTCAACCTCCAGGTACATGCCGTATCTGTCGGCCGCCTCGACCAGCTCCATGGTCGGCGGATAGTGGGAAGTGCGGATGTAGTTGAGATTGGCGGCCTTCAGCAGCTTGACGTCTTGTTCGCCGTGCTGCATCGTGTTGGCCCGGCCGGTGAGCGGATCGGTCTCGTGGCGGCACGCGCCGGCCAGCTTGACCGGCACGCCGTTGACGACCAGCTCGCTGCCGCGGACCTCGACCTGGCGGAAGCCGACGTTCCGCTCGATCCGCTCGATCGTTTTGCCGTCGCGGCCAGTTGCACCGCCAGCCGGTACAAGTGCGGCTTCTCGGCCGACCACTTCAAGGGATTGGCGATCCGCGTGACCAGCGTCGTCGTCTCCCGCCCAGCGGGACCGGCGGCAAGTCGATGCGTGCCAGCGAGAGGGACACGGGCTGCCCGTCGGGCCCGAAAAGCTCCAGGGAAACGGACAATCCGGCGGCATCCTCGAGCTGTGGATTGTCCACGGCGAGCTGTAACTCCAACTCGGCGTCGCGGCAGGCCGGATCCAGCCGTGAGTTGATGTGCATCGCACGGACGTGAATCGGCGGCAGGGCGAACATGCTCACGCGGCGATCGATCCCGCCCAGGCTGTGGAACGCGTAGCCGGACGAGTAGGAAAGCTTCTCGGACGGCGTATCGACTTTCATTTCCAGATCGAGGCGGTTGGCCGCACCGGGACGGACCTGGGACGTGATCTCCCACTCGACCGGCGTGAAGAGGTTCTCGCTGCTGCCGAGCCGGTGGCCGTTGAGCCAGTAGTTGGTGCCGGCGTGGATCGCGTCGAAGCGGAGGAAGACCCGGCGGTCCGACCACTCCTTGGGCACTGCGAACTCGGTGGCGACGGCCACGGCCTGTCCTGCGGAATGTCGAACCCTTGCTGCCGCCACTGGCCCGGGCACCTGGAAGTTCTTCCATGTCGCTGCGCCGAGCGGCCGGTCGCGGGCCCCTTCCGCCGGCCGCGGATCGATCTTCCACGTGCCGTCCAACGACACACGCCCGGACGCCGGGGCGGTCGACCTGCTCGGGGATCGGCCGGTAGCGGACCGGCTGGAAGCGGAGCTCCGCGGCGGCAACCGCCTGCTCCACTGCCGTGTTGCCGCGGCGGACGACGATCCGCAGCCCCTCGTCGCGAGCTTGTCGAACGCCTGGCGGGGCAGCCGGAACCGGCCATCGTCGGCCGTCGCTGGCCGTCGCCAGCGGCGCCGAGGCATGGGGCGAGAGCAACTCGACCGTGGCGCCGGCGGCCGGTTCGTAAGCCATGTCGATCACCCGGCCCGTCAAGTCTCCGACCAGGCCCGACACGGTCGTCACGCGTAAGACGTCTTGCTTCGGCGGAGCGTTGGCCCACAGCTCCACGATCGACACCGTGGCGTTGACCTCGCCGTGAATGCGAAGCTGCAGAGCCATGCGGCCGCCTTCGTCACGCTCTCGGGCACCTGGACCACGACCCGCGTGGCCTTGGCCTTGGGCAGCGCGTACGGCTCGTGCAACTCGACGCCGTCGGCCCACAGGCTCTGCACCCGGTTGTACACGTGGTCGCTGGAATACGTCAGCGCAAGGACGTAAGAGAGCTGGGGATCGAGATCGGGGTACAGCAGGTTGACCGCTTTGTAGCTGAACACCGCGGAACGCGATTTTTCGTCCGCGTCGGTGTCGCTGGTGGCGAACGTCCAGCAGTAGCTGTCCTGCATCAGCACGTGAGGTTGCCGCTCGGGGATGCCGCAATCGTCATAGGCATGCAGGAAATAGCCTTGGGGGACGGCGTCGATGACGCAGCCGCCTCTGGCCTTCGGCTCCCCGGCCCCCGCCGGCAAGCCGGAAGCGACCGCGAGCCACAAGACAGGAAGCGAAACCCAGATCCCACCTCGAAATGACCTGGCCCGATCCTGGCAGGATCGTCTAGCAATACGTAAACCGAGTCAGGCGGCCACGCAGGAAGGCCGGTTACGTATTGCTCTGTCCAGGGGCTGGGTGACGGAAGGGCATTCTTTCCAGCCAAAGGCCCTGTCAAACATTTTCCCGGTCGTGATGATTTCATGGTAATATTTGGATGATATCAGCGTATCCGGATACTTGTCCAGCATATCATCCATTTCGTAGCGGATGGTTTCAAGCTCCTCGGGTTTCCAGGAAAAGCCGTCCACCCCTTCGTCGTTTGAAAGAAGCTGCATGTGGACCTTGAGGCCGGCATCGCTGATTTTTCTGATGATGCGCTCCGTCTTTCCGATCTGCCGGGGCGTCAGCGTATAGAGATAATACACATGGGGATCGCCTGCATAATATTTGCTGGAGATGCTGAAGGTGTCTTTTCCCCGGAGCGTTTTCTCGTCCGTCTCATCGCCCCACAGGGATACGCCCAGCATCATGTCCGGAAATCGGTCCCGGGGCACTTTTATCTGGCCGTTTGTGGCGCAGAACGTCGGCAGCCGCTTATAGAATGCTTCCACCCTGTCCAGACACAATGTCGGCTCCCCGCCGATCAATATGGCAAGGTTGACGCCGCGCTCCTTTTCCCGGTCGATGAAAGCTTCCCATTTATGAATGTCCATTTCCTCGGGCGCTGCCTTGTGCTCGTCCGAAGAGAAAAAAAAGCAGCCTTTGCAGCGCAGGTTGCACCGGTTGGTCACGTCATAGATCGAGCTGCGGATGTTGAGCTTTGAAATCCGTTTATATCGTTGATACCATTCTTTATCCAACAGTGAACTGACGGTATTCATCAAAATACTCCTTAGGCGGAAAATCCGAATATCAAATCCGAAACAAATTCAAAATTCAGCATGAAACAACACAGTTTATAAAAAAAGATTGATGGACTCGCAAAAAGTCGTCACACCGGTGAAAACCGGTGTCCAGTATTTCAGCAACTATCCAAAAACACTGGATTCCGGCTTTCGCCGGAATGACGAGATGTCGCGATTTTTGGTTTTTTGCGAAATCATCAAGATTTTTGGGTCATTGTTTTCGTGTTTCGTGTTTCGGATTTCGAATTTTTAACGGAAACGGCGTTTCCGTTAAAGAACTAAAGCACTAACTTCTGAAGTCCAGGCGGGTCAACCAGATAATTGCAAAGGTTGTCGCCCTTGGCATACCCCATCACCCAGACGGCAAGATAGGTATCCACATAATCGAGCCATGACCTGAACGTATCCGGGTCTGTTGCGTGGCGAAACATCCGGGCCGTGACCACCGCGCTTCCGGCCGCATAATGCCGGCAGTCTATACAGTCCGTATCCGGCACGCAGCATGCGGCGCTTCTGTCCCAGGCAAGATCGGCCCGGTACTGCCTGAAAGACCTGCCAAGGCCGATATCCGTCGCGGGATTCTTTCGCGGGTAGGAACAGGAATAAAGATCATGCAGTCCGCTTGGATGCGTGTGGGCCACGGCGTTGTAGCAGGAGAAAAGTACATGGTCTGGATAGGCGGACAAGAGATCGATCATGGTTTTGCGGGTATGTTCCAGCGACGCCGGCGTGTGACGCAGGGGGCCGTCATAGCCGACCGGCGCGGAAAACATGTTGAAGGTAAGCCTGCATCCCCGGGTTGTCAGAATTTCGGCGACCTCGCGGACCTGATCGATATTGTCCCGTGTAAATGTATAAACAAAGACGGCCCTGGGATCGCCTTTATAGTTGTCTATCTGCCGGATCAGCATGTCTTTGGCATTGCGGATGGCCATGCTGGTTTCGTCATTTCCCCAGACGGAGATATGAATTCGATAGTTTATGGATGCGGGGATGAATTTTAATCCGTTGGTGGCAATGGCTCCCAGCGGCATTTCCTGAAAGCAGATCTCGCACAGATCGGGAACCAGCGAGGGTTCTGCGCCTGCCAGAACAACATAGGTAATGCCCCTTGATTTTTCCGCCTGCATGAGCCTGCGCCAATCATCGGGATTCCTGTTCTCCCTGACGAACTGTTTGTCTCCTTCATAATAATAGCAACCATCGCACTTGATATTGCAGCGGTTGGTCATGTCATAAGTGGACTCACGCAGGAAGAAATATTTGCGAACCTTTTCCCATCGGTTTCGGATCACCGGATCCGAGAGGATATCCGAAAATTTCCAAATCTTGTCCGGGCCGCCGGGCCCCGCTGGAACGCTTTTTGATACACCCATTCACCGTCTCCGAATCTAACCGACCGCAGCCTGAGATTTTTCTTTTAACCGATTGTCGATATATTCTGAAATCAGGCGAATATTGATCAGTTTTGGATAATCATCCTCATCGATCCGAATCCCGTATTCATCCCGCAGCACCAGGGCCACGGTCGCCAGATCCATGCTGTCGATTCCCACTTCGTCCACCAGATCCATGTCCGGGTCAAATGTTTCCGGCGTCACATCTTCCAGCTTGAGTTCCTCGATCATTACCTGGGCAACATGAAATATGATTTCTTCAATATTCGTTCCTGGGGGCATCCGCATCCTTCTCCTTTAATTGTTTTCGACCTTCATCAATCCGCTGCAGGCCAGTTCCGTATCGATCATGATCCGGAAAGCATATGATCCTGCCTGGCCTTTCTGAGGGGTTACAAAAACATGCAAATGATCGTCGGGCCGGATCATCTGTTTGAATCTCACCCGGCTGATCTGGGTGATCTTCATGTCCTGGCTGCCGAAGTGGCGAATGGCGTCAAAAACCATTCCCAGTTGCGCGATTCCCGGCAGTATCGGCTGTCCCGGAAAATGCCCGCTGAACCAGGGCGAGTCGGCAGGCGCCTGAATCTCCGCAACAATCTGCTCTGAATCCGGTTTTTCAATATTATTTAGCTTGTACCACATTGATTGCCTTGCAAAAAGTCAAATTTCAACGGACAGGCATGATTTTCATACCTGGGGCTGCATGTTCTCCCAATCATCAGCGCTTATCGAATCAACAATTCCCACAACGGGCCGGTATGTCCGCGTTTATGCATCCTGGAAACAATGCCGGCGGTTTTTTCCCCCCCGGAACCGATGATCCAGTTCGGATGGCCTTCGGCCCGCGCTTTCACCGTCCGGACAATCTCCGCCGTGCCAATGGCCGGGGAATGATAAAAAACCGGTTCCAGAAGGCTCTGGGAGCGGTTTATCTGGCCTTCCCCAACGGCGATATCATATAGCTCCGTATAGGGGTAGATGCGCATGCCGCAGAAAAAAAAGAAAACCGATTTTTCGAGATCGGGAATGCCGGAAAGCGTTTCTTCCAGGGTGCCTGGGTTCTCACCCGGCCCCCCCAGCAGAAAATAATGTGCGACATGCAATCCCGCATCAATTGCGGATTGATGCGCTGCAAACACATGGCGGCGCTGATATGGCTTGCGGTAGGAGGCCAGGACGGGATCTGACAGGGATTCGGTTCCGAATTCGACGTGGGTCAGCCCGGCGTCGCGCAGGTTGCTGAAAATAACCATCCGGTATCCGGGTCGGCGTGAAAAAGGCGCCCCAGGGTATGGAAACACCGGCATTCCTGAATGCCCGCGCCACGTTGAGGGTATGCGCATAGTCCGTATTAAAGGTTGAATCGGTGATAAATAAATATTTTGCGCCGGCCGCCTGAAGCTGAAGCGCGGTATCCGCCACTTCCGCGGGGTCTATCAAGCGCTGCGTTGCGCCTTCGATATGGGGATACGTGCAATAAATACAGTTTAAACTGCACCCCCGTTTGGACTGCAGGTTCAACATGCCGCCATGTTTCAAGTAAAATTCAAACCGGGAATGATCATTATAAAAATTTCGATGAAAATCCCCGTTCCAGGGCAAAGGAACCGCTTTCGGGTGACGGCGGGTAATCACACCGGGAATTGCAGTGACATCTTTCTGATTTTCCAGGGCATCCAGCAGCAGCGCCAGTCGTTCGCCTTCGCCGATAATGCCATAATCCGCGTCCAGCGCATTCATGATTTCTTCGGGGAATATGGTAAATCCGCTGCCGCCCAAAACAATCAAGGCGCTGGAATAGGCTCTTATTTTTTCAATGAGTTCGCGCTGGGCATTAAAAAAACCTTTCGGATCGGTGGTATCGGTATTGTCAATGTTCCGTATGGAAATTCCGATGATATCCGCCGCCAGAAGATCCTCTGGCCACCCGCTGCCGGAAGTTCTTCTGGCAAGCAGCGCTTCAAACCCTTCGTGCGTGTTCATATCCGCAATCCGGACTTCATGCCTGTCTGCTATGGCGGCAGCCACATAATCCAGTCCCAGGGGATAGACCGGATAAGGTTCGGTTAGCGTATTTGCGGAAATCAGCAGGACTTTCATTGTTTCATCACACTCTTACGGATCGGAAACGGACCGGCAGTCTTAACCGATCAGACGGGCAGCACCCGCGAATTTCCATAAATGTATTCGGCCAGCGTCCTGAGGGTTGCGAATGCCTTTACCCCGAGTTCCTTGCTGTCGATCTTGACGCCGTAATCCTTTTCAATCATGATCACCATTTCCAAAACATCGATTGAATCGATATCGAGATGACCGCCGACCAGTTGATCATCTTCCCGGATATCCTCCGGGTTCACATCAATCAGATTCAGCAATTCGATAATTTTGATTTTCAGTTCTTTCAGCAACTTTTCCATGATACCCGCCAAGTTAGAAAAAAATAAACACAGGAAGAAACCGCCTGCAGGGACAATCGCATCACAAGCCTTAAAACTGACCGATATTGTAAAAGATCATGAAAACCAGTCCGTCTCTGTAAGCTTAACATCATGAATCCGCCGGGGATTTGTATCCAAATGACAATCAGGATGGAACAATCGGGCAAACAAAGACGTTTTCAATTCTCGGTCATATATCTTTACACGAAGCTTAAATTATAGTACGAATTTTTGCAAATCGAGTCGTTTGAATATACTGATATCAGTTTATCTTCAACTGTTTTTTTCCTTGCCCGGAGAAAAGGCCGAACAATCATGAGCCAGACGCGTAAACGCGCCGAAGATTTTTTGCCGCATCGTGACAGGATGCGGCTGATTGATGAAATTATCGAGGTCGATGAAAAAAGTGCCGTCACGCAGGCTACGGTTACCGACCAATGGCCTTTTTTCAGCGGTCAATCCGTTCATTCGCTCGTACTCATCGAACTGGTGGCGCAGACAGCCGGGATCAGCAACTGCTGGGAAGGCATCCGGAAACACGGCGAGGATTTTGTAACAAAAGGATGGCTGGTGGGCATCAAGCAGTCTCATTTTCATATACATGCCATTCCGTTAAACACCTTGATCACCACCCGGACCGAGAACCAGTTCATCTTTGAAAATTTTATCGAAATTCTGGGAACGGTTGAAATCGGATCGAAGATTGTTGCTGAAATATCGCTGCAACTGATTCAATCCGATTAGATGCCGTCCAATAGATTTTTCGGCCGTTACCTTAAGCGGGTTGATTCTTTCACCGTGGTAATGATAACTGCCTTCATGACTCATTACATAACCATTTTAGGAAAAAGGCTATCCAATGGATACAAAACCTGAAGGAAAGGTTGCAATTGTTACCGGCGCCAGCAAGGGAATCGGACGCGCGATCAGCCTTGAACTGGCAAGAAACGGGTATCATATCGTCGTCAACTACCGTTCGGATGAAAAAGGCGCGATTGAAACGCAGGCGATGATCCGGCAGGAAGGGGGCGATGGCGACATCATGCAATTTGATGTATCCAATCACAAGGAAACCCAAAATGCATTCGATGTGATTCTGAAACGGTTTAAAACCATCGATGCGCTGGTCAATAACGCCGGGATAGCCGCTGACGGCCTGTTCGTCATGATGCCGCGAAAGGACTGGCACTCGGTCATCGATGTCAGCCTGGGCGGTTTTTATAATATGACCAAGCCGGTGCTGGAAAAAATGGTCGTGCAAAAACGCGGCGCCATTGTCTCCATCGCTTCGGTTGCCGGGCTCATGGGAAACAGGGGCCAGGCCAATTATTCGGCTGCCAAGGCCGGACTGATCGGCGCCAGCCGCGCCGTGGCGTCCGAAGTCGCCCGGCTTGGGATCCGGGTCAATGTCGTTGCGCCGGGACTTATAGAAACCGAAATGATCAAGGATGCGCCCATTGCCAATATCAAGTCGCTGATTCCCATGGCAAGGATCGGAAAGCCCGACGAAGTGGCAAAAGTGGTCAGATTCCTCTGCTCGGAAGATGCCTCCTATATCACCGGTCAGGTCATTTCGGTAAACGGCGGGATGTTTTAGCCTTGTTCGTCCATTCGCTTCAGAACAAGGGAAGCAAATGTCCCGCCGGATGAAAAGCCGTTAACCAGTCCGTAATTGATTCCGGCTTCTTTTTTCATGTTCAGAATAAACGGAAGGGGTTTTACGGGATTCTCAAGGCCCAAAGTCGGCGGAAGGGTTTGCTTCTCTGATCGATATTGCCATGGCCGCGGTCCGTATTCCCCCGGAAGAGAAGCTCTCGCCGACAGCGCCCTTGATGGAAGAGATAAACGGCATTTGTTTTTCTCCCGCGAATAGCGCGGACAATGCCTCCGCCTCAAGCAAATCCAGTTTCCTGCCGCCGTTGGCGGAGGCGGAAACATAATCGATATCCCCGGGCGTTATTTTTGCGGATTCCATCGCCCTTGTCATCGCCAGGATGGGTCCTTTCGGATCTGACGGCCAGTCCGTGGGAGGAGACGGGGAAGAACTCAGGCCCCAGCCCGCGATTTCACAGTATGGCGTGGCCCCCCGCGCCCTGGCGTGCGCCATGGACTCGATGCAAAGCACCCCCGCGCCTTCCCCGATGACCGGGCCGTTTCTCAGGATGTCAAAGGGCCGCGCCCCTTCCGCGCCCCCGTCTACCGGGGAGACGGCCTTGAAATGGGTCAGGATTTCAAGGAAAAATTCTGAAATGATATCCGCGCCTCCGGTCAGAAGGACATCGGCACGACCGTTTTTGATCTCGGCAGCCGCATAGGCGATGGCTGTCTCGGCCGAAGCCTCGCGGTGGTTCACCGTCGAGTTGATTCCCCGGAACCCGAGTTCGATGGATGCATGGCCCGCGGGAGCATTGATCACCGTGTTCGGCACGAGAATGGGGCTGGCCGATCCGGGACCCTCGGTAAAAAGAATGCCGGCAAACTGGGCCGCAACATCGGTGCTGCCATAGCTCACCCCCAGGATAATCCCCACCCGGTCTCTGTTGGATGCATCGATGCCAAAACCCGCATCTTCAGTTGCCATCCTTGCCGAAGCCGCCGCCATGCTGGAAATGCGGTCCATCCTTCTCAGATTTTTTACGGAAATGAAATCCCTGGGAAGAAAGCCGTGCACCTCGGCCCCCAGCCTGGAACGAAACCGGGAGGTATCAAAAGCGGTGATCGGGGAAATGCCGGAGTCGCCCCTGAAAAGTCTTTGCGAGAAAACATCCTTGCCTGTTCCCAGGGGCGTGACCATGCCGATCCCGGTTATGACGACGCGTTCATTCATGGACAATGCCCTTTTCGGTAAACCTGCCAAAGACAACCGATGTATTGTTGCCGCCAAACGCAAAAGAATTGGAAAGAACGATATTGACCTCGGAATCGCGAGCCCCTTCGACAACATAGTCGAGGTCGCACTCGGGATCAGGCGCCGTCAGGTGGATTGTCGGCGGAATGAATCCATGAACAATCCCCAATACGGAAACAACCCCTTCCATGGCTCCGGCAGCCCCCAGCGTGTGGCCCGTCATCGATTTGGTGGAACTGACGGGAATTTGATACGCCTTTTTGCCGAATACCGCCTTGATCCCCCGGGTTTCCATGCGATCATTGGCAGGCGTCGCCGTGCCATGGGCATTGATATAGTCCACCCGTTCCGGGGGAACGCCGGCATCCTGCAGGGCTGTCCGCATGCACCGCGCCGCGCCGGATGCCTCAGGGTCCGGGGCGGTCATGTGATACGCATCGCAGCTTACCCCATACCCGAGAATCTCCCCATGGATTTGGGCGCCCCGGTTCCGCGCATGACTCAAGGACTCGAGAATCAGGATTCCGGCGCCTTCTCCGAGGGAAATCCCCTGGCGGTTTTTATCAAAGGGCTTGCAGAATTCCGGGTCCACGGCGCCCAGTGCATTGAACGTCGCGTAAGTGATCCGGGAAAGGGGCTCGGTGCCGCCGGCGATAACGACTTTGGCCATGCCTGCCCGGATCAGGTCCCGGGCGTATCCCATGGCCGTGGCTCCGGATGAACAGGCGGTCATGAACGTGGTCTTGGGCCCCATGAGCCCCAGCTTGGTTGCGATGTGGTCGGCGGACGAGGCGCAGCAAAACGATGAAAAACGGGAAAAGCGCACGCCCTTGCCCTTATTCCTTGAGGTATTGCCGATAAGCCTCCTCACCCTCCAGCATGCCGCCGGCGCCCCCCCCGATCACAACGCCGGTATCCGCCAGCAGTCCCTCCGGCACCGGAAAGAGCCCGGCGTTCTTTAATGCCTCCATGGCCGCCGCCATGGCCATAATATCCGAACGGGACATCCGCTTTATTGAAAATTCCGCAGGGATCATCTCTTGAGGGCAAACCGCTTGACTTGCCCGCCGGTATGCGTTTTAAATTCAGTCGTGTCAAAGACGGTGACCGGGCCGATACCACATACGCCATTTCTCAAGGCGCCATGGAATTCAGGCACATTTGCCGCGATGGCGTTTATCGTTCCCAGCCCGGTAATCACGACTCTTTCTATTTCCATGCGTTTGTCTCCGGGACTTCTCGATTCTTTCCGCTCTTGCTACTGCAACAATGTCGCTTCAATCTGTTTCTCCGCTTTTTTTCCCACGCTGTAAAGCATTGCGCTGAATTTTCATAGGGGCTATTCCGCCGATTCGGGCAGGTCGAGAAGGAATCGCCATGCCGGAACCACTTCGATGGTTCCGCTGCCGACTTCGATCTGCTCGTCCTCGTTCCGGGTCACGATGGTTCCGGTTTTCAGGCCGAGTTCCACCATCGCCTCGTTCAGAGCCGCCGTCTCCCGTTTCCGCGTCTGCGGTTCGGCCAGGGACTCGCACACCTGGACCAGCATCCGCGCGCGGCCGCGCATCGGGACGATGAAATCGACCTCCCGGCCGGTCTTCGTCTTGTAGTAGTAAATATCCGGGTAGAGACGCCGGAGAGCCGTGAACACAAGATTCTCCAGGAGATGTCCGGAGTTGACCAGAATCCCCGACGACACCGAGGTGACCAGAGCGTGATCGATGCAGTAGATTTTTTTCGGGTTGGTGTTGCTGCGCGCGAGCGACGCGTCGAATATCCGCACGGTGAACAGGAAATAGGCGTCCTCGAACCATTCCAGATAATCCGACACGGCGGACTTGGGGGCCTTGTGGCCCAGCGATTTGAGATACCCCGTGAGGCTGTTGACGGAATAGAGCGAGGCCGTGTTGTCCACCAGCCAGTGCGCCAGATCGGTCACCGCCTTCGGATGGGAAACGTCGTGGCGCTCGACCAAGATCCCGAAACAGGATGGTCTGAAGGTATTCCTGATGGGTCTTGATCCGCAGGTGGCGGTCTGAGGCCGGCGACCTCGGGAAAGCCGCCGGTCTCCCAGTATTCCTCGAAGGCCTTCTGGACGAGGAGCCGCTTCTTCGTCGACAAGAGCGCCCTTGCTCTCGATTCCTTTGTAGTCCAGGAATTCCCGGAATGAGAAAGGGAAACATCTCCCATGACAGCGCCCGCCCGCGCATCTGCGTGGCGATTTCCTTGGAAAGCATCCTGGCCGACGAGCCGGTGAGATAGACCTCGCATTTTTCCGTGCGCATCAGGCGGTCGACGAAGGGCTCCCAACCGGGGGCGCCTGAATCTCGTCGAAAAAAGCAGTAGACCGTCTCGGCGTTTTTCTTCTCCGGGTAGAGCGAGTAATAGGCCTCGGCGATCAGACCGAGGTTGTCCTGCCGCAGGTTGTGGAGGCGGTCGTCGAAAAAGTTCAGATACAGAATGTTCTGCCGCGGGACCCCGCTGTCCAGCAGCCGCTGGATAATCTGGAACATGTAAGTCGACTTGCCGCTCCGGCGCACCCCGATGCAGACGGCGGCCTTGCCGTGAACCGTCTCGATACGCAAGCGCCGGGGCACCCCGGTTTCCAGCCGGGTTTCCTGAAAGTCCAGGATGATGGATTTGATCGTCTCTATCATCGGGTCACTCCTGGTCATAAATATTGCCGGATGCAGCCTGATCCGGTCATAAATATAGCCGGTTTTGCCTGTAATCGTCAAGACAAAATTCCTGTTTCAGTCTGAACGTCCCAGACTCCGCTATGTTGGGCTACATTGAAACGGCTGCTCATATACTTATCAAGCGGTCATGTATTTGAAAGCATCCGCAACCCTGGCGATTAGGGTTGACAGGAAGATAAAAAAGATGATGTATTGGTTTTCTTTATCCGGGATCGGTGATAAAAGAATCCGCTACGTCAATGGCAAAAATATTGCAAATGGTGCCAAACTCTGCGCGCAAAAGGATATTTCATGAAATTGAGAATCATCTATCCAAAATGGTCCAAACTGGAAAGGCAGACCGAATTTCACCTGCCGCCCCACGGCCCCATCGTTTTCGCGGCGGCATTGCCGGAGGACGTGGAAGCGGAATTCATTGACGAGAATCTGGAATCGATCCATTTTGATGATCCGGTCGATCTGGTTGCAATCTCGATGATGCTTTCCATTCAGGCCAAACGGGGTTGGGAAATTGCGGACATCTACAGACGAAAGGGAGTCAAGGTCATCTTTGGCGGCATTGCCACCATGCTGCACGCACAAGAGACCCTGGATCATGCGGATTGCGTTTTTATCGGCGAAGCCGAAGGAAAGATGGAGAAAGTCTTATCGGACTTTAAAAACGGGAAGCTGCAAAAAATTTATGATTATATCGGAGACAGGCCGCCCATCGAAATGGTGGGTACGGCGCGCAGGGATCTCTTGAAAAAAGACCTGTATAATTACCGGGGCATCCAGATGGTTGATCTGGTTCATGCCTCGCGGGGGTGCCGCTTTCACTGTTATCCCTGCGCGGTGGCCTATCTTGGCGGAAAGGAATTCAGGCCCCGTCCCATCGATAAGGTCATTGAAGAAATGGCAAGCATTGACAACAACCGGCTCTTTCTCGTGGACAATTCACTGGCGCAGGATACCCGGTGGGAGATGGATCTGTTCAAGGAGATGATTCCCCTGAAGAAAAAATGGTGCAGCCACCCGATAGAGGACAATCCGCGGGTGCTGGAGCTGGCGGCCCGGGCCGGGGCCTGGTATGTGTATCAGGCGGTTTTCGACACTTCGGATTATATCCGGGACCGGATCAAAAGATACCACGATCATGGCATCGGCGTTGAGGGCACGATTCTGCTTGGCCTGGATGATCACACCGAGGACAGCATCAAAAGACTCATCGACTTTCTGCTGGATATTGAGCTGGATATCGCCGAGTTCACCGTGCTGACGCCCTTTCCCCATACCAAAGCCTATGAAGATCTGAAACAGCAGAACCGGATTTTTTCCAGTGACTGGAATGATTATTCCGCCGACAAAGTGGTATACCATCCCAGGAACATGTCCGCCGAAAAGCTGCAGGAACTGCTTTTTTATGCCTGGGACACCTTCTACAAGGACGAGCCGCAGGAAATCAAGATGTCCAGGCTCATGCAGAAGGTCGTCGTCAAGGAGATGGCGGACAACACCTACCGGCCGCGAAACCGGGCGCTTGCAACACGGGCGTTTGGCAGGGAGATATAGTATTTGGTAATGGGTTATGGGAAAAACCATCACCCATTGCCTATCACCTGCACGTTAAATTCTTCGAGATCCTTGAACACATTCACGCCTGCCTGGCGTTTCATTGCCCGCTCATAACGGCCCTGCCAGCCGTATTTCTTCAGGGTCCTGCCAAGGAAAAACTGCAGCATGGGCCGGAATGCGAATAACCAGATGGACGTCCAGAAACGGCCCTGGCTTCGGATGCGATCCGAAGGTTCCCACCAGCCCATAACCTTCTGCCGGTGATACCAGACCAGATATTGCAACTGGTCGGCGCAAAGGTGCCTGGTTTTTACATTCGCCCATATTCCGTTGTACCACTTATAATCATCGGGGTTGGTCACCAGGCCCTGATCCAGCAGTTCCTGACGCATGACGGTTTTGGGATAGGGGGTAAGAATCTGGCAATAGGCGGTATCCGATCCAATGGATTTCAGGAACTGGTAATTTTCGATGATGGCTGTTTCATCATCGTCCGGGAAACCGAAAATGAGTCCCCCCACCACCATGATGCCATATTTATGGCAAAGCTCCATGGCTTTTCGGGAAGCATCGACGATGTTGCCTTTGTGGGCCATGGCCAGATTTTTTTTGGATACGTTTTCAATCCCCAGGAAAACGGATTTGATGCCGGCCATGGCCATTTTGCGAACCATCTCCTCGTTTCTGGACATGGTAATGCAATCGGCCTGAACGATCAGGTTCAGCTTTCTGTATTGACGCGCAATAATCGCATCACAGAGTCTTTATCACCCGCTCGGTATCCAGCACCAGATTGTCGTCTGCAACAAAAATCCAGCGCGTCTTTCGATTGATAATAAATTTCATCGATATCCGCCAGGACCCGTTCAATGGGAAATGTCCGGAAGGTTCGCCCGTACATGTGCTGCATGCTGCAGAACGAGCAGTTGCGCGTGCATCCCCGGGAGGTTTCCAGAACTTCGATTTTGGAATTCATGATATGGTATCCCCAGGTCAGCCGCCTTTTATCCCGAATGGGCGGTTTCAGCCGGGACAAATCCAGCAGCTCTCCTCTGGGATTATGCACAAAAACCTTTCCCGGGGCGGGATGGGCGGATGGTTTGTAGGAAAGTGAAGGAATGTCTTCAAACCGGTCCCTGCCTTCCAGGGCATTGACCAGTCTGCGGCACGCTTCCTCGCCTTCTCCCCGGACCATGAAATCGATCAGATCCGCCTCATCGGATGCGGCGATCTCTTCATGCATCAAGGTGGCATGGTATCCGCCGATGACAATTTTTACATCCGGGAGAAGCTGTTTTATCAGCCGGATCAATTTAATGCAGGTTTCATACTGCCATGCCATGGCGGACAGACCGACCAGTTCCGGGCGGATTTTCAGCAGGGTTCGGGTCAAATACTTTTTAAGCTGCCTGCGTTTCCGGATCAGATCGATGATATAGACTTCGTGCCCGTCATCAATATTGGCGCCAATGCTGGCGATGCCGCAATTGGGCATGTGAAAGGCGGCTTCATGCATGATTACCGGAGCCACATCCGGCATGGACATCAAAACGATTTTCATAAATCCTCTCTCCCCAGACGTTTAGACTGCTCCGTTTCCAGCAGCGACCTTACCTCGGTCATCAACCCGGAAACGGAAAAGCGGTCTCGCTGATAATCCGGCGCGATATTGGCAAGGGCTTCGACGGATATCGTACCTTCAAAACAGGTATTAAATAAAAATCTGCCGGGCTGGAACAGCTTATCGGTGTTATGAACAAAAAGCACATTGATGGGCCGCCTGCTCAGTCTGGCGATTTTAAACGCCCCTTTGTTGAGCGGCCCGATGGCGCCGCCGCGAGCTCTGGTTCCTTCGGGAAATATGAAAAGATTCCCGCCGTCCTCAAAAAAAGAATCCATTTCTTCAATCCGCCGGATGATCAAATCCGACAAATTGCCTTCGGATGCGGAGGGGATATATCCGGACAATTCGATCACCTGCCTGAAAATGGGAATTTTAAAAAAGCGGCTTTTGACGATGGTTCTGTGCCGCGCAAACAGCGAAATCATCAGAATCGAATCCAGATAGGAGATGTGGTTGCAGACGATCACGGAAGCGCGGATCGACAGCACATCATCGGGGATATGCCACCGGGTGGCGGGAACAAGGATCCGGAGCAGTTTAAAAAAGCCCCTGTAGAATCGATGATTCAGGCGCTGGAACGACGCGCTCCCTGTTTCCGGAGAAAAGAAAGGCCGCCAGATAAAACGGAGAAAAGAAAAATACAAAACCCGCCGTAAAATAAGCCCAGAGAATCAACGTGATGACCATGTCAAACGCAGGTTTCAGAAGCCGACAACGGGAGGTGGTTTCAGATGCTTTCATGCAGCCTGAACCTTTATGAAAACCATCTCAAAAATCCGGTCTTTTAAACATCAGGCAGGTATTCACGCCGCCGAAGGCAAAATTCTGAATGGAAGCAATGCGAATATCCGTTTCAATCAGCTTTGTCGCATGGTTAATCATCGCGCACCTTTCATCGATCGTATCCAGATTCAATGTCGGCGCAATAAACCCTTCTTCCATCATGTAAAGCGTCAAAATCGTCTCTATGGCGCCGCATGATCCCATGGTATGGCCCATATAACTCTTGAGTCCCGTAACCACGGGGGATTTCCCGTAAACTCGTTCAATCGCCCGGGCTTCAATCACATCGCCCATTTTTGTGGCCGTGGCATGGGCGCTGACAAAATCCACCGCGTCGGGACTGATTCCGGCATCCTTCAGCGCAAGACGCAGGGTTTCGGCGATGCCCTCTATGCTTGGAAAAATCAGATCGCCCCCATTGTTATTGCAGGAAAAACCGATGATCTCGGCCAGGATGGGCGCACCCCTTTTCCGGGCAAATTCATAGTCTTCCAGAAGTAAGGCGCCGGCGCCTTCTCCCACAACCAGGCCGTCCCGTCGCGCATCAAAAGGGCGCGGCGTCAGATGGGGGGTTTCATTAAAGTCCGTTGAGCATGCCAGCAGGTTATCAAATACCGCAACGGTCGTTGTGTCATATTCATCGGCGCCGCCGCAAATCATGGCATCCTGGATGCCGTGCTTGATCATTTCATATCCGAAACCGATGGACTGACTGCTGGTGGTACAGGCCGTGGACGAAGACAGCACCCTTCCGGTAATGCCGAACATCTTGGTGATATTCACCGCCGTGGTGTGGACCATCGATTTTAAATAATCCACGGCCCCGATGGAAGCATAATTGGATTTCGAATTACCGAAGAACGTTTTGTATATCTGCCGCTGCACGGTGGGGCTTCCGTGGGTGGAGCCGAACGCCACGCCCAGCCGGCCGGAGGTGATAAATTCCTGATTCAGCCCGGATGCCTGCAAAACCTCTTTGGCTACCTGGCAGGCATAGTAGGACACCGGCCCCATGGTCTTTCGGTCCTGGCGCTTGAACTCATATTCGACCGGATAATCCACGGTTCCAAAGACGCCGGTCTGAATAAAATCGGAAAGCAGATCATCGGTTCGCAGCTTGATCACCCCGGAAATGCCTTCCACCAGGTGCCTGACAATGTCTTCTTTCGTATGGCCAATCGGTGTTATTGCCGAACACGCCGTGACAACTACCCTTCGCGCCATGCTGATCCTCTTTCCGATAGGTAAAAGCGTTTAATATTCAGGGTTCACGATTTGCCTGACCGGACTGCCGCCAGAGATTCAATATAATCCAGAATCTGATTGATGGTTCGGATATCCATGGCCATTTTTTTTTCCTCCCGGGTCAATTGCGTCCCGAGCAAGAGCTTCAATTTCTCTTAACAACTCGATGGCATCAATGCTGTCAAACTCGTATGCCTCCCGCAAGTTCTCATCAAGATCCGGACTGGTTATCTCGAACTGTTCCTTGAAAACCCTTAAAACTTCAGATTGTATTTCATCACGTGTCATATCATTGTTCCCATAGCGAGTGAAAATGCAAATGGGGTTATTACACAATAATAAGTGAAATTCAAAGCAAAGATTGATAGTAAAAAGACGACCCTCCCTCGCCATACATACCATCCAAAAATACTTCCGGTTTTCGTGAAATGGCTCAAATCGCTGCCTCCGGACCCGGCAGCGGCTTGAAATGATACCACTGAAAGGGATTGCGGCGCACGGTTTCTTCCAGTAATGTCCGCGTATCTTTGCGCTGCCTGACGAATGGCGGCGGCGCGCTCCCCACGGGATGGCGCCTTCACGAAAACGGGTTCGGACAGGGAAAAATGATAGGTTTTTCTTCCGATGCGGAAGGCAAAAAAAATAAATATCGGCGCGCCGGATAACAGCGCAAACAGATACGGGGCTTCCGGAAACAGCGCGTCACGGCCTAAAAATTTTACCGGATACGCTTCGCTGATCCTTTTTCCAGATCAAATCCCCGGTTAATGAAACCAGGCCGCCGGAATTGATAAAATGAATTCCTTCGACGATATCAAAGGGTGAGCCGCCATGCTCATCCACCGCGATGACCCTGACGCCATTCCGGGAAAGACTTTTCTTTTGAATTCCCTCGATCTGTTCCTTGTGTTTCACCCCCATGTACAGAAGCAGACTCATATCCGGAAAATTCCGCTTCAACAGGTGCGCCGCCACCTCCCAGTTCCCCATGTGCGACATCAGAAGGATTGCGCCGCTTTTTTCTTCCAGAACTTGCTCCAGGCGCTCCAACCCTTCGGACGTATAGTGAATATCGTCAAATTCCTGCAACATGAATCTATCGAAGAACACATCGGTAAAATTATGGAATTGACGCCAGGCGCACCCCAAATGGGTGAACCAGTTTCTGTCCGGAAAAAGCGTCCGGTAAAACCGGATGCTGGTGTTCACCCGCCGGGGAAAGAGCATGAAAAAACCCGTGGAAACGATCCAGGCAAACACGATAAAAACCCATGTTCCCATTATTTTTGACAGATAGACAATCGCGCGATACAAATAAGTTCTCATTGCGGCGGCAAGATAAACAATAAAGGGTTAAGGCTGACCGTGCTTCACCCGATTTCTGATGCTTGCGGGTATCACAATTCTCTGGAAAATAAGCCTTGAAAACGTAATGGAATTTCTCACAAAATCGATAAAGGGCCGGAAATGCGAGATGCGTTCTTTTCCCGGCGCATAACGGACGCGGATCGGCGCTTCGATGACGGGTATTTTTCGCCATCGGGCCTTCACCAGGATCTCGACTTCAAACTGGTATCGTTTTGCTGTGACATTCAAGTCCCATGGCTTCAGGCAACGGGTATATTCTGAACCCGCTTTGAGAGTCGGTCATGCGGGGACCGCCGGACAAGAACACCCAGAAATTGGAGAACCCGCGCCCGAACCGGCTTGTCCAGGGAACGTGGGTTCCGGCCATTCCCTCTCGGCTGCCGACCACAATCGGCCGCGCGTTTTCAGGTATCGCCCGTATCAGCTTCAGTGCATCCTGCGGGTCATGCTGGCCATCCGCATCGATGGTGATGGCCCAATCGGCAACCTGGGCTGCCTGGGCAAAACCGGTCAGAATCGCCGCGCCCTTTCCCCTGTTTTCCTTGTGCTGCAAAAGACGGATGCCGTCAAGATTTCTGATCCTGTCCGCGGTTGAATCCGTGGAACCGTCATTGACGACAAATACCGGATAGTTCAGGCAAAGGGATTTTTTTATCACGTCTGAAACGGCGTGTTCATGGTTGTAGACCGGGATAATGATGGCAAATCTTGCCTTGTTTCCGGTATCAGGGTTCATTCTTTAAACTTGCCCGGCAAAAACGCCATGGCCCAGGTTCCCGGCCCCATGTGGGCGCCGGATGTCAAGGACAGGGGCTGCAAAAATATCTCGGATAAAGGGGCCGATGCTTTCAATTTGTTTTTTCACGGTATCGTTCACCCAGGCAAAATTGTCCGAATACTCCAGCATAATCAAGGGGGCTGAATTTTCTGCAAGGGATCGCGTCAAGCTTTCCGATCGCAAATTTCAGTTGTTCATCCCGATCTTTTACGGCGCCGACTTTTTTAGCGCCTTCGCCCGTCGGCGTGATAATCGGCTTTACATGAAACGTATCACCGAAAAACGCGCGGGATTTGGCGATTCGCCCCCCGGCTGCCAGATATTTGAGCTTATCGATAAAGACATATTCCTCGCAGGCATCAATGGCTCTTTTTGCAAATGCGATAACCGCATCCGGATCACCGGATCGGGCTGAATACCTGTGCCGATGCCATGGCAATCAGTCCCAGACGGCCGGATGCCGCTTTCGTATCCATGATGGTCAGGCGATTGTCCGGGTCATTGAGTTTCTTCCATGCCAGGAGCGACATCAAAATTCCCCGTAAACGCCGATCCCACGCAAAGATACAGCACTTTCGGATATTGATTGACGACCCGCTGGTAACATTGATGTCTTTCGAAAACAGAGGCCTGCGCGGTGGATACTTTCACTCCCGCCAGCATGGATTGATACAGCTCCTCCGAAGAAAAAAGGGTTTCGGGCAGTGATTTTTCACCGGCGGTAATATAGCTGTCCAGAAGGGTGATCCCCAGATTTCGGGAGTCCTCGCGGGTTATGGATCCGGCCGCATCCGTCATGATATGAATGGGCCCCTGTCCGGGAAGTGCGCTTGAAATCCGCAATCTGAATGGAGAGGTTGTCATCGGTCCATTGCAGGACATCGCCCAGGGACGCCATCCGGCGCCTGGCCTCCCGGGTGCTGTTCGTGTGCAGATGAACTTTCAGATAGTCCTGGTGGGAAATCGCCACCACGCTCTCGCCGTATATGGAAAGTCTGTCGATTTTTTCGTTGATATCGCCATCCACATGAAGGACCGTATCGACACAAAAGCCGTCTTGAAGCTCTTCCTGAAAAGAAGCGGAAACTGCCATTTGATTTTTAAATATCTCTGCAATGGGGCGAAACCGGTCCGTCCGGCCGATAAGGCGGTTAAAAAACCCCTCCAGAAAAATATACATTCCCAAGGCCCCGGAATCAACAACGCCGGCTTTCTTCAGCTTCGGGAGAAGTTCGGGCGTGGATAAAACGGCCATTTCAAGCCGATCGACAATCCTTGAGACATATTCCGGAGTGCCTTCAAACGGGTGATCTTTCAAAAAGTCGGCCAGCGCATCAAAAACCGTCAGCAGGGTTCCCGGCACGGGATTATGAACCGCCTGCCAGGCCAGATCCCGTCCCTCTTTGGCTGCTTTCGGAAGCAGCAGGAACGAATCCGCCATCAGAAATCCGCCAAAAAAACGGGCCGCGATATTCCCTGAATTCCCGCGAGCGGACAGAAGCAGCCGGGTAATGGTCGTTTCCCGGTCTTTATCCGGATATCGCAAGGGGGTGAGGCTGATGATCAGATTGCGCCCCGTATCGCCGTCCGCAACCGGAAAAACGTTGATATCATCCAGCACATCGGACCAGGCCTTGAGGCGCTCGACGCCGGCCGTAAAAGCATTTTGAAAATCGGGCGTCATGACACTAAAATCCCAAAGCCTTCCGGATTTCCTCCGGTATTTCGAACATGATTTCCTTTTCGGGATATTTCACGGCAACCTGCTCGCTTCTTCCCTTGGCGCAGATCTGATTGCTCTCGACCAGTCTGATCTGAAAATCCATGACGATCTTGTACTGCGCTTCAAGAACGGTAGCCGTGCATTTGAATGCATCCAGATACCGCAGGGATACGATATGCTTGGTCATGGTCTTGGTGATGGGAAAAAGATAATTGGTGTTTTTAAAATAACCGAAGAGATCCACCCCTGCATTGGCAAAGAGCGCCGATCGGGTCATGTCGAAGTATTTAAGATAATTGCCATGCCACATGATCTGCATGGGATCCAGATCATGAAACGGAACAATAAATTTTTTCTCGCAAATCCGGTTTTTATCGCTATCCATATTCCAAATGACCTTACAAGCCTGATGAAAGTGCTTTACAAATTCATACCGTTTTTTTCATTTGATCATAATAGAACATCATTTATCCGGAAAATCAACCCAATGTCTGTTGCCTTCAACATTAAAATCATGGATGGGCGTTCAAACTGATGTATCTTACAGCCATTGACACCGCAGTCCCGAGCTGCCCCGAAATTTTGTGTGATCTTGATGAAGGAGGGTTCATGAATTTTTTGCGGTTACAATATAAAGACAGCGTTCCGCGCCGAGAAAGGGAAGATTATAGGAGATGGTCCGGGAATGCAGTACAGTGCCGGCTTGGGCCATGCGGGAGATAAGGCTTGAAACGTCGGCCTGTTCCTCGCGGCTGATCCTGCCTTTCATGGCGATAATCATGCCGGCGGGAGCCAGAAGCGGCATTGCCATCTCAACAAAACGGGCCAGGTCCGTAAATGCCCGGCAGACGATGACCGAAAAAGCATTCGGGCTGCCACCCTGAAGATGGCCTGGGTCTGCCGAAAGCGCCTCGATCCGGGTTTGCACTGCGTCGATATTGACCAGTCCCAACGTGCGGATGACATGGCGCTGAAAACTGATTTTCTTGCGGGAAGAATCGATCAGCGTTACCGACAGGGAAGGCATCAGAATCTTGAGCGGGATCCCCGGAAATCCGCCGCCCGAGCCGACATCCAGCACGGAAGCTTCCGGGTGAATCCATCGGGCTATGGCCAGCGAATCCACAACATGCTTGATGGCCACTTCAAACGGCTGGGTGATGGCGGTCACATTGGTCTTGCGGTTCCAGAGCAGCAATTCCCGGATGTGGGCGCACAAACTGCGCCACCTGGGCTGCGGAAACCCGAACCCCCAGTGTTTCGGCGCCGGTTACGATCATCCGGTTCCATTCCGGATCACCGATCTGCATTTCAGCAGGCTCAGGCATCTGCATTTTTCTGCAGCTCGGCCGCATCGGCAAAATCCATCAGAATGGTCAGATCTCCCCCGCTCATGTTGACGATTGCATTGGGATAGCGTTTTTTAAAGACGTGAAGCATGGAGGAATTCTCCCGAAGCACCGTTGCGGAAAAACCTTTATAATCGTTTCCCCTGGCGATTTTTTCAAGTTCCTTCAGCAGATAAGTGGAAATGCCCTTTCCCTGGTAATCTTCCCGGACCACAAACGCCACCTCCGCGCGGCCCTCTTCTTCTTCGGCATAAGAGCCGATGGCCATGATTTCGCGGCTGCCGCCTTTCTGGGAAAGGCCGATGAGCGACATGTTCTTGCGGTAATCCACGCTGGCCCACTGCTTCTGAACCACTTCATGGGAAAAGACCTTCATTTTGTAAAAAAACCGGCGGTAGATGGTCTCTTCCTGAAGCGAATAGAAAAAATTGCGGTAAGAAAATTCATCCGATGGCAGCAGCGGCCGGAATTCAATGATTTTTCCATTTTTCAACTTCAGGGTGGATTTATAGCCTTCCAGAAAGAGCAGATCGTCCTGCGACGGCGGAAGCTGGTCGGCAAAAATGTAATGGCGCGTCTTGGCGATATCGATCAGCTCTTCGCGGAATTTGGGGTGGGCCACCTGCGCCAGCTCCATGACCCGCTGGTAAATGCCCTTTCCTTTCAGTTCGGCAATGCCGTATTCGGTGACGACGAAATTGACATCCCCGCGCGTGGTGGCGACGCCCGCGCCCTCGCTGAGATGGGGAACAATCCGGGAGACCTTGCCGTTCTGGGCCGTGGACGGCAGGGCCACAATGGAAAAGCCGCCTTTTGACATGGCGCTGCCCCGCAGGAAATCGACCTGATCGCCGATGCCGCTGTAAAACAGATATCCCATGGAATCCGAACAGATCTGACCGGTCAGATCCACCTCCAGGGCGGAGCTGATGGAAATCAGGTTGTCATTCCGGGCAATGACCGTGGGATCATTCACAAATTCAGACGACCGGAAATAAAACAGGGGGTTGTTGTCCACGTATCGGTAAATGGCTTCGGTGCCCATGCACAGGGAAGCCACGACCCTTCCGGGCAGAAGGGATTTTTTCTTGTTCGTGATCACCTTTTTTTCCAGCAGCGGCAGCATGCCGTCCGTGATGAGCTGGGTATGGATTCCCAGATCGTTTTTATTGTCCAGATAGGGCAGAATGGCATCGGGAAGGTTGCCGAATCCGATCTGAAGCGTTGCCCCGTCATCGACAAGCTGGGAAATGTAATGGCCGATCCGCTGAATCACTTCCGTGTTGGGACGCCTGACCGGGGTTGCAACGATCGGCTCCTCATGAATCACCAGCATGTCGATATCGTCCAGATGGACAAAACTGTCTCCCCAGGTTCTGGGCATCAGGGGATTGACCTGGGCAATGACCATGGCGGCGTTTTCCATGCCGGAGCGGGTGATATCCACCGAAACGCCCAGACTGCAGTACCCGAACTTGTCCGGAGGGCTCACCTGAATCAGCGCCACGTCCAGGCCGATGCGATGGCTGGCAAAAAGCCTGGGGATCTGGGACAGGTACGCGGGGATATAATCGATTTTTCCTTCAAAAGCGGCTTTTCGCATGGTTCTGCTGATAAAAAAAAGTTTGAGCGAAAACCGCCGGGTAAACGCCGGATCATCGATATAATTGGCCAGGGTGTAGGAAAGCATCTGGTAGACCATGATGTCCTGCATGGAAAGATCCATGACCATGGCCCGGATCAGATGCTGGGGTTCACCGCACCCGGTGCCGATAAACACCCTGCTGCCTTTACGAATATGGGAAATCGCTTCCTCCGCGCGCATGATCTTATGCGGGCAATATGCATTCAAGTCCATTGGTTCTCCTGTAATATCAAATCTATCCTGTCCCGTTCACGGGTTCATTGATCAAGGGCGAATACGGGTTCCGCAGCCGCCATTGGCATGGTCATTTGAAATATTAAACCCTTTTGTTTGAATTCATACTGAGGGAATCGTTAAATGTCAAATATTACCGTGAAAATGATTTCCGCCCATTTTTTACTTGCTAATGGCGGGATATGGGGTATACTTTTAGACGGTTGTGCTAGGCTCCGATTCAATCGGGGCCGAATTCCCGCTTAAAGGATAGCCTCCTGGAATCCGCGTCCTCCAGGCTGACCGGCCGCCATGCAACAGACACTCGTGAACCTCGTCAGGTCCGGAAGGAAGCAGCGATAAATGATGGCGTCCGTGTCATGGATCGATCCCGGTTTTGCTTTCGGGTCCCGGTTTTCAAGGAATTGTTCAAAGGCGGGTGCACAACCATCTTTTCAGGAAGAAGCGACGCAGGCTTTCAGCGCATATCACGATTTTTTCGCCGTGTCATGAGCCGATCTCCTCCCCAGCCTTTCATGGTCGTGGTCTCTACGGTCCAGGTGAACTGGCCTTCCAGCGGCAAGCCGCGCTCCCCGCACAGATATCTGGAACATACCGGACAATCCGGTTCCATGCAGGGGTCCAGATGGATCAGGACGCTTGCATTCCCGCTGAAATGACTGCTCAGAATATTTTCAAGTTCCTTGGCTTCCCGATGGGCTTCTTCCAGGGAAAAGCTGCGGGGCAGAATCAGATGAAAATCGATATGAATGAGATTGCCCGATGCCCAGGCACGCAACTGGTGGATGTCGATCCAGGACTCTTTCCGGTTTTCATCCAGAAGGCTGCAGATTTCCTTGAAGAAGTTCGGGGTCCGAGGCGTTCATCAGTCCGGCAAAGGATTGATGCAGCAGCACGCCGCCGGTATAAAGAATATTGACCCCCACCAGGCAGGCGACGGCCCCGTCCATCCAGAACCATCCGGTAAAATTGACCAGAACCAGCCCCAGGATGACCCCGACGGAGGTATAGACATCCGTCAGCACATGCTTGCCGTCTGCCTCAAGGGTCAGGGACCGGGTTTTGCGGCCGGTTCGAATCAGCCCCAGACCCAGCAGCAGGTTGACAAGGCTTGCGCCCAGCAGCAGCCAGAGACCTTCCTGAAGATTGGGCAGGGGCGCGGGTTCAAAAATCCGGGGCCATCCGGTTTTAAATATCCCGGCAGCAGCCAGCATGATGAGCGCTCCCTCAAAGCCCGCCGAAAAATACTCGATCTTGCCATGTCCGTACGGATGGTTCTTGTCCGGAGGAATGGCCGCCAGCAGAATGCTCCCCAGGGCAAAGGCACTGGCCACCACGTTGATGATGGACTCCAGCGCATCGGAAAGGATGGCCGTGGACAGCGTGATCCGGTAAATATAAAATTTGGCGGCCATGAGCAGGGCGCCCACCACCAAAGACAGGGAGACGGCCGTAATCCGCGTCCTGACCTGATTTTTCTCGCAATGGTGATGAAAGATCGGGCATCCAATCTCCGAAAACAGGCGGGGTTCGATTCAGACAATTGCACAATCCGCCTCAAAGGGGATCTTTAGGTCAACGCCTTCCATTAAAACGTATTCAGGTGGGTAAATTCCTGAATTTCCCTGCGTGCGGGAGCCGATGAAATTTTGGCCGGATAACCGAGCGGAATCAGCGCCACCAGTTCGTATCCGGCCGGAACGTTCAAAACCGTTTTGGCCTGGTCATGATCGAAGAGGCCGACAACCACCGTTCCCAGCCCGAAATGGCGGGCCGCCAGACAGAGGCTCTGTGTGGCGATTCCCAGGTCAAACAGGAACCAGTCGCCGAATTTTGTGGTGACCGTGCCGCCGTAATACCCGGAACTGTTTTGTTTGCCGCAAAGGGCCAACAGGATGGGCGCATTCACAACCGCCTTGGTTGCAGGGTTTTTGGGCGCCAGGGTTTCCTGAAGTTTTGCCTTTATTGCCGGATCCCTGATGACCACCACTTCCCAGCACTGGGTGTTGGCCCAGGAAGGCGACCAGCGAACCGCTTCGAGAATCTGGTCCAGAATCTCCTGCGGCACCTCTTTTTCCTCATATTTTCGAACGCTTCTTCTTTCTTTCAGGATCGTCATAAAATCGGTCATGTTCAAGAGCCTCCATGGGCTATTTCGTCTTTTTTGCGCAATCGCAGTCTTTTTCGCCGCAGTGACGGCAGACATAAACATCGGGCGCTTTGGCGTTTTTTTGTCTTTTAATCACCACCACCACGAGAATCAGCACCAGAACCGCCAGCACAGCAATCCACATCAATGGTTCCATCGATCATTTCCATAATCTGTCATGAGACAATGCAATATTATGTGAGTAACTTCATTTCTCTCCCCATAGGCCCTGTCTTAAGCCCGTCATTCCGGCGGACGCCGGAATCCAGTCGCTATCGAGCCAAGCTCCGATAATCGGCAATGGTGCATTCCTGTCATTCTCCGGATTCCGGAGAATGACAACACGCTTGCTTTGTCCAGTTAGTGCACCCCCCTTTTATAAGCAGGAAATCACGCTAACGGTAAAATGTTTCATGGATACTGTCAATACAAAGTCATCACAGCATGAAAACCGGGTCCACATCAAAGGCCACCGTTACCTGAGAATGATGAATTTCTTTTCGATGCGTGGTGATCAATTCGCGGGCCATCCGGCGAAGCGGCGCGGTTCGCGTGCTTTTGAGCAGGATCTGCCATCGGTAATACCGGGCAATTCTGGGCAGATAGGATTCGATCGGCCCGAGAATCTCGACAGGGTGCCAGGCATGGATTTTTTTCAGACTGCGGCAGAGCTCGCCGAGTTTCAGGGCATGGCAGCGGGTTTTTTCTTCATCTTTTCCGGACAGCTTGATCTGGATCAGCCGGGAAAACGGGGGATATTTCAGCTTTTCACGGAAGTGAATCTCTTTTTCATAAAAGGCGGCGTAATCCTGCCGGGTTGCCGCGGCAATGATAAAATGCTCCGGATTGTAGGTCTGGAGGATGACCTGGCCGGGAGACTCTCCCCGGCCGGCCCGGCCGGAAACCTGGAGCAGAAGCTGAAACATGCGCTCGCTGGATCTGAAATCCGGAAAATTGAAGGAAATATCGGCGCAGATAATTCCCACAAGGGTGATGTAAGGAAAATCATGGCCTTTTGCCACCATCTGCGTGCCGATCAGAATATCCGTTGTCCGGTTTCTCAGGTCCTTGAGCATTTTCAGCAGCGCGCCCTTGGGCGCCACGGTGTCCCGGTCCATGCGGGCCACGGCGGCTTCCGGAAACAGCGATTTGACGGCGGCCTCGATTTTTTCGGTTCCCATTCCCAGCAGCTTGATGCGGGAGGAACCGCATGCGGCACAGCAGGTTGCCGAAGTTCTGGAAAAACCGCAGTAATGGCATCGGTATGCCTGATCTTTCTGATGAAGGGTCAGGGAAATGGAGCAGTTTTTACACCGGATCACCTCGCCGCAGGATGCGCATACCGGAAAACTGGCGAATCCCCTGCGGTTTAAAAACAGCAGCACCTGCTCCCCTCTGGCCAGCGTCTGTTTCATCGCCTCATGGAGCTGCGGGGTGATGAGCTTCCAAATGCCCCGCTGATCCCGGAGCTGGCGCAGATCCACGACCAGGGTTTCGGGAAGCGGCCGGTCTTCAATGCGTTGCGACAGGATCAGGCCATGGAATTTTCGGGTCAGCACATGATGATAAGACTGAATGGAAGGGGTTGCGGAACCCAGAAGGGCAACGGCGCCGTCCATTTTGGCCCGGACCAGCGCAATATCCCGCGCATGGTAGTGAAGGCCGCTGTCCTGTTTGTACGAGGTATCATGTTCCTCATCCACCACGATGAGCCCCAGACGCTCAACCGGAGCAAAAATCGCCGAACGGGTGCCGATGACAATGGGGGTGAGATGGCGCAGGATGCGCTCCCACTGGTCAAATCGCTCGCCGGCGGAAAGCCCGCTGTGAAGCACCGCCACGCATTCCCCGAAACGGGCCCGAAAACAGCGTTCAATCTGGGAAATCAGCGCAATTTCGGGAACCAGAACCAGGACCGAACGGCCTTTTTGAATCATCCGTTCCGCAAGCTGCAGATATACTTCAGTTTTTCCGCTGGCCGTGACCCCTTTCAGCAAAAACGGCTTGTACCCTTTGCCCATTGCAAGTTCCACCGCGGAAACAACGTCCTGCTGCTCCGTCGTCAATTCCGGCGGATGGTCCGGCTGAACGGGTTCACCAAAAGGATCCCGATACAGGGTCCGGGTGCGGACCTGAATCCATCCGGCCTCTTTCATCGCGGGAAGTTTCCGGGATGCTGACGGGATTTTCCGGTTCAGTTCCCGAACCGGCATGCCGCCATAGGACCGGATGGTCTCCAGAATTCGTTTCTGAGAACGCGAAAGGGACGCCGTATTCGATTTCACCGGACGGGAATACGTAAAGTTCCTGCCGGCGCCGGGTGGTCTCGACCTTCATCTGGCGGACGCTTTTCAATCCATCCGTTTTTTTCCATGGACAGCAGCAGCGAAGGGGGAATGCGGGTTCCGGCGGATCCGGACATGTCCTTGTACGGTTCTGGGTCTGTCTTCAAGGAGCCGGAGCACCGCCTGTTGCAGCGCAGGCAGGGAAGCATCCGCCAAATGGCGTTTTCCGGCTGGCGTCAGGGTATAGCAGGTCACATCCTTTCGGGTCAATCCGCCGGGAAGGGCGGACTGGATCACCTGGCCCAGCGGGTAGAGGTAATAATCGGAAATCCATTCAAAAAATGGAATCATGGAAGCCGGAAACAGCGGGGATTCATCCAGGATATCCAGGATGCATTTAACCGAATCCAGATCCATTTCCGCGCTTTCGCCGAGAATATATCCGGTAACGCTGCGCTGGCCGAAAGGCACCAGAGCGCGCATCCCCGGCTCGGCCAGAAAGGACAGGTGCTCCGGAATCTTGTATGTGAACGTTGCGGCAACGGGAAGCGCAACGGCAATTCTGACGTATTGCCGCTGTCATGTCAAGGATGCGTTCAGTATGGGGGCGCGGGGAGTGAGAGTGCGTCGGCAGGCGGAAAACCAGGCAGGGACTGGCGCATCTTATTCCTGAAGAAGCTTGATCCGGTATTGATTCACGCGGTTTCCGTCCATTTCCTGAACGATGACCAGGAAATTGCCGATGGGGATTTCTTCGTTCACCTTGGGAATTCTGCCGGTTTGATTCAGCACATACCCGGAAAACGTGTCAAATTCCTTGGTATCCGGAATCTCCATGGGAATGAGTGCATTCACCGCATCAATATCGGATTTTCCCGGCACAATCCATTCGTTGTTCTGAACCTTGATAATCCGGGGCTCTTCCATATCGGTTTCGTCGCTGATTTCGCCCACGAGTTCCTCCAGAACATCTTCAAGGGTGATCAGGCCGGAAACCCCGCCGTGTTCATCCACAACAATGGCGATGTGATTTTTTCGTTTTTTGAACTGGCGCAGCAGCGAATCCAGTTTTTTGTTTTCCGGAACAAAATAAGGCGGGCGCATGATGGTGCGGATGTCGACGGGCTGACACGGAATGGATTGGTGAACGAAAATATCCTTGATGTTGACGATGCCGATGACGTGATCGATGTCGGCTTCAATGACCGGAATCCGGGTAAATCCCGAACTGGCGACCGCCTGAAGGTCCAGGGGCTGCCCGGCGTCCACGACAAACATGTCCGCCCTGGGGGTCATGATTTCAGAGGCATTGGTATCGTCGAATTCAAAGATATTGTGGATCAGCTCCCGTTCTTCCTCCTTGATTTCCCCTTCTTCCTCGACAACCTCGACGATGGTCATCAGCTCTTCTTCGGTGACAATGGATGTTTTTTGACACTTTTCCGGTCAGCAGCGGAATGAAGTTCAGAAATGTTGAAATGGGAAAAAACAGGATGGAACACCAGTAAACCGGATAAACCGTCAATCTGGCAATGGCCACATTGTTCCGGGTGGCCAGAGACTTGGGGAACACCTCGCCGAAGACCAGAATCAGCATGGTCATGATTCCGGTCGCAAGGCCCAGGGCATAATCGGGAAAAGCTTTCAAGGCGACCGACGTGGCCAGGGCGGAGGCCCCGATATTGGCCACATTGTTTCCAATAAGAAGCGTGGTCAACAACCGGTGCGGGTTTTCCTTCAGCTGATGAATCAGCACATAGGGCTTCTGGTTATCTTTGGCCAGATGCCTTGCCTTGGTGCGGCTGATGGAAAAAAAAGCGGTTTCGGCAGCGGAAAAAAAGGCGGAAAAACACAGCAGAAAACTCAATATGATGATATCGACGAACATAGACAAACGGATTGTCCTTTGAGTCGGCTTGACCGATCCCGGGGCATTGTTTCAAGTGGCACGCCACGCGGTGGGGCCGGTTTTCATGCGTTCGGCGTACGACACTTTGTCAGTAAGCGCGAGTGCTCATGCTTCTGTTAAACAGTATTATATTATTACCATGATAATTAAAAGGAATCAAACAGAAATCTTGATTATCCGATCATCATGGACTGGATGGATTCGGGCCGCATGCGGGCAGCCCAAAGGGTGGATGACATCACCGGAGCGATATCACCTCGACAGCCACCGGCATATTGTCCGGCGCCTTGCTGTATCCGGCGCAGATGGATGCCGCCTGCTGGATATCGTCGTTTCCAGCGCCCAGGGGAACCAGCACGACGGGACCGGGAATCCGCCTTGTTTTTATCACCATGTCCCGTGACGGGTCATGGTGGTCAAGGATGGCGGTATTGTCCTGAAGCGTCCGGCCCACAATGATTTTCACCTGCGCGTTCAGACGGATATGCCGGCCATATTTGAGCAGGTGAAGCGCGTTTTCCGTGCAGTCCGCCCGGTGGTCAAAAAGATCTTTCAGGCGGTTGCTGTAAACCGTTTCCGTCAGAAGACATCCGCCGCGCGGGCGCCGGATAATCGGCAATCCCCCACTCCCGGGCAAGCTGGATCTGCGGTTTCCGGGATCTGCCGGAAAGCCCCAGCAGAAGCCGGCGGTCCACAAGCCCTTTTTTTTCAGGAAGGGTTTCTTCCAGGAGCTTTGCGCTCAGCGGCCGAACAATCACCTCCCGGCATCCGGAATGCTTTTCAACATAGCGAAGCGATGAGCGGGTCTGAGACATGGGGCGCTGTCCCAGCACTTCACCGCTGAAAAGAAAATCCATCTGCCTGTCTTTCATCACTTCGCCGGCCAGGCGAAACATGAGGGCATGGCAGTCCATGCAGGGATTCATGTGCTGGCCGTAACCGCAGGGGGGATCGCGGAGCATTTCCAGATACGGCCGGGTAATGTTTTGAACGATCAGCGGAATCTGGAGCCGGGCGGAAGCCCGGCGGGCTTTCTCCGATGAGAAAAACGGGGTTTCAAAACTGATCCACGCAACGGCAATTCCTTGATTTCTCAGAACCATTGCCGAAAGAATGCTGTCAAGTCCCCCGGAACACAGACCCAATGCCCGGACTTTATTTTCATGGTTATTCATGGTATGGTCTTAATATATGGTTCATTAATTTTTACGAGTTCATCGATCATGACACTGAAAGAAAAAGCCGGCAAAATACGTCAGATACTAAGTAGCGCCTATCCCGATGTCAAGACGCAACTGGATTATAAGACGCCGTTTCAGCTTCTGGTTGCCACCATTTTGTCGGCCCAGTGCACGGACAAACAGGTGAACCAGGTGACACCGGCTCTTTTTCTCCGGCTATCCAGCCCGCGGGATTTTGCCGAAGCCGACATCGAGACCATCGAAAAACTGATTCATTCGACAGGCTTCTATCACAACAAGGCCAGAAATATCCGGCTCTGTTCCGAAATGCTGGTCAACCGGTTTCACGGCAGGGTACCCGATACGCTGGAGGAACTCATTCAACTGGCCGGCGTGGGACGAAAAACAGCCAATGTGGTTCTGGGCGCGGCTTTTGGAAAACCCGGAATTGTGGTGGATACCCATGTGGCCCGGATATCCGGACGCCTGGGGCTTACCCGGAACCAGGATCCGGAAAAAATCGAGATGGATCTGATGGCGCTCATTCCCAAAAAATCGTGGAATGCGTTTTGTCTGCGCTTGATTTATTTTGGCAGAGAGATTTGCAAGGCCAGAAAACCCGGATGCCCGTCATGCCCGCTCCTGCATCTGTGCCCATATCCGCGAAAAAACGCGATGACTTGGCAAAAATGAGGAAACGATGGACGTTAAACAGGTTGCATCACGACTCGGACTGGAAGAAGACGATATTTATGATGTGCTGGAGCTTTTTATCCAGACAGCGCCTTCCGATCTCATGAAACTGGACGCCGCCTGCAACTGCCGGGACACGGTTCATGGCGGGAGCAGGCAGCCCACTCCCTGAAAGGGGCCACCGGCACGCTGGGGTTCATGGACATCTCGGAGCTGGCGCAGCAGATCATGGTGCAGGCCCGCGAAAAAAAAATTGAAGACCTGTCCCGATCGGTTCCGCCATTTCTCGACCGAATGAAGGACTTGCTCCTGGAGCTTCAGCAAGTCCTTGACAACAGGTAATCCGGACAGAGCACAGGTCCTTAGAACCGGTCATTGATTTTCCCGCCGCCATTTCCGGCATCATCATGTTAAGCACCCCGATGAACCGTCACCGAATTCCCGTCCGGAACTGCTTGATCTATTGATTGCGAAAAGGTATAGAACATCAAACGGTCCCACTATCGATAAGCCCCCTTTGTCACGCGACGGTTAACGAGGCACATCCATGAGCACACCGACGGAAAATACACCCAGAGCCCCCATCAAAACGTAAAAAGCTGGGAGAGCTGTTGCTTCAGGCGAATCTGATTGATCCGAAAACATTGGAAGCTGCCCTGGAAATCCAGAAAACCCAGCAGAAGAAAATCGGCCAGATCCTGGTGGACATGGGCGTCACCGATGATGAACAGATTGCCAAGGCACTGGCCAGCCAGCTTAAAATCCCGTTTATCCGCCTGAACGATGTTCAGATTCCCCAGGAAGTGATTGATCTGGTGCCTCAGGACATGGCTGAAAACTATCTGCTGGTTCCGGTCAAGGAGGTCAAGAAGCAACTGGTCATTGCAATGGCCAATCCTCTGGAATTTCATGCCCTGGATGATCTGCGGTTTATCACCCAGATGAGCATTTTCATAACCGTTGCTCCCCAGGGCGATATCCTGTCCGCCATCCACAAATACTATCCCAGGCGAGGCCTTGACAAGGACCTGGGGCCGGATATGGGGATTGCCGAAACCATCGAGATTGTGGGGCAGGTTCCGGAAAAAGAACAGAAGGTTCAGGATCTGCTGAATCTGGCGGAACTGCCGCCGGTGGTGCGTTTTACCCATACCATCCTTGCGGATGCCATCAAAATGAACGCCAGCGACATTCACATCGAGCCCCAGAAAGACAACGTGGTTATCCGCTACCGGGTTGACGGCATCCTGCGGGAAATCATGCAGATCGACAAGCAAAATCATCTGTCTCTGGTATCCCAAATCAAGATTATCGCCAACATGGATATTTCCATTCGCCGCAAACCCCAGAATGGCAGGGCCCAGGTCAAGCTGGGAGAAGCCCGGTTCGATCTTCGGGTTTCCACAATCCCGGCATCCTACGGCGAAAAAGTGACGATCCGGATATTGACTCCCGATGCCGAAGGCATGGCGATTGGCGGATCTGGGCTTTTCCGAAACAGATCTGCAGCGGTTCACGGAAGCCATTGTCAGACCCCGGGGGATGATTCTGGTAACCGGTCCGGCAGGCAGCGGCAAATCCACCACGTTGTATGCGGCTCTCAAACATCTGAATGCCTCCAGAGGCTGGCATCGCCACGGTTGAAGATCCCGTGGAGTTTGACATTGACGGCATTCACCAGGAAGAGATCCTCCCATGCCGGCGTCACGTTTGCGGACGGCCTTGCATCCATTCTGAAAATGAATCCGAAAATCGTCATGGTGGGCGAAATTCCGGATGCTGAAACCGCAAAACTGGCTTTTCAGGCAGCTCAAAACGGACAACTCGTGCTTTCCACCCTTCCGGCCCATGATGCGACCGCTGCGGTCGTCCGGCTTCTGGATATGGGCGTGGATGCTTCTGTCATTGCGGATTCCCTGATTGCCGTGATCGGGCAGCGTCTGGTCCGGGGGATCTGCAATAAATGCAAAACACCCGACCCCTTGACCCCTCAGATTTTTGAGCAACTGGATTCCGTTATCCAGCCGGACCGCGCCAAGAAATTCTGGAAGGGGCCGGCTGTGAAGCCTGCCAGTATTCGGGATACACGGGCCGACTGGGAATATTCGAGATATTCATGATCACCCCGGCCATCCGGGAAATCCTGTCCAAGGCGCTGCCGGGGATGTTGCCGCGGCAGCCATCCGCAAAGCAGCGGATGCGGAAGGCTTTACGACACTGAAAATGGATGGAATCGCCAAAGCCTTTATGGGACGGACCACGATTGAAGAAGTGCTTCGCGTGGCGCCTGCCGGAGCCGGACGATGCGGCGCAGGAATCCCTGGATAAGGCCGTTCAAAACCGGGGGGGATCTTTTCCGGCTCCGACGGAAAGCCAGGCCCACAGGCCGGAGCCGCCTTCATCGATTGCCAGTATTCGGCCGGAAAAGATACTGATTGTGGATGACAACCGCGTGGTATTGAAAATTCTCAAAAACATTCTGGAATCCCAGAATTATCTGACCGTTTCGGCATCAAACGGCATGGAGGCACTGAAGATCGCCTTTCAGGAAAAGCCGGATCTCATCATCACCGATTACATGATGCCGGAAATGGACGGCATGGCGCTGATCACCAAACTCAAATCCCAGACTGGCCACCCGTTTTATTCCCATCATCATGCTGACCTCAAAGGATGAAGTGGATGCCGAAGTGGAAGTCATCAATGCCGGAGCGGATGATTATCTGACCAAGCCGGTCAATCCCAAACGGCTCATCGTCCGGATCAACCGGCTGCTGAACCGGGCGTTCGTTGTCGAGGCGGAATAAGCGTCACAGCTTTCCCTTTCTGATGATGGCAACCAGAAGCCATATGCCCATCAGGGCAGCCGCAATAAAACCGATGAAGCCGATAAAGGATATGCCGTAAACCAGCGGCGGGGTTTTGGAAATGACGATGAGGGCGGAGCCGATAATCAGCGCCGCAATGACGATGGAAAAGGCGATCCGGTTGCTGATCTGATCCTGGGTGGCAAGCAGGGTGCTTAAGCCCGTCTGTTCAATTTTGACCGTCAGCTTCTGCTGGCGGATCAGCCGGCTGATCTCCAGAATGTCCTGAGGAAACTGGCCCAGAAAATCCATGAGCTGGGAAGCCATTGCAGCACATCCCCGGCAATCCGGTCCGGATGCAGGCGGGCGAGTTTGACTTTTCGAATATAGGGCGCTGCGTGAGAAACCATGTCAAATTCCGGATCCAGCACCAGCGCAATTCCTTCCACCGTTCCCAGGGCCTTTAGCATGAGAAAGATGTCCGCCGGAATCCTCAGGCCGTGCGCCGCGGAAATCTCCAGAAGGTGCTGAAGCAGCCTGCCGATTTTGATGTCCCGGAGGGGCTTGTAGAGATGCTGCCCCATGAATTCCGAAACATCTTTTTCAAACTCTCTCAGATCGGGCTCCTTGTCCCATTCGGTGATTCTCAGGAGTACCTGGACAGCCCGGGACGGATGATGGTGAACAATGCTGTCCACCAGCTCCACAAAATCTTCACGGGTTCTCTGGTCCACGGTGCCGACCATGCCGAAATCCAGAAGGCAGATCACATTTCCCGGAAGCGCATAGATGTTGCCGGGATGGGGATCGGCATGAAAAAATCCGTATTGAAAAATCTGTTTCAGGCAGACATCCGCCCCCCTTACGGTCAAAAGCCTGCGATCCAGGCCCGCCGCTTCAATGGCATCGACATGGGTGATCTTGATGCCTTCAACCATCTCCATGGTCAGCACCGCCGCGCTGGATTTATCGCGAAACACTTTGGGAATATACACGGCCGGATCATTCAGAAACATGGCGGCGATCCGCTCCATGCTGGCCGCTTCGATCGTAAAATCGATTTCGTTTTCCAGCACCCTGGTGAACTCTTCCACGATGCGAACGGGCCGGTGCAGCGCAAATTCTTCGATATGGCGCTCCATGAGGGTGGCCAGGTGAAGCATGATTTCCAGATCCACCTCGATGATCCGTTTGATGCCCGGACGCTGAACCTTGACCGCCAGGATTTCCCCATCTTTGGATTCCGCCCGGTAAACCTGGGCAATGGATGCGGAAGCCACCGGCGTTTTTTCCAGAAATTCAAAAAGCGCATCAAAGGGAACGCCGAATTCGGATAGAATGATTTTTTCGGTCTCATCGAAACTGAACGGCGGCACATCGTCCTGAAGCCGGGTGAGCTCCGTGATGAATTCTTCCGGAATCAGATCGGGACGCGTGGAAAGCACCTGGCCCAGCTTGATATACGTTGGCCCCAGCTCTTCAATGGCCATTCGGATTCTTTCGGCGCGGGAGAGTTTTTCCATGCGCTCTCCCCGGTTTTTCGAAATCATCTGCAGGCCGATATCCAGATACTGATCGATCTTCAGAAGCTCGATGATTTCGCCGAACCCGTAGCTGAACAGAATTCCCAGAATCTGGCGATACCGGTTCAGATGCCGGTAGGTTCTGCCCAGAACCCCGATTTTTCGAATGCTCAGCATGGAGAAAACTCCGCTTCAACGCACCGGTTACCATCTCAGCAGTACGGCCCCGTAAGTGAGGCCGGCGCCAAAGGCATCCAGAAGCACGGTCTGGCCTTTTTGAATGCGGCCATCCCGGACCGCCTCATCCAGCATGGTGGGCACGGTCGCGGATGACGTGTTTCCGTAACGGTCCACATTGACCAGGACTTTTTCCATGGGCAGATTCAGCCGCTTTGCCACGGCCTCGATAATGCGGAAATTGGCCTGATGGGGAATAAACCAGTCCAGCATGTCAACCGTCATCTGGTTTTTTTTCAATGCCTTCACCGCAAAGCTGCTCAGGGTTCTGACGGCAATCTTGAAGATTTCCCGGCCATTCATATGGATTTTATTCAGATTTTGAGAAATCATCTCCGGGGTCACCGGCTGCGCCGAGCCGCCGGCGGGAATATGAAGCAATTCCCAGAGGGTGCCGTCAGACAGCAGATGGGTGGAAAGAATGCGATGCGCCGATGCCTCCTGCGTTCGCTCGACAATGGCGGCTCCTGCCCCGTCACCAAACAGAATGCAGGAGGAGCGATCTTCCCAGTTGATGATGGAGCTCAGAATTTCGGCGCCGATCACCAGGCGAAGTCCTGACCTGACCGGAACGAATGAACTGGTCGGCAATGCTCAGTCCGTAAATGAATCCCGAACAGGCGGCATTCAGATCCATCCCCCAGGCCCTGGCGGCGCCCAGCTTATGCTGAAGCCAGCAGGCAGTCGACGGAATGACGGTATCCGGCGTACAGGTGGAATAGATGATCTGATCAATGTCGAGCGGGGTTTTTCCGGCCATCTCCAATGCGTTTAACGCAGCCGCAAGGCCAAGGGATGAGTTGTGTTCTTCCGAATTTCCCGGCATTGACATGCGTCTTTCGGCAATGCCGGTCCGCTCCCGTATCCAGGAATCGCTGGTTTCGATTCCGGATTGCGCCAGTTTCTGTGAAATATCCGTGTTTGAGACCCGGTTCCGGGGAAAGGCCGAGCCTGTCCCGGTAAGTTTAGCTGCATATTCCAAAGGGATTACTTATCTCCTGTTGTAAATAACCGCTTAAATTGAAGGCTGATGGCTGAATCCTTCGGCCTTCTGACTTTGGCCTGTCTACCTGTATTATAGTAGGCCAAATGGATTCAGGTGTCAATTCCGATCCCACCTGTCAACCAAAAGGCATTGTCATCTTCGCCTTCGACCTGCCGGATTTTCTCACTTGACGTCCGCCAATTTATCGTGTATCGTAAATATACGATAAATAAGGAGTCGGTATGATACAGGCTTTTCCGAATCCGGGAGATGCGCTCCCCGGGTCCAACGAGATGAATGTCGTTGCTTTTGCGCGAATTTGCAAGGCGCTGGGTCATCCCGCGCGGGTCCGGATTATCGAACATCTCCGATCCATGGACCGGTGTATCTGCGGGGAAATCGTGGATATTCTGCCGCTGGCGCAGTCAACGGTCAGCCAGCATTTGAAGTGTTTAAAAAATGCCGGATTGATTCAGGGCAATGTGGAAGGCCCCCGAACCTGCTACTGCCTGAACAAGGATGTGCTGGAACGATTCCGGCAGATGGCCGAAAAACTGAGTCTGTAATAATTTTGTAAATTGTCATGTTAAGGACAGGAGAAATGAAAATTATCGATCCCTGCGCCTGCGGGCCGGACGGCGCCAGAACCTCCTGCTGCCACCCGGCAGCACCGGACGTATCTGAAAAAAAAGCCCGTTTCTTCTCCTGCCGCCCGCGGCTAAGCGCGATATACCCTGCTGCGGATCTCCCGTAACAAAGGCCGCAAGCCCTTATGAAACACCGGGATACGCCATTTGCCATTTTGTTCGGGATTTTGTGGAAACGCCGGCCGGCCGGATTCCGGTGATCCACACCCGGCTGACCGGACTGGACCGGCTGGGAACCGTCAGGGCCAGGATGGGAATTTTCCGCAATGCATACCAGGTTGCGCCGGGAATTTACAGCACCGGTCTGCCCGGGTCCGGATTCGCCGGTCCTGGTCACCGCCAATTACAAGCTCAGTTTCGATGCCCTTCGCCGGCATCTGGGTGCCGTGGACGCCTGGATCATGGTCTGCGACACCCGGGGAATCAACGTGTGGTGCGCGGCCGGCAAGGGGACGTTCTCCAGCGAAGAAGTGGCCGACCGCGCGGCCCGCTCCAACCTGAAGCAGCTCGTTCACCACCGGCGGCTGATCCTGCCGCAACTGGCGGCTACCGGCGTATCCGCTCAGAGAGTAAGGCAGCTTTCCGGATTTGAAGTGGTATGGGGGCCGGTGCGGGCAGAAGACATTCCCCGGTTCCTGAAAGACGGAATGAAGGCGGACGGGAACATGCGCCAGGTCACGTTTTCGCTGCCTGAGCGGCTGGTTCTGACACCGGTTGAGCTGTCTCTGCTCGCAAAGCCCCTGATCGGGGTTCTGGCCGCCGTGTTCCTGGTCTCCGGCATCGGACCCGGTATTTTTTCTTTTCATGCCGCCTGGCTCCGGGGGCTTTACGCAGCCCACGCCTTTGTACTGGGCGTTTTTTCCGGGGCGGTTGTCATGCCGCTCCTCCTGCCCTGGATACCGGGCCGGTCTTTTTCCCTGAAAGGCGGCATTATCGGCCTGTTTTTTGCGGCCCTTCTGCCGAAAGGGCTTTCCGGAATCGAACTTTCGGCGCTGCTGCTGGTCGTTACGGCTGTCAGCTCATACCTTGCCATGAATTTTACCGGTTCCACGCCGTTTACTTCGCCGTCCGGCGTGGAAAAAGAGATGCGCCTGGCCATTCCCCTTCAGGCAATCGCCATGCTGGCCGCGGTAGTGCTGTGGATACTGACCCCATTTGTATAAAAAGGATTTTCCCATGAAATCATTTCGATATCTGCCGGGGGTATCGACCCTTTCCCTGAATGCCGCGGCCTGCGTGGGCTGCGGCATGTGTGAAATGGTCTGCCCTCACGCCGTGCTGAAAATCGACCAAAGAAAAGCTGCCGTCGTTGACGCCGACGGATGCATGGAATGCGGGGCCTGCGCCACCAACTGCCCGGTTCATGCCATATCGGTCACGCCGGGAGTGGGCTGCGCGGCCTATATCATTCAGACCTGGATCAGGGGCAAAGAAGCCGCCACCTGCGGGGGCGGCTCATGCTGCTGAAGTCGATCGCCAGAAACCTGAGCCGCGAGGACTGGATCATCCCCGCCATTCTTTATGCCAACGTGGGGATGTTTGTTCTGTCCCTTCTCATCCATCCCCAGAAAACCGGCTTTTCTCTGAACCCGCTGACATTTCTGTCTCCGGACAACTGGGAGCCTGATCCTTCTGGGCGCCACCGGCACGATTCCGATCCATCGTTTCGGTCAGCTGGTGGACGCTGATCTCGGCCAACTACCTTCATGGCAGCATTCTGCACATTTTCTTCAACATGATGGCATTCCGCCAGATCGCCCCGCTCATCCTGAATCAGTTCGGGGGCTCGCGGATGATCATCATCTATACGCTGAGCGGAATGGCCGGCTTCTGGACATCCTGTCTTGCCGGCGTTCCGCTGACCATCGGCGCATCCGCCGCCATATGCGGCCTGATGGGCGCGGCCCTGTATTACGGCAAAAGCCGGGGCGGCGTCTATGGCCGGACTGTTTTTCGGCAGATCGGAAACTGGGCCGTGGCGCTGATGCCATTTTCGGATTCCTGGTTCCCGGAATCGACAACTGGGGACATGGCGGCGGCATGGTTTCCGGCGCGGTCTGCGGGGCGCTTCTGGGATACCGGGAAAAATCCGCGTCAGAACACGCTGCATCATCTGGCTGCCGGCATTCTGGTGCTGGCGACAGCCGGCGTGCTGTTATGGGCCGTGTTTTCCGGATTTGTTGCCGCTTACGGGTTTAGCGGATTTGAAATGGATGTCGTCCATGACATCTGCCGCCGCATTCCCTTTCGCGGAAATGATTTCAGATTCCGGCCGCATCAGAAGTCCTGCAATTTCTTCGGTCAACTGTTTGTCCGTAAACTGTCTGGCAACAATGGCGTTGCTGGGGCAGGCGGCCGCGCAGGTCGCCGCATCCCCTGCACAGGGCCTCCTGGATTACGGCCAGGGAAGCCTCAAAGGAAATGGCCCCGTATGGGCAAACGCCCATACAGATCCGGCAGCCCGAACACATGGCGGGATTGACTTCCGAAACCCAGGCCGGAAGCAAGATGGGCTTTCCCGGAATCAGTCGGGACAGCATCAGGCCCGCGGCAGCCTGTCCCTGGCTGACGGCATCCGCCATGCTGCACGGACCCCGGGCGCAGCCGGCAATCCAGACGCCTTCCCGCAGGGTCGATACCGGCGCCTTCACCGGATGCTCCGCCACAAAAAACCCATCCGCATCCATCGGAACATCCAGGCATTCGGACAGATGCGCCGCGCTTTCAGCTCCGGAAAGGGCCGGCGCCAGAACCACCATGTCGCAGATTCCGTCCTGCATCCTGTGAAGGGAATCCTTCCAGCGGATTCCGATGGCGTCGTCTTTTTGAAAGATGTCGATGCTGTCGGGTGCGGCCATGCGGCAGAACTGAATCCGTCCCGGGACCGCGGCACAACAGATTCCGGGCGTCTTTTCCCGGCAGGCACCAGTCTGAAAAATAAACCTGGATGGAAACATCGGGCAGTTTCTGTGCGGCCAGTTCCGCAAATTTCAGCATATACCGGCAGCACACCGCTGAACAGTAGGGTTTGAATGCCGCGGTCCTGGAACCCGCACAGAGAATCAGGGCAATGCTCCGGGGAAGGGCGCCGTTTTTCAGAACCAGTTTCCCTTCGGTGGGCCCGGTTGCACTCGCCAGCCGCTCAAATTCCATGCTGGTGTAGACATGGGGAATGATGCCGTATCCATAACGCAGCAGGGGCCGGATGTCCGAAAGGTCAAATCCGGTTGCCAGCAGAATGCCGCCCACACGGATTTCTTCAACAAGATCGGTTTCTTCAAAGTCGATGGCCCCGAAAGGGCAGGCGTCCCTGCAGGCGCTGCAGGCCCCGCCGGAAAAGTGCAGACAGGCGGTTGAATCCAGGCATGCGATATGGGGCAATGCGCCGGGATAGGGAATATAAATGGCTTTTCGGGTATCCAGTCCTTCATTGTAGGCATTGGCTACCCCTACCGGGCAGGCGTCAACACAGGCCCCGCAGCCCAGGCAGGCATTTTGGGAAACAAATCTGGCCCTGCGGCGGACCCGAACCTGAAAGTTTCCCAGAAAACCCCGGACGTCCTCGATCTCACTTAAGGTCATCACGGTGATGTGATCATGATGCAGCACCGCATCCATCAGGGGGTCCAGCAGGCAGGTGGCGCATTCGCCGCCGGGAAATACCGTCTCGAACCGGGCCACCTTTCCGCCGATGCAGGGAAGGGTTTCAACCAGATAGACCCGGCGATCTTCCCGGGCAGCGGCAAGCGCTGCGCTCATCCCGGAAATGCCGGCCCCCACAACCAGAAGATCGGCGCAGCAGGGAATTTCGCCTTCAACCAGGGCCGCGCTGAAGGCCACCCGCCGGACAGCCGCCCGAATCAGGGTTTTTGCCTTTTCGGGTTGCAGCGGTCCGGTCCGGGGTCACCCAGGCGCATTGTTCCCGGATGGCGGCCATCTGCAGCAGAAACGGATTCAGGCCGGCGCTTTTAAGAACGCGCTGAAACGTCCGTTCGTGTTCCTTGGGAGAACATCCCGCAATCACCACATGGGTCAGGGACTCCGCGGCAATTTCCCCGGCGATCAGGGCCTGGCCTTCCGCCGAGCACAGCAACTCATGCCGCCTGGACAGAACAACACCTGGCAGGGTTCCGGAGAACGCCACCAGGGCGTCCATGTCCACAGCATCCCGGATATTGGGTCCGCACTCACAGACATACACGCCGATTCGGTTCATTTTTTCAGTTGCCGCTGAACCGCCCCCGCCGCCTCCATCAGGGCTTCCGAGAACGTGGGATGGCTGTGAACCGTTCTGGCGATATCTTCGGAACTGGCCCCCATTTCCATGGCCATCACCGCTTCAGCGATCATTTCGGAAACCCGCGGGCCGACCATGTGCACGCCAAGAATCCGGTCGGTCCGGGCATGGGAAAGGATTTTGACGAGTCCATCGGTTTCGCCCATGCACCGCGCCCGGCCATTTCCGGAAAACGGACAGGCGCCGGCAATATAGGGGATTTCCCGCGCCTTGAGCCTGCTCTTCGGTCAGTCCCACGCCGGCCACTTCCGGCCAGGTATAGATGACGGACGGCAGGGTATCGTAGTTGACCTCCGAAGAAAGTCCGGCCATGGCTTCGACCGCGGCAATTCCCTCCGCGGACGCCTTATGCGCCAGCATGGGGCCGGGGACGATATCGCCGACCGCATAAATTGAAGGAACGCTGGTCTGATAATTGACATCAACACGGACATGGCCGGTTTTCGGATCCATGTTCAACGCCGATGGCTTCAAGACCCAGTCCCGTGGTCAGGGGTTTTCGGCCCACAGCAACCAGAACGCGGTCAAATTCCATCACCTCCTGCTTGCCGCTGGATTCAAGGGTCAGCTTCACCCCGCCTTCGAATACTTCGGCATGGGTCACGGTGGTTTTAAGTCGAAACGCCATTCCCTGTTTGTCGAGGATGCGCTTTAAGGTCCGGCTGATCTGGCCATCCAGGCTTGCGGCGATCTGCGGCAGCATTTCGATGACCGTGACCTTTGCGCCCAGGCGCTGCCAGACAGACCCCAGTTCCAGGCCGATATAGCCGCCGCCGATAATCCCCAGTGTTTTGGGAACCTCGGAGAAATTCAGCGCGCCGGTGGAGGTGACAATCCGGTCTTCGTCAAATTCCAGGCCCGGAACCGTGACCGGAGCGCTGCCGGTTGCCAGCAGAATGAATTTTGCCTCAAGAACGCGCGTGCCGCCGTCGCGCCGGCAACTTCAACGCGATGCGCATCCATGACCCTGGCCGTTCCCTGAAGGAGCGTCAACGCGGCCGGCTTCCAGAAGCTTTCTCACCTGTCCGGTCAGGGCTTCCACCACCTGGTCTTTTCGGGTCATCATGGCGGCCAGATCCAGCGTCAGATCCGTCACCCGAATGCCGTGAGCCGACAGCCCGCTTCTTGGTCGTTGCGTAAATTTCGCTGGAATCCAGAAGCGCCTTGCTGGGAATGCAGCCCACATTCAGGCATACGCCCCCCGGCCGCGGCGCCTTTTCCACGCAGGCCACCGTCATTCCCAGCCCGGAGGCCTTCACCGCAGCCGTATAGCCGCCGGGTCCGCTGCCGATGACCACCAGATCATAGGTGTTTTCTGCTGCCATGATCAAATCTCCATCATGAGTCGTTCGGGTTCTTCGATGCATTCCTTGATCCGCTTCAGGAAGGAGACGGCGCCCCTGCCATCCACGATGCGGTGATCGTAGCTGAGCGCCACATACATCATGGGCCGAATCACAATGGCATCATCGATCACCACCGGCCGCTTTTCGATCTTGTGCATGCCCAGAATGCCGCTTTGCGGGGGATTTAAAATGGGGGTGCTGAGAAGAGAGCCATAGACGCCGCCGTTACTGATGGTAAACGTGCCGCCTTCCAGTTCGCTCAGGCCGAGCTTTCCGGAAGCGATTCTATCCACTGCCGATGCAATGGCTTTTTCCAGATCCGCAAACCCCATGCGATCCGCATGGCGAAGAACCGGCACCACCAGCCCCCGCTCGCTGCCGACCGCAATGCCGATATGATAGTACTGGTGATAGACGATGTCCTTTGCATCGATAAACGCATTGATCTCGGGAAAGTCCTCAAGCGCGGCAATGCTGGCCTTGATGAAAAACCCCATAAACCCCAGGGACACGCCGTGTTTTTTCTGAAAGTCTTCTTTAAACCGGGTTCTGAGCGGCCATCACCCGGCTCATGTCGATTTCATTGAATGTGGTGAGCATGGCCGTCTGCTGCTTGGCCTGAACCAGCCTTTCGGCAATCCGCTGACGGATCGGGGTCTGGGTTTTGCGGATCGTGGGTTCGTCCAGCGGTCTCATGAAGGGGCATCGCTATGGCCGCCTGCAAAGGCGGCATCCGGCCGCGGGTCCGGCAGGCATGGCCGGCAGCGCTTCAAGATGCAGCAGCACATCCCCCTTGGTGATCCTGCCGCCCGGTCCGGTTCCGGTGACGGCAGCGATATCGACTGGATGTTTCATCCGATTTTCGTGGACGAGGCGGCGGACGGAGGGGGATAGATGCGTCGAATCTGAAGGGGTGAATGCGATAATGCGGCGGTAGCATCCGCCGGCGGTGCGGATGGCTGGGCGTCGCCGGACGGGTGAAGGGACGGAAAGGACGCCGAAGGATCAGGCATCGGCGGCTCCGAGGACTGAACACCCGGTGCCAGGTGAAGCAGCGGAGAAGACGGCAGGGGCGTAATGGCGGCTGGCCCGGCATCTTCAGCCACGGCAAGGGTCGCAACGACCGTGCCGATGGGCACGGTCGTTCCCGCCGGAACCTGAATGTGAAGCACCCCATCGGCTTCCGCCGCCACTTCCAGAGACACCTTGTCGGTTTCAATCACCAGTATGGGCTCATCTTTTTTTACCGCATCCCCGTCATTTTTAAGCCACTGGGCAAGAACCGCTTCCCTGACCGATTCCCCCACGCCGGGGATTTTGATTTCAATGACCATGATGCCTCCATCATCCTTTGCCCTTGCCTTTAAGCAATGCCTCAAGGGCCGCAAAAGGCCTGTGTCCGGATCCCGTATCCGTCTCGCCGCCCGGGGTTTCACTGCCGTACCATTCCGCATCCAGATACCGGGAGTGCTCATTTTCGTGACAGTAGAGACAAAGCAGCTCCCAGTTGCTGCCGTCCGGCGGGTTGTTGTCGTGATTGTGATCCTTGTGATGGACCGTCAGTTCCCGAAGTTTTTTCCCTTCAAATTCGCGCGCGCATCTGGCGCAAACCCATGGGAACAGCTTGAGCGCCCGTTCCCGGTAAGTCTTTTCCCGAAGCTCCCGGCTCGCCCTGGCCTCGGCAATGATCCGATCCATCCCGCCGGCTTCCGCCGGCTTCTTTTTTTGTGACATATATACGCCCTTCGGGCTATAGGGTAATGGGTAAACATTCACCTATCCTTCACCCATACCTATAACCCATTACCTGCTTTTTACCTATAATGTTGAACCCTTGTCAACAAGGATTCCAGATACCGCGATTTCACCTGCTCGCTGGCCAGGGCCTGCTGGATCGGCGGGATTTTCAGAATAACCCCCAGCACGGCGGCCAGCGCCCGGTGACTCCACAGCACCTTGTTGTCAAAGATCAGGTGCTGAAGCGTGCCGCGTTCAATGGCCATCACGATGATCCGGTGCGTGCTGTCCAGGGGCGTAATCACGCGCTGCGCCCTTGGTTTTAGAACGACATTTCCCCGGGTGCAGGCCCTCACGCAAAGCCCGCACCCCAGGCAGATGTTTTCCTGAAGCTTTGCCGTTTTTTTATTCGGCTTGCGGGGGTCATTGGCCGAAACCAGGGTCATCGCTTCCACGGGACAGATGGCGACGCATTTCCCGCAGCCCACGCACGTTTCCGTGCGGACTTCGGGAATAAAATTGGTGGTGTGAACCGGGTGAAGCGCGCCAAAGCGCCGGGCGGCGATCATGGCTTCGCAGCAGCACCCGCAGCAGTTGCAGATGAAGCACACGTTTCTTTTGACATTGTCGCCGAACTGGACAAGATGGCTTTCATAGGCCAGTTGCAGCAGATCCAGCCCTTCTTTTGCGATCCACCCTTCTTGCATGGCCATGCTTGATCAGCGAGGCCGCAACCGTGTTGAACGTCATGCAGATGTTCATCGGCGCATCGCATGCCCGGTTCACATGTTTCATCTTGTGCCGGCAGTAACAGACCCCGACCCCCATGTGCGTGGCCGTGGCAATCACCTCGGTTGCCCGCTCATAATCCAGAACCTGCACCGTAAGTTCCGGCGGCAATGCCGGTTCATGAACAAAGGTGCGGCCAAGCTGCGTTTCCCCCCGGGTAAAAAGATCCCGGATAAAATCGTCTTCCAGATTCAAGTACTGGAAAAAAAGCTCGCTCAGAACCTTCTGGTCGATGTCGCCGCGCACCCGCATGAGGGAAAATTCAAAAAAACCGGCCATGGGCGGCGGCAGGCAGTAAACAGACTCGCCATTCTGCTCGATATCCACCAGAATGGCCCGTGATGCCAGATCATGCAGAATTTTCCGGGCGCTGGAGACATCCATCTTCCAGATGCGGCCGGCCTTTTCCGCCGTAAACGGATTGATGGGCATCATGGAAACCAGGGCCGCTTCTTTTTCGCTGAAGAGCAGTTTCAGGATTTTAAACAGCAGTTCAGATGGCGGAGCGCCCTGCGGAAAACGGTTCAGGCGTTCCACGAGTTCGGAATAACCGGTACGATTGCCAAGGTGAGCCATAATTTCTCCTCGGGTATCCTCGCTGGCATTTTCGTAACAGCCTTTTCCATGGGAATCAAGAGAAAAGGTGATGTGTTTTTGGGAGCAATTGAGTCATGTTTGGGCAAAAGCAGGGGGGAAGGTCCGGAATCACAAATAGAATGCAAAGCGGGTCCGCCGATAAATCATGGGCATCCGCCTTCATTCTTATTTGCGTTCAGGCTTGAAATCATCTTATTTAATACAGAGGCAACATCTGTGGCGTTGCTGTCTACATAACTCGTATATTTTGGAAACAGGGTATGACCTCTTTTAACGGTCAAATGCTCCCTGTCCGGCAGAATCAGAATAATGCGGACATCCATCAGGAAATCCTTTAAAGAGATCAGTTCAAAAAGCTGATCGTGGTTCTGGGCGAAAAGCACGGCCACATCAATTTTTCTCGGGATCTGATATATCCTTTGAGCAAAATCACGGCTGCTTCCGAATACCTCCAGACAGTTGGAGGGAATGCAAGTTTCGATAACGTTTTGAAGGCGTTTGCTCGCCGGCTCGTTTCTTTCATTCGCATAGAGAACGACTTTCATTCTTTTCGCCTTTCGATTTGCAATCCAGATGATCCGCCACAATTGATGGCATTGTAAAAAGTCCAATACCTGCGTTGATGAATACTATCCTTCGCAAGCGCACTTATTAACCGCAGGCCGATTGTCGCCAAAGGCTCTCGTGCCGCACCGCATAATCGGCCACTTTGCAGCGTCATTGTATGTCTGCCCCCATTTTTGGAAAAAAAGGGGGAGGGGGCAGTCTATCCATGCTTTTTTGCTATGGTTCCCAGTTGAAAAACAGCTGGCCTGAGTGCGGTTTCCTGATTCTGGGAACCTGTGAACTGCGTTTAAAAATGCTCCTTTCGGATCATAAGTTCCAATCCGAACAGTAAGTGTCCACTGATTCCCTACCACATCAAGTGCTCGGTCGAATGTTCCTGACAGAAGGTCTGGCACCCTACTCGGCATAAAGTCATCGCCCGCAATCTCCATTCGGGACTTAAGGCATAATCACGCATTCGAACCATTATCGATCATTCCCATTGAAATACCATTGGGCCATTCCAATGGTGAGATCCGAGGCATTTACATCCCACTTGATGTTCGGGTCTCGCGATACTTCGTTATAAGCCATCCGACACCGACAATTATCCATTCTGATGGTCGGCTACAGGTCAATAACCGAACTGTGCGTCCAGTCACCCGCGCTCAAAGGAATTACCTAATACGCATATCGGAGCAGCATCACCGAAATTGTATCTGCGCAAGAGATGTCGTTATAGCCGATCACCCTGAAGCCACTGAATACCGACAATTTCCAGTATAGGTCGGCTAAGGATGAAGGTAATCCATCCATAACTTCACTGTTCATGTATTACACGCATGTTTGACCCAAAATGCAACACTTAAGATCGGATGGCTTAAGCGATCACTTTAAGTCACGGAACAGTCGCACGATCGCTACCATTCAAGAGGGCGCGCATAGGATCCTGACAGCAATCTGTCCAGTGGTATAGACTGCCCCGCTGATGGTTCCAGATGTTGCCTGAACCGTGAGCTGTCCAAAGCAGTATTCCGGCTTCCTCTCATCAAAATTCAACATCCGGACTGAGCTGGATAGAGTCAAAGCTGGCAGAGATAGTGTGATTAGCCGTTACATTGGAAAAGGTATAGGATGTCACTGCTCCAATTGAAAATCCATCCACCAGAACATCCTGTACTTGATAGCCGGTGTTTGCCGTGATGGTAAATAGCCTGGCTGGCACCATTTTGAACCTGAACGTTTCCAGAGGGGCTGATATGCTGCCCCCGGAGCCGGCCGATGCGCTGATTGTGTAGGTAGTGGCAGCGACAAAGCTGGCCGTGATGCTGTGTGTGGCTGTAACATTGGAGAAGGTATAACATGTAACTGCTCCAACCGAAACTCCATCAACCAGTAACACCCTGTACCTTATAGCCGGTGTTTGCGTGATGGTAAATGCCTGGCTGGCCCCTTTTGTTACCGAAACGCTGCCGGAGGGGCTGATCGTGCCATTTGCTCCCTGCCGATGCACTGATGGTATATGGTTGTTGGTATTGGCGGCAAAGCGGCCGAAATGGTGTGATTGGCCGTTACATTGGAAAAGGTATAGCTTGTGACCGCTCCAACGGATGCCCCGTCAACGGTGACAGCCGATACCTTGTAATTGGCTGCCGGCGTGATGGTAAAAGTCTGGCTGGCGCCTTTAGTTCACTGAAACCTGCCGGAAGGGCTGATCGCGCCATTTGCTCCCGCCGATGCGCTGATCGTATACGTAGTGGTGTTGGTATTGGCCGCAAAGCTGGCCGAAATCGTGTGATTGGCCGTTACATTGGAAAAGGTATAGCTGCTGACCGCTCCAACGGATACCCCGTCAACGGTGACAGCAGATACCTTGTAATTGGCTGCCGGTGTGATGGTAAATGTCTGACTCATGCCGAGACTATCCACTACCGCGCTTGAAGGGCTGATGCTCCCATTGACACATCGGGGCAGGCACCAGCGTAAAACATGCCAGTTCCGTGGAAAACGCGCTCTCATTCCGGTTCGCATCATAGGCCGTAACCGCAAAATAACAGTTTTTTCCTTCTTGAATGCCGGTCAGGGTGTATTGAGTGACTTTGCCGACATCCACCGGCGTTCCATAGGTTCGGGAGGCCGTTCCATAATAGAGTTTGTATCCGGCCACAGCGGGATCGGTATTGGCATCCCAGGCCAGCGTCACCTGGGCTGCAAAGCCCTGGGTACTGCCAGGGCCGATACAAATCAATAAAAACAGGCAGGCGAAAAAAGTTAATAAAGGAATAAAACCGGGACGAAAACGTGAAATGGAACTTTGATTACTCATAAAACTCCTCCTTAAAATGCTTTCCGCGCAGAAAGGCATTAAAGAAGGTGCCTTTTCCCGCCCGGCAATCCTGCCGCCTTATTCCTGAAAGGAAATTAGGCCAGGAATTTTGCGTCCCACCCTTTCAGGTGGTTTGCCTTTATCAGACGAAACTATAACGATGAAGACTGCATTACAATATACATGCCAAAAACAGGTTTTTTGTAATAGCAAGTTATATCAAATGTTATATTTTATCCGGCTGGCATTCGGCGAAAATTCACATGGTTTTACAGAAGGCAGGAATCCGATTTACAGGAAAAAGGAAAAACGCAGATACAGGGAGAGGCGGTTATGAAGAACGAAAACCGGTAAGGCGATGCTTTTTTAACAGATCGTACAGCCTGGACTGGGATATTCCGGAGAGACTGCAGGCTTCCGCGCGGCTGTTGCCGGCTTTGGCCAGCAGCCTGCGGAGATATTTTTCTTCAGACTGTTGCCGGATATGCGGACCAGGATGGAAATACGGCATGGATATCCGGCGTTTCCGCTTCTATCTCTGAGGGGCTTTTCGCAGGGACGGAGTCGAAATCCAGGCGGCTGATCCGGTACGCGGGGGGAAGGTGTTTGGGTACCAGCGTGGGATCCTGTCCGGCTGCAGCCAGCGCATACTCCAGCACATTGATCAGTTCCCGGACATTTCCGGGCCAATCGTGCGCATTCAGGTGCATTAAAAAATCCGAGGATACGCCTTTCATTCCAAGGCCATAACGCTGGCCCATTTCATGGATTTTATGAACCGCGATCTCCTGCAGGTCTTGTTTGCGGTTTCGAAGCGGCGGAAGGATGATCCCTATGGCGCGTATTCGGAAAAGCAGATCCTCTCTGAATTTATTTTCTTTCACCATCTGGTCAAGATCACGATTGGTTGCGGAAACCAGCCTGAAATCAACCGGCAGTTCCTGTTTGCCGCCCAGGGGACGGATTCGATGCTCCTGGAGGGTCCTGAGAAGGGAGGCCTGAATATTTAAGGGAAGATCGCCGATTTCATCGAGAAAAAGCGTTCCCCCTTCCGCCTGCAGGATCAGCCCGTCCTGCCGTTTATCGGCGCCGGTAAAGGCGCCTTTTTCATGACCGAACAAGGTGCTCTCCGCCAGGGTTTCGGGCAGGGCCCCGCAATCTACCGTAATGAAAGGCCCTTTCGATCTTGTGCTGTTTAGGTGTATGGCCTTTGCAAACAACTCTTTGCCCGTACCCGTTTCACCGGTAATCAGACACGCTGGAGTCCGTAACCGAGGTTCTGGCGATTTCTCCCAGACAGATGCGCATCGCATCGGAATCCCCGATGATGCCCGCACGGTCCAGAAATACAGCGATGTTTTGCCGCTCCCTTTTCACTGCGATACTGCAGGGCCCGGGTGATGGGAAGGGATGCCTCTTCGAGGGTAAAGGGCTTCTGGATAAAATCCCATACGCCGTATTTAAATGCCAGTTCCGCTCCCCGGGTGTCCCCGGTTCCCGTAATAATGATCACCTCAGGCAATGAAGGGGCTTTCAACAGATCCGGCAGGATCTGCAATCCGTTTCCTTCGGGAAACTCCAGATCAAGCAGAATAACATCATATCGGCCGGAAGATGCCCGGCTGAGACCCTCTTCCAGTGTATGGGAGGCGCAAGCCTGATGTCCCATACTCTCTATCAGTCTGGAGAGAACCATGCAGATCATTGACATCATCATCAATAATCAATAATCGCGCCATAGGCTTCCTCATCCGATTTCTTCTCATATTTCGGGAAAAGAATATGGAAAATGGATTCCCTTTTCAGATTCATTGCATACTGAAATGGCTCCGCCCATTTCCCTCACCATGCCCTGAACAAGAGAAAGTCCCGGGAAAAGGCCCTCTTTGCACGCAGAGATGCGCAAAGGATCGAAAATATTCGCCAGGATCTCCTTCGGCATACCATTTCCCGTATCGCCGATGCTCAACTGAAGATATTTGCCTGGTTTCAGATCGATATGTTGCTGGACTTTCTTGTCATCCAGGCCCATATCCTTCAGGCGGATCTCAAGCAGCCCGGCATTTTTCTTCATGGCATGTGAGGCATTGAACATAATATAATCAGGATATGATGAAATTGAACGGGATCGGTCAAAATTTTGCCCTTAAAATCACCGGAATGGAAACTGATTTCAATCGAAGCGGGTAACAATGCCCTGATGAGTTTCATGGTTTCTTTGATGAGCAGGGTGACCTCAACCGGCATTTTCTGGACGCCGGCCTGGCGGATGAAATTCAATATCTGATTGACCAAATCTCTTGCTTTCAGGCCGGCATTCAGAACTTCATCCAGATCTTTATCAACGTTTGCGCCACGTTTTGAGACCCATTTTTGCAAGTTCGGCAAAACCCAGAATGGATGACAATATATTATTGATATCATGAATCATTCCGCCTGCAATGGCATCAATGGCCGCCTTCTGGCTGGCTTGTTGAAGTTGCGTTTCTGTTTTCTCCATTAGTGTATCCTTACAGAAAATACTGGGTACCGAGTCACCTGTCTAATCTCAACGGAAGACCTGTTCCGATTTACTTCTACAGGCAGAGCCTGCGGTAACGCCCTATCATAAATCGTGATAAAAAAGAGGCAACCGGTGAAAAAAGTGAAACACGGCGATTGACATGAATTGGACCGATTTGAAAATCATCACCGGTTCCTGTTCACAAGACTCTCTGGATATGACAAAATGAAGGGCATTTGCCCCAAAAACCATTGCCCGGAAGTTTTTGTTGCGCGTTGAGCCCCGCACCGAGCGGAAAAGCGAACGGCGGGGCAGGTATTAAAGAAGGTTACCGTTCGACACATGAAGAATTACATAAAAGGGAGGCAACTGATCACCGATTCCGCATGTCCTGGATTTTCCAGCCGGTAACCGACAGTTCATTTAGAATACAATATTTTCTCCCTAACATATCCATCATTATTAGAAAAATATACCGCCTCTGTCAATAGCGCTTTTGGATCAAAATGCGCTTGTTCTTGATGATTTGTAAAAAACCATCTAAACAGGAAGTGACGCACTAATGATATTTCAGGGACATTTCAGGTTGACACACGGCCGCCCAGTGTTCTGTTTCAAGACATTGCGGCATTCAGCAGGGAGCGCCATGACAAATCTTCTCACAAATTTTGACAATGATAAAATCGATCTCGGCAAACGGATCGAGGCAGCACCGTGCATTGAAGATGCGGTGAAATTAACGGATGAATATTTGAGCAGACTTCATCGAGACATGACCGGCGAGTATTCCCTTCAAAAATCCCGGTACACCGGCTATCTGCTGGAAATTCTCCGGTATGCGGTCCGGACCCTGAATGCGGTCGATAAACAGGTCCACCCGGCCGAATTCCGGCCTTCGGATACCCGGACCAGACAGCTCTCAAGGCGTTTTTCCGTCTTCGTCAAAACCGTGCAGTTGGCCCTGATCCTTGCCCTGCTGATGACATTGCTATCGGTTGGTTCGACCCCATGGATTCCGATTCTGCTGGTGCTCATTCTCCTGGGCACAGAAATCTATCTGCATGTCTTTGAGAGGAGAACGTGGTCTGCATTGAAGAAAACTTCCGATTTTTATATGCCGGATGAAACGCCGGAAATCGATGTTCAGCTTAAAATCGCCCACGTTCATGCCTTTCTGAATTGCATCGCCGATGCCCTGTCCTATGCCGATAAAGCCCTGAATGAACAGGCATCGGAGAAAGAAGACGGCTTTCTTGAAAAGGAAACGCAGATACTGAAGCTGTTTCAGGACTTGTTCGAGGCCAAAGCCTTTCATGACGGCGAATGGGCATTAAAGAAAATATCCCGTATCCAGGCGATTTTGTGGGAGCAGGGAATTGTTGTAAAGGAATTTGATCCGGTGGATACGGCAAATATCTCATTATTTGATGTTGAACCCGGCGCTGACCCGTCGATCAGTCGCCATGTAACCATCCGGCCGGCATTCATCAAAAATAATCGCGTTCTGCTTCGCGGCCGGGTAGCAGAGCCTTTTTCATCTGCCCAAAGCCCCTCAGCACGTCCATAAATTACCATGAAAAATCAGAATATACCTTGAGCGGTCTTTTTTGGCTGAGATTTTTTCACCGCAAACGAACGCAGAGATCACAGGGCGATTTCAGACGCCTAAGCGCCAGAACGGGAACACATCGGAAATACCATGGAAAACATTCACATCGAGAACACGGATATCGTGGGGTTTGATTTCGGGCATGGAGAAACCGCACTGGCCAGGGTGTCTTCTCTGGCCAGTGATTCGGAACCCGAGATGCTTGAAATTTTTGCTGGAAAAAGCCAGGTGACAGCCCTGGCATTCAAGCCGGAAAGCGGAGATCTGGTCGGCGATCAGGCACTGAAGACTACGGGCATCACCGAACTTCACATCGGCTTTAAACCCATGCGCCACAACCTGAATTCCCCGGAACATCAGCGCATCGTAAAACGCTTTGTCAGAAAATATCTGGGCATTCTTGAAGAAAGCGGCCAGATCGGCGGACGCGATCGCACCCTTTTTGTTGTGGGTTCGCCATCCGGATGGTCGAATGCCGAACGAGCCACATACGCGGAGATTCTGCGGCAGGCCGGAATGCAGCGTGTCACCGTTGAAAAAGAATCGCGGGCCGCTTTTCTGCATCTCAAGGAGTCCAGAACATCCGAGGTAGATGCCGAACGATTGATGCGGAATGTGCTTATCATCGATATCGGGTCATCAACAACGGATTTCACAATCGTCAGCCGCATGGAAGCTCGCCCCATCGCAGATTTCGGTCTCAGTCTGGGCGCGGGCCTGATTGAGGAAATGATATTTGAAAGAACGCTGCTTCGCATGGAAAAAGAAAATCCCGATGACTCTGCGGCGGCTTGAGGATATTTTTCAGAAATTTCCGCATTTTAAACGCCAGTGCCTCATAACATGCCGCGAAGGCAAGGAAAAATACTTTTCCATTCCCGAACTCTACATATCGGAAGACCAGCCTGTGGATTGCAGCCTCAAATTCAGAACCATCAAACCCCCGATTGAGTTCGAGCCCTGTATCTACCGGGAAGAAATGGAGAAGATATTAACCCTTCCCATAAAGGCGTTAAACGGCCAAAGCTGGGAAGATGCGTTTCGCGCGGCGCTGGAACATGCCAGAAGCAAGATGGCTGTGGCCGGACCCGAGCTGGTTGTTTTAACCGGCGGCGCGTCCAGAATGGACGTGGTCCTTCAGCTGTGCAACCAGGTTTTTTCATCGGCAGGCAAGATCATCCGGGGCCTGGAGCCTGAATTTACGATAGCCAGAGGGCTGGCCAGAATCGGCAGAACGGATATCCTGTCGGATGGATTGAAGAAGGCCATTGAAACCATCGGCGATTCCATCGATATCATCACGCTCGTGGAGCAGAGTATTCCCGGCTTGATCAACAGCCTGGCGGAGCCGCTTGCCGACGAGCTGATTTCCTATGCCGTCGGTCCCTCACTGGACGCGTGGCGCGAAGGCCGTCTGAGAACACTGAACGATATTCGGCCGGATATCGAAAACCGCAAAAAAAATCTATTGGGCCGGGTCCGGGGGGAAGACGCCAGGAAAAAGTTGGACTTCTGGCTGAACAACACGCTGCTTCCGGCCCTCGCGGATTTTACGGATCCTGTCTGCAAACGATTCGATATTCCACGCAGCGTGCTGGATCTCAGAAACCGGGACATCGCGGCCGGTGTCGGCTCCATTTCAAATCCGCCATTTAACGTGAATCAGCTCATTCGAAGCGATGAAATCATCGTCATGACGAGCATGCTGGCGGGAATCATCGTTGGAATGGCCTCCGGCGGCACGGGCCTGGCATTGTTTCACCTTCCGATCGCGGGTCAGGTGATTGCAGCCATCATCGGTGCGATAGTCACGGGTTACGGCGTTGATGCCGTGACGGAAAAAATCAAGGACCGGGATTTGCCGGGATTTGCCCGTAAATGGGTGCTTCCGGACAATAAGCTCAAACATGTCCTGTCCGAACAGCGATCTAAACTTCAAAAGGCCATTACGGAGCAGATGACGGCCGACGCCGGCTGGAAGAAAAAGCTGGCGGAAGACATTCTTTGCAAGCTCAAACAGGTTCTGGACGAACAGGTTGAAAAAGCCGTTATGTGGATTCGGTGAGGCGGAGAAACGCGCCGAACCCGTACACCCTCATCTGCCCAGAATCATGCGCATGAGTGTCCGGTTTTTTTCAATGAAATGATGTTTCAGCGCGGCGGCTGCATGGATTCCTACGGATATTGCCAGCACAACCCAGAGCGTCTCGTGAATTTCAAGCAGTATTTTCCCCAGCCGGATATTCTCATTTATAAAAATCGGCATGTTAAACATGCCAAAGGGAGAAACCGGTTTACCAAAAGCCTGCGACATCAGCATTCCGATAGCGGGTTGTGCCAGCAGCAGGGAATACAGGAAAATGTGCATGGAATGCCCGAGCTGGTTCTGAAAGCTGCTAGTTCCCAGATCGCGCGGGCGCGGATTGATCAGCCGCCACAGCAGGCGCAGCAAGACCAGGACCAGAATTGTAAAACCGAAAGACTTATGCATGCCGATCATTTCCGCTTTACCGGGCCCGTTTGGCATATCTGCAGCGATTTCTCCCCCGATAATAACGCCGATGACCATCAGGAAAACAATCCAGTGAAAAAGACGGGCAATTAAGCCGAAACTGTCTGTGGTGTTTTTCAACATTAGCTTCCCCCGGATAAAAGATTATATTAGTGCTTGAACGGAAAGGCCGTTCAGTCAAAATGCGAAACAAATTCGAATTCCGAATGTCAAAATGACTGAAACAAACCGTTTTGCGCACTATGATTTTGAATTTTGGTCATTGTTTCGAATTTCGTGCTTCGAATTTCGAATTTATAAAAGCAAGACATTCAAAGATTATTCGAAATTCCGTGTTTATCGCGGCTACTGAGCCCCCGAGTCATGACTGTTAATATATCAGCAATATCTGATTATTGGGAGAGCGGGTTTCGCCTGCGGCAATCACCCGGATGGCGGGGGTTCCCTTGACCGGGCATTTATTCTGGCAGATGCCGCATCCCACGCACTGGCGCAGATTCACATAGGGCTGCTTGAGGCGGAGCCGCTCCGTGCCGAAACCGGTAACGTCGGCTTCGCGAAAGACCACGGCTTTGGGCGAGGTCGGGCAGACTTCCTCGCAGACAATGCACGCGCCGTTTTCGGTCCAGGGTAGACATCTACCCCGATCCACAAATGCCGACCCGATCCGGATGGGGCCAGCGATCTTTTCTTTCCCCGAAAGGAGCCGAATGGCGCCCGTCGGGCAGACGCTGCTGCAGAGGGTGCAGGAATATTCGCAGTATCCTGCCGCCATGCTTAACACCGGTGTCCATATGCCGGCAATGCCGGCTTCCCCAAGGGCCGGCTGAATGACGTTTGTCGGGCATGCTTTCATACACAGGCCGCATCGCTGGCAGCGTTCCAGAAACCGGGTTTCCGTCAAAGATCCCGGTGGCCGGATCAGCCGGGGATCGGATGCCTGGTGAACCTGGCCGTCCAGCCGGCTGAGCAGCGGAAAGGCAATGCCGGCAGTAATCCCGGTCAGCAGCGCCCGCCTTCCCATATCCGGCCCCTGCTGTTTTATTTCCCGGCGGGTGAATCGAAACGAGAGTGCATCCTCCGGACAGACATTCTGGCAGTTGAAACAGCGGACGCACTCGGCAGTCTCCCATTTCAGGCCGGGCCGGGGAGAAGCCGCTCCCTGGCAGGACGCCATGCAGTTATTGCAGTTTGTACACCGGGTTTCATCCTTTTCAAGACTCAGCGAGCTTTTAAAAGACAAAAGCCCCAGCAAAGCCCCCAGGGGGCACAGCACGCGGCACCAGAACCGGGGGCGAATTCGGTTAAGGAACAAAAGGACGATAACAATCAGGCCGATCGCAAAGCCGGTCTGATAGGCCGGATATCCAAAGCCAAGCACCGGCGAGACGATAATTTCCGCGCTATAGCTGATCAGATTCAGGATCTTGATGTCGCTGGCCGCCATGGCATCAAACACTTCCTTGACGCCGATGTTAGCAGCCGGCAGAATGGAAACCGCAAGAGATCGGAACAGCAGCGCGATCGGGTCCAGAAATCCCGCCAGATTCAAGCCGAACAGGGCGGAGGCCAGAACCATCGCAAGAAGTCCATATTTCAGACGCTGCGCGGGTGTTTTCTCGTTTCGGGATATGGCCAGCCGTCCCCTGGCAGATGGACGGAAAGCGCCGATTGCATGGTGAAGGGTGCCGAACGGGCAGATGAAGCTGCAGAAAAACCGGCCCAGAAAAAGGGTCAGGCCGATAACGGCCAGCGCCCAGCCGGCGCCGGTCAGCCACCTGTGCGTGGAAAGCGTTGTGGACAGCCATGTCAGCGGGTCCATGTCAAAGAAAAACATGATCGGATAATTCAGGCGGATGTCCTTGGTGCCGGCGATCTCCTGGGAATAGTCCAGCAAAACATTCAGGGGAAGCCGGGTTTCCATCAGCAGGAACAAAAAGAACAGCAGGAACAGGGTTTGCGATATCCTTCTGAAATAAACGAGACGTGCTTTTCACAACACAGCCTGGTAGCGGGTCAGCCGGCTGAAGTCCGTTGTTCCAAGCCCCCATTTCTGGGCAAGCTGAATATGTGCGATCGCGGACGGCTGAATCTGAAACAGATCGCAGGCCCAGGCATCGGCGGCTACCGGATCATCGCTCAGAATCAGGCGGTTGGCAACCGCGACATCGGAGGCACTTCCGCCGGAAGGGCCGTTTGCCGTCATGATGCGGATGGCGTCGATCAGGGTGATGGTGGGCCTGAAAAACTGGGCCAGATCCACGATGCTCTGGTGGATGTCCTGATGAAGCGCGTTTCGCCTGCCACCGACCGCGCCGATCCAGCTTTTCATCCCCAGGGTTATCCCGCTGAGGCCATGGACCTTGGCAACCGGCAGGTTGATGATTTTATCGGCTTCCTTGAACGGCATGAACACGGGCCAGACATTCAGGCGATGCCCCTGAAGGTTCATGTCCCGCATGAGGTTGGACAGGGGATACACGAGATCGGCGCCGGTTTTTTTTGCCACCTGATCGGCACCGGTGACCGCAAAACAGTTTCTGGCTTCATGGATGGTATTGTCGGCAATGCGGACTTTTTTGGCGCCAGCTTCCTGGCAGAGAAAAATGACGGTCTCAAGAACGTCCGGATGCGTGGTTGCAGCCAGTTGCGGGGCTCTGGCCCAGGAGAGGTTGGGTTTGATCACCACCACATCGCCCCTGGAAACAAACCGGGACATGCCGCCCGCGGATTCAAAGAGTTTCCGGGTCAGTGCCCTGACATCACAGATCTCTTTGCTGGACGAGGCCTCTGCGATAAACCCCTTTCCCGTTTCCGCGGCAATTCCCGAAAAACGGGAAGGAACGATGCTGTATAGGATTGCGCCGCCAGCAATTTGAATAAACTGTCTTCGGCTGATGCGCGGGGATTCTGTGTTCATTTTGGCTCCTCTCCTCCATTGGCCAGTGCCTGAACTGGTTCACCATTCACCACTTGTAAAAAAGGGGGGTTTCAGGGGAAATTCCGGGAGAGTTCACGTCGTTTTATCGTTCAGGTCTCCTGGAACAGGGATGGATGGAACTGATGGCAGAGCTTGGAAACAGTCTGGCTGTGCCAGGCGCCCTTTCCTGAAAATGTGGGGATACCCTGTTCCTCCAGCGTACGGGCGATCTTTTCGTAACTGAACGCTTCTTTCCGCATGGCACCGATAATCTCAAGAACACTTTCCCGGTTCATTCCAGGCTTGATGGCATTGGTTGCGATATCTGTCTTTACGGCCCTGGAAATGGCATCAGATCCCCCGGATTTGGAAACGCGCGCCGGCTTCACTGTTTCCGGAATGTTCCGGGAACCCCGGCCGGTTTCATTCTCCGGCCCGGCAGCAGAAGCTGCCAGGCTTTTCTCCAAAAAGCCTGAAGCAATTCTTTCCAGAGCCGATGCGATGCGTTCTTCCGCCGTTGCCCGGCGGTCATCAATTTCGGCCTGGCGCCGCTGGCCATCTGTGATATCTCCAAGAAGTATTTTGATGGCAGGGAAATGATCCACAGGAGGTGATCTCTGAAACGCCTCTTTCCGGCGGTTGTCATTGGGACCTTGTCTTTCAGGGCCTTTATATCCATTGTTGTCAAATTGCTTCCGGTTTCTATCAAAGGGTTTGTTTTTTCCGGTCCGTAAATTATGAAGGAAATCATCCATCACGAGGGCTCCTTTAGGCAGGGGTTGGGAAATATTATTAAAGGTTTTTCTGCAGAACAGATCATGCGAAAAAGTAACGCGGCATCCATAAATAATTCACGACTACAGGTGGCCATAAAAAGGCTTTTTGGAGAAAACGGTGTTTTGAATCCAATTCCCGAATGTGTCGGAATCGTTGTAAAACAACGATGACAAATCAATCTCTTGGCGTGGGTTTGGGACTGAAACAGCAGCATCAGCCGTCATCTAATTATGATGAAGATCATATTCGATGACAGGGCCTTCTGTCAATAACAGATTTGTGATCCCGCCATTCCCTGGGACGGGCCGCCTGGACAGAAAAGGCATGCTGTCGGTGATGCGCCGGTCCACAACCAATACGGCCTTGACTCCCGATATGCGATCGGCGTATGCTGAGCGCAGTTATTTCATGATTTTCAAGCACAAATACAGCCTGAGTACCCGGCTGGAAAACAACGACATGGCAACCATGGAAAAGCAGATGGAAGTTCTGGGGTATCTGACCCTTCACACGCGCCAGATGGAATGATAATGACCAATGCCGGATCGGTGAATTATTATCGGAACAATCACAGAAAGGACATCGGCACCCTGATGCGGGGTGGGGATGGAGTCTATCCGGAGACGGAAGGACAAGGGGAAAGATTATGACAGAAAAGGACAGGCAGGAAGCTTTCGGCCGCCGCATGGCCGATATCCTCAATTACGGGGCGCTGAACCTGGCCATGGCCGTGGGCTATCGGACCGGGCTGTTCGAAGCCATGGCGTCTTTTTCCTTTCCCCGGTCCGCTGCGGCCATTGCAGCAAAGGCCGGTCTGAACGCGCGCTATGTCCAGGAATGGCTGGGCGTGATGGCCACCGGAGACGTTGTTGATCTGGTTTCCGGAAATGACGGCATCCAGCGGTATCTGCTCCCCCCCGAACACGCCGCGTTTCTGGTAAAAAGCGCGGCAACCGCCAACCTGGCGGTCTATACGCAGGAAATTCCGCTCTTGACTATCTGTGCAATGGAGCCGGTGATCCGGGCCTTTCAGACCGGCGAAGGCCTTCCCTACAGTGTTTATCCCCGCTTTCAGGCCTTCATGTCCGAGCTTGCCAATGCCAAACACAGGCAGGTTTTGCTGGAGACATTTCTGCCATCGGTAGCGGACGGCCTTCTGGTGGAACGCCTGAACCAAGGCATCCGGGTCTGCGATCTGGGCTGCGGGGAAGGGGTGGCGATGCTGCTGATGGCCAGAGCCTTTCCCCGGAGCCGATTTACCGGCATCGACAGCGATGCCGGAGCCATTGAAAGCGGCCCGGAGCGGGGTTGATCGAACTGGGCCTTAAAAATGCAGACGTATACCTGGAGCGATGCTGCCACCCTCAAGGACGACGTCCGATGGCAGGGGTCCTTTGACTACGTCATTGCCTTTGACGCCATTCATGACCAGAGCAGGCCCCTGGAAGCTCTGCAGAGCGTGCACCACATGCTGGCGGACGGCGGCATGTTCAGCATGGTGGATATCGCCGCCCACACCCGCCACCGCGACAACAAAAATCACCCGATGGGCCCGTTTCTCTATACGGTCAGCCTCATGCACTGCCTTCCCGTGGGGCTTGTCAACGGCGGCGCGGGCCTTGGCATGATGTGGGGACGGGAGCTGGCGACCGACATGCTGCACCGGGCCGGTTTTACGTCACGTGCAGGTCCTTGAAATTCCCGAAGACGCATTCAACCTGCACTTCTTCTGCCGGAAAAACCGCCTATTCCGGATACAGCTGCTGGTCAAAGCCGGTCCAGCCTTCCGGTCCATCAAAACCGCCCCGCTTTCCCTCGAAACTAAACCGCTTCTCGATGATCAGATTCAGGCATGTCTCTGCCACGACCGCATCGTAAAGCCTGCCCTTGTTCTGGAGCAGCTCGTCAATGGCCCGGTCCAGGCCCAGGGACGGCCGGTAAGGGCGGTGCGAGGACATGGTCTCGAACACATCCGCCACGGCGAAAATCCGGGCTTCCAGCAGAATTTCCTCCCCTTGAAGCCCATGGGGATATCCCGAGCCGTCCATGCGTTCATGGTGCTGAAGGATGATCTCGGCCAGGGGCCAGGGAAATTCGATTTTTTTCAGGATATCGTAGCCGGCCTGAACGTGATTTTTGATCAGTTCGTATTCCAGGGGCCCCAGATTGCCGGGTTTGCAGAGAATTTCCGATGGAATGGTGATCTTTCCCAGGTCGTGAATGTTACTGGCCATGCGCAGTCCGTAAATCCTGTCCGCCGAAAGGCCCATGTCCCGGGCGATGGCGGCTGCCAGATCGGACACCCGCTGCTGGTGGCCGGCCGTATAGGGATCGCGCAACTCCACTGTGAGCGAAATGGCATGAATGATGCCGTCCATGGCGCGCTGGAATTTTTCCAGGTTCAGACGCAGGCTCTCAGCAGCCTTGTCCCGCTGGGCCAGGGTCTCCCGTTCGAACAGCACCCGTTTCAGCCGGGCAATGAATTCCGAAATCCGGACGGGTTTCTGGATGAAATCGCTGGCACCGCGGCCGATGATCTCTTCGTAGGTGAAATCCTCGATATAGCCCGTCATGATGATGACATCTGCAGTCATGCCGATCCTTGATGACCTTGATCAGCTCCAGGCCGTTCATTTCCGGCATGTTGATGTCCGAAACCACCACATCGACGTGCTGGCGATTCAGAATCTCCAGGGCTTCATAGGCGCCGTTGGCCGTCAGGCACGCATAGCCGACGTACTGAATGCCTTCCTTGAATATATCCCGGATGTCCGGATCATCGTCCACAATCAGGATGCGCGCGGGTTCCCCCGCAGAATTCCGATCCATGCTGCCCCCCGAAGGCTATTGGTTTTTGGCTTTCGCCATCCCTATTGCCCTACAGCATAAAACCAACCCGGTCCAGTGTCAAAGAAAAAAGAAATAAATTGATTCAACCTAACATCTTGTTTTGTTTGGTGCCCCCGGGGTGAATCGGACACCCGGCCAATGGATTAGGAAACCATTGCTCTATCCACTGAGCTACGGGGGCTTTTTGTTAGTTAATTCGGTAGGTTATTGCCCTTAATTATTTTATTAAAACATATCAAATAATGTCTTGGGGGCATTCTGGGGGTAATTTTTATTATAACTTGGCTTGGGTGTAAAGTAAATATCGATTTTAAATAAGACAGGGCAATGGTCAACATCCATTGTCCTGTCCGGGTTATGTCGTCGTGTCTGACCCGCTAAATTTTGATTAAATCATTTTCCAACAAATAAATTAACATTTTTGCTCTGGCGTCTGCTTCGGTTTCCGCTTTTTCAATATGTTTTTTACAAAAATCAAAATCTTCAATAAAAACAATATATCCGCAATTCTTAGTAACATTGTAATCAAATTTAATAAAATCGGGGTCTTCAAAACCGTTGTCGATCTGATCAGGAAGCATCTCCCCAAGCTCTGCGACTGTGAAAGCGTTGACAAATTTAGTAAATGGACCTAAATATTTTTCTCTCAATTTGCTACTGATAACCTCTGTATACTTAGGTTCTTCTATTATTTCCAGCCAACAAAACAAACTTTCCTGCTCCACTCCCAACTCCTTCAATTCTTTTGCAAGTTTCAAATTACAAACTTGGTTTTCTAATTTCATAATTTTTGTGCGTTAATAATTGTATTTTCAATCTCCTTTGATTCTTCAAGACTAAGTGTTTGAGACTCTTCAAATTGAAACTTATTAGCGCCATTCCATTTGCTATATTTTTTAATCCAGTATCCACCAACACCATTAAAACCTATAATTTCAATAAAATATTCCCACCACCTTTCCGTACCAAACCAATCCCAACCTTCACTTCTGTCTAAATAATATATTTTGTTTAGTTCCAGCACAAATTTGTAAACAAAAAACACAATTGTTTCCTGCAACCCGAACGGTAAACAGGACAACTTGTGGCTCTTGTTTGTTCGGGTTTATTAACCCTACAACGCAATATGATGTAAATTTAACTTGATCGACTTGTATTTGCCTGCTATACTGCGAAACAAAACCGCAGAAAGGAGGCAAGCGATGCTACCCGAAATTCGACAATCCGAGTATCTTTACGATGTCCCCAAGTTTGAGCTGGACAGGGCCGATATTGACGATTTGATGAAAGATCTTAAAGCGTTTCACGAGGACTTTGCCGACTGTTTTCACCGCAGTGAGTCTCGGGATAATTTTTTGCGCTACATGTCCGGTCAATTCAGTCCAATCGAACGCAAATCGATTGAACCTATATCCCATGCCATCGAAGGGGCTCAGGTCCGGGCGATGCAGCGATTTGTATCCGATGCTCCATGGGACGACAACAAAATAATGGACAAGTATCGTTATCTTGTAAACGAAGATTTGGGTCATCCTGACGGTGCTATCATCTTTGATGAGAGCGGCTTTCAGAAAAAGGGAGACGATTCCATTGGTGTAGGCCGACAATATTGCGGCACCATCGGCAAGGTCGAAAACTGCCAGGTGGGTGTTTTTGCATCCTACACAAGCCCCTATGGCTATGCCCTGATCGATAAAAGCATCTATCTGCCCCAGAAATGGTTCACGGAAGATTACGCGGTCCGGCGGGAAAAATGCAAACTCCCACCGGACACCGAATTCAAAACAAAACCTCAACTGGCAGCCGAAATGCTCAAGCAGATTTCTGATCAGGGGCAGCTCCCGTTTCGTTACATTCTGGCCGATTCGGTCTACGCCACCAGTCCGGAGTTCATCGATGTTGCCGATTCACTGATAGGGATCACCTACATGGTCCAGATGCCGTCCAATACCCAGTGTTGGTTGAAACGCCCTGCCACCATCAAGAAAAGCTATCAGTATGGTGGCGAACTACGTACCAAGCGGGTGATCACCGACCAAGCCACTGAGCCCGTCACATTTTCCGCTTTTGCCAGTGGCCTTCCAAAGGTTTTCTGGTATCGCCGCATCGTTTCAGAAGGGACCAAGGGGCCGATCGAATACGAATTCACCCGGCGCCAGGTGGTACTCTGCAAGGATGGGCAACCAACCAGGACGGTCTGGCTGCTGGTCCGGCGCAACATCGCCCAGGAGCCCGAGTATTCATTTTTTATATCCAATGCATCCACCAGTGTCCGGCTCAAAACACTGGTCTGGCTCAGTGGGCTGCGCTGGTCCATTGAACAGTGCTTTGAGGAAACAAAGACTGAGCTGGGCATGGACCACTATGAGGTGCGAAAATTTCCCGGCTGGCATCATCATATGCTCACATGCATGCTGGCCCATTTCTTCCTCTGGCATCAGAAGATTCGGTTGGGAAAAAAAAGCACCATCGCTTACTCTATCGCAGCTTAGAGTGCTGCTCAGAGTGGTTTTGCCCATGAGAGAATTCAATATCGATATGACCATCGAGCTGGTCCGTTGGATTCAAAACCGAAACCATCGCGCCTATCTATCGCATAGGCGAAAGAAGTTGATGGATATTAATAACGTTGTTCATATTGCGTTGTAGGGTTAAGTTATACATACATTCTATCATACTGGCAGGATTTGAGAAGTGGATAACTTATCAGAAAGGAGATAATTTATGAAGATTGAAATAAAGTACGGCGTAAGCGATGCACCGCATGTCTTTAATCTCAGTTTGAATGAAATAGACCAGTTAATCAATTCGGGTAATCTGACAGTTACACAATCGACTCCGACAAGTAATAAAGTCCTTACTATTACGTGGACAAAAAGAGAATTGGCCGCTATGGCACAAGCGTTCGAAAAAGCCGCACAATAAAAAAATACCTTCGACATCCTTGGACAATCTTCTCACGGTGGCAATCTGGTGGCAAAAAGTTTGGAAAACCTGTCTTTTTGGGAGAAAATTGGGTATAGGTGTCAAATAATAAAATCCCATAACAAATCATATTGTTATGGGATTTTAAGTTGTAGGACAAAGTGTCTGGAAGATTTAGGAATCCATTGCTCTATCCACTGAGCTACGGGGGCATAAGGCAGGAACTTATAGAAAGGTGACAGCGGATGACGGCATCAATGATAAGAGATCCTATTGCTGAATTATCAGAAAATGGCTTTGGATTCAAGAGAGAATAATAAAAAAGCGGATAAACCATTGGCCATACCCACTTTATTTTCATTATATAGTCGGAGAGAGGATTAAACCTACGACCTTTTTGAAACCCATGCAAGAAAAAAAGCTATCTTTTTGCTTGCAATCAACCCATTAGAAAATGTATCCGGCGATTAATCCAGGAAGGCCTTTTATACAAAGGTAACGAGGCGATGCTTTATAAGCAAAAAGGGTTACGAAGTTAATTCGTAACCCTTTGTTTTTATGTGGCTGAGGGACAAGGATTCGAACCTTGGTTAACGGGGCCAGAACCCGTCGTCCTGCCGCTAGACGATCCCTCAATAAGTCTTTTTAATCTACATAAAAGGAAACGCATCGTCAATAACAAAATTAACGCTCGCCTTGATAAAACCTTTTCAAACCTGAATGTTGTTAAGTTTTATGCGTAAGCCTTCTGTTTTTCGAGGGCTTCTTCGGCAGCTTCAATGATTTCCGCATCATAATCCGCATTTCTATTCAGAACATCCTGTATCCGCCCAATAGAGCCGCCGGTATCAATTTCCCCCACAAGATAAAGAATATCCCCCTTTACCTTCTCATCCGCTGCATCAAAGCGAGCCCACAACGGCGCCACCATTTTTTGCGCCAGGGCCGGTTTTTCCGCGGCAATCGTTTCCAGGGCCACCATGGCCCCGAGCCGGACGGGCCATTTGGGATGAACCAGAAGATCCAGCAGGGCCGGAAAAATCATGTCCTTTTCCAGCATCATTTTGACAGCAGTCCTGCGTTGCCGTCCGCAATCATGTTCATCAGGGTATCGGCTTCGAGTCTGGAAGGGTCCCGATGGATGATGGCCTCCAGGACTTCCTGAATTTTGACGGTACCGGTCCAGCGAAATTGCTCATCCAGAACCAGTGTGGGAACTGACTGAATCCGGTCGCGCGGGCTTCTTCCATGTACAATCCGGCGTCGATCACCGTCACCTGAATCCAGTCGCTTGAAATGGCAAGGGGAAGAAGGCTTTCAACAACAACGGGACAAAACGGGCATTGCTCGGCGATATAGAGCTTCAAATCCGCCGGCAGCGTCAGCCTTTCCAGAAGCGACGAAAATGGCAAAGACGGCAGGGCCTGTCCATTAAAAATCCAGGACAGCGCTTCCAGAAAAGGAGCCAGTTCATGCCCAAGGGGCACGGCCCGATAGCGGATCCGGGAATGAATTCTCAGCTCCGAAGGGGCATCGGATTCGTCTTTTTCGTGAACAATATGGATTTTTGGGGCTGCCTTCTGCAAGTGCCATACAAAAATCCTCAAGCTGCCGGCTTCCCTCATGGCGCGTTTTCACCAGACGCAGCCGGATGTCCTGTTTCAACTGATCGTTAAACAACGCGATGTTGACGTTTTTCATCGGCATTCATTTTGACTCCGATTGCGCCGGATTGAGCGAAATAACTTCGACGGAAAACAATCAGGAATATAATGAACCGGAAAGAGTCGGCAGATAAAAGATTACCACCGGCTTTTTTTCAGCTTTCCCGGTTTTCCAGCCATCAGGAGGGAAGCAGCGTCTTTAACACATCTTCTTTGCCAACAACGCCCACCAGTTTTCCGTCCTGCACAACCGGAAGGGTATGAAACCCCTTGTCCACCATCAGCGCGGCCACTTCTTCAATCCCGGTTTCCGGAGTAACGGTAGCCGGCTTGGGCGTCATGGCCTGAGCGACAGTTAAGGCGGCAATCTTTTCAACTTCTTTTTCAATCCGCTTTAATGAAGTCAGGGGCATAAACCCATCCATCAGAGAGAACAGCGACGGAATGGGGACGCATTTTTGCTGGGCCACCAGATCGCTCTGGCAGAGAATGCCAACGACATTCCCCTTGCCATCTACAACCGGAAGACCGTTAATTCGTTTTTCAATCATGATTCGAGCTGCACTTACAATCTCTGTTTCAGGGGATACCGAGACGACGTCTGATGTCATGATGTCTTTGACTCTGAACATAGTTCCTCTTTATGTGTTTGGGCTGAAGGTTATAAAAACATCTCGCAAGGAAATCAGGACCGGGACTTTCCCGAAGGTTTGTCTGCCTGATTCATGACTTGTCAACAAGATAACGGATGGCCTGCTTCAGCCTGGCAAGCACCTGTTCTTTTCCCAGAATTTCCATGATTTCAAAAATCCCCGGACTGGCGGTTTTGCCGGTCAACGCCACACGAACGGGTTGGGCGATTTTCCCGAGTTTCAACCCGGTGGTCTCCATGACCGACAGAAAGATCGCTTCAAGCGCGGCGATCGTGAAATCCGAGGCGGTTTCCATTTTCTGAACCAGCAGGGTTAATGGCTCCAGGGCTTCGGATTTCATGAATTTATCAGCGGCCGCAGGGTCATAGGAAACCGTGTCCTCATAATAAAACCGGGCCGCTTCCGCCATTTCATCAAGGGTTTTGCTGCGGGCATTCAGTGTCAGAATGACCTGATCCAGATAATGTCCTTCTTCCGCGGCATACCCCCTTGCTTTCAGGAACGGCAGAAGATGCGGCGTCAGTGCGCGGGGCGGAGTCGCCTTGATATGATCCGCGTTCAGCGAAAGGAGCTTGTCCATATCAAAGACGCCGGCGGATTTTCCGATATGTTCCAGGGAGAATTTTTCGATCAGCTCCGCTCGCGTAAAAAATTCCTGATCCCCGCAAGACCATCCCAGGCGAATCAGGTAATTGATCATGGCTTCGGGCAAAAACCCCATGTCCCGGTAGGCGGTTACGGACATGGCGCCGTGACGTTTGCTGAGGCGGGTCTTGTCCTTGCCTAAAACCATCGGCAAGTGCCCGAACACCGGAAGCTCGGCCCCCAGGGCCTGATAGAGCATGATCTGGCGGGGGGTATTGTTGACATGGTCATCCCCCCGGATCACCGTGTTGATGCCCATTGTAATATCATCCACCACCACCACGAAATTATAAGTCGGCGTTCCGTCGCTGCGCTGAATGATAAAATCATCCTGTTCGGCATTCTGAAAGACGATATCGCCCTTGACCACATCGTGAATGACGGTGGTTCCGGTCAGCGGGGCGCGAAACCTGACCACCGCATCATCGCTTTTACCAAGCTGCCTTTCCCGGCAGGTCCCGTCATATTTGGGTTTTCCGCCGGTTGCCATGGCCTGCTGGCGCATGGCATCGAGTTTTTCCGAAGAACAGGTACAATAATAGGCGTGGCCGGTATCCAGAAGTTTCTGAACATATTCGGCATAGATGTGGAATCGCCGGGACTGAAAATACGGCCCTTCATCCCAGTCTATCCCCAGCCATTCCAGTGCCTCGAAAATGGAATCCGCCGAGGCCTGAGTGGAACGGACCGTGTCGGTATCTTCGATGCGAAGGACAAAACGACCCTTGGTGTGCCGGGCGTAAAACCAGTTAAACAAAGCGGTTCGCGCCCCGCCCACATGAAGATATCCCGTGGGACTTGGAGGAAAACGAGTAATAACCGTGCGCATTATGATTCACCTGAATTGTAAAATTAAGTAAAGCAATAAGATATTTTTTTATAATAAATATAGATTGTTATCTATTAATATTTTGCTAAAAAAATCAATTATTAGTAATTGTCGAATATTGACTCAATATCATTGACTGAAAAATTCCATCAATAATTTTCATTAAATAACAACTGTTTATCGTTTAATCTCATATTGTTGTAAAATCCCCCCGGCTTTTTCCAATGGAGGCATTGTCTTAAAGACAACGGCCTTGAGCTTCCCTTAAAAGAGATATGAATAAAGTTCTTCCGTCAATGACATTGAAGAGGCTGTTATCGCCTGTTGTCGGTGACCATAGCACAAAAACCGCTGACAGACAACAGCCACCGGTGATCAAATCGACTTTCAGCCGCATACAAACATGACGGTTTCGCAAAAATGTTTCAATGTATGGCGCATTTTTTTTGCATGCCCGTTGCAGGCCCGAAAAAGTCATACGTGCAACGGCTTTTATTCGGCAAAAAAACCATTTTTACATAAAAAGCTTGACAAACCGACGGCTTTCAATTACTAATGCCTTCATTTTTCGAAATGTAGAGATGTAAAAAACTTTTTAATTATAAACAGATATTTAGGAGATTACTCATGGCCGTTCCAAAACATAAAACATCCAAGTCAAAACGCGATATGCGGCGATCTCACCAGAGCCTTGAAGCGCCCAGCCTGTCAACCTGCCCGGAATGCGGCGAAGCCAAGCTTCCCCATCACGTCTGCCCGAAATGCGGTCAATATAAAGGTAAGCAGGTTACCGAAGGCAAAGAGGATTGATAACGGATGTCACCTTCAGTGCATGAATCCAGCGCGCCGCTCTATGGTCTGGATGACGAGTCCAGACAGATGGTTCTTGACGTCGTTCCCAAGATAAAGGCGCGGCTATTGACCCGTGAGAATATTCTTGAGTTTGATCGCAAAGAGATCTTCCCGGAAGAGATCATCCGCACCCTGCTGGGCCCGGATATCGGCCTTCAACTGCTCTTTATTCCCGAAGCCTATGGTGGCATGAGCGGCGGCGCAAGAGACTGCTGCGCCCTGACCCGCGAAATGGCCGGCGTCTGCCTGGGCGTGGCCACCGCTTTTTTTGCCATTCAACTGGGCGCGGACCCGCTGATCGTCGGCGGCACCGACGCGCAAAAAGAAAAATGGCTGGGCGCCATCGCCGAAGGTCGTTCCCTGGTGGCCTATGCCGTAACAGAGCCCGGTGCGGGCAGCAACCTGGCCGCCCTGAAAACCAAGGCCGATCCGATTTGCGACGCTTCCGGAGCGGTTACCGGATACCGGATCAACGGCTCCAAGCAGTTCATCTCCACCGGCGGATATGCGGATTTTATCACGCTTCTGGCCGTGACCCCCGAAGGACCTTCTTTTTTTGTCGTTGAAAAAGGAACTCCCGGTTTTGTACAGGGCAAGGGAGAAGAAAAACACGGTATACGGGCATCCAACACCTCACCGCTCACCTTTACCGACGTCTTTGTGCCGGTTGAAAATCTTGTGGGCGGGGTGCCGGGCCAGGGATTGAAACAGGCCAATTCGGTTTTTGGATACACCCGGCTGATGGTGGCCGCCATGGCGCTTGGCGCGGGAGAGGCGGCGCTTTCCATCGCCATTCCCTATGCCAAAGACCGGATCCAGTTCGGCTCCCCGCTGTCCGAAAAACAGGGGTATACCCACAAGCTCATTGTTCCCCATATTGTCCGGTTTGAAGCGGCTTCCAGCTACCTGGATGAAGTTGCCCTGCGGATCGATGCCGGAGACACGGATCTTCAGGTCGAGGGCGCCATCGCCAAGCTGTTTGCCTCGGAAACCGCAAACCGCGCGGCTGATGACGCCATTCAGGCGCTTGGCGGCTATGGATACATCACGGAGTTCGGGGTTGAAAAAATCAAACGGGATGTCAGAATCACCTGCATTTATGAAGGAACCAGCGAAATTCTGCAGAATATCATCGGCATGTTCCGCTGGAAAAAAACCTGGAAAACCAAAGGCGCGTTTTACCGATCCATCGCAGAAGAAATGGCGGCGCTGCATCAGAAAAGCGATCAGGCAGGTTGCCTGTATTACGGACTTGCGGCCGAAGCGCTGAACCGAACGATTCTTCTTGCCCATGAAAACCGCCTGACCCGAAGCCAGCATGTCATGTTCTGTCTTGCGGATATGATGACCCATGTTGAGATCGGTGCAAGCCTTGCCCGAAAGGCCGCTGCTTTTGGCGTCAGCAGCGACCCCCAGATTCAAAAGGTTCAGGCGGCCTCCCGGATTTTTGCCGCCGAGGTCGCGCAACTGGTTTACCAGAATATGCTGAAAATCCTGCTGGGAAATGGCATGTTCTCTTCAGAAACCTTTTCAGAGTTTCTGGAATCCATTTCCTGCCAGCAGCTCCCCTTTGCCTGCGCCAATACGGTTCAGGATATGGACAGGATTTGCGAGATGGTGTTTGATAATAAAAAATGAGCTGACCGTTCTAAATCGCGCATAGACACCTGAAGAAACAAGAAGCGGAAACGGAGACAGCCGTGACAGCCAGTTCTGAAAAACAGACCATCGTGGTCACCGGAGGATCAAGAGGAATCGGCAGAGCGATCTGCATCGCCCTGGCAGGGCCTGAGGCAACCGTGTATTTCAACTATGCTTCCAACCGCCAGGCCGCGGCCGAAACCGAAGAAAGGGTCAGGGCGGCTGGGGGAGCTGGCTGTCGGCATTTGCGCCGACATTGCCTCGGAGACGGCGATGACGGACTTTTTTCAGCGAATTCTTTCTGAAACCGGTCGAATTGATGTGCTGGTCAACAACGCCGGCATGACCCGCGACGGACTTCTGGTGAGAATGAAGGCGCTCGACTGGGATGCCGTGATGGATGTCAACCTGAAAGGGGCTTTTCTCTGCGCCAAAATTGCTGCAAAAACCATGATCAAACAGCATTCCGGCCGGATTATCAACATCTCCTCCGTGGTTGGGGTCACGGGAAATTCCGGTCAGGCCAATTATTCCGCTTCAAAAGCCGGAATGATCGGATTTACCAAAGCCGTTGCCAAAGAACTGGCTTCACGCAATATCACCGTGAATGCGGTTGCGCCCGGATATATTGAAACGGATATGACCGATGCGCTTTCCGAAAAAAACAAAGAGGCCATGTTGCAGCAGATCCCTCTGGGCCGGTTTGGCAGACCGCAGGATGTGACGTCTGTGGTCGTTTTTTTGGCCTCGGAAGCCGCTTCCTATATCACCGGCCAGGTGATCCATGTCAGCGGCGGAATGTATATGTAAAACAGAAGACCGAATTACAATTAACCCATTATACCGGCAAGCAGAAAAACAGCCGTTTTTTTACTTGCTGCGCACTTTTTACGATTGTTAAGGAGGAAGTATGTCCATTGAAGATAAAGTCAAAAAAATCATTGCTGAAAAACTTGGAGTTGATCTGAGTGAAGTTGTGCCGGAGGCCTCTTTTGTGGATGACCTGGGCGCAGACTCTTTAGACCTGGTGGAACTCATCATGTCCATGGAAGAAGAATTTGATATTGAAATTTCAGATGAAGCTGCTGAAAAAATCGTTCGGGTCAAAGACGCCATCAGCTTTATCGATTCTCACTGATTTCCTGGATGAATCAGGATGCACCAAGTGTCCGGCAGCAGTCTTCGTGAAAGAAAAGGAGGTTTCATTGAACAGAAGGGTTGTGATAACAGGTGTGGGTCTGGTGACACCGTTAGGGATTGGTCGGGATGAAACCTGGTCGGCATTATGTGCCGGCAAATCAGGAATTGGAGAAATTACCCGTTTTGACGCATCCTGTTTTGAAACCCGAATTGCCGGTGAAGTCAAAAATTTTCATCCCTGAAGACTTTCTGCCCAAAAAAGAAGCCAGACGAATCGAGCGATTCATTGCCTATTCCCTGGCTGCAACCCGCATGGCAATGGAAGACTCGGGTCTGGTCATTGACAGTTCGAATTCAGAACGCGTGGGCGTGTTAACGGGCTGCGGCCTTGGGGGGCTTTCGGTTCTCGAGACGACCGCTCGACTTATTGATCAGAAAGGCCCCGGACGGGTAAGCCCGTTTTTTATTCCCATGATGATCGGCAACATGGCGCCGGGAATGATTGCCATATACTTTGGCGCCAAGGGACCGAACGCCTCGGTTGCCACAGCCTGCGCCGCCGGAACCCATGCCGTTGGCGATGCTTTTAAAATCATTCAGAGAGGCGCCGCGGACGCCATGATCACCGGCGGAATGGAATCGGTCATTACCCCCACCTGCATTGCCGGTTTCAACGCCATGAAGGCGCTTTCCACGCGAAACGATGCTCCGGAAAAAGCCTCAAGGCCTTTTGACAGCGACAGAGATGGCTTTGTCGTTGGCGAAGGCAGCGGCATTCTGATACTGGAAGCCCTCGATTTCGCCCTGGAAAGAGGCGCCAGAATCTATGCGGAAGTTGTGGGATATGGCATGAGCGGCGATGCGTTTCACATGACAGCGCCCGCACCCGGCGGTGAAGGCGCGGCCCGCTGTATGCAGGCGGCGCTTAAGGATGCCGGCATTTCCGGATCGGAAATTGATTACATCAATGCTCACGGAACCTCTACACAGATGAACGACCAGTATGAAACGATGGCCATCAAGTCGGTGTTCAAGGATCATGCCTACCGGATGGCAATCAGCGCCACCAAGTCCATGACCGGTCATCTTCTGGGAGGCGGCGGCGGCATCGAGGCTGTTTTTACTGCTCTGGCCATTCAACAGGGAATGATTCCGCCCACGCTGAATCTGGACAACCCTTCACCGGAATGCGATCTGGATTATGTTCCCAATCAGGCTCGAAAACAGAACGTGGCTTACGCCATGTCCAATTCATTCGGGTTTGGGGGAACCAATGCCTGTCTGATCCTGAAACAGATGACCACCGACTGAAGGTGTTAATGACCCCGTCTTGACCTTCCGGACCCATTTTTCAACCACATCCAGCAGTTCCTGCGGCTTGACCGGCTTGGATATATAGTCATCCATGCCGGCTTCCAGGCATTTTTCCCGATCTCCTTTCATGGCATGCGCGGTCATGGCAATCACGGGAACCCGGTGATTCATGACTTTTGATGCGGGGTTGCGGATCTGGGTCGTGGCATCAAACCCATCCATTTCAGGCATCACCACATCCATCAGAACCAGATCATAGTCAATCATGCTGAGCGCCTTCAGCGCTTCAAAGCCATTCGAGACCGTATTCGAATAATAGCCGAATTTTTCCAGCATTTTCTGGGCAATTTTCTGATTTACCGGATTGTCTTCAGCCAGAAGGATGCGAATACTGCGTTTTTTCTCTTCTGACAGGGAGTGTCGGGTCACGATGGGCTTGGAGGACTTTTTGACAACTGTCAGCGGCGTTCCCAGAACCGTCGATAGGCAGTGATGCAGTTGAAGCCGTTTAACCGGTTTGGTGAGATAGGCTGAAAAACCGATATCCTGAAGCTGCTCCGCATCTCCGCGTCTGCCGGCGGAGGTCAGCATCACCAGCGCTGTATCGGTAATTTGCGGATCGGCCTTGATTTTTCTTCCCAGTGTTTTTCCATCCATTCCCGGCATCATCATGTCGATAATCGCCAGGCGGAAAGGCGCTTTTTCCCCGGCAGCCAGAAGCAGCTGCGACAGCGCCTCTTCACCACTGTCGGCCTCATCGACAAAACACGCCCATTTTTTAAGCTGCTCTCTCAGGATATGCCGGTTTATCCGGTTATCATCCACAATCAGAATCCGTTGTCCCTGAACATCGACCGGAAGGACCGGTTCTTTTTTCAGTCCCTCGGTCTGTTTTTCCAGAACAGCGGTAAACCAGAAGGTGGAGCCCGCCCCTTCCCGGCTGTCAACACCGATTTGTCCATTCATCATTTCCGCAATCCGTTTGGAAATGACCAGTCCCAGGCCGGTGCCACCATAACGGCGCGTGGTTGAGGCGTCCACCTGTGAAAAAGACTGAAATAGCCGGTGCTGTTTATCCTCGGGAATGCCGATTCCGGTATCCTTAATCATAAAACGGACAGTGATCGACCTGTCTTCTTCCCTGTCGAGAGCGGCATGGATAACCACTTGTCCTTTTTCAGTGAATTTAATGGCATTTCCGGCAAGATTCATCAGCACCTGGCGAAGTCTTCCCGGATCCCCTTTTAACAGGGACGGCACATCATGATCCACCAGGCAGGCCAGCTCCAAGCCTTTTTCAAAAGCCCTGGTTGTCAGCAGGTCCGACACTTCATCCACCAGGATTCGAATATCAAAATCCAGGATTTCCAGTTCCATTTTTCCGGCTTCGATCTTGGAAAAATCCAGAACATCGTTGATGATGGTCATCAGGGAATCGGCGCTGCTGCGAATGGTTTCGGCATAATCCCGCTGCTCCACAGACAGATTGGTGTCCAGAAGGAGCCCTGCCATGCCGATAATGCCATTCATGGGGGTTCGAATCTCATGGCTGGTATTGGCCAGAAATTCGCTTTTGGCCATGTTGGCTGTTTCTGCTGCAACTTTGGCCTTCAGAATCTCCTCTTTTGCACGAACCTGTTCCGTGATATCCGAAAAACTTTCCAGAAGATATTCCCGCTGATTGATCTGGATGGGGGTCACTTTTTTCAGAATCGGGAGAACATCGCCCCCGGCCCGAATCAGAAGCTGCTCCGAACTGTCTGTTTTGCTTTCGGGTTCTGCAAACGGGCACTTGCCCGCCGGCACAGGGCAGATGAACTGATGGCAGGTGTTTCCAATGATGCGGTCCTTGGGAAGACCGATCAAGTCCGCTGCATATTGATTGATATCTGAAATGACATGCGTCTGGGCATCAATGATCACCACGCCGGTCTGAACCGTATTCAATACGAGCTTCAGTCGCTGTTCAGACTCAAACAGCCGTTCCTCAGCCTGCCTGCGTTCGACAATGTCTTTTTCCAGTTTTTGTTGAAGCGCGACAAGTTTTGTGTTCACAAGCTCCAGTTCGCAATTCTTATAAGCTGCGTTTTCATAGGTTGAAAACAGAAGATCAATGATCTGCTGCCGCTGAGCGGCAATAACGTGTTTCTTGCCGGCAAAGTGGATCTCAATGCTATCTTGATCATTACGGCCATTTCTCAGTTTTTTGTTAAGCAACACCGTATGAATGCGGTTGATCAAGAGCTCTTCACTGAACGGTTTTGTAACAAAATTATCCGCTCCGCATTCCAGCGCCAGAATCACGTCTTCGGGGTCGGAAAGGGACGTCAGCAGAATGATCGGAATGTCCTTTAGATATGACCGACTTTTGATGTGGCTGCACAGCTCATATCCATTCATATTCGGCATGACGATGTCGCTGATGATGATCTGCGGCGTAAAAGGGATCTCCAGAATGCGGACAGCTTCCCGGCCATCCCCAGCAACCGTGGCACGATACCCGTATTTTTCAAGCATGTTTCTCAGACAAGCCGCCTGCATTTTGCTGTCTTCTACAATCAGGATGTCAATGGGATTTTTCATTATTGTTTCAGGCAGTTCCGCTGTCGTTGACAAAAAAATGGATATTTTTGATTTGAAAGATTATAAATTATCCATTATGGAATAACTGAATACAGTTTCTCTCTCATAAATCAATTTGCAAAGAAATTCAAATGTTTTAGACATCAAATCAGAAAGGAAGATGGCATGGGCAAAATGTTATGGAAACCCTCGGAGGAAATCATACAGCAAACGAATATGTTCAGGTTTATGAATACCGTCAATGAGCGCCATGGTCAGCGATTTTCACAATACCCGGAACTCTATCAGTGGTCTATCGATCACCTTCCTGATTTCTGGGCACTGCTCTGGGAGTTTGTGCAAATTAAAGCCTCGGCACCCTACACCGAGGTGGTGGATGACCCAAAACGAATGCCAGGAGCCAAATGGTTCACCGGTGCGCGCCTGAATTTTGCCGAAAACCTGCTTCGATATCGTGATGATCGAACTGCGCTGATATTTAAAGGAGAAGGACAGCCGTCTACCCGAACCAGTTATGCCGAGCTTTATGAGGAAGTGGCCAGGGTCGCCGCCTCCCTGAAAGACGCGGGCGTCAAGCCTGGAGAACGCGTGGTGGGTTTTATTCCCAATATGCCACAGGCCATTGTCGCCATGCTGGCCGCAACGAGCCTGGGCGCCGTATGGTCGTCCTGTTCACCGGATTTCGGAATCAAGGGGGTTCTGGACCGCTTTGGACAGATCAAACCCAAAATCCTCTTTACGGCAAACGGCTACTGGTTCAAGGGAAAGGCCATGGACTGCCTGGAGCGCATTTCCGGCCTCCTCAAGGAACTGCCCTCCATCGAAAAAGTGGTGGTGATTCCCTATACCGAAGCCGAGCCGGATATTCGAAATATTCCCAATGCGTTACATTACCGGGAGTTTCGAGCCTCCGGGCCTGTTCCGGAAATCACCTTTACCCAACTGCCCTTCGATCATCCACTTTATATCATGTATTCATCCGGCACCACCGGCCTTCCCAAATGCATGGTGCAGAGCGCCGGCGGCATTCTGCTGCATCACCTGAAAGAGCATGTCCTTCACGTGGATTTAAAACGAAATGATGTGATGTTTTATTTTACAACCTGCGGCTGGATGATGTGGAACTGGCTCGTCAGCGGCCTTGCCAGCGGTGCTACCCTGGTTCTTTACGACGGAAATCCGTTTCATCCGCATCCCGGAGCGCTGTGGGAAATGGCTCAGGACGAAAAAATCACGGTGTTTGGAACCAGTGCGGGATATATTTCAGCCCTTCAGAACACCGGCGTCATTCCCAAAAACCTGTATGATCTGGCGCCGCTTCGAGCGGTTCTTTCAACCGGCTCTCCGCTGGCTGTTGAAGGCTTTGAATTTATCTATGATGCGGTAAAAAGCGATCTGCAGCTTGCCTCTATTTCAGGCGGCTCCGACCTGAACGGTTGTTTTGCACTGGGAAATCCGATGGGTCCGGTATACGCCGGCGAGCTCCAGTGCCGGGGGCTTGCCATGAAAGTGGAAGCCTTTGACAGTGACGGAAAACCCGTTATCGGGCAGCAGGGCGAGCTGGTCTGCACCGCGCCTTTCCCCTCCATGCCCATATATTTCTGGGAAGATCCGGATGGGAAAAAATACCATTCCGCATATTTTGACGTCTACCCCAATGTCTGGCGCCATGGCGATTTTATTGAGATCAACGAAAGGGGCGGCGTAACGATATACGGCAGGTCGGATGCCACGCTGAACCCGGGCGGGGTTCGGATCGGAACCGCTGAAATCTATCGCCAGGTGGAACAGCTTGAGGAAATTGAGGACAGCCTGGTCATCGGCCAGGAGTGGAAAAACGATGTCCGCGTTATCCTGTTTGTTAAAATGATGGCCGGTCGGAGCCTGACAGAGGCGCTTAAGCAAAAAATCCGTCAGGTGATTCGGGCCAATGCATCGCCCAGGCATGTTCCGGCCAAGATCATTGAAGTACCGGCCATTCCATACACCCTGAACATGAAAAAAGTCGAACTGGCTGTCAAGAAAGTCATCCAGAAACAGCCGGTTAAGAATAAGGATGCGTTAAGCAATCCTCAGGCCCTGGATTTTTATGCCGACCTCAAAGAGCTTCAGGAGGATTAAACGCTCTGTTCCGCAATGCAAAGACAAAAAAAATGGCTGGCCGGGGACGCCCCGGCCAGCCATTTTAAAGGAGGAAAAAGATGAAGAAATTATTAGGTTTGACTTGGGTTAATGCAAGCACCCTGCCAACTGCTGATATTTTTTGTCGTTTTTTTCTTTTTTAATTTATTTTATTTATATTTCAAATGGTTATTTCAGAAAAAACCGCCTTGGTCTATATTTTTTTTGCCGCCGGGAACTCTAAATCTTTTGGAAAAGTTCAAATCCATAAACCCGGTTTTTATCGGTTTTTTTTAACTTTCTGATTTATAATACAAAACAGGTCTCTATCATGTTCAAAAAAATAAACCCTTCTCGCCGACTTCTATGAATTTTATATTAACACCCTGTTATTCTTTGTTATTATAAAGAACCGTGTGGGTTTACATTTTTGAACTTCAAGGCTTGCCCGGCGTGTTGATTTCCGGAACCTGTCAGCCGGTATTGCGCACGATCTGGCGGTATTTTTCTAGAACAACCCCGCCAGGTTTGTCAGACATTAAACCGGAAGTTGATGATGTCCCCATCCTGAACTTCATAGGTTTTTCCTTCCAGTCGAAACGTTCCGCGTTTGCGGGCTTCCGCCTGGTTTCCCGCATCCATCAAATCCGCGTAAGAGATAATTTCCGCACGAATAAATCCTTTTTTGATATCGGAATGAATGACTTCGGCTGCATCCAGTGCTGACGTTCCCTTGCGTATGGTCCAGGCCCTGACTTCATCTTCTCCGACCGTAAAAAAAGACATCAATCCCAGCAGGCTGTAGGACATCTGAATCACACGATCCGTTGCCGATGCGGTAATATTGAATTCAGTCAGAAATTCCCTGGCCTCTTCTTCGGTCATTCGAATCAGTTCCTGCTCGAGCTTTGCCTTGATGACCATGCAATGTTCCGCCGAAGTTATTGCCGGTATATCCGGCATGGCATCGTCGTCATCTGCATTGTTGAACAACACCATCATGGGTTTGGCCGACATGAATGCAAAGCCCCTCAATGACAGGCGATGCGGCAAGCTCCGGCATCTTTCGCAGCGGCAGTTCGTTTTCCAGATGTTTCAAGCATTGCGTGACCAGGGATAATTCTTCAAGATCGATTTTCTTGCCGCGTTTTTTATCAGCTTCCAGGCGTTCCTGTCTTTTTTCCACAACTACCAGGTCCGAAAGAATCAAGTCCTGGTTGATCGTTTGAAAATCGGTCAATTGCTGCGGAGACTCTCCCCCCATACCCATAACGTTTCGTACAACAAGAATAATCGCATCGCAGTCTCGAACCTGGGACCATGCCGTCTGTTCTTTTCCAGTATCTTTTTTAGCAGGCGATTTTCCTGGCAAAAGATACTCAATCTGGGCATAAATGGTTTTGCGAGGGCGATACATCTGGCTTAATACTGTCCACTCGGGAATCCGGAACCTGAAGGGTGCCGATTCGGGGTTCTGTTTTTCCGGCCGTATTTGAAAGGCTTCGGGTCAGGGCTTCAAAAACAGTGGTTTTCCCTGATCCCGGACAGCCGATAATGCCTATTTTCATGTTATCTCCCGTTCGCTTTAATAAATTTTCACAAAGGTTATTTGCGGTTCGTTGTTCTCGAAAAGAAAGGCGTGCGCAATTAGCGTGCGACAACGGATTGAAGCACCAGGGCGGTTCTGGAGGGTAAATACAGGCTGATGAAATGGGATATCCCATCCTTGGCGGATTGCATGTTTGAAAAATGAATCTGGCCGGGCTTCAACCGGTCATGTCCGCCGAATTCGAGTGAATCGCTGTGAAATATCATTTGATATTTGCCGGGTGTAAAGGGGATTTGATAATCACTGAAAGAGCGCCGGGGATGAAAATTAAAAACAAAAAACAGGCCGGCCCGCTCGATCACCATAATCTTATCCTGGTCATGCTCATAACGGAGCATGAGATGCGGATTTTCAAGAAGACGGAAAGCCTTGACCAAAGCGATCATTTCCTGATCAAAACAGGCCAGAAAGTGGTATCGCAAATCCGGATTATCCACCAAACGCCACTGACGTCTGGCAAACCGGTAGGACCAGTTGTTTCCTTCGCGGGGAAAATCAATCCACTCCGGATGTCCGAATTCATTTCCCATGAAATTCAAATACCCGTTGCCCGCGGTAATCATCGTGATAAACCGGATCATCCGGTGAAGGGCCATTCCCCTGTCCACCCGTGGATTACCCTTTTGGTTTATGGACATTGCGTCATACATGTCCGAACCCATCAGTCTGAATATCAGCGTTTGATCCCCAACGAGTGCCTGATCGTGAGATTCCGCATAACTGATGGTTTTTTCATCCGACCTGCGGTTGGTCAGTTCAAACCATAAATGGCCGATCGGCCAGGTTTCGTCCGGATATTCCTTTATCAGTCGAATCCAATAATCGGGTATACCCATTGCAAAGCGATAATCAAATCCGATTCCACCGGCCGACACCGGCATTGCAAGCCCGGGCATTCCACTGACATCTTCGGCAATGGTGATGGCATCTGGATCGATGTCATGAATCAACGTATTGGCCAGCGAAAGATAGGACAGCGCTTCTTCATCCACCGATGCATCAAAATAGTATTGATAGCCGGTAAAAGCCTTGCCCAGGCCATGATGATCATACATCATACTGGTGACCCCATCAAAACGAAATCCATCCAGTCGATATTCTTCCAGCCAGAACCGGCAGTTGGACAGCAAAAAGGATAGAACCTCCGATTTTTGATAGTTAAAACATCGGGAATTCCAGGCAGGATGAAGGCCTTTGGCGCCTTCGTGGAAATACTGGTATGTGGAGCCGTCAAAACGACTGAGGCCTTCCACTTCGTTGATGACAGCATGGGAATGGATCATATCCATGATGACCTTCAGTCCGCTGCCATGCGCCGCGTCTATCAGTTCCTTAAACTCATCCGGGGTCCCAAACCGGGAAGATACGGCAAAAAAACTGGAGATCTGATATCCGAAAGACCCGTAATAGGGATGTTCCTGAATGGCCATCAACTGGAGGGTATTGTAGCCGGCTTTTTTTATTCTGGGAATAATATTATCGGTAAATTCCCTGAAAGAGCCAATTTTTTCCGCATCCTGAGCCATTCCCACGTGGGCTTCATAGATCAGAAGGGACCGATTCTTTTTCAATCTTTGGTGATTTCCATTCGTAAGCGGATTCCGGATTCCATACCTGAGCATTAAAAATCAGCGTGACCGGATCCTGAACAACCCTTCGGGCATAGGCGGGAATACGATCTCCTTGTCCATCTTTCCAGTAAATTCGAAGCCGGTACAAATCTCCGTGACGAAGAATGTCTTCCGGAATATAAAGTATCCATATGCCTTCCGGGCTGATTCGGGTAAGCTGAAATTCTTTTTTTTCTTTCCATCCGGTTACATCTCCAATAAAAAATATTTGTGATGCAAACGGGGCCCATTCCCGAAACACCCAGTGTTTTTTTTCGTTGATGAAGTCCAAAATAGGTGTGGGTGGCGGCAAATTCATAAAGAGAATGATGATTCTTTATGATATCGTTTTTTTTTTCAATCCGTTGATTAAATCGACGGAGAAGCACGGGTTGATAAGGCTTCAGCAACGGATCTGACTGAAGCCAGTTATGAAACGCATTTTTTTCATCATTTTTCATCTTGCCAATTTGATATTAACATTTTATCGGCCAAAATCCACGCTTCAATTGTTTGTCAATCTATTGCATTGGGAAACAGACGAACTCTCTCAAAATACACTTTGCTATGTGGACTTTTCTTTTGTTACCGGACATCTCTTTATAATGAGACATGACCTTTTTCACATATCCCTTGGTTTCTGAAATCGGCGGGATGCCGTTATATTTATCAACCGTGTCGGGTCCGGCATTATAGGCTGCAAGCGCCAGTTCTATTTTATTGAATTTTTCAAGCATTTGTTTGAAATAAAGCGTTCCACCCATGATATTTTCTTCAGGATCAAACGGATTTCTGATATTCAGAAAAGTAAAATTCTGAGGCATTATCTGCATCAGGCCTTTTGCTCCACTTTGGGAAACCGCAAAACAGTCAAAATTGGACTCGACCTTGATGATGGATTTCAACAACGAGAAATCAACATCGTGCAGTAATGAAGCCTTCAGAATGAGATCATCATATTGATTGGGATCAAAATTTGTAGAAAATTTTCCACCAAGACTGGAGTCAAAATATCTTTTGGGGGTGCTTTTCAGGTAAAGACGATATTTCGGAGACACAGGAACATTGGTAAAATGACGAACACCACTGTTGTCTTTAAAAACATAAATATCGGCTCCGGCAGAGGGAATACAGATGAATATCGTAATGATAGTATAAATTAACCTAATCCATATATTCTTCTGTTTATACATTTTCATTTCTCCTTTCGCTAACAGGTTACAGCTTTGTAAAATTATTCAAATCATGTTTCGCTGCCCCTTTCATCATTACAAGACCAGTTCGATCCCGCTATTTAGGAGTCAAGCGCATCCTTGAAATTGTTACAAGGCCTCTCAAGTTTGGACCTTTTACGGTTCCGTCAACTATTCACCCATTTACGTTTTTCCAGAGAATCGGCGTAGGTTTTAAGAATAAATCGTTCTGCAAACTGACGGTGAGAAAAATAGGGTCTGGTAATTTGCAAAAACGATTCACACAGCGCTGTAACGGTTTCCTCCTTTTGTTTATCTGCAACAAAATTTCGAATTAGTTTTTTTTCATAATTAATTTGTTCGCCGACTGCCTGTATAATTTCGGATCTTTTTTCCGGATCCACTCGGGTAAATTGAACCTGGTCCGTCAAAATTTGAATCCTGGCCGTCAAATTGACTTGCCATCTATCCCCAGCAATTTTCTTTGATCCATCATAAAATGAGATTAACAGATCGTTTTCAAGAGAAATTGTGCTGATTAATTTTTCTTCTGTCATTTCCACTATCACAACCAAAAACAGTTTATTGTATATTTTATTATAACTTGCTTTTATTAAAGGGTTTTATTGTCATTTTTCAAATAAGCTCAAAGGGTCCTTATTCTTATTGGATCATAAATACCGGTATTTTCGTAAAAAGTCAAATCACATCCTCTTTTTTTCAATTTATTTCTGTAAATATTTGAATTTTTCCAAATTCTCCATCATAACCCGGTAAAATATGAATATTGCCTTCCCGCATTCTTTTAACCGCCTCTTTCAGCATCGGAATACCGGCCAATTCAATATCCGATAAGCTGATTGAATCCAGAATGGCCAATTCTGATCCCAGAACCTGAATTGCATGCTGATAGTGACGCATCACTTTTTTGGAGCCGCTGCCGACCTTGAATATCTCGGAGATGATTTCCTTCAGGGGAATTATTGAATAATAAGGCGATGTATTTTGAGGTTTTTCACCCTCCTTTCTGTCACATAATTCTTCGACACGATTCAGAACACCATGGTAAGCGGTTTGCCACAAACCGGACAAATTCCGCCATAACTCAAGGTCATTTCCGGACTGAAACGAATACTGCAGTTCCGGTGACCGTCGAAATAATATTTTCCTTCTTCGGGATAAAACTCATAAGTTCCCAAAAATGTTCTGTGAATCTCTGTTTTGAAGCGCTTTTTTCATGGCAGGATAAGACAATTCCGTATCAAAAATATTGGCTTCTCTTCCCAGTTTTTCGGGGGAATGGGCATCTGAATTGGATATCAGGGTCAGCCCGTCCAGAAATGAAACCCGCCAGTTCATGACAGGATTAGAGGAAAGACCGGTTTCAACCGCAAAAACATGACTGCTGAGATCATCAAAACATTCTTTGAGTGAATCAAAACCGGATTTGGATCCCAGAAGCGAAAACCAGGGGGTCCATATATGGGCGGGAACCAGAAATGCCTGATCACTGGTTTCAAGAAGAATTTCAAGAAGGTTTCGGGCATCAATGCCCAATATCGGTCTGCCATCTGAAACGATGTTTCCGATTTTTGACAGTTTTCGGTTAAATGATTCTGCAATTGCCAGATCCGGTAAAAAAACCAGATTATGGTTTTTTCGGGTTTTCCCCATTTTCTTGTAAATACAACTTATTTCAGAATTCAGCACAAACCTGACATCAGTGCGACACGACAGCGGAACCTGTTCATCACATTTTTTTTCAATATTCTTTTTCAGCCGATACAATCCCGGCTCTGCAGGCTCAAGTTTTTCGCTGATTTCTTTAAACCATTGCGGATGGGTAATATCGCCTGTGGCAACAACCGCAATTCCTTTTAACTGGGCGGATACATACAAATGCTCCAAATCAAGGTTCCTGGCTGTTGCGCGTGAAAAATGAGAATGAACATGAAGATCGGCAATAAATTTCATTAATTTTCTTTAATCTGCTGATCGGTTGTTAAAAAAATGACGGTTATGAACAACTTCCGGATGTATATTCAATTAAGCCGATGATTATCATCCATTTTTTAAACAAGTAAAATATTGATTTTTTATTTATTATAATAAGATTGTTACAAAGTTATAAACACAATAAACAGGGTATTCATATATTGTCTTTTTTATAAAATAAGAAAAAGAAATATACAAAAAAATGATTAACATTCATTTCTTTGACCAAATTATTAACAGAAATGTTTTTTTCATGTTTGGCAATATTTGAATGTTTCGTGACTGTTTTAATGAAACATTCGATATGATGTCTTAATTTATCCATTCAATAAATAGAACTTGTAACCCCTGAATAAAACGGATAGAATAATTAATTCAAATTAAATACTTTCAATATGGGATGCTATGGGCCTTCTTTCTTCAAATGTTTCTATAACGCGTTATCAGGTGCTGGGTCAACTGGCAGAACCTTTAATGGATACCCTGACCCGGCTTCTTACCCAGAATGCAATTGTTGAAATAGACGATGAGGATATGGATCAATCCGCGGGATGGACGTCTTTTGAAGATCCTTTTACACCGGATGTTTACCGGATCTACCTTTGTGATGGGATCTCAATTCATTTTTTCTTTTCGAATGGATAAAAAAGCAATTCCTTCAAAAGTGGTAAACAAAAGATATCGCCAGGAAATGACAAAAAGGCTGAAAGAAAGCGGCAAAGAATTTTTATCTCGAAATGAAAAAAAGCAGATCAAGGAAGACGTTATTCGCGAACTTTCACTTCGAATACCGGCAACACCGAATGTCTATGATGTTCTCTGGAATTATGAAAAATCCATTCTCTGGTTTTTTTCAACACAAAAATCGGCAAATGAAGCATTTGAAGTTTTTTTTACCAAATCCTTCAAATTGAACCTTGTTCGACGCTTTCCCTATACCGCTGCCCTGGAGTCCCTTGCGGATTCTGATAAAGACATACTGAACAAACTGACGCCCTCTCATTTTATGGAGTAATACGTGTTAGATATTTCCGTTGCGTATAACCGTTATAAATTTGTCGGATATGAATTTCTGACATGGATGTGGTATGTTATTGAACATGATCCTGCCCAGTTGAATCAAGTCATCCCGGAAAATATCAATTTTACCATCGGCAACCGGATTATGCTGCAAAACGCCGTTCATGATGCCGTTGAAACCATTACGATCAAGGGGGATGATGCCGGACTGGAAGAAGGGGTCTTGGCCCTTAAAAAAGGGGCGCTGGTCACTGAAATTCATTTGAGGGTTGCGGAAGCAGAAAATGAATGGCAGCTCACCTTGAAAGGCGAAAGTCTGAATATCAGCAATCTCAGACTTCCTGAAACCGGACAGATCGAAAACAGGGATGACGTGGAAGGAGCTGTGCTGGAGAAATTCTTTTTATATGAAAAAATATTGGGCTGGTTGGATGCTGTTTATGATTTTTTTATAAAAATCAGGATTTCCCCGGAATGGAATGATGTTGTCGTTCCTCGCATAAAAAAATGGATACAGCAGTAAAAATTGATGTATTTTGTTTAAGCCGAAATCAACAGTTATGAAAGGTTTATTCAATGAAATTCACACTGAAAAAATCAAAAATTCTGGATACGCTGGCAAAAATTCAAGGAATCGCCGGTAAAAAAACAAGCAGTGCCATCATATCCTGTGTGCTCATAAAAGCACTTGAAGACGGTCTTAAAATATATGTCACCGATTATGAAACCGGATTTATCGGCTTTTATCCGGCTGAAGTGGAATCCGAAGGCGCAATTGCCATCAATGCCAGAAAATTGTATGAAATTGTCAGGGATTTTCCAACAGAAGACATTCTTGTCAATGAAGTGGAAAATTTCTGGATAGAAATCGGCAATTACAATGTTCAATACCATCTTGTTGGAATGAATCCGGATTCTTTTCCAGAAGTTCCGGAAATTGAAAATATTCCCTTTATCGAGATGGAATCACGTTATTTTAAAAAAATGATTGATAAAACCTCCATGATGACGGCGTCTGTCGAAGACAAACGGCCTCATGTTCTGGGGGTTTGTCTGGAGACGATTCAAAAAGAAGATGAAAACTGGATTCGAATCATTTCAACAGATGGAAACCGTCTGGCCAAAGTGGATTATCCCTGTGTCAATGAATCAGCCTTAATCCTTGATAGAAAGGTTCTGGTTCAGAAAAAAGGGATTAACGAACTCTCTAAAATTATTATTCCCCAAGGGACTTTGTTCCTTGGCATCCTGGACAACAAACTTTTCATTAAACAGCAGCAGGAAACCGTCAGCATTCAACTCATAAATGGTACTTTTCCCGATGTCAGCGATATTCTTTTCATAAAAGACGCCAGGCAGATCATTCTTAACAAACAATCTGTTCATGATGATGCTTAAACGCATGTCCATTTTTTCAACCGAGGATTATAAAGGGGTCATTTTTAATTTTAATGACGACAAAATGATAATTACTTCAACCAATCCGGAACTCGGGGAATCCAAGGAAGAAATGTTTATCGTATATCCGGACAGTCCCATTGAAGTCGCATTTAATCCCAGATATTTTGTCGAATCTCTTTCCGTCATTGAAGAGGAACAGGTTGTATTGAGTATTGTCGATGATCAAACACCCTGTTTAATAGAGGGAGAAAAGGATAAGAGCTATCTTTGCGTGATCATGCCCATGAAAATATAGAATAAAAAATAGAGGAAGCAGGAAAGGCCGGCATGTTGTTGCGGCTTTAAGGTCATGAATGTTTTAAGGGTAAAAAAAGAAGAAAATGGAAAATCAGACATATACCGCGGATAATATCAAAATACTGGAAGGACTGGAGGCTGTTCGTAAAAGACCTTCCATGTATATCGGAAATGTGGATATTGAAGGGCTTCATCATCTGGTCTACGAGGTCGTGGATAACAGCATCGATGAAGCCATGGCCGGATATTGCGACGATATCAAGGTGATCATTCACACGGATAACAGCGTCAGCGTTGAAGATAATGGCAGAGGCATTCCGGTCGGAATTCATAAAAAGGAAAATGTTCCGGCTGTTGAAGTCGTTATGACAAAACTTCATGCCGGCGGAAAATTTGACGACAGTTCCTACAAGGTTTCCGGAGGGCTTCACGGCGTCGGCATTTCTGTCGTCAATGCCTTGTCTGTTTTCATTGAACTGGAAATCTATTCTGAAGGTAAAATTTATTATCAGACTTATGCAAAGGGAAAAAAGACCAGCGAGCTTGAAATTCGGGGAACTACGGACAAACGGGGAACAAAGGTTCATTTTACCGCAGACCCGGAAATATTTGCCGTTACCACCTTTGATTTTGATATTCTGCTGCGCCGTCTCAGGGAACTGGCTTTTTTGAACAAGGGCATTAAAATTTCCCTTGAGGATGAACGCTCGGATGTCAAAAAGGAATTGCAGTACAAGGGAGGATTGGTTTCGTTTGTGGAATATCTGAACCGGCGCAATACGCCGCTTCATCCGCCCATTTTTGTTGAAGGCATTAAAAATGAAGTCAGCATCGAAGTCGCCATTCAATACAACGATACCTATAACGAAAAACTGTTTTCCTTTGCAAACAACATCAACACGATTGAAGGCGGAACCCATCTGATCGGATTCAAGGCGGCCCTGACCCGGACCCTGAATCAGTATGCAACCAGCGGCAGCCTGCCCAAAAATCTTCAGGCCAAAATCAGCGGAGACGATGTCCGGGAAGGGTTGACCGCCATTGTCAGCGTCAGAATAAAATCCCCCCAGTTTGAAGGCCAGACCAAGACCAAGCTGGGAAACAGCGAGGTCAAGGGGCTGGTTGAATCACTGGTCAATGAAAAGCTGAACATGTTTCTGGAAGAAAATCCGGCGGTCGGCAAAAAAATCATTGAAAAAGCCGTTGAGGCTTCCAGGGCCAGAGAAGCTGCCCGGCGGGCCCGCGATCTTGCCCGCAGCAAAGGGTCTTTGATGGATTCGACACTGCCGGGAAAACTGGCCGAATGCCAGAGTTCCGATCCGCAGCAGAGGGAGCTTTTTCTGGTGGAAGGAGATTCCGCCGGTGGTTCCGCCAAACAGGGAAGAGACCGAAAATTTCAGGCCATTCTCCCCCTTAAGGGTAAAATTCTGAATGTGGAAAAAGCCAGGTTCGACAGGATCATCAAAAGCGAAGAAATCAAGAATATCATTACAGTGCTGGGAACCGGTGTCGGAGAAGAGGACTACAACGCGGATCAGATCCGATACCATAAAGTCATTATCATGACCGATGCGGATGTGGATGGCGCTCATATCCGAACCCTGCTGCTGACTTTTTTTTACCGCCAGATGCGCGAAATCATTGAAAAAGGATATCTGTACATTGCCCATCCGCCGCTGTTTCAGGGTGGGAAAAGGCGATCAGGCCCTTTATCTGAAAGATGAAAGGGCTTTTGATGAGTATATACTGAAACGGGTCTGCCATCAAAAAGCGGTTAAAACCAGTGTCAGCGATGATCTGGTCACGGAACAAGCACTTTTGATTTTGGTCAGCGATCTTTCCGAATATTTTTTGCTGATGAACAAGTTCATGATTCAGGGGTATCCGCCCGAGCTGATGACATGCCTGATCCGGGCCGGCGTTGCGGACAAGGATTTTATCAAGGACTTGCAGCAGATGACCGCGCTCAGAGAGGCGATCCTTCGGGCGGGGTTTGATGTTACCGAGCCGCTGTGGAACGAAGAAAAACATTTATATGAAATGACGGTGTCCAGTCTGGAAGTCAGACCAGTTGAAACGGCTGCTGACGGAAAGAACCGAAAAAGATTTCAAACCCATAAGAATCGGCAGGGGGCTTGTTTTTTCAAAGGATTTTCAAACAAGCCTGCTCATTGGGCGGCCGGATCGCACCCTATGATGCACCGCCGTTTCAGATTCTTGAAATCGGCAAGGAAAAAGAAGCCATTGTTGCGGAAAACACACATCAGCTTCTTCGAATGATGATCGAAGAAGGGAAAAAAGGGCTTGGGGTCCAGCGGTACAAAGGCCTTGGTGAAATGAATCCGGATCAGCTCTGGGAAACCACGATGAATCCGGAAAAGCGGATTCTGCTTCAGGTAAAAATTGAGGATACGGTTGAGACCGATGAAATTTTCACGGTGTTGATGGGAGAAGAAGTCGAACCCCGCAGGGAATTCATTCAGAGCAATGCCCTGCAGGTAACCACCCTGGATATCTAAATCATGACACTGAACATCACGACCATTCAGGCAAGAGATATCCCGGACGCCTGGTTTCAGTGCGTCTATGAGATTATTGACAAGGGGCACCGCTATCAGATCGACAGGGGAAGTTTTCAGGGCCAGGAACGGCTTGAGTTTGATTATATCACGGTCCAGATCAAGTATCCGGGAACCAGGCCCCTGATCCCCGATATTCCGGAGGCGCTGTGTATTCCGAATCCGGTTGCGGACGGCTATATTGAAAGCTATCTGCCTTATCTGATGACAGCGGAAAAACAGCCCAACGAAGACTATACTTACGGGGAATATCTTGAGCCTCAGATTGCCGAAGTGATTCGCATGTACCGGCAGGACGGACATGGAACCAATCAGGCCTATATGACGGTGGGAGACCCGAAGGCGCTGTTATTGAATGATCCGCCCTGCCTGCGGGGAATCGACACCCGGATCCGGTATGGAAAACTCCACTTCATGGTGTATTTCCGGTCCTGGGATCTGTGGAACGGCTTTCCCGCAAATCTGGGAGCCATTCAAATGCTGAAGGAATACATGGCCCAGGAAATCGGGGTTGAGGATGGCGAAATCATTGCCGCCAGCAAAGGGCTTCATCTGTATGACTATATCTGGGAGCTGGCCCGGCTGCGAACCATGAAAACCAGCACGAACCCGTTTAAAAATCAATATTTCCCGGTGTTCTGGGAAATGGAATGACATCGCGGATATTGGTGATTCCGGTGATCATCATGATCAGCCGCTCGAATCCCATGCCAAAACCGCTGTGCGGCACCGATCCATAGCGCCTGGAATCCAGGTACCACCAGTAGTTTTCCTTGACAAGCCCCATTTCATCCATTCTGTCTTGCAGCATATCCAGTCGCTCTTCCCGCTGACTGCCGCCGACGATCTCGCCGATACCCGGAACCAGAATATCCATTGCCGCCACGGTCTGCTGATCCGCATTCAGCCGCATGTAAAACGGCTTGATGGTCTTGGGGTAATCATGGAGGATGACCGGTTTTTTAAAATGGGTTTCGGTCAGATATTTTTCGTGTTCGGATTGAAGATCGATGCCATATGCCACCGGATATTCAAACGGCGCCTGCGATGTTTTCAGAATTTCCACGGCTTCGCCGTACGGCAGCCGGACAAATTCGGACGATACAATGTGATTCAGGGTCTCCATCAGCGTCTTGTCCACAAAATTTCCGAAAAGCTCCATATCCTCCCGGCATTCCTCAAGCACATGGCGGATCAGGTAGCGGATGAGTTCCTCGCCAAGATCCATGTTTCCGGAAAGATCGCAGAAAGCCATTTCCGGCTCGATCATCCAGAATTCGGCGGCATGACGCCGGGTATTGGAATTCTCCGCCCGGAACGTCGGGCCGAAGGTATAGACATCCCCCAGGGCCAGAGCAAACATTTCCGCGGACAACTGTCCCGAAACCGTCAGGCTGGCTTCCTTGCCGAAAAAATCCTGCGAGGCATCCAGCCCCCTGTCTTTTAAAGCCGGATTTTTGATATCCAGCGTCGTTACCCGGAACATTTCTCCGGCGCCTTCACAGTCTGAACCGGTGATGATGGGGGAATGGATGTACCGAAAGCCCCGGTCCCTGAAAAACGTATGAATGGCATAAGACAGTTCGGAGCGGATGCGAAACACCGCGCCATACTTGTTGGTTCGGGGTCTGAGGTGGGCGATGGTCCGAAGATACTCATCGCTGTGACGTTTTTTCTGAAGCGGAAAGGTTTCCGGGGCCAGACCGATGACCGAAATCCCGGTTGCGGTGATTTCCCAGCTCTGGCCTTTGCCCTGTGAGGGAACCAGGCTGCCGGAGATGCTGACCGCTGATCCCGTGGTCAAGCTTTTGAATTTCGTCGTAATTGGGCAGGCTGCTGGGCGCGATGATCTGAATGTTTTTCAGGCAGGATCCGTCATTGACTTCAATAAACGAAAACCCCTTGGAATCCCGGCGGGTTCTGACCCATCCGTTTACCTGAACTTGATCCAGGGGGGTTTTGGATTGGAGCAGGCTGTGAATTTTGATGCGATTCATGGATATACCTCATGTATGATTGATTATGCAACAATATGTGTGATTATCATACATGAGGTATTGGAAAAAGTCCAAAAATTCACATCTCGGTTTTGATGCGGATTGATGAAAAACAGATGATCGGTTTTTATCCTTTTTTGGGTTCGGTGATTTTGCATGTACCATCGCTGCCAAATTTGATTTCCGCCTCCACATAAAAAACTTCTTTAAGTTCCGGTCGCAGATCCTTGAGCATATAGAACGCTTCGCCGCTTCGCGCGCCGGTGCCGCAGACAAAGACGATCGGCTTGTCGGACGGAAGGGTTTTCACTTGGCTTTCCAGTTTGTCCACGGGAATATTGACTGCGGTTTTAATGGCGCCTTTTGCAAATTCATCGGGATCTCTGACGTCAATCAGCATGACACTGGATGGATTTTCCGAAATGATTTTTTCAAAGGCAGCGGTTTCTATGGCCCCTTCCAGCGCGCCTTTCTTGACCTGCGATTCCTGAGCAACGGTTGAGGGTTTTTCTGATTTTGCCACCATTTCCTGCCATGCCGGATAGCCTGCGGAAAAAACATTTACATTGAGTGTAACCCATTTTTATGGCTTTGGATGCGGATTTATGGCTCAGCTTGCAGTCAAATCCGCCGCAGTAAAACACCAGAAGCGTATCTTTTTTTTCAGGCAGCAGATTCGTCATTTTTTCAAAATGGGTATCCGGAATGTTGATGGCCGTGGGAATATGTCCCTGGTCATATTTTCCTTCCCTGGGACGGGAATCCACCAGCACCATCTCGGTCTTGTTGTCCATGGCGGTTTTGACAAAATCCACCGGTACTTCGGCATAATTTTCTTTGTCCTTCATCCAGCCCGGATAACCTTCGGCATAAACCTTGACCTGGGTATATCCCAGGGCTTCGGCTTTTTTGGCGGATTTATGGCTGAGTTTGCATTCCAGGCCTTCGCAGTAAAAAATCAGCAAGGTGTTTTTGTCCTGGGGCAGCAGATCGGTCATTTTTTCAAAACTGGTATCGGGAATGTTGATGGCCGTGGGAATATGTCCCTTGTCAAATTTGGCTTCCTTTGGACGGGAATCAATCAGGAGAACATTTTCGGGTTTTGGAATGGTGATATAGCGGTTTAACAAAATCAATATCGACAATGTCATGAAATTTCCAGTCGGCCGTCGTCTCTGTTTGAACGACCGGTGCGGATGTTTGCAGGGTGCCGGCGCATCCGGCAGCCGTGATTAAGATCAATCCCAAACCGATCACCCATAAGTTTTGCTGCTTTTTTTTCATTTTTCACCTCATTTATTAAATGATAAAAGTTATGTTATGGCTGCTATTCAATAGGGTATAGTTCTCTTGTCAGGTCTGAAGCCTGATAATTTGTTTAGATGCTGTTGTTATTTTTTGGGTAGTTCCGTGTCTTTCACAAGCGAGGTGATTTTCTGGACAAGCATTTCGACATCGTGAATATGATCCTGCTGAACGAACAGGATTTGTCTCCTGCCGCCCGGCTGAATCTGAATCAGGTAGGATGTGGGCAGAACAGGGTTTCCGAGGCAGGAAAAAATGCTCCGGTTTTCATCTCCAAAAAGCGGATAGGGAATGGCGTTTTCTTTTTTGAAAGCAATGACCCCTCTTTTTTTACTGCCGGCGCCGATGGCCAGGAGTTTAACCCTGTCCGAAAGATAGGGGCTGTCATTCATTTGTTGATATAAGGTTTTGAAAGATTTGACTTCATCCACGCAGGCCAGGCATTTTTCATTGTAAATCACGATATACAGATACTCGCTGCCCACATCTTCCAGAGCAACACTTTTTTGCAGGCCCTGGATTTTCAGATAGGCTCTGTCGGTTTCATCATACAGAATCACGAGCTGGCAGGAAGGAAAATCATCCCCGATTCCCAGTTTTTTTACGGCGTCTGCGGATTGGAGTTGATCCGGAAAAAAGGATTTCCAGCCAAAATACCCTTCCGGGAGCCGGATGATGTTTTGATATCCCAGTCGCACAGCCCACCGGGCTGCAATGGAGCTTCGCAGTCAGGCAAAGCTTCGGCAGTAAAACACGATCATGCGCTGTTTATCCGGTCCCAGAAGATCGATAAGAGCTGCTTGTTTTTCCGGCTTCAGTTCAAGCTTGTCCCCCAGATCAAACTCCAGGCTTTTGGCATGGGGAAGATGTCCGTCCCGATATTCATATTCGGGCCGGACATCGATGATGGTAAAGTCTTTTCCGGATTCATAAAGGGCTTTCAGTTCGGAGACGGATAATCAGTTCATATCCGTCCTGTTTGGCTTCATCCCGGGCCTGCTCAAGCCATGACGGCTCCTCCCGGCTCCCGGCTGCTGCATCGTCAGAATTCCCGTCACCAGGATCAGGGCCATTAGATAAACCAGCAAACACTTGATCTTTTGAATCCTGTCCATAGCATCTCAGACGTATCCTTAACTTTTTTTGACCTCATCCAGCCACAACTTGTGGTGATGCCGTGCGTAATCTTCGGGAACCGTTCCGGTAAACATGGAAATAAAGGCCGGTTGCTCACCGGCGGCAATCGATGCCATGAAGACATGAATGAGAAGACCGGCAAACACCAGCCCGACCGTAACAAAATGAATCAGGATCGCCCATTGAACCAGCGCGTTACTCTGCCATGCCGGTCTGGGAAAGAATCATGATAATGCCGGATACCGCAATGACCATTCCGCCAAATACCGCCGGAATGGCAAATATTTTCTGCCCGACGTTGTAGAAACCCTGATCCGGAATTTTGGGGCTGAAACCGAATTTATCCGCGATGAACGCCAAGCATCTTGATACCCCAGGGTCATCTGGATTCCCTTGGTAATCAGCCACAGGAAATCCCGACGGATATCCACGGTAAAGATTTCGCGGATAAAGGGAAGGACATCGGATTTCAGCCGGATGATGCCATATAAAAGAAATCCGCCTGCCCAGGTAATGCCGACAATTTCATGCGCCAGAAGCAGATTTGCGCCCCCGCCGAACACATGCCGCAGCATCGTTGGCCATGACGTAAATGGCTGAAGGTCATCGTTTCGAATCAGGCCAAGGCCGGTTAACAGCAGAAATATCCAGCATCCGGCATTGAACCAGTGCATGAAAATGGACAGTCGGGTGTGACGATGGATTTGTGTCGATGTCATGATTGCCTCGTTTCCTCATGGGATTCGTCGGTTTCAGGGGCTTTGTCATTCATCAGAAGCTGCTTTCCCAGCATGACCAGAACGCCCAGCGCATTGAGTCCCACAACGCCCCAGATCAGGGGGCCAGCCAGTTTCCACAACTGAATGGCGTCCGGCATTCTGGCCTTGACCGGCCAGTTCAGGGGAGCGGTTGCAGACAGATAATACATGTTGGGTTTGGTGTCCGATTCCTTGTTGATGACGCGAACGCTTTGGTTTTTCTTCAGCAGCAGGGCCGCATCGCTTTTGGGATCGTTGATGTCTCCAAAGACCCTGGCCTTTGTGGGACAGGTAATCACACAGGCCGGCAGTTCCCCGCGTTCCAGCCGTTTCTCGCAGTAATTGCATTTGTCCACGATGTGTTTGGTGGGATGCAGGTATCTGGCGCCATAGGGGCAGGCCGGAATGCAGCTTCCGCATCCGATGCAGAGTTTGGGGTCAACCTTGACCGCGCCGTCTTTCTCATCTTTGTAAGTGGCGCCGGTCGGGCAGGCCTGGACGCAGGTGGGAACTTCGCAGTGCATGCAGCCGCCGGGCTGAAAATGCACCGGCGTCCGATGGTCCATCCAATCCGGATTTTCGTAATCCGGTTCGCTTCGCTTGACCCAGTTTCGCCATTTTCCTTCGGGCACGCTGTTTTCCACCTTGCAGGCCAGGGTGCAGGCCTTGCAGTCAATGCATGCCGATGAATCAATGACCATTGCCAGTTGTTTGTTCATACCGCTCCTTTTCTGGCCACCTGTATAAAGGTTTCATGCATGGCCATGTTGCCGGAAATCGCGTCGGCATAATCTTCAATCAGTTCCGCAATACAGGCCCCTTTTCCATAAATCCGGGTCAGGCCTTTTGAAAGCACGCCAAACCCGCTGGCCATGTAGACCGTATCTTCTCGAATGCCGTTTTTCAGACTGACGCTAAGTTCGCCTTTACCGGCCTTGCTGGAGACTTCGACCCGTTCGCCGTCTTTCAGACCCAGTTTTTTTGCAGCCTAGGGGTGCATCCACAGGGAATTGTCCGGCATGAGCTCATTCAGCAGCGCATTGTTCTGTGTGGTGCAGTGGGTAAAATAGGCGTTTCGTCCCACCACCAGACGGAACTGGTTCACGGGATTGGGTTTGGGCGAATGGTAAACCGGGAGGGGATCGACCCCCATCTGGGCATATCGTTCATTGTAAAGTTCAATTTTTTTGGAAAGGGTTTTATAGATTTTTCCTTCATAAAGCCCATAAAGCTTGCTGGGATTGTAATATACTCCGTCTTCCCGAATGGCGCGCTCGGCGTCCGGAAGGAGTTTGAACTGCTGTTTGCGGTATTCCTCAATGGTAAAGTCAAAGTATTCGGCCAGCTTCATCCGGCCGGCCAGCCCCTTGAGAATATCGAATACGGGTCTGGATTCATAGAGCGCCGGAATCACCGGGTCCCGTGCCACCACACAGGCGCAGGCCGCCGACCCCTGAAGGCCGCTGGCAGGGTCTTTGCGTTCCAGCACGCTGGGCGCAGGCAGAACCAGGTCCGACATCCAGGCCGTATCGCTCATGGCGATGTCCACAGTCACAACGAAATCGAGCTGTTTCATCATTTCGATGGTTTTCTGACGGTTGGCCGCTGACTGAAGGGGATTATACCGATAAATGAACCAGCCTTTCACCGGATAGGGTTTCTGGCTGATAATGGCATCCCGCATGTGTTTGAAAGCGCCTTCTTCCTCAAACATCATGTTAGCCATGCCTTTGTCCAGCCGGTGTTCCGGATTGTCGTCATAAAAAGGGGCTTCGGGAAGTTCCGGGACCGGAAAGACCGACCTGTCTGGCTGCCAGCAGGCCGCCGGGTGTGTCCCAATTGCCCAGAAGCGCGTTGACAATGGCCATGGATCGTCGGATCTGGGTGGAATTGACATAATCCGAGGTTCTTCGGCCAGGGTAAACGATGGCCGTCGGCGCGGCAGCAGCCAGCTCTCTGGCGATCCGGCGGATATCGACAGCCGGAATCTCGCATTCTTTTTCAGCCCATTCCGGAGAATACTGGCGAACGTGTTCTGTCAACTGTTCAAGGCCAGAGAGTTTTTCCTGAGCATATGTTTCGCTGTAGAGTTTTTCCGAAGTAATGACATGGCTGAGGGCCAGAAAAAATGCCATATCCGTTCCGGGCCGGATGGGGTGCCATTCATGGGCAAGACCCGCGGTCTTGGTAAACCGGGGATCCAGGACAACGATTTTACAGCCGTTTTTCTTTGCAGCCATCAAATCGATGCTGTCCGGTGTGATCAGGGCTTCAAAAGGATTGGCGCCGGCAATGATGATATATTTGGTATGAAGTACATCTGCAAACGGCACTTCGCCGAACGTGTCCA
>CAWJRD010000008.1:0-76382 GCA_963845015.1 uncultured delta proteobacterium
AGGACTTCGACAAGATCCAGGTGATCCAGTTTGCGGCGCACGATCAGCCCCGATATCACGGCCGAAGCCAGAACCACGGCCGCTGCTGCGGCGAATGTCTTGATCTCGACAATTACCGGCACCCGGAAAAGATCGGATGCCAGGGCCTGCGCAATATACGCGCAGAGCCAGTACCCGATGACAAACCCGTAGGGGATGGCGATCAGGGTCAAAATCCCCAGTTCCCCCAGGAGAATGTAAGAAATTTCCCCCCGCGTGTAGCCCAGCACCCTGAGGCTGGACAGCTCCCGGCTCCGCTCCGACAGCGCGATTCTGGCGCTGTTGTATACCACGCCAAAAGCGATGAAACAGGCCATCAGTGTGGCGATATACGTGAAAAAAAGCATCGCCTTGGCCTGCACCTCATGGAAATTATGAATGTCATTGATTCGGAGCACGGTTCCGGAAACGCGCGGCATTTCGACAAAACGCCGAAAGAGGCTCTCCCGGTACAGGGAATCCGTTACCAGATACGCGCCGGATATGGCGCTGCCTTCACGCATCAGCCGGTTGAGCGCCGCAATGTCCATATAGCCGGTCACGCCGAGATATTGCTTGACCAGGGCCGCAACCGGCACCTGACGAATCGCTTTCGACCCCTCGAGAACCTCGACGGTCAGGATATCGCCGGTCGTAACGCCCAGAATCTTGCCCAGATAATCCGTCAGTACGATCCCGAAAGGCGGCAGGGCCACGCGCCTGAGATCGGCATCCAGCAGTTGAAACAGGCGGCTGTCCGGTTCGATGCCGCTGATGACCGTCTGATAGCTGTGGTGACCGTGGCGAAATTTTGCCGGAACCGATCGGAAGGGCTCGACGGTTTGAACGCCGGGGAGCGCTTTGAGCTCGTATATGGCCCTTCGAGAAGTCGGTTCGGTAAAAGCCACGGAAATGTCTTCCTTGCGGGAAAGCACAAACTGGAGATTCACCATATACGAAACAGAATCCTTGAAAAATCCGCTGGATATCATCGTGGCGCAGGCAACGGCAATGCCGGTAATGGAAAGAAACGCCCGGACCGGCTTGCGCTCGATATTTCGCAGAATAATCCGGGACGGCTGAGTCAGGCTGTGGCCCATTCCCATTTTTTCAATCAGCGAAGCGCTGTATCTGGCGGGGGGTTCGGGCCGCATGGCCTCCGCGGGCGGCAGCTTGGCCGCCCGCCAGAGAGAGTGCAGGGTCCCGGCAAGCGCGGAAAAGACGGTGATCAGGACCGCGGCAAGGATCACTGCCGGATGCATTTCATAGATGAGTTCCGGGAAACGGTAGATTTCCATATAGATGTCGCCCAGCAGTTTTCCAAACCAGATGCCGCCGGCGATGCCTGCAATAAGGCCGATCAGAACGATCAGAAGAACCAGTTTGGCATAGTGCACGCCGACATCCAGGTTGCTGTAGCCGAATGCCTTCAGGGCCGCGATCTGTTCGCGCTGGGTGTGGATGGTCCGGCTCATCACGACATTCAGCAAAAAAGCCGCAACGCAGATGAAGATCGTGGGGAATATCTGCGAACTTCTCTGAAGCTGCCGGAATTCCTCGTTCAGCATGCGGTGGGAAAGCTGGTCTTTGCGCCCGTGGGCGCCGAATCCGCCATATGGCGCCACGATATGGTCCAGTTCCGCAAGCACGTCGTTTAACGCGGCGTCCGGATACAGGGTCAATACCACGTCGTTAAACGCGCCGTCCATGTCGTAGGAAGTGCCAATGGCCTTTCTGCCCATCCACAGGACCCCGTAGCGTTTGAAATCCGGACTGATGGCGTCCGGCCGCAGCAGAAAAACAAATTCCGGAGACAGGGCGATTCCGGCAATGGTCAGCTTCGTCCATTTTCCGTTCAGGACCGCCGCAAATTGGTCGCCAGGGCCAAGCCCATGGGCATCGGCGAAATTTTCGTTGATCACGACTTCGTGATCCCTGGCCGGGTCCGGGAGCCTGCCTTTTCGGATATACAGCCGGTTCAGGAGCTGCCTGCCGGTATCGGGGATGGATACGATTTTTGCGGTCACCGGCTCAACAAAACCGGTGATATCCAGCTTGACGCGGACGGAAACCCGGGTTTCAACCTGGTTGACGCCGGGAATATTTTGAATTTTTTCTTTCAGGTTTTCCGGGGCCCGCTTCAGGTTGACAAAGACATCGGCGAAACTGTAGTCCCGGTAAAACATGTTGCGGGTCAGATTCAGGGAATCCATGGTGCTGATGAACATGATAAAGGTTGCAACCCCGCTCATGACGACCAGCGTAATTGCAAACACCTGGCCTTTCATGCGCCAGATATCCCGCCGCAGTTTCCGGTTCAGTACCTTCATGTGCTCACCATTGCAGCTCGCCGGGCGATTTTTTCATCATTTGTGATCTGACTTCCGAAATTCTGCCGTTGCTCAGATGGATGACCCGGTCAGCCATGCCGGCAATGTCCGCATTATGCGTGATGATCGCTGTTGCCGTGCCGAGCTCGCGGTTGATCCGCTCCAGCGCTTCGAGCACCACGATGCCGGTTTTGGAATCCAGCGCACCGGTGGGTTCATCGCAGAGCAGCACCGCGGGATTTTTCGAGATCGCGCGGGCGATGGCCACCCGCTGCTGCTCCCCGCCGGACAGCTGGGCCGGAAAATGATCCATGCGCGCCGGCAAGTCCAACCATGGCCAGGGCCTCTTCCGGAATCATGGGGTTTGTGGCGATCTCCGTCACCACCGCCACATTCTCTTTGGCGGTAAGGCTGGGGATCAGGTTGTAAAATTGAAAGACGAATCCCACATGAAAGCGGCGGTATTCCGTCAGCTCCTTTTCGCCGGCACGGGTCAGGTCTTTTCCCCGGTAGGAAACAAAGCCGCTGGTGGCCGTATCCAGACCGCCGAGGATATTCAGCAGCGTGGATTTGCCGCTTCCGGACGGTCCGAGCAGCACAACCATCTCGCCGGAAAAGATTTCCAGATTCGCTCCCCGCAGCGCATGAACCGCCACTTCGCCCATCTGGTAGGTTTTTGTCAGATCCCGTACCTGAAAAACGACGTCTCTGGATGGATTTTCTTTATCGGTCCTCATTTGCCGTGTGTTCTCTATTTCCCTGTTCCCCTCAATAAACCCGATCCTCGTGGCGCGTTCGGGTTGTCCAATGCCGCTCACGGGATTGTTTTCAGGGAACAAATCGTCCATCATATGGGGAAACTAATATAAAAAGTCTTTTTTATCAATCAGATAAAATCAACGAATCCGGCATTTCGTTTGGTTCGTATCGTATCATTTGACAATAAACAGAATTATTTCATTCAAGTTGCAACAAAAATATGCCGATAATGCCTATTGATGGAAATATGATAAAATCGGCGACAATGTTTATCCCACCTGGCGTGGCTGAAAGGATGGATAAAGACCATGGAAGCAAAGGGCTTGAAAAAATTATTGGGGCTGCTGGCCGCGGTCGGTTGTCTCCTGAGCGTGAATCCGGACCAGACTCTGGGCAATGCCGTGAATACCTATGTCGGAAGTGAAAGCTGCCAGTCGTGTCATGAGCGGCAGTACGACAGTTTTATCGCAAACGCCGCCAAAGCCCGATCCTTTGAGCATGTTCAGATCATGAAAAAAGGCCTGACAGAGGCCGAATATCAAGGATGTCTGAAATGTCACACAACCGCATACGGAGAGCCCGGCGGTTTTACGTCGGTGGAGGCAACCCCGGCGCTCAAAAATCCCGGGTGCGAGTATGTCATGGGCCGGGCAGCCTTCATATCGATTCCGGGGACCCGAAAGACATTAAACAGGCCACCATGGCTGTCTGCGAGAAATGCCATACAGCGGAACGGGTAAATTCCTTTAAATTCAAGCCGGTGCTCTATGGCGGCGCCCATTAGCAGTCCCGCGTCATGGAGGAAGGGAGAGAAAAAGAACGCCCATGAAATTTCAAGTCAATTTCCAGAAACGACTGTGGATCAAGATGATGGTTGCCCTCGTACCCATGCTGATGCTTTGTATCGGCATCATCATCGGAATCAATATATACAATCAGAACCGGCTTATTCGAAGCCAAACCCAACAGGCATGTGAAAGTCTGGCTGCTACCATAGAAAGCAGCTCTTTTGATGCTTTGGCCGTGGGCAACAACAACGAAGTCCGAAAGCAGTTCAGCCGTTTGAAAGAACAGGCTGCGGGCATTGAGGTCTCCATTTTCGATTTTAACGGAGACATCACCTTTGCCTCGGAGCCGGCCATGGCGCATCAGAGTATCCGTTCTCTCCTGTTCAATAATCAGGCATCGGAGGCTGTCATCCGAATGCTGCAAGACGGCAAAGCGCCTGCCGAATCTTTTGAAGAGATTATCAATCAAAAGTCTTATCTGAGTTTGATCCGGCCCATTCTGAACGCGGAAAACTGCCACCATTGCCATGGGAGTCCCGAAAAATTCTCGGCGGCATCCATATCCGGACTTCGACCCAGGCCACCCTTTCCGAAGCGCAGCGGGCGCGGAATCAAGGAATCCTCGTGGGGTTTGCCGGGCTGATGATTCTGGCGCTGGCGATCTACGGGTTGTTTCACAAGATGGTCAATCAACCGGTTAAAACGATTCTGGACCTGGCTGGAAAGATGCGGCAGGGAGACTTCACCCATGCGGCGCCGGTTAAGTCCACGGACGAAATCAGCCATTTGTGCGCCCGCATGAACCTGGTCAATGAAAGCCTTTGCAGCATGATCCGGGGGATATTTGCCGCCTCTCAAAGTGTTGCGTCGGCAGCTTCCCAGCAGGCCGCTTCCATTGAAGAGACCAGCGCCTCTCTGGAGGAGCTTGCGGCGATGACCCAGATGAATACCGATAACGCCATCATGGCGGAAAGCTTCATGCGCGATTCCTCGGCCAAGGTGCATCAGGTCAACCAGATCATGTCGGAATTGAATGGTTCCATGGCGAACATTTCGCAATCCAGCGAGGAAATTTCCAAGATAGCCAGTACCATAGAAGGAATTGCCTTTCAGACCAATCTGCTGGCGCTGAACGCTGCCGTCGAGGCGGCCAGGGCCGGAGAGGCCGGCGCCGGATTCGCCGTGGTTGCAGAAGAGGTGCGCAATCTGGCGATGCGAACGGCTGCTGCGGCCAGAAATACATCGGAACTCATCGAATTATCCGTTGGTAACGTCCATCACGGCAGTGCCCTGGCCGACAGGACGGTTGAGGCTTTCAAGGGTCTTTCAGAGAGCGCCGACAAGGTTTCCGCCCTGATGGGTGAAATAACGGGTTCATCCAGGGAACAGTCTTCGGGTATTACGCAGATCAATGAGGCAGTGCGCGAGATGAACACCGCCATCCAGCAGAACGCCGCCACGGCAGAACAATTGGCTTCTTCGATCGGCGCGTTCAAATTTCAATAATCAGGCAGAGAAACGATATGCGCGAATCCGCTCCACAGCCCCGGACATCCATTCGGGTCGCAGCCGACGACATGTTCCTGCCGGTCGTCATGGCCTTTGTAGAACAGTCGTCTCTGGCGCTGGGGCTGGGAAAACCCGAAACCCTCAAGATGACATTGGCGTCGGAAGAGCTTTTTCTTCACCTGTGCCGGGTGGTCGTTCCAGGCCGGGATGAGGTCAGAATCCGGTGTGTCCGGAAAGGGCATTTCGTTCAGGCAGATTTCTCGTTTCCCGAGACCGGCTTCAACATGCAGGCGTTCAATCTGACCGCAACGCCCCGGCCTTTGGAACTTGCCGATTTCGATGACATGCGGCTGATATTGGCGTCCCGGTCCGTGGACCGGCTTAAAATTCGTAGAACAGGAAATCACCTGCGGATTTCCCTGATCAAGGAGAAGAAATACCCCCTGGCGCAGGAATTGGCGGAGCTTCCCGCACCTTTTGCCGGCAGTGACTTTGCGATCCGTTGCCCCGGCCCCGATGAATTGAAGTTTCTGACCCCGCTAACCCGGGCGTTTTATCCCGATCGTTGCTTGCCGGTATTTTTTCAATATCCGGGAATGCTGGTCGATATGGTGCAAAGCGGTCTGTACCATGCCCTGATCGCGGCGGGGCCGGCCGGTGAAATTATCGGCGGAATGCTCTGGCATTTGCTGAGCGACCGGACTGTTGAAGCCGTCGGGCCTTATGTTTTTGGCGATTTGGAATCAGACCGGATTGCCGGGTCCCTGATCGAAGCCTGTGTCAGCGAGGCGGGAAGAACATCTGCCATTGCCATGATCTGTCACCCGCCTGCAGCCGGCCCCTGTTCTGAATATTTTGAATTTTTAGGCGATATGGACCGGTATTCGGCCGCCGGCGTTCTGATCCGGCAACCCGCATGGTTCCGCCTGATGCATGAGGACATGGGCTGCGTGGCGTGGGCGCCGGCGGAGATTGAGGCGTATCTGCGGGATACTTACAGCCGGTTGTTTCTGCCCCGCGAAATCCGCAAGGTTGACGATGACGGTGAAAACCAGTCCGCGCACTCGGTGTTGTCAACCCAGATTGACCGCACGAGATCGCAGGTCGATCTGGATATCCTGTGGCCGGGAGTGGACATGGAGGACAATCTGATTCGGCATCTTGAGCTGTTTCGAAATGAGGGGATCCGCAATGTGGTGTTTGAGATCGATCTGGGGTGCGCCTGGAAGTCGGCTGTCGTTCCCTGTTTGTTGAGAAACGGGTTCCGACCGGTTCTGGTTCTGCCCTATGCCGGGTCAAGGCGATATCCTTTTGTTTCAATTGCTTTTGTGCATGCCATGAGGTGTTCGGTTTCATTTCAGCATCTGGCCCCTGAGTACGTACAGCGGTTTGAGGCCTATGTTCCCAGCAGGCCGGACGATGAGCTGAAAAAAAAATTCGGTTGCTCCCGTCTTTTCCGGCTGAACAACAATGAAAACCCGCTGGGGCCCTGTCCGTCGGCAGCCAGGGTGATCCGCGGGTTTGACCCCTCCCAGGCGTCCATCTACCCCAGCGGCGACTGCTGGCATCTGCGGCGGAAACTGGCTGAAAAGCACGGCATGGAGCCGGACCAGTTTCTGATCGGAAACGGCGCCAATGAAGTCATCGCATTTGTCATCAAGGCGTTCTGCCAGAAGGGAGACAACATTATTACCGCGGACAAGACGTTTGCGGTCTATGAATGGGTGGCGGAATTTTCGGGAATCGAAGCCCGCAGGGTCTCCGATGAAAGATTATGGATTCGACGATGACGGAAATGATCCGAAGAATCGATGCGCGCACAAAAATCCTGTTTGTCTGCAACCCCAACAACCCCACCGGAACCTACTGGGATTCCGCGAAACTGCAGGGGGTTTTTAAACCGCGTCAACGGCAGGCAAATTGTCGTGGTGGACGAAGCCTACTGTGAGTTTGTTGAAAATCCGGATTTCCCGGACGGTATGGCGATGATTGCCGAGTATCCCAATCTGGTGGTGTTTCGGACATTTTCCAAGATGCATGCGCTGGCCGGGCTGCGGATCGGTTATCTGGCCGGGTCCCGCGAGGCCGTCGATATCATCCGCCGCACCTGCGTGGTCTATTCGGTCAATACGCTGGCTCAGGCCGCCGCCCTGGCGGTTCTTGAAGACAGCGGGGAACATGTGCAGCATACCCGGGACCTGGTCCGGCGGCAGAAGCAGGCGCTCACCGGACATCTTACCGGCCTGGGGCTCCCGTTTCTTTGCGGCGAGGGCAATTTTGTCATGATCCGGCTTCCCATGAGCGACAGCCTGGCCTATCGCAGGCTCATGATGCAGGGGGTCATGATCCGCCCCATGACCGGATTCCGGTTTCCGAACTGGATCCGGGTGACAATGGCCTTGCCGGATGCCATGGATGCGTTTATGACGGGTCTGGAAAAGATTCTGAAAACATAACGGATGCGGGATCGGCAGCCGGGATGAAACAGTCGGCGGCATTATCTGGAGCCGATATGATTTGAAAAAAACGGTGAATGTAAAGGAGATATTTAAATATGACTGACGCAGCGGCGCCCGTAGACATCGCTCCCGGACAAACCTGGGAAATCGATTTGCTTCGCCCTGAAGATGCAACCGGCGTTGTGAGATTATTCCGTACCGTATATGGCGACGGCTACCCGGTTCAGGCCTTCGTCGATCCGCAGGAGCTGATTCGGGCCAATGCGGAAAAGCGGATCATCTCCAGCGTGGCCCGAACCCCGTCGCGGCGACATTGTCGGCCACAATGCCATGTTTGCCAGTGCGCCCTATCAGCGGATTTATGAATCCGGCGCCGGTCTGGTGCACCCCTTGTACCGGAGCGGCGGAATTGTCGGAAAGGCGGTTCAGCACGGCCGGGATCTGGCGGCAGAGCGTTTTCGGCCTGGATGCGCTTTTCGGGGAAACCGTATGCAACCATACCCATATGCAGAAAGTGGTTCTCGGCCTGGGCTGGCATTACCTGCGCCATCGAAGTGGACCTGATGCCGGCCGAGGCCTATACCCGGGAAAAAAGCGCCCCGGGCCGGGTCTCCGCCCTGATGGATTATATCTGCCTGAAAAAAACAGAAAAGCAGGTGTTCATCCCTGAGGAATGCCGGGATATTTTTCAGATGATTTATTCGGAATATCCGGAAACCCGGCATCAGAAACCGTTCGGTTGACGGTGTGCCGGATCATTTGAAAACCGAGCTGGCCACATCTGTTTTTGAGTTTGCACGCGTGGCCCGCATCATGATCCGGACCGCGGGACATGACCTTGCCGAGGCGCTGAATGCTGCTGAGAAAAACGTATTGGCCCGGGGCGCCTCTGTGATTCAGGTCTGGGCGAATTTGTCCTGGCCCTGGATCGGGCAGATCGTTCATCTGCTGCATGAAAAGGGATATTTTACCGGCGGCGTCCTTCCCCGATGGTTTGATGACGACGGCATCCTGATGCAGAAACTCTTATCAGCCCCCTGACTGGGAAACGATCCGGCTGCATGCCGATCGCGCCAGGCAGATACTGGAGTTTGTCCGGGCGGATTACCTGGCGGTTCAGCTCTGGAAAGTGACACGTGACCCAACCCCAAAAATTGTATTCAGCCGAATTTATATCCCTGATCTTTATTCTGTTTTTCGGTTTCTGCAACATGTCCGTGTTCTACAGCTTTTACGGCTATCTGGAACGCCTGGGCATTTCCGCGGAATGGCGGGGCATTGTTGTGGGCCTTGAGCCCATGACCGCTTTTTTTCTGCGTCCGGCAGTCGGCGTCTTTATCCATGCCGGAAACGCGATGGGGTTTCTTCGGTTCTCGATGATCCTGCTGGCCTTGATTCTGTGCGCCTACACGGTGACGGTCTCGCTGCCGGGTCTGATTCTGCTCAGAATCTGTCATGGGGCCGCATTCGTCACGCTGGTTTCGGCCGGCGTCGCGCTGCTGGTTCATTTCATTCCGCGGGAAAAAAGCGCTCAGGGGTTCGGCGTCATGAGCCTGGCCAGCCTCATCCCCTATGCCGTGGCGCCGATGCTGACCGAAATCGCGCTCCGTCATTTCCGCAATGAGGCGCTCATCTATGCCCTGGTTTCAATTCTGGCCATCCCCGGAATCGCCCTGATTTTTGCCGTGGGTCCCCGGATCCGGAACCTGCTTGTCAAAATGGACCCGGGCTATTTGCAGCGGCCGGCAATCGGGCAGTTGTGGCAGAATATCCGCCAGGTTCCGGTAATTCTGATTCTGGCCATGAATCTGCTCGTATTCTTCACCTATGCCACGGTATTCTATTTCATCAAATCGTTTCTGGTGGTTCAGGGCATGGGGCAGGATGTCGGGATTTTCTTTGCGGTGTCGATGGGCGTCATGATCGTCATCCGGACGGGATTCGGGCGGGTGATGGATTCGGGGAACAAGGTCCGGACCCTCGGGGCAATGGCGCTTTTTCTGGCGGCTGTTTGTGCGCTGATGCCCTGGGTCGATTCGCTCTCCAAGTTGTCTCTGGCGGCCGGTTTGTTACGGCATGGCGATGGGGGGCATCCTGCCCCTGCTCAATTCAATCATGTTCGAGTGCTCTTCCAGGCAGTTTCAGGGAATCAACAGCAATCTCATGCTGTTCATGATGGATGCCGGATTATTCTTTATGCCCGGTGATCATGGGGACAATTCTGGCATCCGGCGGATCATTCACGCTGCTGTTTCTGATCTGTTCGGCAACAACGCTGGCCCTGACGGCGCTTCTGGCCGGCCTGAGCCGATGGCAATCCGGCCATACGGCGCTTGGTGCGGGAGGTGGAAGATGACGCGTGATATTCCCGCGGTGGGAGGTTCTTTTCCCCGCTTTGATGCCCGGTCCAAGGTGAGCGGCGCGGAAAAATACGCCGCGGACTGTTATGCGCCGGATATGCTGTGGGCCGGCGCCAGGCGGGCCGGAGTGGCGCACGGCAGAATTCTGGCGGTTCACACGAATGATGCCGAAAGCGTTCCCGGCGTTTTCCGCGTATTGACCCGAAAGGATGTTCCCGGAACCAACCGCCAGGGAATCGTTCACAAGGATCAGCCGGTTCTGGCGGGTGAAAAAATCCGGCACTGCGGAGAGCCGGTTGCCCTGGTTCTGGCCGAAAACCGGAAGTCCCTGAAACAGGCCCTGTCCCGGATACGGCTCGATGTGGAGCCTTTGCCCGGGGTGTTTGATCCGGAAGCGGCGCTGAAACCCGGTGCCCCCCTGGTCCATGCGGCCGGAAACACGCTGCTCTCCGCGGTGATCCGAAACAGGCGATGCGGACAAAGCATTTTCGGACTGCGATGTCATTCTGGAAGACTGTTTTGAAGTCCCGTTTCAGGAACACGCATTCCTGGAAACCGAAAACGGCTTGGCGCGGCAGAATCCGGACGGGTCCCTGGTCATGACGGTTTCAACCCAGGCGCCGTTCCGGGATCGGATGGAGATCGGCCATGCGCTGGGGCTTGAATTTTCTGCCATCCGCATCATCAGCCCTTATCTGGGGGGCGGGTTCGGCGGCAAGGACGGCGCCACGGTCCAGTGCCTGCTGGCCCTTGCCGCGATGAACGCAAATGGCCGGCCCGTAAAAATGTGGTGGGACCGGGAAGAAAGCTTTGTCGCCGGATACAAACGGCATGCGGCCAGGCTCTACTATAAACTGGGCGCGGCGGCAGACGGAACACTCGTAAGCCTGGAATGCCGGATGTACTATGACACCGGCGCCTATGCCCATCTGGGCGGCGAAGTCCTGGAACTGGGCATGGAGCATGCGGGCGGGCCGTATCGCATTCCCCACGTGCTGATCCAGGGCTGGAGCGTTTATACCAACAATCCGGTTGGCGGCGCCATGCGCGGGTTCGGCGTATCCCAGGTGGCCTTTGCCATCGAACAGATGATGAACCGGCTGGCGGAAAAACTTTGCATGGATCCCTTGGATCTGCGGCTGAAAAACGCGCTGAGGCGCGGAGACCGGAACAGCTCGGGCGTTACCCTGGTGCATTCCACGGGGATCATCCCCTGCCTGAAAACCATCAGACAGCATCCATTGTGGTTAAGTCAGGCGGACTGGAAGGCTCGGGCCGGCCGGTTCAAGCGCCGGGGCGTGGGCGTTTGCGCCGTGTTCAATGCCATGGGATACGGCAGGGGCCTGCCGGATTCGGCCATCGCCAAGGTCGAGCTGACACGGGATGGCCGGATACGGGTCTATTGCGGGGTATCGGACATGGGGCAGGGCAATGCCAGCGCCTTTGTCCAGATCGCCGGCGAGATTTTATGCCAGGATACCCGTCAACTGGAGCTGATTTTGCCGGATACGGAAAGAACCCACCCTTGCGGGTCTTCGTCGGCGGGCCGCACCACATATACCTACGGCAATGCCCTGATCCGGGCCTGCCGGCAATTGAAGGAAAAGCTGATCCACCGGGCGTCTCTGGTTTTGTTTCTCGATGAACCCGCGGGGCTTGTGCTTCTGCCCGGCCGGGTCCGGCATCTGCCTTCGGGCCGGGAAGTATCCTTTTCAGCGCTTGCGGCCATGCTGCCGGATTCGGACCGGATGGCCATCGATCAGCATGTCATGACGGTGGCGTTGGACGGGAATCTGGACGCCAGCGGGTTTGTCCTGGGATTCCCCCATGTGCTCTTTTCATATTCGGCCCATTTCGCCGGGATTGAAATCGATGCGTTGACCGGAGGGGTTTCGGTCCTGTTTTATCTGGCCGTTACCGATGCCGGACGGATCATCAATCCCCAGGGGGTGGAGCAGCAGGTTCAGGGGGCCGTGGCTCAGGGCATGGGATATGCCTTGCATGAGGATGTCCGGCTTCGGGACGGCAAGATCCTGAATCCGTCTTTCAGCGATTATATCATTCCAACGGCACTGGATGTACCGGATGTTGCGTCGCTGACCGTTGAGAACGTCGAATCGACCGGCCCTTTCGGCATGAAAGGCATGGGGGAGGTCGTCATGAACGGACCCTTGCCGGTAATTGCGGGCGCGGTTCTGGATGCGGTGGGCGCGTGGTTCACCCGATCCCCGGTTACGGCCGAGCGGATACTGGCGGCGCTGGATGTGAACAAGGGTGCGGGGAGGAAACCGTGAGCATAAACTGTAAAATCAACGGGAAGAATACAGAGATCCCAGGGCCTTTGGATCGACGGGTGGTGGATGTGCTTCGTGAAGATCTGGGGTTGACCGGAACCAAGGAAGGCTGCGGCGCCGGGGAGTGCGGGGCATGCACGATTCTGGTGGACGGAGAGCCCCGCCTGTCCTGCCTGATGATGGCTGCCCAGCTTCAGGATAAAGCCATTATCACGATCGAGGGAATCGGGGAACCCGAGGCGCTTCACCCGGTACAGGAGGCTTTTGTGGAACAGGGGGCCGTGCAATGCGGGTTCTGTACGCCCGGAATGGTGCTTTCCGCCGTTCATCTGCTCAGATGTCATCCAAAGCCCGACCGCAACGAAATTCGCCGGGCGCTTAGCGGCAATCTCTGCCGGTGTACCGGATACGTTAAAATCGTGGATGCCGTGGAAGCCGCCGCCAGAACCGTGGCTGAAGAGAGCAAGCCATGAACCAGGTCCTGCTGCCCCGATCGCTGAATGGTCTCTGGGCCATCATGCGCGATTTGCCGGATGCGGCGGTTTATGCCGGCGGCACCGATCTTCTGGTAAAAATGAGAAGCGGATCAATCCCGCCGAAAGACCTGATCTGTCTGGAAAGGATTGCGGCGCTGAAAGGGGTTGTGGATCACGGGGACCGGATGGTTATTCTTGCCTGTACGACCTTCAGCCAACTGCTTGACGAACCTGCAATCACAAAGGATCTTCCGGTTCTTGCCCATGCCATTGCCTCTATTGGCTCCCCGCTGATCCGAAACATGGGAACCATCGGCGGAAACATCTGTACGGCATCTCCTGCCGGAGACACCCTTGCGCCGCTTTACGCGCTGAATGCCCAAGTCGAGCTGGCCTCCGAGACCGGAGTGCGGCGCCTTCCCATCAGCCGGTTTATCCTGGGGCCCGGCCAGACGCTTCTTGAAACCGGCGAGATTCTATCGGCGATTCACATCGAAAAACCCCATCCAAAAGCCATCCAGCATTTCGAGAAGGTCGGTCGCCGTAACGCCCTGGCCTGCTCCCTGGCCAGCATGGCGGCCGTTCTCCGAGTGTCGGATGACGGCATTGTCATGGCCGCTTCCCTGGCATGGGGCAGCGTGGGGCCGACGGTCATCACCTGCCCCGAGGCGGCGGACAGGCTGATCGGTCAGCCGCTTTCCCTGGATCGATTGGCCGAAGCTGCCGCCATCGTTCAAAAAGCGGTTTGCCCCATTACGGACATCCGGGCCACGGCGGACTTTCGCCGCGCAGTTGCGGGAAATCTGCTTCTTCGGCTCTGTGATTCAAAAAAGAGAACCCCATAACTGCGATCATGCACATCATCAACAGGGTGCTTAAAACTTTAGAAAACCGGTCAGCCAACCTGCACTGCACTGCCCCTCGCTTGCCAAATGGGCTTCTGAGGCTGGAAATGAACCTGGTCGATTGTTAAGCGCACGCGCCATCCTGCCCCCCGGACTTTATCACAATATCATAAGATATACATGTGATTAATCATATCGTCATCAGGCACCATTGCCCTGCCAATTTATCGGAATAGTCATTATATCATAAAGATATTAAAAAATGAGTCCGATTTCGACAGGCGACTGTCAATCCAATGAACATATTTTTGAAGATTTCTAAAATCTCTCCTGTAAAAAGAAAATGAAATTATCATTTAATTTGAATCAATTCCTCCATCTGAAAAATGACCTGTTTCCGATCAACATAAAGAAATGCCATGAATATCCTTAGTGCCCCTTCATAATGCGACATTTATTAATTTCAATAAATAATATTATGGCACATATATTGCTTTATAGGCAGTTACTGATAATGATAATCAAGTGGATAGATTTTTTTTAAGACAGCAGTATCCAGATGATGAGAAATCGATGGTTCGCTGTTATTAACTTCGACACAAGGAGGAATGATGAGAAAACACCCTATCGGCGCAGCATGGGGCATCGGTCTATTCATATGTATAATGATGCTCTCGATTGCCGGGCAATCAAACGCGGCAACTGCCCACAATGGGCAGACATGGCAGGGATCACAGACCTGCCTGACCTGCCATGAATCCGAAGCACTCGAAATGCACGGCTCCAGCCACTACCAGTGGCAGGGGCAGGCCCTTTACACCGTCAACGGTCCGGATATTCAGGGTAAACTCAATACGGCATTGAACAGTTATTGTATCTCCATTCTTGGAAACTGGAATGCCTGCGGTTCCTGCCATGTCGGCCTCGGGTGCAAAGCCGGAGGCGACCGCCACGCCTGCCCAGCTTCAGAACATCGATTGCCTGATCTGCCACCAGAAGGACTATAAACGGAAGAAGGACACAACGGCGTCTTTGTTCCGGATACGGCGAACATGACCATTACCATGGATCAGGCTGTTCAGACCGTGCATCTGCCGGAGCGCTCCAACTGCATTCAATGTCATGCAAAGGGCGGCGGGGGCGACAACAACAAACGCGGCGACATGGCCATGGCCCACGCCACGACGACGGACAGAAATTTTGATGTCCACATGTCCTCCACCGGCGCAAATCTCACCTGCCAGCAGTGCCACACGACGCAGAACCACCGGATCGCGGGCCGCGGTTCGGACCTTCGGCAGACAGATCTGGATGTGAAGGTAAACTGCAGTACCGCAACCTGCCACACCAACAAAATGACTTCAACCGGCCATGCGACCGCGGATGTCAACAAACACGTCAATCGCGTTGCCTGTCAGACCTGTCACATCAAAACCTATGCCAGAAACGCAGCGGACACGGCCGCAGACCGAATCAACGGAAGTTTACCGTGACTGGACGACTCCGGAGTGGAGTACGGCGCTGAGCCGCTGGGAGCCGACTGATTACCAGAGGCGGCGATCTGAAGCCGGCATATGCGTTCTGGAACGGCACGAGCTGGAATTACAGCCTGAATGAGTCGGTCCGGTTCGAGGCAGCCACCGGAACCTATCCGACTTCCCGTCCGGAAGGCAGCATCAGCGATTCGGGCAGCATGCTGTATCCGTTCAAGTATAAAAAGGCGCTTCAGCCCCTTGCGGACAGCCTGGGCGTGCTGGTGGCGCTGGATACGTCGGTCTATTTTTCAACGCGGCAATTATGACAGCGCCGTAAAGGCCGGCCTGACGAACATGGGGCATCCCAACACCACCCTGTACCAGCAACGTCGATACGGATACCTATCAGCTCATCACCCACGAAGTGATGCCAAAGGGCAATGCCTTGACCTGCACCCAGTGCCACACGTCAACCGCAACCCAGATGAACCTGAAGGACATGGGATATGCGATGAAGGGAACGCAGAGCACCACCTGCACCCAGTGTCATGGAAATGAGAGATATGCCTTCTTACACATCTCTTCACAGCAAGCATGTCACGGATAAAAAATACGACTGTTCCTGGTGCCACAGCTTCTCGCGGCCCGAACGCGGCCTGAAAATTCCCGCCGGGTCGGGATCTGACACAACAGCGCCCAGCGTGACGGTGTTTGCCATTCCATCCACTTCCAGTTCGCTGACGGTGGCGATCAGCGTCTTTACCGCAACGCGACAATGTTTCGGTAACAGGGTATCTGTTGACCGAGAGTTCAGCCAAGCCTTCAGCGACAGCATCCGGATGGATATCCAGCCAAGCCCGCAAGTTATACATTTGCAACCGCGGGCGCCAAAACGCTGTACGCCTGGGCCAAGGATGCGGCCGGAAATGTATCGGCGAGCCGGTCTGACAGCGTCACCATCAGCAGTACATCGTCTGGCGTGGCGGACATATCGGCGGCAAGCTCCCTGAACATGGGCAGCACTGGCGTGTCCAGATCGGTGACAAAGACCCTGAATATTTCAAACCAGGGTACTGCCAAGTTGAATGTGACGAAGGTCGAGGTGGTCGGAGCCGATGCTTCCGTCTTTAAAGCATCCGCTACCGCGTTCAGTGTGGATTCGTCCAAATCGTATTCACTTCAGGTCAGATTTTCGCCAACTTACCGGCGCACGTATACTGCGACCCTCAGAATCTATTCCAATGATCCGGATACGCCGGTGAAGTCCGTAACCCTAACTGGCAGCGGGAGCAGAGGAGATGATTAAACACATTCCATTATCTATGTCAGGATTCAGGCACATGTAGACATAAGGCGCCGGTTTATTCCCGGCGCCTTAAACATGATCAAATGGAGGATTTAAAGGAAAAGTAGACAAAAAGTTTTTTTGATCTGGCGGTTCCCTAAGGCGGGGATTCCATGTCCTCGGTTGGCGTTACCGATCTTCTGAAAAGCGTTTCTGGGAACTGATAATGAAATTATTTCCGGATAACTGAAATTATTTCCTGAATTTCGGAAAGTCTGCGGCTTAAATGTATCGGGTATTTGTCCGGGTGATCCAGGATTTATATCTGTCATCCAGTTTTGAAAAGCCGGATTGAATTCTTTGTCGAATATTCTGATGGGCAGGGGGCGCCTGAATGCGCAGGCCGTTTTCCATGGCTTTAATCAAAAGCGGTTCTGTTCCATCAATCATTTCGTTTCGGGTTCCCAGAATATCCGCAACATATCCGCCGGTCCTGTCCGTTTCCCGGAAAACCTGTTTTTCTCCGGCAAGTGTGATTTTCCCCGGGCTGGTTTTTATGACATCCCGGTCATCATATCTTGCCAATTTATAGACCATGTCCAGATAAGGCGTATCTGCGGATACTCCGAGTTTGGTGCCTACGCCGAACGCATCGATGGCTGCTCCGCCGGATAACGCCTTTTCAATCTCGAACTCGTCAAAGCCGCTGGTGGCGATGATCTGAACCTGTTCCAGTCCGGCTTCATCCAGAATCCGCCGGACCTTTTTGCTGACTTCCACCATTTCTCCGCTGTCGATTCGGACGCCTTTCAGCAGATGGCCTTCCCTGGCCATGTCCAGCGCGACTTTAACCGCACTGCGCGCCCCCGCGATCACATCATGGGTATCGATCAAGAAAATGCAGTTATCGGGAAAGGAACGGGCATAGGCCTGAAATGCTTCAACATCATTTCCAAGCGCCAGGATAAAGGAATGCGCCATGGTGCCGGAAACCGGTATGCCGTATTTCTTGCCGGCCAGCACGTTGCTGGTTCCGGTAAACCCGGAGATGTAGGCGCTTCGGGCCACCTGCATTCCCGCATCCAGGCCCTGGGTGCGGCGAAGTGAAAAATCAGCAAGCGGCCTGCCTTTTGCCGCATGCACGCAGCGGAGCGCTTTTGTGGCGATGTTGGTTTGAAATCCAAGGGTATTGATCAGAAACGTTTCAACCAACTGGGCCTCGGCAATGGGGGCCGAAACCTCCATCAGCGGTTCATCGGCAAAACAAATCGTTCCTTCGGGCATGGCCCAGATATCGCCGGTAAAACGAAAGTCCGAGAGCGAGCGGATAAAGCCTTCGGGAAACAGATTCAGGCTCTGAAGATAATCCAGATCCGACTGCGAGAACCGCATGCGTTCAAGGCCATAAAGGGCATCCTCAAGACCGGCTGTGACGAAGAATCCCCGATTAAGTTCTGCGGACCCGCGAATAAACAGGGAAAATGTGGCCTTTGCCGCCAGATGGTTTTCCCAGTAAGCGAGCATCATGGTCAGCTCATACAGGTCCGTGAACAGGGGGCTGAATGATTTCATCTCGATTCATGGAATGACATGGATATTTTTGGGTGATAGGTGATCATCCGACGAAGCAGCGCGACAATGCATGTTAATCCGGCAGAACCTCTTGCACGCGTCCGATCTGGCCGCTGTCCAGGCGGACTTTGATTCCGCGGGAATGATAGGCGGCCGATGTCAGAATGTCCTTGACAATCCCGGCGGTGCGTTTGCCGGTTCGCTGATCCGCCTTCAATATGATTTCAACGGTTGCGCCGGGACGAATTTCTTTTCGGTGTTGTCCATTCATTGATCTTCTCTCTCGGGGTGTGAATTTGAAAGACATTATAGCGCAAGGAGCGGCCAAAAGCGACAGATAATAAAGTTCAACTATCCTGTTTCGGAATGCTGCCCATGGATTAGCTAATCCACGATCTTCAGATCCAGTGCCGCGATGGCGTAAATCACGGGAACCATTCCCGTAGGCCACCATCCGTTCCTGGGAAAATTCCAGGTAAACAGCCTCTCCCTGTACGCCCCAGCGGCTAACGCGGAAGATTTCGGGCAAGGCCTGCTGCACTCGAAAATCGTGTCATCCTCAAAATGGAGTTTTCGTTCGGGCCATTTAAGAAAATTGACATGTTTCGGCGTAGCTGTTATCGTATTTTATAATGTGTAATCATTGAGGGGAGATGTTTATGTTAAGAACACAGATACAGTTGAAAGAAGAACAGGTGGCATTGCTAAAAAATATGGCAGCGGCCCGGCATCAATCAATGGCTGAAATTATCAGGCAGGCCATTGATTATTTCGCCAAAGCGAAGCATGGAGTGGGGGAGGAAGCCGCGTCGGAGACGGGCAATGGCCGCCGCCGGTCACTTCAGATCCGGTGTTAAGGACCTGTCTGTCTCTCATGATTCCTACCTGACAGAGATTTTTGGCGAATGAGTATTTTTATCGACACATCTGGTTTTATTGCGGTTCTGGACAGGGATGATGCGAGTCATGGCGGGGCAGCAAAAACCTGGATGGATATTCTGACGTCCGAAGAAACCCTCGTATCAACCAATTATGTCCTTGTGGAAACTTGCGCCCTCGTGCAGAACCGGTTAGGTATGAAAGCAGTAAAGCTGTTTCAGGAAGATATTGTTCCTGTCCTCCGGATTGAATGGATTGACAAAGCTGTGCATCATGCTTCAATGGGAGTCATGCTTGCTTCCGGGAGGAAAAAGTTGAGCCTTGTTGACTGCGTGAGTTTTGAAACCATGCGGCTTTTGGGAGTTACAACCGCCTTCACCCTTGACAAGCATTTTAAAGAACAAGGATTCATCTGTCTGCCTTCCGGATAAGCTTTTATCTTTTCAAAAATGTCGCATTTTTATGCTGTCAAGCCTGTTTTTATCTTGTAATCCTCGACGGTCAGCAGTTGCCATTGATCCTGTCCCCGCAGTTCCAGCACATAGTCGTGATAATCCAGGATGCTGCTTCGGTGGCCGACACTGATATAATGAATATTCAGTTCCTGCAGTTTGCGGTAGAGGCTGGCCTCGTTTTCCCTGTCCAGTGCGCTGGTGGCTTCATCCAGAACGGCAAACCCGGGGCGGTTGATGATCAGGCGGGCAAAGGCCAGCCGCTGCTGCTCGCCTGATAGACAGGACATCCGCCCAGGCCAGTTCCGCTTCAAATCCGCCGGACCTCTCCGGCAGATCCGCCAGATTGACGCTCTTCAGAACGTGCCGGAGTTCATCTTCCGGGATCAATTGTTCCATCTTGGGATATAGCAGTTGGTCCCGCAGTGAACCCAGCAGCATGTAGGGTTTTTGCGGCAGAAAATAAATTTCCTTCAGGGCGGGCCGCAGGATCCCGCCGGATCCTTGCGTCCATAAACCGGCAATGGCGCGAAGGAGCGAGCTTTTCCCAACTCCGCTTTGGCCGACGACAACCAGATTGTCCCTGCCGCTTAAATCCATAGAAAGACCCTGAAACAGGGTCCTGATTTCTGTTGGGTGTCAGGAGGGTGACATCGCAAGGGCAAACCGGTCGGCCTGATCGGTTGTGATTCCAGGAACCGACGATGGCGCCGGCGTGATGGCATCGGCAAAGGTTGACAGACGTTCGACCCCGGCGGCAAAATTCGTGATCTGCTCCATTTGGGATACGATGAGGGAAAGCGCCGCATAAATCTGGGTGAAGGCGAAATTGGCCTGCACCATGTCTCCATATTCGATCTTCCCGCTGAAATATTGCGGGAACAGCACCAGAAAGGGCAGGACAACCGGCAGGTAGCTGTAGGCCGTGGTAAATAGGGACAGGTTCCGCTGCCAGCCGATGAGCAGGTTGAAATTTCCCAGTACTTTCTGGAATCGATCGCCGATCTGGGCGATCTCCGGTTTTTCTCCCTGATAAAAGGCAATCGATTCGGCGTTGTCCCGCACATGCACCAGGGAATACCGAAAGTCCGCCTCGTAACGCAATTGATTGAAATTCAGGCCGACAAGACGCCGTCCGATCAAAATGGTCAGCAGCGTTCCCGCCAGTGAGTAGCCAAGCACGACGCCGACCAGCAGCACCGACTTTGACCAGAGGATGCCGGTAAAGGAAACCAGGTCCATCACCGAACCCAGGAGGATCAACAAAAATCCCAGGGATGTCCGTGTAAATGAACGGATATCCTCCATGATCCGCTGATCCGGGTTGTCTATCAGTGCATGGGTTTCGATTTCATAGTAGCTGCGGTTGTTAAAATACTTTCCCAGAAATTCATTTGTCAGCCACTCCCGCCAGCGCATTCCCAGATAACTCTGCACATATCCATAGAAGGCGACAATGGGGATGCCGATCATGAAGCCGCAAAAATAGACGACGACAAAGAGATAGGCCAGATCCTGATTTTTTTGCACCAGGGCATTTGTGAAGTAGTTGGCGATATAACTGAAGGCGACATTGATTCCCGTCACGGAAAGTGACAGGATAAGGACTGTGGCAAGCAGCGCCCAGCCCTGCCTGCGGCTTCGGATGTGGCGGCCGAAACAGAATGAATATTCCCGCAGGAACAATTAACAACCCCGCGATAATCAGCCAGGCTTTGGAATTGAATATTTCTGAAATGATTGAAAACAGAGCCGGAGGCAATCTTTGCGGTCAGAGCCGGTGCAAAGTGATTTCCTGCAAATGTCAATCCCGGAGACGATCAGAAAAAGAACGCCGAAAAGAAAAACCAGCAGCATGATCAGCAACAAAAGCATGGCCCAGCCGCCACCGCGGATGTCCGGGAAAAAATAAGGCTGGGCAATCGTTACAAAGCGTTTCCACAGTGAGCGTTTGATCTGTTCCATAAATCTGAGAAGGCTCCTTTGGGTCAGTATTCGAGGCAGCCGCCTGTTTATTCGGATACTTTAACGGGGGATGCCGTTATCTTGCGTATGAGCTGTGCGGGGACACTGGAAAAACCGCTGATGATCGCCATGATCACCGTGGCCGAATAGGGAATCGACTGGACCAGGAGTACCATGAGCCACATGAATACATCCGGGGTATCCGAGCCCTGCCGTGCCGCCACGGTGAAGATGGAAAGCCAGAGGGCCAGGGCGAGCAATCCTTCCTCGCGGGCCGACTGCAATGCGTGAAACAGGGCATGGGCGCGAGCCAGTTTCGGGGTTCGGAAGAAAGGAATGGACTTTGTGAAAATTCCGAGCAGGATGGCCTTGGAAATCGTGTGTGAAAGAGACAGACCGGCCAGGGCCGAAGCAAAGGTCTGGGAAATATTGGCGCCGACTCTGCTGCGGTAAAGATAAATCATTTTTGCCACCTTGAAGATGAAAAGCGACATCGGCATCACCGACAGGATCACCAGGGGCGGGTCGAATTTCAGGGGCAGCAGGCACATGGCCAGGGACCAGAGCAGCGCGGATATCGTAAACAGCAGGTTGATGCTGTCCGCCATCCAGGGCAGCCAGCCGGCGATGAAATGGTAACGCTGGCCATAGGTCAGATTGGACCGGCCGGGCAAGAGCAACCTTGCGGCATGGCGGCGCAGAATCTGCATGGCGCCGTAAGCCCAGCGGAAGCGCTGTTTTTTAAAGTCGATGAAGGTGTCGGGCATGACTCCCCGTCCATAACTTGTGGCGGTGTAGGCGGCTTCATACCCTTTTTCGAAGATTTTAAGACCCAGTTCGGCATCTTCGGTGATGCACCATTCGGCCCAGCCGTCCACTTCTTCCAGCGTCGATTTGCGCACCATGGTCATGGTGCCGTGCTGAATGATGGCGTTGCGTTCGTTGCGGGTTACCATTCCGATATAAAAAAAGCCCCTGTACTCGGCGTAGCACATGGCCTTGAACATGTTTTCGCCGTCATCGCGGTAATCCTGAGGCGCCTGAACGATGGCAACCGAGGGGTTGATGAACTGGCTTGCCAGGTCCCGCAGCCAGTTGGGTTCAACGATGTAGTCGCTGTCGATGACCGCGACCACGACAGCTTCCGGAGCGGTCCTGGCAAGGGCAAAGTTAAGGGCGCCGGCTTTAAAGCCTGCCAGGGGATTCACGTGAAAAAATCGGAATCGTGCCCCCAGTTTGGCGCAGTGGGCCTCGATCGGCTGCCAGACCAGACGGATCCTGGGTGTTGTTGTCAATGACCAGGACCTCAAATTTCGGGTAATCCAGCAGCGCCAGGGCGTTCAAGGTTTCCATCAGCATTTCCGGCGGCTCATTGTAGGCCGGTACATGCACCGAAACCATGGGAAGATCTTCGTCGGGTACCAGAACCGGCGTAAAAGGTCTTCGTCTGGTCCGCCCATGAGGCTTCGGCCCATTCATGGGCTTCCGTGAGAAGGACGACCACGACGCCGATCATGCCGATAATCATTAACAGGCCGACCAGGCCCGTGGTAACCGTAATATACTGCCGGGTGTAGCTGTAAACGATCCACACGCCGGCCGTGGCGGCTGAAAAAGCGATGAGCCCCAGAAAACTGCGGCCGCGTTTCCGTAAAGTCCGGCTGTCGATCAGAAGCAGTGCAAAGGTGATAACCGCAATCGCCACGGAGATGGCGGCCAGGGTTCGCCATTCGGGAATTTCAACAATGGGCGTGGTCAGGGGAAATTTGGGTTGCCGATTCACATCAAAGACCCCCCAATAGGCGCCGACCGCTCCCTCGGTGACCGACTTCCAGGGCTGATCAAAGGCTTCCATCACGTAATAGATGTATTTCTCCTGCTCCGCCCGTGCGATAAAACGCCTCAGAAACGTTGCCTGGTTGGCTGTCGATGCGACGGCCGCTTTACGGGTTCTGCCATTGCTGGGCCAGCCGACTTCGGTGATGACAACGGGTTTGTCCGGGAAAGTATCCTTCAGCAGATTGACATGATCAACAATATAATCCACGGCCCGGTCCATCTGAATGCCCTCCCAGTAGGGGAGCATGTGCGTTGCAATATAGTCCACGTGCTTGCCAAGCTCCGGATGCTTGATCCAGACGTGCCAGGGCTCCGCCGTGCTGACCGGCACCTGGCTGCCAGCCTCGCGAATGCCAGTCCCGCACCCGATCGATATAGTCGCAGAGCTGCTCACTGGTGACTTCTTCCCGAAGCAGGGACTCATTGCCGACCACAACCCGCACCACATTACGCCAGTTTTCGCGGGTTAACTGAATCACTGTAGCGATCTCGGCCTCGTTGCGTTCGAGTGTCCGCACTGATCCAGGCCCCCAGGGTAACGTTCAGCTTATGTTTACGGGCCATGGCAGGAATTCTGGCCTGAACGCCCTGTACGGTGTAAGTGCGGATGGCGTTGGTCTTATCTGCCAGCAAGGCCAGGTCGGAATCGATTTCGGCCTCGGAAGGCATGATGCCATCGATTGCGCTTTGCCCTTCCCGAAACGGAGAAAATGAAAATCCCTGAATGCGGGAAGGCCAGGGGGGTTCCTGCTCCGGCCGGTTCAGAAGCGCCCAGAAGCTGATGCAAATGACTGCAATGGCGGTACAGATCAGAAAATTGACTCTCGACATGGGATTATCCTGAATCACACCGACGCAAAACATCCACGTTGCTTGCACGGGATGTATTTCGTTGGATGGCGTAACAAATCGGTGTTCCGCAATCTCGATAATAATCGGAAAACAAAAGAACCGGTTATTGAAATAGAATGATTTGAACGCCGATCAAGAATGATCAGTTAATTCATAACAATGAATCAAGAACCATGAACTGTCAAGTCGGATATGCAAAAAGCGGAATTTCAGAACGGATGCAGGCGAAGGTCGATTGTAATGAATAACATGCCGGAAAAATGATTTTGATCGTGACACTGAATACAGGTATGTTTCAGATAAACTTTTGAGAATACATAAGTCGATTGCGCTGAAAAACATATTTTTTTGTTGATTTCTGTTTTTTGGAATGTTAGAAAGAACAGATGTAATAAAAAATGATGAACAAGCCAGCGTAGCTCAGTTGGTAGAGCTACTGATTTGTAATCAGTGGGTCGGGGGTTCGAGTCCCTTCGCTGGCTCCATCAGGCAGATTTGGTGCCTGAATAAAAAAGGTGGGGTTCCCGAGTGGCCAAAGGGAACAGACTGTAAATCTGTCGGCGAAGCCTTCGGAGGTTCGAATCCTCCCCCCACCACCAGCCTCAATAAATGTCGTATGTAGGAGATTTCGCCGGTAAGATCAAGTGAAATCATTATTGTACTACATAGCTTCATCTGCAATGCATACATTTTCTTGAGGAAAGGGATTGTCCCCGAACAGAAGTCGGATAAGGGGAAGGTCTGTAGGGTGTGATAAATGAATGCCTGTTGGCGGGAGTAGCTCAGTTGGTAGAGCTCTAGCCTTCCAAGCTGGATGTCGCGAGTTCGAGTCTCGTCTCCCGCTCCATAATTTCAACAGCCCGGCATTCTCTGATTGCCCCAAATTGTCTTATTGCCCACGTAGCTCAGTTGGTAGAGCGCTTCCTTGGTAAGGAAGAGGTTCATCGGTTCGACTCCGATCGTGGGCTCCAATACAACAGATCAAGATCAGGGATCATACAGAAACGGAAACTATCGCAAAAAAGACGAATGGTTAAGCCTGAGCATCCGTTTTAATCATTATTCAGTAGGGAGGACAGTGAAATGGCGAAGGAAAAGTTTGATCGGTCGAAACCGCATGTGAATGTGGGAACGATAGGACATATTGATCACGGGAAGACGACGCTGACAGCGGCGATAACCAAGCATAACGGTTTGAAGGGGATGGCCAAATATGTTCCGTTTGACCAGATTGACAAGGCGCCCGAGGAAAAAGAGCGCGGGATCACGATAGCGACCGCGCACGTGGAGTACGAGACCAAGAATCGCCATTATGCGCATGTAGACTGTCCCGGCCATGCGGACTATATCAAGAACATGATTACGGGCGCGGCCCAGATGGATGGCGCGATACTGGTGGTGGCCGCGGACGACGGACCGATGCCGCAGACCCGGGAGCACATTTTGCTGGCCCGTCAGGTCGGGGTGCCGACCATGGTGGTTTTTTTGAACAAATGCGACATGGTGGATGATCCGGAACTGATCGAGCTGGTGGAGCTGGAGCTTCGCGAGCTTTTGAGCAAGTATGATTTTCCGGGCGATGACACGCCGATCATTCGGGGCAGTGCCTTAAAGGCGCTTGAGAGCGATGATCCGGACAGCGAAGAGGCCAAGTGCATTTTTGAATTGATGGCGGCGATCGATTCTTTTATTCCGGAGCCCAAGCGGGACATCGACAAGCCGTTTTTGATGCCGGTGGAGGATGTGTTCAGCATATCGGGCCGCGGGACCGTTGTTACGGGCCGCGTGGACCGCGGGAATCGTGAAGGTTGGCGAGGCTGTGGAGATCGTGGGGATTCGGCCGACGCAAAAGACCGTGTGTACGGGTGTTGAGATGTTCAGAAAGCTTCTGGATGAGGGTCGTGCGGGAGACAACATCGGGGTTCTGCTGCGGGGCACCAAGCGCGAGGAAGTGGAGCGGGGACAGGTTGTGGCGCATCCGGGAACGATAACGCCGCACACCAAGTTCAAGGCGGAGGTGTATATTCTGAGCAAGGAAGAAGGCGGCAGGCACACGCCGTTTTTCAATGGATACCGGCCGCAGTTTTATTTTCGGACAACGGATGTGACAGGGATACTGTCGCTGCCGGAGGGTATCGAGATGGTGATGCCCGGAGACAATGTGGCGATAACGGCGGAGCTGATCACGCCGATTGCCATGGAAAAAGAGCTTCGGTTTGCGATTCGTGAAGGCGGCCGAACCGTGGGCGCAGGCGTCGTCAGCGAAATTCTGGAATAACAAAGGAGTCTTCTCGTGAGAGTGATTATTACCCTTGCATGTACGGAATGCAAAAGAAGAAACTACACCACAACCAAAAATAAGCGGACGACGCCGGACAAGCTGGAGTTCAGCAAATACTGCCGGTTCTGCAAAAAACATATTGCACACAAAGAAACCAAATAGCCGATATCTCGGGATCCATTGAGCGGAAATTTCAATGGATTTTCTTTGTGAAAGGATTAAACAGGCCAGTAGCTCTAACGGTAGAGCGTCGGACTCCAAATCCGAGTGCTGGGGGTTCGAATCCCTCCTGGCCTGCCACATCATTTGATGAGTAAAGCTCAAAGAAGGTCAGTGGTGGATACCGGCTGACAGCGTCCACTTTGAGCTTTCACTTTTTTTAGGAGAACAATGGGACGGTTACTCAGAAAAAAAGAACCAGGCCTGAAAAAGAAAAACAAGAGTGATGAAAATACATCCGCTGAATCCGAATCCGAAACAGCCGGCTTGAGCCTCACAAATCAATCTACTGCCGGAACTGTAAAAGAAAATCAGCAGAAAATCGCTTCTGTAAAAAAATCGAATGGCCGGCAGTGCGCATGTTTAAAATCAACAATAAATATGTTGACCAGGCACTGCAATTTCTCAGAGAAGTCAAGGTTGAATTAAAAAAAGTTGCCTGGCCTTCCCGAAAACAGGCAATGGGCTCTACCATTGTGGTTATCATGCTGGTGCTGCTGGTGTCATTTTTTTTAGGCATCGTGGATATCGGATTGTCCAGCCTGATTAAAGCTGTCCTGAGCTAGGAGAAAAGCAAGTGCCTCTTAAATGGTATATTGTCCATGTTTATTCTGGATTTGAAAATAAAGTCAAGCTGGCATTGGATGAACGCATAGCGACTTCTCCGCATCCGGAGAAATTCGGTGAAGTGCTTGTGCCGACTGAACAGGTTGTGGAACTGGTTAAAGGGAAACGGAAGGAGTCCTCCCGCAAATTTTATCCCGGCTATATTCTGGTCAGAGTGGAGTTGGACGATGAAACCTGGCATATTGTCAATGATACGGCAAAGGTAACGGGATTTCTGGGAGGAAAGGAAAAACCGACGCCGCTTTCAGATGAAGAAGCTGCCCAGATATTGAACCGTATGGAGGCCGGGAAACAGAAACCCAAACCCAAATTCTATTTTGAACCCGGCGATGAAATTCGCGTCGTTGATGGGCCTTTCTCAAATTTTAATGGAACGGTTGATGAAGTGAACCCGGAAAAGGGGAAAATCAGGGTTCTGGTAAGTATTTTCGGGAGAGCCACGCCGGTTGAATTGGAATTTGTCCAAGTCATCAAGTTATAATATCAGGAGTATTGAAATACAATGGCCAAAAAGGTGATTGCACAGATCAAGTTGCAGGTTACGGCTGGAAAAGCCAATCCTTCACCCCCAATCGGTCCGGCATTGGGCCAGCACGGGGTCAATATTATGGAATTCTGTAAGGCGTTCAACGCCAGGACCGCCAATGATGAAGGCATGATCATACCGGCTGTCATCACGGTGTACCAGGACAGAACCTTTACATTTATCACAAAGACGCCTCCTGCATCTGTTCTCCTAAAGAAAGCAGCCAAAATTGCCAAAGGCGCCGGCGACCCGAAACGTGACAAGGTCGCTAAACTGACAATGGATCAGATTACAGAAATCGCCAGGCTGAAAATGGTGGATTTGAACGCGAATGATCTGGATGCAGCATGTAAAATTATCATGGGTACAGCCAGAAGTATGGGGATTGAAGTTGGCTAAAGTAAAAAGGAGTTAAAGGGATTATGCCGAAGCGGGGGAAAAAATACTTAGAATCACAGAAGAAAATTGACATAACGAAACGGCATGCCTTGGCCGAAGCAGTCCAGGTGGCTCTTGAATCATCTTTTGTCAAATTTGATGAAACAGTGGATGTGGCCGTTCGTCTGGGTGTCGATCCCAGACACGCGGATCAAATGGTTCGAGGAACAGTCGTTCTGCCCAATGGGTTGGGCAAGGAAGTGAAGATTCTCGTGTTTGCCAAAGGCGAAAAGGAAAAAGAAGCGCTTGAAGCAGGTGCCGATTTTGCAGGCAATGACGAGTTGATAGAAAAAATCAAGGAAGGCTGGACAGGCTTCGATAAGGCTGTGGCAACTCCGGACATGATGGGCACGGTTGGTAAAATCGGAAAAATCCTGGGACCCAGAGGATTGATGCCGAATGCCAAAACAGGAACCGTGACCTTCGATGTGGCAAGAGCAGTCAATGAGCTTAAGGCCGGAAAAATCGATTTTCGGGTTGAGAAGGCCGGAATTGTTCATGTCCCGGTTGGAAAAGTATCCTTCGGTGTCGAAAAGCTTGTCCAGAATGTTACGGCCTTTCTTGAAACCATTATCCGCATCAAGCCTTCCACAAGCAAGGGCACTTATTTGAAGGGACTGGCCATTTCAACGACCATGGGGCCAGGTGTCAAGGTGGATACGGGGTCACTGAAGGACATGATCCGGTAGCGTGTATGCTGTCAATGCTTCGAACGCAGTATAAATTTGATTACAAAGACGATCACATAAAGCTGGAACTTTAAACTCGCTTAGCGGATTTAACATAAATCCTCCAAGCGAGTCATTATCCTGTCAAAGACCGTAGGTGCACACGTTTGGTGTTTAATCGGCATTGCTGGCCTACCGAGATGGGTTTAACGAATTGAAAGAAGCGGATGGTATTCGTCTTTTCAATCCGGTCCATAAAACCTCAAATCGTAATTGCCTCCGGGATGATAACAGCTGAAGAAAGGAGGTGTAATTAATCTGTGAAATTAGAGAAAAAAAAGCAGATCGTTGCGGATCTTGAGGAGAAATTCGCAAGATCCAAGATCGTCATTCTGACAAATTTTAATGGTCTTGATGTGGCAACAATGAGTTCTTTGCGCAGACAGCTCAGAGAAGCCAAGGTTGAATATCGCGTCGTTAAAAACTCTTTGCTTGCACGTGCTTCGGAAAACAACACGGTTGCATTGATCAAAGACAAATTGAAAGAAGCCAGTGCGGTTGCGTACAGCTTTGATGACCCAGTGGCGCCTGCAAAAGTCTTAAGCGCTTTTGCAAAGGAAAATGAGAAGTTTAAGATCAAAGCAGGCGTTCTGCAGGGCAAGGTGCTGAATGCAGACGCTATTCTTGCGCTATCGATGCTGCCTTCCCGCGAAGTATTGCTGGGACAGTTGCTGTCTGTCATGGTCGGTGTACCGACCGCGATGGTGCGTGCGTTGAATAATATTCCCCAAAAATTCCTATATGTATTGACTGCCTTAAAAGATCAAAAAGAACAGGCGATTACAGAATAAGTTGTTTGATGTTGAAGTGTAAACTGGAGGATACGAACGATGGCTGATATTACAAAAGCAGATGTTATTGAATTTATAGCAAATATGACAGTTCTGGAGCTTTCTGAACTGGTTAAGGAAATGGAAGAAAAATTTGGTGTTTCCGCAGCAGCTCCTGTTGCGATGGTTGCGGCCGCCAGCGCCGCTGTGGCCGCCCCGGCCGAGGAACAAACCGAATTTACGGCAATACTTACCGGCTTTGGAGATAAAAAAATCCAGGTCATCAAGGAAGTCAGGGCGTTAACCGGTCTGGGACTGAAAGAAGCCAAGGATCTGGTTGACGGGGTGCCAAAACCTGTCAAAGAAGGCGTATCCAAGGAAGAGGCTGAAAAAATCAAAGCCGTAATCGAAGAAGCTGGCGGCCAGGTTGAAATAAAATAGCATCAGGCAAGTTTTCAGGGATTACAAACGGAGATGGGATGAAAGGACTCAGGCCTTAAATCCCATTTCCGCTTTATCGAAACCTTTAATTTGGAGCTGCCATGACGGAACGGCCTTTGGCATCGAAGCGTATCAGAAAAAATTTTGGCAAGATTAGTAAAATCGTTGAAATTCCCGATCTTATCGGTATGCAGCGGGAGTCTTTCAGGCGGTTTTTGCAAATGGATGTCCCGGCGGACAAACGCAAAGATATCGGGTTGCAGACAGTTTTTAATTCCGTATTTCCGATTAAGGATTTTACGGGGAGCGCCTCTCTTGAGTTCGTTGATTATCGTTTTGCAGAGATCAAACACGGTGTTGAAGAATGCATTCACCGGGGAATGAGCTATGAAATCCCTGTGAGAATTACGGTCCGCCTGGTTGTTTATGATACGGATAAAGACACCGGTTCATCCAATATCCGGGATATCAAGGAACAGGAAATTTATTTCGGAACCATTCCCTTGATGACGGAAAAAGGGACTTTTATCATCAATGGTACCGAGCGGGTTGTGGTCAGCCAGTTGCATCGATCCTCCGGCGTATTTTTCGACCACGACAAAGGGAAAACCCATACCAGCGGCAAGGTGATTTACACCTCCCGGATTATTCCGGTTCGCGGATCCTGGATCGATATGGAAATCGACCCCAAGGATATCGTGTATATCCGGATTGACCGCCGCAGAAAATTTCCGGTCACGTTGCTTTTCAAGGCCTTTGGCTATACGCCGGAAGACCTTTTGTCATATTTTTATGAATCTGAAAAAATCATTGTAAAGTCCAATCGCTATTTTAAAGCGTTTAATGAAGAATTTTTGAAAGGTCATCGGGCAAGCCAGGATGTGATCGATCCCAATACCGGAGAAGTCGTTGTCAAAAAAGGAAGGGTGTTTACCCAGCGGATACTCAAGCGGATGAAAGCCGATAAACTGGATGCCATTCCGATTACCCTTGAAGAGCTTCATGACAAGATTATTGCATCATCCATTCTGCATCCGGTTACCCGTGAGGTGATTGCAAAGTCCAATGAAACCGTCAGCGAGGACTTGCTGAATCGATTGAATAAAGCCGGCATTACCGAGTTTGAAATCCTGTTCATCGATGGAACAACCATCAGCGATTCGATTCGAAAGACGCTGATTCTGGACAAGGTCCAGTCCAAAAAAGAAGCCCTTCTTGAAATCTATCGCAGGCTTCGGCCGGGTAACCCCGCAACGCCTGAAGTCGCCCAGGATTTTGTGGATCATCTCTTTTTTAAATCCGCATTTTATGATCTTTCCGGTGTGGGCAGACTTAAAATCAATCAGAGCCTGGGAATAGACAGCAATATCGATCTGCGGATTCTGCGTAAAGAAGACATTCTGTTAACCGCCAAAACCCTTATCAGGCTGCGGGATACTCAGGGCGTCGTGGATGATATCGACCATCTCGGCAATCGCCGGGTGCGGGCGGTGGGCGAATTGCTGGAAAACCAGTACCGGATCGGACTGGTTCGCATGGAGCGGGCCATCAAGGAGAGAATGAGCCTTCAGGAGGTTGACTCCCTGATGCCGCACGACCTGGTGAATCCCAAACCCGTGTCCGCAGTGGTCAAGGAATTTTTTGGAACCAGTCAGCTCAGTCAGTTCATGGATCAAACCAATCCGCTCTCTGAAACAACGCATAAACGCCGTCTCAGCGCGCTGGGCCCTGGCGGGCTCACCCGGGAGCGTGCCGGATTCGAGGTTCGCGATGTTCATCCCTCTCATTATGGCCGTATTTGTCCGATTGAAACGCCCGAAGGTCCCAATATCGGGCTGATCGTTTCGCTGAGCACGTATGCCCAGGTGAATGAATATGGATTTATCGAAACCCCGTACCGGGTGGTGTCAAATGCCGCGGTTACCGGTGATGTGCGGTTTCTGAGCGCCTTTGATGAAAAGTCTCATGCCATTGCACAGGCCAATGCGGCCGTTGATGAAAACGGGAATTTTACCGAGACGGAAATCAACTCCCGGGTTGCCGGTGAATTTACGATGGTCAAACGCGACAATATCGAGCTGATGGATGTTTCCCCCAACCAGTTGGTCAGCGTTTCCGCATCGCTGATTCCGTTTCTGGAAAATGATGATGCCAACCGCGCGCTGATGGGTTCCAATATGCAGCGGCAGGCCGTACCGCTTCTGGTCAGCCAGGCGCCTCTGGTGGGGACAGGCATCGAAGGGGTTGTGGCCAAGGATTCGGGCGTGGCTGTTGTTGCCAAGCGGGATGGCGTTGTCGAGGATGTTGAAGCGGACCGCATCGTTGTCCGGCACGATATGATGGTTCAGGATACCGATAAGCCGGTCACCATCTATAATCTGTTCAAATTTATCCGATCCAATCAGAACACGTGTTTCAATCATCGGCCGATTGTCAAAAAAGGCCAGCGCGTCAAGGCCGGAGAAGTGATTGCCGATGGGCCCGCCACGGACAAGGGAGAGCTGGCGCTGGGCAAGAACGTGACGGTGGCATTCATGCCCTGGGGCGGGTATAATTTTGAAGATTCCATTCTCGTGGGTGAACGGCTGGTCCGGGAAGGCGTCTATACATCCATTCATATCGAAGAGTTTGAAGTGGTTTCCAGGGACACCAAGCTGGGCAAAGAGGAAATTACCCGCGACATTCCCAATGTCGGGGAAGATGCCCTGAGAAATCTGGATGAGAGCGGGATCATCATGCTGGGGGCGGAGGTTGTGCCCGGCGATATTCTGGTCGGCAAAATTACGCCCAAGGGCGAAACGCAGCTCTCTCCCGAAGAAAAACTGCTTCGGGCCATATTCGGTGAAAAGGCCGGAGATGTCAAGGATACATCCTTGCGGGTGCCGCCCGGGATTCAGGGAATTGTGATTGATGCCAAGATCTTCTCCAGAAGAGGCGTGGATAAAGACGACCGGACACGGAACATTGAAGACAGTGAAATCGCTTTTCTGGAACGGGACATGAAGGACGAGCTTCTGGTGATCAAGGAAGTGGTTCAGTCGCAGGGTCTTCGGCCTGCTCAAGGGCCAGGTCTGCAGCACGCCGTTTAAGAAAGGCAAGAAGGTGCTGATTCCCAAAGGCGTGCCGATTGACGATGAGATGATCGCCGATATCTCCGTGGATCAGCTTGAGGGAATCGTGCTGAACAGTCCGGAAATCTCGGAGCAGATTCATCAGCTTCTGGAACAATACCGGGAACAGTGCGCGCAGTGCCGGAGCAATTTTGAAAGACAGGCCACGCGTTTTGAAAAAGGGGATGATCTGGCTCCGGGTGTCATTAAAATGGTCAAAGTCTATGTGGCCATGAAGCGCAAGCTCTCCGTCGGGGATAAAATGGCCGGCCGCCATGGAAATAAAGGCGTTGTTTCCCGGATTCTGCCTCAGGAAGATCTGCCCTATTTTGCCGATGGAACCCCGGTGGACATGGTATTGAATCCGCTGGGCGTGCCTTCCCGAATGAATGTGGGGCAGGTTCTCGAGATTCACCTGGGCTTTGCGGCAAAAGGTCTGGGCGACGCAGATCAACCGCCTGGTCGAGCAAAAGAAGTTAAGTGATCTTCGGGAAAAATTCGCCAGAATCTTTTCTTCCCCCATGCAGGAAGATTCCGAAATCCGAAATCGGGTTGCCGGCCTGTCCGATGACGAATTGCTCGGTTTTGCCGCGCAATTCAAGCAGGGCGTTCCCATGGCGACGCCGGTTTTTGACGGGGCCAAGGAAAAGGAAATCAAGGATCTGCTTCAGGAGGCCGGACTGGACAGGTCCGCGCAAAGCACCTTGTATGACGGGCGGACCGGCGAGCCTTTCAAGGAAAAGATCACGGTCGGAACCATGTATATGCTGAAACTCCATCACCTGGTTGACGATAAAATACATGCCAGATCCATTGGCCCGTATTCACTGGTCACGCAGCAGCCCCTGGGGGGTAAGGCTCAGTTCGGAGGCCAGCGTCTGGGTGAAATGGAAGTGTGGGCAATGGAGGCATATGGGGCATCCCATGCACTTCAGGAATTTTTAACGGTGAAATCCGATGACATGGCCGGAAGAACCCGAATGTATGAAAAGATCGTAAAAGGTCAGAATTCGCTTGAACCCGGTATCCCCGAATCATTTAAAGTTCTGACCAATGAATTGATGAGTCTGGGATTAGATGTTACGCTGCTCGAAGATTGATGACTGCGTAAAAGTCCGTCTGATCGACCGCTGACCGTTTCACCGTTACAATTACAAGTGATGCGATGCTACGGTCGAACGGTCAACTGCGATTATGACTTTATACGGTTCCAGCAAGAATAATAAGGAGAGAATTTTTGGAAACGCTATACGATTTTTTCGCCAAACCCATGGATCCCAAACGGTACACAGGTGTACGAATTGCCCTGGCATCTCCGGAGCAGATCCTTAAATGGTCCCATGGTGAGATAAAGAAGCCGGAAACCATTAATTATCGAACGTTTAAACCCGAACGCGATGGGTTGTTCTGCGCAAAAATATTTGGCCCGACAAAAGACTATGAATGTAATTGCGGCAAATACAAACGGATGAAACACCGGGGTGTCATCTGTGAAAAATGCGGTGTGGAGGTCATACAGTCCAAAGTCCGCCGGGAACGCATGGCGCATATTGAACTGGCCTGTCCCGTGGCGCATATCTGGTTTCTCAAAAGTCTTCCCAGTAAAATCGGCAACCTGCTGGATCTGACACTTAAAAACCTTGAAAAGGTTCTGTATTTCGATAGCTACATTGTCATTGATCCGAAAGAAACGACCCTGGTGCGCGGCCAGCTTCTTTCGGATGATAAATACCGCGATGCCCTGGAAGCATTCGGCCCCAAATTTGAAGCCGGCATCGGCGCCGAAGCCATAAAAACGCTGCTGGATGATATTGACCTTCAGGCGATTTATCAGCAGCTTCGGGTCGAAATCCGCACCAGCAATTCATCCGCCAAACGCCAAAAAATGGCCAAGCGGCTGAAAATCGTGGATGCCTTCAGGCGATCCGGCATCGATCCCACCTGGATGATCATGGATGTCATTCCGGTATTGCCGCCGGATCTGCGGCCCCTGGTTCCGCTTGAAGGCGGCCGGTTCGCCACTTCCGATCTCAACGATCTATATCGTCGGGTCATCAATCGGAACAACCGGTTGAAACGCCTGATCGAACTGCGGGCTCCGGATATCATCATTCGAAATGAAAAGCGCATGCTGCAGGAGGCCGTGGATGTTCTTTTTGACAATGGCCGGCATGGAAGGGTCATCACCGGAACCAATAAACGTCCGCTGAAATCGCTCAGCGACACGCTGAAGGGAAAGCAGGGCCGGTTTCGCCAGAATCTGCTGGGCAAACGCGTGGATTATTCCGGCAGAACGGTTATTACCGTGGGTCCGAATCTCCGGCTTCACCAGTGCGGTCTTCCCAAAAAGATGGCCCTGGAGCTTTTTAAGCCCTTTGTCTATTACCGCCTGGAACAAAAGGGGCTGGTGCAAACGGTTAAAAGCGCCAAAAAAATGGTCGAAAGTGAAGATCCCCAGGTCTGGGATACCCTTGATGAAGTGGTGCGCGAATATCCGGTGATGTTGAACCGTGCGCCCACGCTCCACCGGCTGGGAATTCAGGCTTTTGAGCCGATTTTGATCGAGGGAAAAGCGATTCAACTGCATCCGCTCGTGTGTACGGCATTCAATGCCGACTTTGACGGTGACCAGATGGCGGTACACATCCCCCTTTCGGTCGAGTCTCAGATTGAAGCCCGCATCCTCATGCTGTCCAGCAACAACATCCTTTCTCCGGCAAACGGGAGCCCCATCATCGTTCCCAGCCAGGACATCGTTCTGGGTATTTACTATATGACCCGTGAGGTGGCGGGCGCCAAAGGCGAAGGCATGTTGTTTGCGGGTCCCGAAGAAGTTCGCTCGGCTTATGACGCCGGAGTCGCTGCCCTTCATGCCGGGATAACGGTGCGTATTCATGGAAAACGCATGAAGTCAACCGTTGGCAGAATGCTGCTGTGGGAAATCATGCCCAAGGATACGGTGATGGTGCTTCGCCGCATCATGACGGCAACCCGCGATGAAGCCATGCAGGTAAAGGAAGAACTCGGCGGCGGCGCTTCATTTGCGGCATTGGTCCAAAAGTATTCCCAGCATCCGGACAAAGCGCAAAAGGGGCTGATCGGCCGGCTCAGAAGCGAGGAGTTCAAGCGGGTATTTCCGGCAACCGAAGAAGAGGTGGACGCGCTGTTTTCGCTGAATCCCGGCGATACCAGCGAAATCATGAGCTTTGACGACGCCTACCATGTTTTTGAAGTCATTGACCGCATGCCGGAGATTCCCTTTGATGTGATTAACAACGTGATGGATAAAAAGTCGCTTCGCGATCTGGTCGACTATGCCTACCGCAACCTGGGGCCGAAATCCACTGTCATTCTGGCGGACCGGATTAAAGACATCGGCTACCGGTATTCGACAGAGGCCGGTCTTTCCATTTCCATCGATGCCATGATTATTCCGGATGCAAAAGCAAAAATATTGAAACTTGCCGAAGAACGGGTCAAGGAAATCGAAAAGCAATACACGGAAGGGCTGATTACGCCGGGTGAAAAATATAACAAGGTCGTTGATATCTGGGCCAAGGCTACAGATGATGTGGCCAACGAAATGATGGAAGCCATGAAAATGGAAAAAGTCGATAAAGACGGCAAATCCATTTTTCAGGAAAGCATGAATCCCATTTACATGATGGCCGATTCGGGAGCCAGGGGCAGCAAGGATCAGATGCGCCAGCTTGCGGGCATGCGCGGACTGATGGCCAAGCCTTCCGGAGAAATCATTGAAACGCCGATTACGGCAAATTTTCGTGAAGGGCTCTCGGTCCTTCAGTACTTCATCTCGACGCATGGCGCGCGTAAAGGCCTTGCCGACACGGCATTAAAAACAGCCAACTCCGGATACCTGACCCGGCGACTGGCGGATGTGGCTCAGGATTGCGTGGTCAGTGACGATGACTGCGGGACGCTGATGGGGGTCGATGTCGAGCCCTTGACAGAAGGCGGCGAAGTGATTCAGCGACTTGGGGACCGTATTCTGGGGCGCGTGGCCTGTGAAGACATTTTGGATCCCTATACCGATGAAGTTCTGTTTACGACGGGAACCGAACTGGATGAAGTTGCGGTCAAGATCATTGAAGATGCCGGCCTGAAAAAAGTTCGGATTCGAAGCGTTCTGACCTGCAAATCCGATCATGGCGTTTGCGCCAAGTGCTATGGCCGTGATCTGGCGCATGGCCGCACCGTCGAAATCGGACAGGCTGTCGGGATTCTGGCGGCCCAGTCCATCGGGGAGCCGGGAACCCAGTTGACGATGCGCACCTTTCATATCGGCGGAACAGCCAGCCGCCGCGTGGAACAGGCGGATATCCGCGCGCGGGTGGACGGCACGGTAAAATTTCAGGATCTGGTTGTCGAGGCCAATTCTGAAGAACACGAAATTGTCATGAACCGAAAAGGCGGGGAATTTGCCATCATCGGTGAAACCGGGCGAAAACTGGAACAGTTTTCCGTGATCTTTGGCGCCCATGTTCATGTGAAAGAACGATCAGAAAGTAAAGGTCGGAGATCTGCTGGCAACCTGGGATCCCTTTACCACCCCGATTATTTCGGAAGTCAAGGGCACGGTAAAATTCGGTGATATTACACAGAACAAAACCATGCAGGAAAAAGTGGATCCGGTTACCCTGAAATCGAGCCGAACCATTGTCGAGTCCAAAAATATCGACGAACGGCCGAGGATTTCGATCAAGGACGCTGACGGAAAGACCGCCAAGCTGCCAAGGTCCAGCGGATGGGCACGGTATATGCTGCCCGTGGACGCCATCTTGCTGGTTGAAGAAGGGGACGAAGTCAAGGCCGGCGATGTGGTGGCCAAGCTGCCGCGGGCCACGACCAAGACAAAGGACATTACCGGTGGTCTTCCGCGGGTGGCCGAACTGTTTGAAGTCCGAAAACCCAAGGACATTGCCGTCCTGAGTGAAATCGACGGCTATGTCGCGATTGCAAAGAGCAGCAAGAAGGGCAAGCAGAAAGTGACCATTACGCCGGTCGATGTCGGCGAGAAGAAAGAGTACCTGATTCCCCGCGGAAAACACATCAATGTGATCGAAGGAGATTATATCCGGGCCGGGGAGCCGCTCATCGGCGGGTCCAAAATTCCCCAGGATATTTTGAATATCAAGGGCGAAATCGAACTGGCGCGATATCTGGTAAATGAAGTCCAGGAGGTTTACAGGCTTCAGGGCGTGCGCATCAACGACAAGCATATCGAGGTCATTGTTCGGCAGATGATGCGCAGGGTGAAGATTACACAGGTCGGAGACACCGATTTTATCCAGGACGAGCAGATCGACAAGCTCCGGTTCCAGCAAGTCAACGCAGACATCGTCGATAAAATCTTCGAAGAAGCGGACAGTACCGGTAAAATTGTTGCCAGGCATGGCGTTCCGGCAAAGGCGGAGCCGCTGATTCTGGGGATCACCAAAGCGTCGCTGAGCACCGAAAGCTTTATTTCAGCAGCTTCATTTCAGGAAACCACAAAGGTTCTGACGGATGCCAGCATTGCCGGCGCCGTGGATGGCCTTCGCGGCCTGAAAGAAAATGTGATCATGGGAAGAACCATTCCCGCGGGCACCGGATTTCCGGCGTATCGCGACATCAGAATCGATGCATCCTGAAGCAGTAAAGAGACAAAAGACTTGACAAATTGTACGGATCTATATAAAAGAACTAATTTTACTTTATGCAAGTTCTAATTTTGTTCCAATAGAAGCGATCGAAGGGGAAAAAATGCCTACAATTAACCAGCTGGTAAGAAAGGGAAGAGATCGGGTCAAGAAGAAGACCAATACGCCTGCCTTGAAAGGAGCGCCTCAGAAAAGAGGGGTTTGTACCCGAGTATACACTTCAACGCCCAAAAAACCGAACTCCGCGCTCAGAAAAGTCGCCAGGGTAAGGCTGACAACCGGTATTGAAATCACGGCGTATATTCCGGGTATCGGACATAACCTTCAGGAGCACTCGGTTGTTCTGGTTCGCGGGGGCCGCGTGAAAGATCTTCCCGGTGTGCGATATCATATCATCAGAGGAACACTGGATACGCTAGGTGTGGATGACCGGAAGCAGAGCCGATCAAAATATGGCGCCAAGAAACCCAAATAAATTAAGATGTCGATCGCTTAAGGGTTAACAAGTAACTTTTTAGAGAAAATGGTGTAGGATATGCCCAGACGAAGAGAAATCGCTGAAAGAGTCATCATCGCGGATGCAAAATACGACAGCAAGCTGGTGGCCAAATTTATCAAATCAATCATGCGGGATGGGAAGAAGAGTATCGCAGAATCAATTCTCTACAATGCTTTCGGTATCATCGAAAAAAAGACGAGCGAAGCACCGCTGAAAACATTCGAACAGGCAGTTGATAATGTCAGGCCCATCATTGAGGTAAAGTCCAGGCGCGTGGGCGGGTCAACTTATCAGGTGCCCACGGAGATCCGGCAGTCACGGCGGACAGCCTTGGGAATTCGATGGCTCATCGGCTTTGCAAGGAAACGATCCGAGAAAAGCATGGCGGAAAAACTGGCAGCGGAAATAATGGATGCCGCCAACAACAGAGGATCTTCCGCAAAGAAAAAAGAAGATACCCATAAAATGGCTGAAGCCAATAAAGCCTTTGCGCATTACCGGTGGTAGTTTCATGGCTGAGGGCAGCCGCCTTCGCGAGCATGAATCGTACCGAAGTCAGTGCGCTATGAATCATAAGAGATAAGTCGAACTTCGCAGGGATAGGACACGTATTGGAACCGCCCTGCTTCAAAACGATTATAAAGTGTACGCTGGCAGCTTGAAAGAAACGGATTGACCGTAATAAAAGGAGGACAGTGAAATGGCGAAGGAAAAGTTTGATCGGTCGAAACCGCATGTGAATGTGGGAACGATAGGACATATTGATCACGGGAAGACGACGCTGACAGCGGCGATAACCAAGCATAACGGTTTGAAGGGGATGGCCAAATATGTTCCGTTTGACCAGATTGACAAGGCGCCCGAGGAAAAAGAGCGCGGGATCACGATAGCGACCGCGCACGTGGAGTACGAGACCAAGAATCGCCATTATGCGCATGTAGACTGTCCCGGCCATGCGGACTATATCAAGAACATGATTACGGGCGCGGCCCAGATGGACGGCGCGATACTGGTGGTGGCCGCGGACGACGGTCCCATGCCGCAGACCCGGGAGCACATTTTGCTGGCCCGTCAGGTCGGGGTGCCGACCATGGTGGTTTTTTTAAACAAATGCGACATGGTGGATGATCCGGAACTGATCGAGCTGGTGGAGCTGGAGCTTCGCGAGCTTTTGAGCAAGTATGATTTTCCGGGCGATGATACGCCGATCATTCGGGGCAGTGCATTAAAGGCGCTTGAGAGCGATGATCCGGACAGCGAAGAGGCCAAGTGCATATTTGAATTGATGGCGGCGATCGATTCCTATATTCCGGAGCCCAAGCGGGACATCGACAAGCCGTTTTTGATGCCGGTGGAGGATGTATTCAGCATATCGGGTCGCGGGACCGTGGTTACGGGTCGCGTGGACCGCGGGATCGTGAAGGTTGGGGAGGCAGTGGAGATCGTGGGGATTCGGCCGACGCAAAAGACGGTGTGTACGGGTGTTGAGATGTTCAGAAAGCTTCTGGACGAGGGCCGGGCAGGAGACAACATCGGGGTTCTGCTGCGGGGCACCAAGCGTGAGGAAGTGGAGCGGGGACAGGTTGTGGCGCATCCGGGAACGATAACGCCGCACACCAAGTTCAAGGCGGAGGTGTATATTCTGAGCAAGGAAGAAGGCGGCAGGCACACGCCGTTTTTCAATGGGTACCGGCCGCAGTTTTATTTTCGAACAACGGATGTGACAGGGATACTGTCGCTGCCGGAGGGTATCGAGATGGTGATGCCCGGAGACAATGTGGCGATAACGGCAGAGCTGATCACACCGATTGCCATGGAAAAAGAGCTTCGGTTTGCGATTCGTGAAGGCGGCCGGACCGTGGGCGCAGGCGTCGTCAGCGAAATTCTGGAATAAGAAGAGAGACGAATACCATGATTATGAACAGTAAAATCCGAATCAGACTTAAGGCGTACGACCATAAACTGCTGGATCAATCGGCATCGGATATTGTGGATACCGCCAACAAAACCGGGGCAAAAGTCATTGGTCCGATTCCGCTGCCGACCACGATCAATAAAATATGTGTACTGCGCTCTCCGCACGTTGACAAAAAGTCCCGTGAACAATTTGAAATGCGGACGCATAAACGACTGGTTGATATTCTGGAGCCAACGCAACAGACGGTTGATGCGCTAATGAAGCTGGATCTTTCTCCAGGCGTCGATGTTGAAATTAAACTGTAGGGGAACAAAAACGCGATGTGCAAAGGAATGATAGGAAAAAAACTGGGGATGACAGGCGTTTTCTCTCCAGAAGGACGACATATACCGGTAACGGTTCTTCAAGTGGGGCCTTGCGTTGTAACACAGATTAAAACTGTGGCGACCGATGGATACAATTCATTGCAACTGGCTTTCGGCTCCAAAAAGAAAACGCATGTAAACAAGCCGATGCCGGGCCATTTTGGCAAATCCGGCAGCGAAGTCTATGCGCATGTCATGGAGTTTCCCGTGGACAATCCCGCTGAATATACTCTGGGCCAGATGATTCCGCTGGATATGTTCGCCATCGGGGATCTGGTCGATGTTTCAGGAATCAGCATCGGAAGGGGCTTTTCCGGTGTGATTCGACGTCACGGGTTCAGCGGCGGCAGAAATACGCATGGCAGCCATTGCAAAAGAATTCCCGGCTCCATTGGATGCAGTGCCTGGCCTTCACGTGTTGTCAAAGGAAAGAAACTGCCCGGCCAGTATGGAAATGTCCATAAAACCGTAAAAAACCTGATGATTGTGGATATACGGCCGGAAGAGCAGGTTATTCTGTTAAAAGGAGCAGTTCCGGGAGCTGAATCCGGAATTGTCACCATTAAAAAAACGAAAACCATCAAGAAGGCCAGTGCATAAAAGAAGCATTGATGATTCGATGGTGAAGGGTATACAGGGCCAACGAATGCGAGGGGATATATGGCTGTTGTAGATGTATTCAATTGTAAAGCAGAAAAGGTTTCACAGGTGGAACTGGTGGAGGACATTTATAATGTCGAGGTGAAGTCCTGTGTTCTGCACGAAGTCGTAACCATGCAGTTAGCCAATCGGCGTGCCGGCACATCATCTGTAAAAACCCGATCAGATGTACAGGGCAGCACCAGAAAACTTATTTAAACAAAAAGGGACCGGACGCGCCCGAAGAGGGGATATCAAAAGCCCGCTTCTGCGTGGAGGCGGCTCAGTTTTCGGGCCGCATCCCAGATCTTATGCTTATAAAGTTCCCAAGAAAGTCAGGCGGCTTGCCTTGAAAATGGCTTTAAGCGACAAGGCACAAAGTCAATTTCTTCTGGTACTGGACAAGTTTGATCTGGAGCAAATCAAAACCCAGCAGGTTGTCCAGATTCTGAATGCCCTGAAAGTTGAAAAGGCGCTGATCATTGCCGACACGGGAGATGAATTTCTGAGGTTGTCCTGCAGAAACCTTCCGCATGTCAAGGTACTGAAACCTGAAGGTCTCAATGTTTACGATATTATGAAATATAAACACCTGCTGCTGGTTGAGCCCTCAATAAAAGCCATTGAAGGGAGACTGCTGAAATGAATTACCATGCCATCATCAAACGACCGGTAGTCAGCGAAAAATCAACCATGCAAAAAGAAGTTTCCAATCAGCTTTCTTTTGAGGTGGATCGAAAAGCCAACCGGATCGAGATTAAAAAGGCCATACAAAGCCTGTTCAGTGTTCAGGTGGACGCTGTCCGGACACTGCAAATCAAAGGCAAATACAAACAACGCGGCCGAATTATCGGAAAACGTAGAGACTGGAAAAAAGCAATCGTCACGCTGAAACCAGGTGAACGCATCGAATTCTTTGAAGGGATATAAACCGGGGAAATAATCATGGCTGTTAAGAAGGTAAAACCAACATCACCAGGACGCAGATTTCAAGTGTATTCCACATTTGAAGAAATCACGCGATCAACGCCCGAAAAAAGCCTCGTTGAAAGGGTTTCAAAAAATACAGGAGGGCGAAATTCCAATGGCCGAATCACCAGCCGGCATATCGGCGGGGGACATAAGCAGCATTACCGGATTATTGATTTCAAGCGGGATAAAACCGGCGTGCCGGCCAAGGTCGCCAGCATCGAATATGATCCGAATCGTTCATCGAGAATCGCGCTGCTGCACTATGCCGATGGTGAAAAACGATATATTCTGGCGCCCGTGAATCTCTCCGTCGGCGATACGGTCATGTCCGGCCCGACAGCGGATATCAAACCCGGCAACAATCTGCCGCTGGGGAATATTCCGCTGGGAACCCAGATCCACAATATCGAACTCAAAAAAGGAAAAGGCGGGCAGATCGTCCGAAGTGCCGGTACATTTGCACAGCTGATGGCCAAAGAGGATCGCTACGCGCTCCTGAAACTGCCGTCCGGCGAAGTTCGCATGGTGCTTCTGACCTGTCAGGCAACGATCGGCCAGGTCGGTAATGTCATTCATGAAAAATTGTCTTTGGGAAAAGCCGGGCGGAAACGCTGGCTGGGAAAACGCCCAAGGTCAGAGGCGTTGCGATGAACCCCGTTGACCACCCGATGGGCGGCGGTGAAGGCAGGTCTTCCGGCGGAAGGCATCCTTGCTCTCCGTGGGGCACTCCGTCAAAGGGGTACAAGACCCGGAAAAACAAACAGACGACGAAGTTCATTGTTAAAAAACGGGTGAAATAAATTTGCAGCAATTTGTTGGTTGACGGATACGATCCGAACTGACAAAACTCAGGAGAAGTTATGCCACGGTCGCTAAAAAAAGGTCCATACATCGATTCATATTTGTTGAAAAAAGTTGTGATTGCCCAGGAAACTCGAAGCAATCGTGTGGTGAAAACCTGGTCACGTCGTTCTACTATTGTACCTGAAATGGTGGGCATTACGATGGCCGTTCACAATGGCAAAAAATTTGTGCCCGTATTTGTTTCAGAAGATATGGTAGGCCACAAGCTTGGAGAATTTTCGCCGACAAGGACATTTTACGGCCATACCGGAGATAAAAAAACCAAAGTCAAGAAGTAATATTGGAGCAAAAAAATGGCTGAGTTAGATGTGAAAGCTGTGTCAAGATTTGTGCGAATTTCTCCTCGGAAAGTTCAAATACTTGTCGACACCGTAAAAGGGAAGCCGGTCGAAAAGGGTCTGTATATTCTGAAATTCATGCCGCAGAAAGCAGCCGCGATCGTGGAGAAAATCGTCCGCTCCGCTGTTGCCAATGCCGAGCAGCGCGCAGGCGTTGATGTGGACGCGCTGATTATCAAGAATATCACCGCTGATCAGGGGCCATCTCTGAAACGCTTCAGCGCCAGAGCCAGAGGCCGTGGAACTCAAATCATCAAAAGAACCTCACATATCACGGTAACGTTAGCAGAAAAATCGTTCTAAAAAGGAGGATATCGCTTGGGCCAGAAAGTAAATCCAATTGGGTTGAGATTGGGAATTGTCAAAACGTGGGAGTCACGTTGGTTTGCCAGTAAAAAATATTCGGATTACATTCTTGAGGATTTTAATATCCGAAAATACCTGAAAAAAAAGCTAGGTCACGCCGGTGTTTCCAAGATTGAAGTCGAAAGATCTTCCAAACGCGTGAGACTACGCATATTCACATCCCGACCCGGAATCATTATTGGAAAAAAAGGCGCAGAGATCGTTCAGCTCAAGCAGGATGTCGAAAAAATGATTTCCCAGGATGTGATTATTGATATTCAGGAAATCAGAAAACCGGAATTGGATGCCCAGCTGGTGGCGGAAAATATTGCCCTTCAAATCGTACGGAGAGTGGCTTTCAGGCGTGCGATGAAAAGAGGGATTCAGTCGGCGATGCGATTCGGTGCCCAAGGCGTTAAAGTGATCTGCTCCGGCAGACTTGGCGGCGCTGAAATGGCCAGAACCGAACTGTACCGTGAAGGAAGGGTTCCGCTGCATACCCTTAGAGCCGATATTGATTATGGATTTTCAGAAGCCAATACGACCTACGGGATTGTCGGAATCAAGGTTTTCATATTTAAGGGCGAAATTCTGAAAAAAGATGCGGTTGAAGTCAGCTAGTAACGGATAGGAGATACAGGGCATGCTGAGTCCCAAAAAGGTAAAATTTCGAAAACAGCAACGTGGGCGCATGAGAGGGTTATCCAAGCGCGGGGCCACGTTAAATTACGGAGATTTTGGATTGCAGGCGGTTGAATGCGGCGCAATCAGCTCAAAACAGATTGAGGCCGCCCGAATTGCCATGACCCGGCACGTAAAACGCGGCGGGAAGTTATGGATCCGGATTTTCCCGGATAAGCCTTTTACGAAAAAACCCGCTGAAGTCCGGATGGGTAAAGGTAAAGGTGCGCCGGAAGGTTGGGTTGCCGTGATTCGCCCTGGCAGAATCCTCTATGAAATGGAAGGCATTTCCAAAGAGCTTGCTGTGGAAGCGTTAAGACTTGCATCCCACAAGCTTCCCATAAAAACGCGATTTATCGAGAGGAGCGAGGTGCAATGAAGGCCGGTGAAATCAGAAAGTTGACTCCTGAAGAAATGGAACTGAAAGTCGCCAGTATGCAGCAGGAATTGTTCAATCTGCGATTCCAGCACAAAATTGGCCAGCTTGAAAATCCCAAGAAACTCATGTTTCTCAAACGGGATATCGCAAGATTAATGACCATAAAGAACGAATCCAGGATGTCATAAGACAGCTAACCCAGGAACTCAAAAGAGAACAGCAGATATGAAAACTCGAGGAATGAGAAGGCAGATGGTTGGAAAAGTCATCAGCAACAAAATGGACAAATCCATTGTTGTTCAGGTTGAAAGGCTTGTAAAGCACAAGGTGTATCATAAATTTGTAAAGCGCCGTGCGAAATTTGCCGCCCATGACGAAACCAATGCCTGCAGTATTGGCGATAAGGTATTGATTACTGAGTCCAGACCCATCAGTAAAACCAAAAGATGGCGCGTCAGTGAAATCGTCGAAAAAGCCATTTGATGATAAAGGAAGGCAAAGAAGATGATTCAGACAGAGACCCAATTAACAGTGGCAGATAATTCCGGAGCCAAGACTGTTTACTGTTTAAAAGTATTAGGCGGCTCCAGAAGACGGTATGCAAGTGTCGGCGATATTATCGTCGTATCTGTTAAGGAAGCCATCCCCAATGCCAAGGTAAAAAAAGGGGAAGTATTAAAGGCAGTTGTGGTTCGTACCAAAAAAGAAATCAGAAGACCGGATGGCTCGTTTATCAGATTCGATGATAATTCCGCCGTACTGATCAATGCCAACCAGGAACCGATCGGAACACGCATTTTTGGCCCGGTGGCCAGAGAGCTTCGATTAAAACGGTTTATGAAAATCATTTCACTGGCGCCAGAAGTCCTTTAGAAACATAGGATCCTATCGAATCCTGTACTGCCTGTCGGAGAAGCGGCTCATGATAAAAAATATATGTCATTTGAAAAAAGATGATAAAGTAAAAGTAATTACCGGCAAAGATTCTGGTAAGGTCAGTAAGGTATTGAAAGTAAATCGAAAAAAATGTCGCGTTTTGATCGAAAGCGTTAATGTCGTGAAACGGCATACCAAACAGAGCGCAAAAAACAGACAGGGCGGCATCGTGGAGAGTGAAGCGCCGATCCATTGGTCAAATGTTCTGTTGATGTGCAATAAGTGTATGGCACCGGTTCGGCTGAAAATCAAAAGCCTTGATGATGGCAAAAAAATTCGGGTGTGCCGAAAGTGCAACGAATTCATAGATAAATAGGATCGTTTGCCGGAGGAATATCATGTCTCAATTGAAAGAATATTACGGAACGGAAGTTGTCCCCAAGCTGGTTGACGCCTTCCAGTATAGAAACAGGATGGAAATTCCAAAACTGGATAAAATCGTCCTGAATATGGGGCTGGGTGAAGCCATTCACAATATCAAGATCATGGATGCGGCTGTTGAGGAATTGAAAGCGATTTCCGGTCAGAAGCCGGTCATTACCCGATCCAAAAAATCCATTGCCGCTTTTAAGCTCAGAGAAGGAATGCCCATCGGATGCATGGTCACATTGCGTCACGAGCGAATGTATGATTTCTTTTATAAACTGGTGAATGTGGCGCTTGCGCGGGTTCGTGATTTTAAGGGCATTTCCGGAAAAGCCTTTGACGGAAGGGGCAATTATACCCTCGGCATTAAAGAGAACACCATTTTCCCTGAATTGAGTTATGACACGATTGACGTGATCAAGGGGCTGAATGTTACGGTTGTCACCACGGCGAAAACCGATAAAGAGGGCAAAGAGCTTCTTAAACTTTTAGGCATGCCGTTTCGGAATTGAAAATGATGGATGCTGAAAATGGGCTTACTGATAAGTAGTTTATAAGGGGAGGATGAATTGGCAAAAAAATCGCTGATGAACAAGGCATTGAGAGCCCCAAAGTTCGGGGTCAGAGCGTATAACCGGTGTCCAATGTGTGGAAGGCCCAGAGGGTTTATTCGAAAGGTCGGAATCTGCCGGATTTGTTTTCGGAATTTGGCCTCTCAAGGCTCTCTTCCCGGCATAACCAAATCGAGCTGGTAACAGTTCAGGGTTTATGAAAAATTCAAATATTGAAATACGGTATGGGAGAAAGCAATGGCGATTACTGACCCAATTGCAGATATGATGACACAGGATTCGAAACGCGGGAAAAGCAAAATTCACCAGTGTGGATATTCCGGGTTCGAAGCTGAAAATCGAACTGGCCAAGGTTTTGAAAAACGAGGGCTACATTCGAAACTATAAATTCGTCAAAGATGAAAAACAGGGGATATTGCGGGTTTACCTGAAATATGCCCAGGGAAACACCAATGCGATCTATGGTCTGGAGCGCGTGAGCAAGCCCAGCAGACGAATCTATACAAAAGGCAAGGATATCAAGCCTGTTCTGAATGGACTGGGCATTTCCATTCTTTCGACTTCAAAGGGAATATTAACCGACCGGCAAGCCAGAAGCGAAAATGTCGGTGGGGAAATTCTCTGCAAAATATGGTAGGATGAGGAGTGAAACATGTCCAGAATAGGTAAAAAACCAATCCCGATTCCCGATAAAGTCAAACTTTCCCTTGTCGGACAATCAGATAACGGTCCAGGGTGAGAAGGGGAAATTGACCCATTGCCTTCATCCATCTGTTGAAGTTGCGGATAGAGGGTGGCGTCGTTACGGTCAATAAAAAAGCGGAAGATAAAAAAACGGATGCGTTCCAGGGTTTGACGCGTAGCCTGATCGCCAATATGGTCATCGGCGTCCATACCGGTTTTCAGCGGAATCTGGAAGTAAACGGAATTGGATACCGCGCGTCGGTGAGTGGCAGTGTGCTGGCCTTGAGTCTTGGATATTCCCATCCGATCAATTTTGATCTGCCTGACGGTATCAGTGCGACGGTCGATAAGACCAATGCGATCACGCTTTCCGGTATCGACAAGGAACTTCTTGGCCTAACCGCCGCAAGGATCAGGCAACTCAGAGCTCCGGAGCCGTATAAGGGCAAGGGAATTAAATACGCGGAAGAGCATATTCAACGAAAAGCTGGAAAGACAGGGACTAAATAGCAAGTGATTGAGAGTGCAGTTTCTTGAACGACCTGCTGAACAATGTAATCTGATAAAGGAATAAACAGGATGAGTTCAGTTGATGAAAAAAAACAAGCGCGCTTGAAACGAAAGCTGCGGATTCGAAAAAAACTTTCCGGCACCCCCGAGCGCCCGAGGCTCTGCGTTTTTCGCAGCGCAAAACATATCTACGCCCAAATCATAGATGATTCGAGAGGCCAAACGATGGTGGCCATCTCCACCCTTGATCCGGCGGTCAAAGGCCAGGGCAAGTTTGACAATAAAGTCGCAAAAGCGGTCTTTATCGGAAAACTTCTCGGTGAAAAAGCCGTCAATATCGGGAATTAAAAAAGTCGTTTTTGATCGCAACGGGTTTATGTATCATGGCCGGGTAAAGGCTGTCAGTGATGGCGCCCGCGAGGCCGGTCTGGATTTCTGATTGAAGGAGGAATACACTTGTTCAAACAAGATAATGTCGATAATCAACTGATTGACAAGGTCGTTCACATCAACCGGGTTGCAAAAGTTGTGAAAGGCGGGCGCAGGTTCAGCTTCAGCGCGATTGTTGTCGTGGGTGACGGAAATGGCAGCGTCGGATACGGCCTGGGAAAAGCGGGCGAAGTCCCGGAGGCGATTCGAAAGGGCGTCGAACAGGCCAAGAAGAACATGTGCAGTGTTCCTTTGATCGAAGGCACCATCCCCTATGAAATTCTGGGGAAATTCGGTGCGGGCAAGGTATTTTTGAAACCCGCATCCGACGGGACCGGCTTGATTGCCGGCGGGGCGGTTCGGGCGGTACTGGAAGCTGTCGGGGTTCAGAATATCCTGACCAAGTGCATGGGATCCAATAACCCGCACAATGTGGTCAAGGCGACGATCGACGGCCTCAGAAAACTCCAGAGCCGAGAGCAGGTGGCTGCAAGACGGGGTAAACGGGTAGAAGAACTCTATTGAAGGGGAAATGCGAGATGTCCGGTATCCTTACGGTTACAATGATTAAAAGTATGATTGGCAGGCCAGAAAAACACAGAAAAGTGCTTAGAAGCCTGGGACTGACGAAAATGAACCAGGCAAAAGAACATGCGGATACGCCTTCAATCCGGGGGATGATCAATACCGTGTCTCACCTGGTAAAAGCCGAGGAGAAGTAGATGAGCTTAAATGAATTGTCGCCAGCGATTGGAGCCAGAAAAAATCGTAAAAGACTGGGAAGAGGCATGGCCTCCGGCACGGGTAAAACCTCCGGAAAAGGGGCCAAGGGACAGAAAGCCCGCTCCGGCGGCGGTGTGCGGCCCGGATTTGAAGGCGGCCAGATGCCGATCCATCGCAGACTGCCGAAACGCGGATTTACCAATATCTTTAAAAAAGTCTATGCCATTGTCAATCTGCGTGAACTTGCCGGGTTTGAGGCCGGTGCGGTCGTGGACGAAGCCAGTTTGATTCAGCGCGGCATCGTCAAGGGAAAATTCGATGCCATCAAGGTTTTGGCAAACGGAGAAATTACCGCCGCGATCACGCTCAGGATCGGGCATATCAGTACGGGTGCGAAGGCAAAAATTGAAGCTGCCGGCGGATCCGTTGAGGTAATCGCATGATTGGTGGCGGGTTTCAGAATCTTTTTAAAATTCCCGAACTCAAAAAACGCGTATTTTTTACCCTCGGCCTGCTGATCGTCTACCGGATCGGGGTTCATGTGCCGGTTCCCGGAATTGATGCCGTGGCGCTTGCCAGTTTCTTTGCCAAGGCCAAGGGAACAATACTGGGTCTTTTTGACATGTTCTCCGGAGGCGCACTGGAACGATTGTCGGTGTTTGCGCTGGGAATCATGCCGTATATCAGCGCATCCATTATTCTTCAGCTCTTGACCGTCGTCGTTCCCCACCTGGAACGCCTGTCCAAGGAAGGCGAGCAGGGGCGGAAAAAGATCACCCAGTACACGCGATACGGTACGGTGGTCCTCAGCATTATTCAGGGATTTGGTATCAGCGTTGGTTTGGAGAGCATGATGGCTCCCGGCGGTGCTCCGGTCGTCCTTGTTCCCGGCTGGGGGTTTCGCCTGCTGACCATGATCACCCTGACTTCCGGAACCGCCTTTATCATGTGGCTGGGGGAGCAGATCACGGAAAGAGGAATCGGAAACGGTATTTCTCTGATCATTTTCTCCGGCATCGTGGTTCGTGTCCCAAATGCGATCTCCAATACCTTCAGACTGGTGTCAACCGGCGAACTCAGTATCTTTCCCGTGCTGCTGTTGATCGTGCTGATGGTTGCCGTGGTCGGTTTTATCGTCTTTATTGAACAGGGTCAGCGGCGTATTCCGGTGCAATACGCCAAGCGGGTGATCGGCAGAAAGCTTTACGGAGGGCAAAGCACCCATCTGCCGCTCAAGATCAATACTTCCGGGGTGATTCCGCCCATATTCGCCTCATCCATCATCATGTTTCCGGCGACTCTGGCCAGCTTCATCAAGGTGGACTGGGTTCAGAACGTGGCCGCGGCCATAAAGCCCGGGAACTTTTCCTATGAACTGCTTTTTGTCGGGTTTATATTTTTCTTCTGCTATTTTTATACGGCTGTTACGTTCAATCCGGTTGATGTTGCAGAGAACATGAAAAAGCACGGCGGGTTTATTCCCGGCATACGGCCGGGAAAAAGGACTGCCGATTATATCGACCGGGTGTCTGACCCGCTTGACATTGGGCGGTGCTTCTTATGTGGCTGCCGTATGCGTTCTTCCTTCAATTCTTGTTTCAAATTTCAATGTTCCGTTTTATTTCGGCGGCACGGCATTGATGATTGTCGTCGGGGTGGCCATCGATACGATGTCGCAGATGGAATCCCACATGCTGACGCGTCATTATGAAGGATTCCTGAAAAAGGGCGGCGGTCGACTAAAGGGAAGAACTTAATTATTAGCGTTAGCGGAGTGAATGTGTATGCCTAAGGAAGAAGCGATCAAAGTTGAAGGAAAGGTGCTTGAAACCCTTCCGAATGCCATGTTTAAAGTCGAGTTGGAGAATAAGCATCAGATACTCGCGCATATTTCCGGGAAAATGCGAATGCATTTCATCAAAATACTGCCTGGAGATAAAGTGACGGTCGAACTATCTCCCTATGACCTTACCCGGGGCAGAATCACTTACCGGTCCAAATAATTATTATCTCTGAGGCACTGGAAATAATCATAATTCTATGCTATGTTTAGGGGATAAGCCGCAGGGAACAGGAGCGAAAAATAATGAAAGTACGGGCATCAATTAAAAAAATATGCAGCAAGTGTAAGATAATTCGTCGCAAGCAGGTTTTGCGCGTCATTTGTGAAAATAAGCGACACAAACAAAGGCAGGGATAGAGGAGGATTTAGCTTTGGCTAGAATTGCTGGTGTAGATTTACCGAAGCGTAAACGGATTGAAGTTGGGCTCACCTATATTTATGGTATCGGGCCGACCACATCAAAAAGCATCCTGAACAGGCTGAGCATTGACCCGGACACAAAAGTAGATCAGCTTTCAGACATAGATGTCAACAATATCCGTAAAATAATTGACAGCGATTTAAAAGTTGAGGGTGAACTCCGGACCCAGATATCCATGAGTATTAAAAGATTGATGGATTTAGGATGCTATCGCGGACTTCGTCATCGAAAATCGCTTCCGGTACGGGGTCAACGGACAAAGACCAACGCACGTACCCGTAAAGGACCTAAACGCGCTGCCGTCAAAAAGAAGGTTGCAGCTAAAAAATAGGGAACCATAGGAGACAGGGGCTTTAATCAATGGCAAAAAGAACCCGCATCAAGAAAAAAGAAAAAAAGAATATATCCAGTGGCGTCGTTCATATTCAGTCCACTTTTAACAATACGATCATTACGATTACCGATCCGGCCGGCAATGTTCTTTCATGGTCCAGCTCCGGCGTTCAGGGTTTCAAGGGTTCTCGAAAGAGTACGCCTTTTGCCGCGCAGCTTGCCGCCGAGGATGCCGTTAAAAAGGCACTGGAATATGGGATGAAGACTGTGGAAGTTTTTGTTAAGGGACCTGGCGCCGGACGTGAGTCCGCGCTGCGATCTTTGCAGTCTGCTGGATTTAATATTGTTTCAATCAAGGATGTTACGCCCATTCCGCATAATGGCTGCCGACCACCCAAGAGGCGACGCGTTTAGTTTTGTGCAATTTTGACCTTTTAGGGTCAACTGGATATAAAGGAGGATGACTTGGCAAGATATATTGGTTCGGTATGCCGGCTATGCCGACGCGAAAATTTAAAACTTTTTTTGAAAGGGGATCGATGCTATTCAGACAAATGCGCTTTCGATCGCCGCAGTTTTCCCCCTGGCCAGCATGGGCAGCGAAGAGGCAGAAAAGTCTCTGATTACGGTATCCAGCTTCGTGAAAAACAAAAAGTCAAGCGCATGTATGGACTTTCGGAAAAACAGTTTCATCTGTTTTTTGAAAGGGCCGAACATCAGAAGGGCATTACCGGATCGAATCTGCTGATCATGCTGGAAAGACGTCTGGATAATGTCATCTATCGGCTGGGTTTCACGAATTCCAGAACGCAGGGAAGGCATTTCGTCAGACATGCCCATTTTCTGGTCAATGGAAAACGCGTCGATATTCCCTCTTTTTTGATCAAGCCCGGGGATGTTATTGAACTTCGGGAGTCCAGTAAAGAGATCAAGGCAATCAGTGATTCTCTTGAGGCCGTAGTCAGAAGAGGCGTACCGCAGTGGCTGGAATTGAAAAAAGACTTGTTCACAGGCAATGTCAAAAGCCTGCCGGTCCGAGAGGACCTGACCATGCCGATTCAGGAACAGCTTATTGTCGAACTTTATTCAAAATAAGCGTCCCGGAGTCTATCAACTGTCGTGCTATGCGCCAAAAAGACAATATCCGAAAATCCTCTGAAAACAGTCTGGAGAAATCATAATGCCAACCAATGAACTTATGACAATCAACTGGCAGAATTTGGTTATGCCGGAAAAGGTTCATGTTACGAGCTCGCCGGATTACGGTAAGTTTGTTTGCGAGCCTCTCGAAAGAGGATTTGGAATCACAATCGGGAATACGCTTCGGCGTATCTTGCTCTCTTCTTTGCATGGTGCTGCCATCGTATCGGTAAAATTTGAAGAGGTGATGCACGAATTCAGCGTTATTCCCGGTGTTCTGGAAGATGTATCCGAGATTATTCTGAATCTTAAATCCGTGCGGATCAAGGTCAGGGATGCCGGTCCCCATACGATTCGTATTGAGCGATCCGGAGAATGCACGGTTAAAGCCGGTGATATCATCAGTGATGATGGCCGTTGCGAAATTCTGAATCCGGACATGCACATCGCGACTTTATCCGAAAAAGCAACGCTGAATATGACCATGACCGTAAAGCTCGGAAAAGGCTATGCATTATCCGAAGCCAACAAGGATCCGAATGAGCCGGTCGGTACAATTCCGATTGACGCGGTGTTTTCGCCGATCAACAAAGTGGTTTATGTTGTCGGAAATGCCCGGGTCGCGCCAGCGAACCGACTATGACAAATTGACACTGGAAGTCTGGACGGATGGCAGCGTTCTTCCCGAGGATGCGGTATCTTACGCTGCCAAGATCATGAAGGAGCAATTGACCAAATTCGTCAATTTTGATGAGCTCATGATTCCAGAAGCCGACGGACGCGGTCCAGGATACCTGACAAATCAGCCGTTTAACGAAAATCTGCTTAGAAGTGTCGAAGAACTCGAGCTTTCCGTTCGCAGCGCCAATTGTTTGAAAAATGCCGATATCTTTAAAATTTATCAGCTTGTCAGTAAAACTGAAGCGTGAAATGCTGAAGACAAAAAACTTTGGCCGCAAATCGTTAAATGAAATCAAAGCGGTTCTGGGTGAAATGAAACTATCTCTGGGGATGAAGCTGGATGGTTTTAATCCTCCTGAGGATGATATACAGCAAGGAGAGTAAACAGGGCTATGAGACATGGAAAAGCCGGATTAAAATTAGGACGTATCAAGCAGCCATCGTAAGGCGATGTTCAGAAATATGGTCACTTCCTTGTTCAAGTATGATCGTATTACGACAACGGATGTTAAAGCAAAAGAACTGAAACGATGGGCCGATGATCTGATCACGCTGGCAAAACGTGGTGATCTTCATGCCCAGCGTCAGGCACTTGCGATCATCACTGAAAAAGAAGTCGCCTATAAACTGTTTAATGAGGCGGCCGATCGCTATGGCGATATTCATGGCGGTTATACGATCATCGCAAAAATCGGAAACCGTCCGGGCGATGCTGCGCCGATTTCCATTATCGAGCTGGTTGCCAGAGAAAAAAGCAAGCCCCTTCAGCCGCGCTCCCGAAAAGCCGCCAAAACTGCTGAAACCAAAAAGAAAGTGGAAAAACCAAAAGAGGCGGCCGTGAGAAACCAGCACCTGCTGCTTCGGAGCCGCAAACCGAAAACGCATGAAAAACCGCCATGCTTTGCACTGAAGATTAAATAATACTTTCTTTACTGATTATATTTCCTAAAAAAGGGTTCCTGGCACTCGATGCTCGGAGCCCTTTTTTTATTGCATCTTTTGATCCGGAAATCATCTTGACTCATCCCCTGCGACGTGCGAAAACGTCATAATCTTTGATTGCAACAGCGTATGCGAGGTGCGAATTTGCTTTGGCCGCCGATTCAAAAACATCCGAAATCGTGGACGGTGGCTCCGAACCTTCTGAATTATGACGACACTATTTCCAGTTTTTCCTGGGACGACATCCGCGGTTCCTGGACGGTCTTCCCGAGGGCAAGGGGCTCAATATCGCTCACGAAGCAGTCGATCGTCATGCCGATGGGGACTGTGCGACCATGTGGCACTGCGATGGCTTGGGAGCGAAGGTGCGGTCCGCGTGTTTACTTATGGAGATCTCAAGGGGCAGAGCAACCGCTTTGCCAATATTCTCCAGGGACTTGGAATCGGAAAGGGAGATACGGTTTCGGTTCTGACTGGACGCATTCCCGAGCTGTACATTGCCGCGCTGGGAATTTTCAAAAACACGAGCATCTTTTGTCCCCTTTTCTCCGCTTTTGGTCCGGAGCCGATTTATCAGCGACTGAGCAGAGGGGATGCGAAAATTCTGCTGACGACCGAAAGTCACTATCGGAAGAAGGTGAGTCAGTTGATGGACAAGTTGCCCAAGCTCAAATATGTGCTTCTGGTTGATGCCGGGGAGCATTTGGGAAACGCGCTCCTGTCGCTCCCCAGGCTCATGGCGGCGTCTTCCGCCACCTATATCATCCCCCCGACCGATCCGGAGGATATCGCGGTCCTGCACTTTACCAGCGGTACCACCGGGATGCCTAAAGGTGCGCTCCATGCGCACCGCGCCGCACTCACCCACTACATGACAGGCAAATATGTCATGGATTTTCATCCGCAGAGATGTATTCTGGTGTACGGCCGACCCCGGATGGGTAACGGGAACCTCTTATGGCATCATTTCGCCGCTTCTGCACGGAATCACCAACGTGGTCGATGAAGCGGATTTCGATGCGATGCGCTGGTGTCAAATTCTGGCTTCCCAGAAGGTGAGCGTCTGGTACACTGCGCCCACGGCCATTCGCAGATTCATGCGCCTGGGCCTTGAGCCGATCCGGCAGTACGATCTGAGTCATCTGCGCCTCATTCACAGCGTCGGGGAACCGCTTAATCCCGAGGCCGTGGTCTGGGGTCTGAAGGCCATGGGGCTTCCGATCCACGACAACTGGTGGCAGACGGAAACAGGCGGCATCATGATCGCCAATTTCCCCGCCATGGAGATCCGGCCCGGTTCCATGGGGCGTCCGCTTCCCGGAATCGAAGCGGCCATCGTCCGGCGCGTCGATAAAGACGCTGTCAACGTGATCCGGGAGGCGGGTGTTCAGGGAGAACTGGCACTCCGGCCGGGCTGGCCATCCATGTTTCGGGGCTACCTGCACGATGAGGAGCGCTATCGCAAGTGCTTTGCCGGAGGCTGGTATCTGACAGGGGACCTGGCCAGGCGCGACGCGGACGGATACTTCTGGTTCGTGGGTCGCGCCGATGACATCATCAAAACCTCCGGCCACATGGTGGGCCCCTTCGAAGTCGAAAGCGTGCTCATGGAGCACCCCGCCGTTGCCGAAGCAGGCGTCATCGGAAAGCCGGATCCGCTTGTCGGGGAAATTGTGAAAGCGTTTGTCACCCTCAAGCCGGAAGTTGCACCCAACGATGCGCTGCGTCTGGAACTCATCGGTTTCGCCCGCACAAGGCTCGGTTCAGCCGTGGCGCCCAAAGAGATTGATTTCACGCCGGACCTTCCCAAAAACAAGGCCGGCAAGATCATGCGGCGGTTGCTCAAAGCCCGCGAAATGGGTCTTCCTGAAGGAGATCTCTCGACACTGGAGGATTTCAGATGACTATCCGTAATCTTGATTGCATGTTCAACCCTTCTTCCGTCGCCCTGGTGGGCGCGAGTCAAAAACCGGGCTCCATCGGTGCCGTCCTGGCGCGTAATCTGGTGAGCGCCGGCTTTAAAGGTGACATTTTTTTCGTTAACCCGAAGTACAAAATCATCGAAGGGCTTCCCGCCTATCCGGATCTGGACAGTTTGCCAAAAACGCCGGATCTTGCCGTGATCGCCACGCCGCCGGATACCGTCCCCCGACTGATTGAAAAACTCGGCATCAGGGGCACCCGGTCGGCCGTGGTGATAACGGCCGGATTCCGCGAAGGCGGCACCGACGAAGGACAACGGCTGTGCGCCCAAATGCTCGACTCGGCCCGTCCCCACCTGATGCGCATCTTGGGCCCCAACTGCATGGGGATCATGGTGCCCGGGGCGGGCCTTAATGCGAGTTTCGGGCATATACAACCCCTCAAGGGGAATATCGCGTTTGTCGCCCAGTCGGGCGCGGTTCAGACTACCGTACTCGACTGGGCCACGTCGAAGGGAATCGGGTTTTCACATTTCGTATCCGTGGGCAACATGTCGGATGTCGATTTCGGCGACATGCTCGATTATCTGGCCACCGATTCCAATGCCAAGGCGATACTGCTCTACATCGAGAACGTCACCCATGCCCGAAAGTTCATGTCCGCGGCCCGGGCGGCCGCCCGGATGAAACCTGTGGTCGTGGTCAAGGCAGGCCGCCACTCCGAGGGCGCCCGGGCCGCCGCTTCCCATACCGGCGCATTGGCCGGCGCCGATGAAGTATACAACGCCGCCTTTCAGCGGGCCGGAATGCTGCGGGTGATGGACATGCAGGCGCTCTTCGATGCCGTGGAAACCCTGGCCATGTCCCATCCGTTTCCGGGAGATCGTCTGGCCATTTTGACCAATGGCGGCGGTATGGGCGTTCTGGCCACCGATGTTCTGATCGATAAAAAGGGGCGGCTGGCCGATCTGTCTCCTGAAACCATAGCCCGCCTGAACAGCGTGCTCCCGCGCACGTGGTCGCACAATAACCCGGTGGACATCATCGGCGATGCACCGCAGGGCCGCTATGTCGATGCGTTAAAGGCGCTCCTTGATGATGAGGGGGTGGATGCCCTGCTTGTTTTAAACTGCCCCACGGCCGTGGCCTCGAGCACGGAGGTCGCACGGGCGGTTGTCGACACGCTGAAAGAAAGCGGTTCAAAGGCGAGCTCCCGGGGCATTTTCACGAGCTGGCTGGGGATGGATTCCGCCCGCGAGGCCCGCAGGATATTTACTGAAAACAGGATTCCGACCTATGAAACACCGGACGAAGCGATTCGCGGATTCATGCAGATGGTGCGCTACCGCCGCAGCCAGGAAATGCTCATGGAGACGCCCCCCAACATCCCGGAAGTCTTCGAGCCGGAAACGGAGAAGGCCCGCGGGATTGTGAACAAGGCTCTGTCTCAAGGCCGTACATGGCTTACCGAGACCGAGGCAAAAGCCGTTCTGGCCGCTTACAAAATTCCCGTGGTCCGGACATACGAAGCGGCGACACCCGAACAGGCGGGAGAGATCGCCGCCGGGCTGGGTGAATCGGTGGCGTTAAAGATTCTGTCCCCGGATATTACCCACAAGTCTGACGTGGGGGGAGTGGCATTGAATCTTGCCTCCGAAGAATCGGTGAAAAAAACCGCTCGGCTCATGCAGGAACGCATCCGCGAGAGACTGCCAGGGGTGATGATGTCGGGATTTACGGTACAGCCGATGGTGCACCGCCCCAACGCCAGGGAACTGATTGTCGGGGCGACTGATGATGTGCAGTTCGGTCCGGTGATTCTGTTCGGCCAGGGCGGTACGGCCGTTGAGGTGATTCAGGATAAGGCCATTGCCCTGCCGCCGCTTAACATGAAGCTTGCCCGGGAAGTAATGAGCCGCACGCGCGTATACCGCCTGCTTGAAGGTTACCGTGACAGGCCGGCCGCGGATCTGGACAGCATTGCGCTGACCCTGGTCAAGGTGTCGCAACTGATCTGCGATATCGCGGATATCGCCGAAATGGATATCAATCCGCTGCTTGCCGATGAACAGGGAGTGATGGCACTGGACGCACGCATCAAGGTGGTCAAATCGCTTCTGCCTGCCGCGCAGCGCCTGGCGATTTGTCCTTACCCCAAGGAGCTTGAGGAGACGCTTACGCTTTCCGATGGCCAAACGCTGCTGCTTCGCCCCATACGGCCGGAGGACGAACCGGCGCTTCATGCGCTTTTCTCCAGACTCTCCATGGACGAGATCCGCCTGCGATTTCTGCATCCCATGAAAGTGTTGCCCCATAACATGGCTGCGCGTTTGACCCAGATAGACTATGATCGGGAGATGGCGCTGGTCCTTTGCGAGCCGACCGCTCAAAAAGAACCGGAGCTGTATGGCGTGGTGCGGTTTGCGGCGGATCCGGACAACGCACGCGCGGAATTCGCCATCCTCATTCGCCGCGACATGACCGGCATGGGCCTGGGCCCGATGCTCATGCGCCGCATCATCGATTATGCCAGGAACCGGGGTATCGGGGAGCTTTTCGGGGAAGTGCTGGCCGAGAATAGGCCCATGCTGAGGATCTGCGAGGCTTTCGGATTTAAAAAAAGACGCGATCCGGAAGACCCCGGCGTGATGATCGTTTCGTTGGCGCTGTGAGGGCCGCGGGTGATTCGAGAAGGGCTATGGGCTGCATTTCGATTTCAAATATGCGATGCAGCCCTTTAGCGTTGCAAGCTGCGGGTAGTCTTCCTCGGGAATTTCCACTTTAAGCTGCGTCTGAAGCGCAACAGCGAAGTTCATGAAATCGACTGAATCGAAATCGAACTGGTTTCGCAACCGATCGGCGGGATCGAGATTCTCGATATCCGCTTCCGGCGCAATCTTGCCGATAAGCTCCAGGGCCACTTTTTTGATTTGATCTTCGGTCAGCATTTATCGCACTTTCGGTTTGAGTTTTATTGTTCTTGTAATGATATCTCTTAAAACCATCAAACCAGTCAATAAAAAAGTTGAAACACTGCCTGATGGTTTCGATAAAATCCGGGACATCGTCATTCCGGCGAAAGCCGGAGGCTGCTGTAATTGCTTTTGACAATCAACAATCATTTATTATACAGTTAAATCAATGTCTGAATAACCTGAATATCATGAATGGCTTGACAGTACCCTGACGCTGTGCTTTATTCCCTATAGCCTCAACATGCTTACTTTTCTTTGAAGAGGATTCCCATAGGTGACAATTTCGAAATTGATGAACATGGCGGAAGCCATATCGCAATGGGTGGCGGATGGATCTTCCGTGGCGATGGGCACGACCCTGGAAACCGCCATCCCTTTTGCTGCCGGGCATGAGATCATGCGCCAGGGAAAGAAGCATCTGACCCTGATCGGGCCCATATCCGATATCCTGTTCGATCAGATAATCGGGGCCGGTTGCGTGCAGCGGGTCCGGGCCGCGTGGGTGGGAAATGTGATCACCGGCGTGGGGTATAATTTTCGCCGGGCCGTGGAACAGCAACAGATCGATGTCGAGGATCATTCGAATCTGACCATTTCGATGGCCCTTCAGGCCGGGGCCATGGGCGTGTCTTTCCTGCCGACCCGAACAGCCCTCGGCAGCGATCTGTTTGCGAACAATCCGGCACTGAAGACCGTTACATGCCCGTTTACCGGCCAAACACACGCCGCGGTCGCGGCCATTGTTCCGGATGTCGCCATTGTCCATGTTCAAAGATCGGATGCCTTCGGCAATGCCCATGCCTGGGGCAATATGGGCATCACCCGCGAGGCCTGCATGGCAAGCCGGCATGTGATCATCACCGCCGAAGAAATCGTATCCACCGAGATGATCACCCGTGACCCCAATCGCATTCTGACGCCCGGATTCAAGGTCCGCGCCGTCGTCCACGCGCCCTGGGGAGCGCATCCTTCCCCGATGCCGGGATGTTATAACCGGGATCATGCCGTTTTTCTGGACTACCAGGCAAAGAGCCGCACTCCGGAATTGTTCGCGGCCTGGACGGACAAGTGGATTCGCGCCGTTTCTTCGATTCATCAGTATGTCGAGATGATCGGGGATGCATGTCACACGCCTGTCGATAACCCATCATGATATTTCGGAGCCGGTTGATTATGGATACTGATCCGGTTTACACACAATCCGAGCTGATGGTCGCCGCGGCGTCCCGGGAAATTGCCGATGGCGAGGTTGTTTTTGTCGGCATGCGGCTGCCGCTTCTGGGCTTTCTGGTGGCCAAAAGCCTCCAGGCCCCGAATGCCGTCGGCGTTTACGAACTGGGGATCATCCGCGATACGGTGGCTCCGGAACCCATATTGACGATGGGGGACCTGCCGAACCTCTACCGGTCCCAGTGGCTGGCCGATACCCGGGATACGATGTCGCTGCTCCAGCAGGGGCTCGTGGATGTCAGTTTCATCGGCGGCGCGCAGGTGGACATGTTCGGAAACCTGAACACCACGCTCACCGGCAGTGCCGGAGCCATCGCCACCCGGCTTCCGGGAAGCGGGGGGGCCTGCGACCTGGCCTGCCTGGCGCACCGTCACATCATCATCATGTCCCACGAGAAGCGCCGGTTTGTACCCAGGGTGGATTATATCACCTCTCCCGGGTATGGAGACGGCAAGGGCTGGCGCGAGTCGGTCGGTCTGGTTCGCGGCGGTCCATCGGCAGTCATCACCACGCTGGGGATTTTTTCTTTTGACCCGCAGACCTGTGAAATGGTGTTGACTTCGGTGCATCCCGGCGTCACGGTTGAAACGATAAAAGAAAAAACCGGCTGGCCGGTCCGCATTTCCGCCGGGCTGTCCCGGACGCCGCCGCCGACATTGCAGGAACTTTCCGCGCTGCGCCGGTTCGACCCGGACCGGTATTGGACAGGTAAATAAACATGCAAATGACCCCTGACCCTGAAATCAAAAGGTATCGCTGGATCATCTTCTGGGTTCTGGCCTTTGGCTACATTCTGGTGTATTTTCACAGACTCTGTCCGGCCGTGGTTGCCGTGGATATGATGAAAGACCTTCAGACCGGAGGCGGCCTGACCGGTTTTTTGTCCGCCGCTTATTTTTACTCCTATGCGGCCATGCAGCTTCCCGCGGGGCTCCTTTCCGATTCATGGGGCCCCCGCAACACGATCACGGTGTTTTTTCTGGTGGCGTTTGTCGGCTCCGTACTGCTGGGATTTGCCTCCTCCGCGGCAATGGCCATTGCCGGAAGGCTCCTGGTCGGCGTCGGGGTGGCCATGCTCTTTGTGCCGACCTTGAAAATCCTGTCCGAATGGTTCACGCCCGTCGAGTTTGCGCCCATGAGCGGGATTCTGATGGCCATGGGGGGCATCGGGTCCCTGTCGGCCACAACCCCCCTGGTGCTGCTTTCCGGCGCGATCGGCTGGCGGATGTCCTTCGTGGCCGTGGGCGTGCTCACCCTGGTTCTGTCCCTGCTGGTCTGGATATTTGTACGGGACTGCCCCGAGGACATGGGCTGGGTGTCCCTGAATGCCTCCGCCAAGGCAGCGGCCCCTGCCATCACCCTGATGGCAGGCTTCCGCACGGTCGTTTCCTGCCCGCATTTCTGGCCCCTGGCCATCTGGTTTTTTTTCGACTGCGCCATTTTTTTTACTTTCGGCGGGCTCTGGGGCGGGCCGTACTTCATGCACATTTACCATTTGTCCAAAGCCCAGTCCGGCTATATCCTTTCGATGCTGGCGATCGGCCTTGTCATCGGCAGCCCGCTTCTCAGCTTTCTGTCCAACCGGGTATTTCACGCCCGTAAGCCCGTGCTTCTCATTTCATCATGCATTGTACTGGCGATTACCGCAATACTCTCCTTTAACGTCGATCGCATCCCCGTTTATGGATTGTATCTGATATGCCTGGGATTGGGGATGTTTGCCAGCGCCATCGTGGTCATCGGATTCACTTCGGCCAAGGAGCTGTTTCCGGTACAGATCGCCGGAACCGCCACCGGTCTGGTCAACCTGTTTCCGTTTGCCGGCGGGGCCGTATTCCAGCCGTTTACCGGCTATTTGCTGGAGAGATCGGGAAGTGTGAACGGGGCTTTTACCCTGGCCGGATATCAGCAGATGTTCAATGCGCTGCTGATCAGCGCCGCCATTGCGATGCTGGCCTGCTGCTTTATCAAGGAGACTTTCCCAGCCCCTGCAAGATCTTCCGTGCCCTGATCCGGGTCTGTGAGCTGGCGCGTCGGTTTTCGTTTAATTTTGGATCCGGGGAAATTATGCTTGACAAAGAAAATAATAGCTGCAATATAGCTTATAAATATTCTTTGGCGAATGAATCAAATTTATTAACTTAGGATCAGATAAACATCAAAGGAGGCAAGCATGACAGGTAAAAAATTGACAACCGTAACAATCTTGGGTGTACTCAGTCTGTTTTTGATGGTCAGTTTCGCGACAGCCGCGGGTCCCCCGCCCCTGGATCAATGGAAGCCTGCTTTTGATCCGTCAACCGCCAAGTATAAAGCTGTAATTTCAAATGTCTCGCATCCGGCGATTCGCGGGGTTTATTTCGGGTTTGCCCTGCGGGATGAGTTGTGGAAACGCACCAATGGCCAGATTTATATCGATTACAAACCCTTTTCGATGCTGGGCGGCGAAGTGGAGGTTTTAAATCAGCTCCAGATGGGCGCACTCCAGGGAATGGGCGTCAGCTCCGTGGCTTCCACCAATCTGGGACCCCGGTTCGGCGTGGTGAATATGCCCTTTCTGGTCGACTCCTTTGACAAGCTCGATAAATTTGTCGGAAATGAAAAACTCTTTTCCCATTTCATGAATGCCATGGACCATCAGGGCATCATGGGCCTGGACATCACCGGTTACGGCAATTACGGCTGGGCAACGATGACGCCGTGCAAGACCATCGAGGATGCCAAGAAACTCAAAATACGGATCGCCGAGGCGGCGGTCAATCAGCTTATTTACAAATCCTGGGGATTCAACCCCGTGGTCATGCCCTGGCCGGATGTCTCCATTGCCCTGAAACAGGGGGTTATTGACGGACTGGATCACACGCCCATGGTGTGCAACATCACCAAAAAATTCGAGGATGCCAAGTTCTTTACCCAGATCAATTATGCCCAGGGCCTGTTTATCTGGGTCATTAACAAGGCGTGGTTCAACACCCTTCCCGCTGATCTGCAGAAAATATTCAAGGAAACCGCAAAAGAAATAGCAGCAAAGATCCGGCAGGAAACCCGCCAGCAGGAAACAGACGAAATTGCAAAAGCCAAGGCAGCCGGCATCGAGTTCTTCAAGCTTTCGGATGCTGAAATGGCGACGTTGCGCCATCAGGGAAATGTCGTTTATAAAGATTATGCACCTGAAATCAATAAGCTGTATGACGGCGATAAATACCGTCCCGCGGATTATCTGAAAGAAGTTCAGGATTTCCTCGGTTATCAGCCTTAAGCCAGCGTTACATTTGGGTCTGTTCCGGAAAAAGCCGGAGCTGTCCGGAACAGACCCATCTTTCATTTCATTAAACGATCAAGGATAAGATTCATGCTGAAACAGATAATGAATACCGTGGACAAAGGCCTGTCATTATTTGAAGACTGGACCCTGTTTCTGACGGTAATGGCGGCGCTGTTGGCCTTGTTCGCCAATGTGATTCTGCGGTATGGCTTCAATTACACCCTGGCCTGGTCCGAAGAACTCGTCAAGCTGGTGATCATCTATACGACGTTTATCGGTTGCAGCGCCTCGATCAAAAACCGGTCCATGATCAAGGTGGACGTGCTGCTGCAGCTCGTTCCCAAAACCCGGTTCCCCCTGATTGTTTTCAGCCATCTGGCGATCATCGTTTTTTCGCTGATCATGCTGGTCTACGGGTGGAAGATGGCCGCTCAGCAGGCAACCACCGGCCAGTCAACCATCATCATGGGAATTCCGATGGTCTATCTTTACGCCTTGATGCCGCTGATGGGAGGCTTGATGCTGATACGATCCCTTCAGGTGCTCTATCAGGACATTGCCGCGGAAATGGCCAAAAAAACAACGGCTTGAAATCAACAGAAAACTAAAGCGATTCGCTTTCGGATTTCTGCTTTTACCGATTGAAATGGAGATATCTGGTTTATGGAATGGAGCTATATAATTCCGCTGTTGATTCTGCTGGGCACCATGGCCACCTTTATTCCCGTGTTCATGTGCCTGTTTTACACCTCCTTGCTCTGCGTTCTGGCGTTTACCGATTACCCCATCATCCTGCTGGTTCAGAGCATTTTTAAAAGCATGGACAATTTCGCCCTGGTCGTGGTGTTGTTTTTCATTCTCTGCGGCAATATCATGACTACCGGCACCATCGTCGAAAAACTGATCAAGTTCACCAATGTGCTGGTGAGCTGGCTACCCGGCGGACTGGGGATGGCCGGCGTCATTGCCTGCGCCATATTCGGTGCAATTTCCGGCTCCACCGTCGCAACGGTCGTGGCCCTTGGCGGGTTCATGATTCCTGCGCTGATGGCCAATGGCTATCGGAAAACATTACAGCGTCGGGCTCATGACGACATCCGGCAATCTGGGGGTGATCATTCCGCCCAGCATCGGCATGATTCTTTTCAGCATGATCAGCAACTGCTCGCTGCAGGGGCTTTTTTTGACCGGCTTTGTTCCCGGCATCATGATTACGGTCGCCACCTGTATCTATACTTTTTTTGTTTTCAGGAACGATAAGAGAGTTGTGCGGATGCCGGTGCCGAAGTTTGCCGATATCTGGGTCGCATTCAAGGAATGCTTCTGGTCCCTGATGCTGCCCGTTGTGATTTTCGTCGGCATTTACACCGGGATATTCACCGCCAACGAGGCGGCGGTCATATCCTGCGTCTATGCGTTTATCGTGGAGCTATTTATCCATAAATCCATGAAATTCGAGCAGGTGAAAAAAGTGGTCGTGGGGTCCGCCGTCACATCGGCATCCCTTTTGATCATCGTGGGCGGCGCCACCTGTTTCGGCAGGTACCTGGCCCTTGAATCCATTCCGGCAAAAATCACCGAAGCCGTGACGGCCGGCATCCATTCGCCGATGGTCTTTCTTCTGGTCATCAATCTGGTGCTTCTGGTGGTCGGAATGCTGATGGACATCATCTCCGCCACGCTGATCATCGGCCCGATCTGTATTCCGCTGCTGATTGCCTTTGGCATCGATCCCATCCACTTCGGGCTGATCATGACGGTCAACCTGGCCATCGGGTACTGCACGCCGCCGGTAGGGGTCAGTCTCTATATCGCCGGAGCCATCGCCAAACGCGATATTATGTTTGTCACCAAATCGGCGTTTCCGTTTCTCATCATTCAGATATCCATTTTGTTCCTGATCACCTATTTTCCCGGAACTGATCATGTGGCTGCCCAGGCTCTTCGGTTTTGAAACCGGAGTGGCGACTGTCGGCGGCGGCAACTGATTCCAGGATCGGCCAGTCAGAACTGAAGCCATTTCGCTGATTTCCAAGCGCTATCTTGGAAACAGCGAAATGGTCTGAGCCCGACGTATGGCCCCATTCAAATGGATAGCCCCTGTTTTTATCATTAAGGAGATTGCAGCAATGGGAGATTCAAAATCTTATATCAAAGGCAAGCATATTCTGGCGGTTGATGATGAAGAAGATGTTCTGGAAACCATCGAAGATATTCTGGAAGGGGCGGTCCTGGATCGCGCCAAGGATTATGATACCGCTTCCCGGAAAATCCGGGATACACGTCTATGATCTGGCCATACTGGATATCATGGGGGTGAACGGGCTGCAGCTTCTTGAGGAAACAGTCGCCAAAGGAATCCCCACGGTCATGTTGACCGCCCATGCCGTCAATCCGGAAACCCTGATGACGTCCATCCGCAAAGGGGCCATTTCCTACCTTCCCAAGGAAGTGCTGTCGGAGCTGGACACCCTGCTGAACGAGCTTCTGGACGCCAGAGCTCAGGGGCAGCCGCCCTGGCGCCTCCTGTTCGATAAGCTGGGGAAATACTTTGATGAACGCTTTGGAAAGGACTGGAAAGAAAAGGACATGGCGTTCTGGTCCGATTTCAGCCGCACCTACCAGATCGGCAAAGGAATCCAGGAAAGGTTGCAGCATGACCCCACGATTCAGGGAAAAGGAATTTAGAGAAATCAGAGCGTTACTTTCGAATTTTTATGCATCTCACAGGAAGAAATAGGTGGCCAGCAGGCCGGTGATGCTCATGGTGATGGTGTAAGGCAGGGCCAGTAAGACCATTCGGCCATAGCTCAGGCGAATGACCGGGGCCAGAGCCGAGGTCAGTAGAAAGAGAAATGCCGCCTGACCGTTGGGCGTGGCGACGCTGGGGATGTTGGTGCCGGTGTTGATCGCAACGGCCAGCTTGTCAAACTGTTCCATGATGGTCCGGGCCTGTCCCGCGGCTTCCTGAGGCAGGGCTGCAAACACTTCGGAGCGGGCCATATGGGGAGCGGTCAATTTTTCCATGAGCTGCGCGCCGCTCATTCCGATATCGGGAATAAGGCCCAGTGCGTCTGTGATATGCATCTTGGTCTCCGAGATATAGACTGTTGCGACAAAGACATTGTCGGAGATCATCGACAGCAGGCCGTTGGCAATATAATAGGCCGCCAGTTGCGTATTGCCCTGGAGGCTGAGGACATATCTGATTACCGGCCCAAACAGGTGCTGGTCGTGAATTACGGCCACGATGGCGAAAAAGACCACCAGAAGGGCGGTGAAAGGCAGTGCTTCCTCAAAGGCCTTTCCCAGTTGATGTTCTTCGATGATACCATTCATGGCGGTCAGGATGACGATAACTGACAGGCCGATAATACCGACCGCAGCCAGATGAAACGCCAGGGACAGGATCAGCCAGATTCCCGTCATGCCCTGGATGATCAGCCTGGCCTGACCCTGCTTGCCCCGCCTGGACTCCATTTTTATTGCAGTTTCAAGGAGATGGGAACGGATATTGCCCGGCATTTCCGCGCCATAGCCAAATAACTTCAATTTCTCGACCGCGATGCAGGTCAACAGACCGACGGCCAGCACCGGCATCGAGACCGGAGCTACATGGATAAAAAAAGGGACAAATTGCCAGCCCATCTCACTGCCGATAAGCAGATTCTGGGGTTCGCCGACCAGTGTACAGACGCCGCCCAGGGCGGTGCCCACCGCGCCATGCATCATCAGATTTCTGAGGAAACCCCGGAATTCTTTTAGTTCCCGTTGCTGGATTTCCTTGCATGTCTTGTCGTCGGTCAGGTCATGGGCGCACTGCATATCCATGCCGGATGCGAAACGGTGGTAAACATTGTAAAATGAATATGCCACGGCGATGATCACCGCCGTCACCGTCAAAGCGTCCAGAAAAGCCGAGAGAAAGGCGCCGAGGAAGCAGAAAAGGAGAGAAATCAGAATCTTCGACCGAACCCGGATCAGGATACGGGTGAAGGTGAACTGCAGGAAGTCCTTCATAAAGAAAATACCGGCCACCATGAAGATCAGCAGCAGGATGACTTCGAAATTATTAAGGGCCTCATGATAGACCGTTTCCGGACGGGCCATGCCGATGGCCACCGCCTGAAGGGCCAATAGACCGCCGGCCGGCAGCGGATAGCACTTCAGTGCCATGGCCAGGGTAAAGATAAACTCTCCGATGAGCACACTTCCGGTGAAAAACGGCCCGACCGTGTACAGCAGGATGGGATTGGCGATCAGAAAGGCGATTATTGACAGTTTATACCAGTTTGGTGCGTTTCCCAGGAAGTTTCGGGTAAATGCTTCTGTAAATGTTTTTGGCATGAGCTTTCCTTAGTTGGATGTGAATGGAAATAGTCATTGAGCTTACGGCAGGACAATTGACCAGTGCAATGGTAATCTGGCGAAATGTGTCCGTTATTACTTGACCAGGTTCCTCGTCCTGAGGTTTTTTGCGGACACCTACTCAGCCTTCATCCTGTGTGCTTGTATCCATCCGAAAAGGGCAGGGATCACAAACAGGGTGGCGGGTATCGCAGCGCCGACGCCCAGCATGACGGCAATGCCGATGGCGTGCATGGCCGGGTGGCGGGCCAGAACCAGAGCGCCAAAACCGGCCATGGTTGTAAGTCCCGACACCATCACGGCTTTCTCTGTTTCATGGGTATGCCCGCCGGTCAGCTTGCAGACGATAAATATTCCATAGTCAACGGCAAGCCCTACAATCAAAATCGCGGATAAAATATGAAAAATGTTTAACGGGATACCCTTCCATCCCATGAAGCCCATCACCACAAATATCCCCGTAACTCCCGGTACCATGGCGAGAAGAGAGTTTATGAAATTCCTGTAAAGAAGATAAAGCAGTGCAATATTAAGAACCACTGCCCCCAGGATCATCCAGTAGAGATCTTTCCCCATGAGATGGCTCAGGTGGTCTCCAAAATGCGTTTGGGAAACAAAACGAACGCCCTGGATATTTTTCAGATCCGACTGATAAAGGCCGGACACTTCCGCATTGTCGGGAACCAGTGTGAGTACCCGCACAACCCCTTCCTTTTGAATAATCATGCCATCAATCATATCGCCGAGACCCTTGGCTCTCAGAAGATCCGCCGTCACGAGAGGCAACTGCTGGCCGATGCCGTCAAAAAAGGGCGTAAATGCATCCTGGGAAAAGCCCGCATCCCCGCCCTCTTGCTCCATCAGGGCTTTAAGCCTGGAAACTCTTTCCACGGACCAGAAATCCTGCCAGTGAGCCTGTCGCATTCGCTGTTTGGAGGCGGAAGGAAGCAGGGGAGAAATGCTGACGATCTGATCCGCGGGAAGGCGAGTTATCAACTGACTAAAAAGGCGATCGTTCACCTCAAGCGCCTGATCCAGATCCAGTCCTTCCGCAAAAAGCATGGCCGTTCCTCCACCGCCCCAGGTCTTCTGAAAATAGGCTTCATCCGCCTTGAGGTCCGGAGTTGTCAGGTTCAGGGATCGCATGTCGCCGTCAAAAGTAATCCCTTGCGCTTTCCAGATACACGCCAACATAAGACATGACCAGAAAATGATAATTACAATTCCGGATTTTTGTGGACGGATTCTCCATGCCTGATTCTGGAAAACTCCCTTTCTGGACGAAGCCCCGATAAAGTGCGGAAATGTTATCAGGGAGATGAGAAGCGCGGCGCATATCCCCACGATCGAAAAGGAGGATACCTGGCGCAGGCCCGGAAGCGGCGAGAAGAGAAGAACGACAAAACAGGCCACGGTGGTCAGGGCGCCAAAGACAATGGGAATGGTCACTTCATCCAAAACCGCAGCCATTTTGCTCTCATCATCCGGAAGTGCAAAATAAACATGGACTGCAAAGTCGATGGTTACCCCGAGAAGCACGGAGCCAAACCCAATGGTGATTGCTGAGAAATGATCGTAGAACAGTCCCACAAAACCAGCAACGCTCAGGGCCAAAACCGGAACAAGCAGGACAAACAAGCCTGCCCAACTGAGAAGAAACAAGGCAATTATGATGACAATGCCCAGAAATGAGGTGCACATCACCACAAACACATCCTGCTTGACCGCATTCGCATTGGTGGCGGTATAGCGATGCGCCGCCATGACAAAGGCTTCCATGGGCTGGGGAACCAAAGCTTTGATCAGGCCATTCAATTGAGCCATCAACTCCGCGCTTCCCCGTGAATCGGTTCCGTTTATCGGAGTTTCGGCGATGATCAGAACATTTTTCCTGTCCTGGCTGACAAAGTGCTGATTCTCGATGCGCATCCCGGACAAGAGGTTGGCAAATCTCAGTTGTTCAAACAACAGGCCGGAAAGATTCAGGGGATCATTTCGAAAAAGTTCTTTTTTCATCCATCCTTCAGGCGTGATGAGTTCCTGATACATTGATCTCATGCGCTCCCGAATCTGCTCCGGTTCGACTTTTGCGGCAAGCTTTTCAAAATTATCGTCTGAAAGGAGACTGGGAATGGCCGAAAGCATCCAGGAAAAAAACTCGGCGCCAAAAAGATTGCCCGGACCTGTTGACACGCGGGTGAAATAAGGGGGCTTCATGGATCCGGCAAGCGCATCCGCGGCAGCCATCAACCGGCCAAAGTCCGCCTCCCCCCGAAGATTGATCACCACTTTTTTGGCAAAAGGAGAATCCTGAAGCAGGGAAAACTCCTCACCCACGGCAGCGTCCCGATCCGGAATCATGAACTGAATGTCCTCGTGGATATCCGTAAGGGCCATGGCAAGCGCGCCCAGCAAGACAAACAGCAAGGTCACGCCGTAGAGGATTTTTCTTCTGGGGGACAGCAGGGTGAACAGGGTTCCAATGGGTTTGGTAAATGACATGGCCTTAGATGCTGTTCATTCGTCTGTCATATAGGCATGACTAGAGTATTGGTCTGATTGATTTCCAACGGAATGCATGCTTCAAATAATGTCAGACCATTATACACAGTATTCATTTATCTTTTTTAAAATGAGTTTTGTCCTTTCATTTTCTAATTGGCATATAACTGATTTAGAACCAGACGTCTTTCGTTCATTTCTTTGAACACTGTCCCAAATAAAAAAGCCGCTAAACACGAATCAATCGTGATAGCGGCCCGGCCATCATTATTACCTCTGAGAATACTGCATTCCCAGACCCAGAAGAAAATCCAAATTTATTGATTGATTATCATAATCACCCCGTTTTGTCTACTCAAAACAACCAGCTTCACAGAATTAGGCTCAATTCCGTTGTGTTTTACCCATATTATCTCTCCGGAACGCCCGTCGATTAACGATTTAAATCCTTCGCATCAGCGCTTCATAGATGGGTTTGTCTTTAAAATACTCCGGGATGCTGTAGGAAATAATAGAGACGATCATCAGCGGTAGCAACAGATCGTAGGCACCGGTCATTTCCAGTATCAGGATGGTCCCGGTGACGGGCGCGCGGACAGTGGCCGAAAAATATCCCGCCATGCCCAGCACCCCCCAGACAGTAAAATCAAAACCGGCATTCGGATAAATTCCGAACACGATATGCCCGAAAAAAGAGCCGATCAACGCGCCAAGCAAAAAAAAAAAAAAAAAAAAAAAAAAAAAAAAAAAAAAAAAAAAAAAAAAAAAAAAAAAAAAAAAAAAAAAAAAAAAAAAAAAAAAAAAAAAAAAAAAAAAAAAAAAAAAAAAAAAAAAAAAAAAAAAAAAAAAAAAAAAAAAAAAAAAAAAAAAAAAAAAAAAAAAAAAAAAAAAAAAAAAAAAAAAAAAAAAAAAAAAAAAAAAAAAGGGAAAACCAACGGCGGTCAGCCCGGCGATGAGGCCGATGCACAGGCCTTTCAGGGATAGTATAATCTTAAGAACGATTCGGGACTGATCCGATGACGAATCTGGATGACTCTGCATTTTTTCACTGTTTCAGTTTTTGGCCTCTTATAGCCCGGTTTCAATCTCTTGCAACTGTCTCAGCAGACCTATGTCACTGTCCCGGTTCAGCCGTCATGATCGATCCGAACAGTGACAGGCTTAGAATTGCTCTGAGTGACTTATCTCATTGACATAAATACTAAACAAAGGCAAGGGCGAAACAGTCAGACCGCTGCCAGCGGTATGGACAGGGTCAGCGGCAGGGACTGCCAGGCCAGGCAATTTACGCTGCCATAGCGCTCTTATTTGCTGTAAATGCGATGTAAAGCGCTTATGGCTTGGCGCGATGCGTTGGGGCAAGGCGGCCGGCAAGTACCTTGTCGATGCGGACGCCATCCATATCGACGATCTCGAAACGCCAGCCATTTGCATTGCAGATGGCTCCGGTTGCAGGAATCTCCCCCATCTGTTCCATCAAAAAACCTGCCAAGGTCTGATACTCGCGTTCTTTCGGCAAGCTGACGCCCAATATGTCCGCCATTTCATCAGCGGGAATCCAGCCGGAAAGCAGCCATGAGCCGTCCTGCCTGCGCACCGCGGCCGGTTCCGAAAGATCCCTGTAAGAGTGGAACGCACCCGCGATGGTCTGCAAAATGTCGGCAGGCGTCACGATCCCCTGAAAATGGCCGTATTCGTCATATACCAGCGCCATCGGCATCTCCGCTGATTTGAGCAGGCCCAATGCATCGAGCGCTTCCTCTGTTTCAGACATCATCGGAGACTTATGAACGAATTTATGTATGTCAAACGTGCCTTGCCGCATCATGCCCGCCAGTGCTTCACGCACCTCGATCACGCCGATCGTTTTATCAATCGAGGCTTGTCCGGCTGGAAGCCGCGAATGGGCGGCGTCGATAAGACGGTTGCGCAGCACGCTTTCGGCAGCGCTGATATCGATCCATTCGACTTCCGGGCGCGGGGTCATCACGCCGCGCACCGGCCGGTTGCCGAGGCGAAGCACGCCTGAAATCATGCGCTTCTCGCTGGCTTCCAGCACGCCGAAACTTTCAGCCTCGGCCACCAGCTTTTTGATTTCTTCTTCCGTAACCTTGTTTTCGGCTTCCGGTTTTTGTCCCATTACCCAGAAAATCAAACGGGAGGATTTGTCCAGCAGCCAAACAATCGGGGTGGAAATGCGCGAGACTATCGTCATGAAAGGCGCCACCGCGCAGGCGATCCCCTCGGCATTGCGCAACGCCAACTGTTTCGGCACCAATTCGCCGATAATGACCGAAAAATAGGCGATGACTGCAACAACCCCGCCGAAGCCCAGTGGCTCCGCAATATGTTCAGGCACGCCCCGCGCCGATAGCCAGCCTGTGAGATACCCGCCGTAGGTAACGCCTGAAAATGCGCCGGAAAGAATGCCGATCAACGTAATACCGATCTGTACGGTCGAAAGAAAACGTCCCATGTCGGAGGCAAGCGCCAAAGCCCGGAGCGAGCCGTGCCTCCCGGATTCGGCCATGGTTCTGAGGCGCGCCGGACGTGACGAGACGACTGCAAGTTCCGAAAGAGCGAAAAGACCGTTGAGCAGGATAAGGAAAACAATGATTGCCAGTTCAAACACGCCTGATTCCTTTTCAACAAGTTGTAGAGAGCCAATCAAAAGGCCGATGCCATGTAAAAATAGTAGATGGGTTTTTCATCCGCTAAATATCTTGAGGTTTTGTCATGAATTCGATTGAAAAAGGGGGGCCATCACCTGCATTCCGAGGTTCATTCATATCGAACCGAACACTTTAAGATCTTTGAAATAAGCCTTATAGATGCCGATGTCCCGTGAAAGAATACAGTCGGCATGTGTCAGAGCATGGGCACCGATAAGAAAATCGCTCAGGACATGGAGCCGCTTATTAAGCACTGCCGTACATTGCGGGCAGGGAACTTGAAATATATGTCCGCATTTGTCGCATGAAAACCGATTTCTGGCGCCTTTTCTTGCATATTTTGCCCATCTCGAACCGGCCAAAAAGAGGCTTTTTCATTCGGACGGACAAGCCCGATTCCCGTGTCCGCGAGAAAGAATTCGAGTTCCTTTTCGGATTCAAAACCGGCCGCAAGTTCGGCAAAAACAACTTCGCAGATAATAAGTTTCCCCTTGGATAGATGGCGGTCCAGAAGTATCTTTGAAGATTCACCGAAAGGCTCACCCGGAATCAAAACATCCAAAATGATGTTTGTGTCAACAGCCGTTATCATCCCCACGGGCCTCCCTCACCAAGTCATCGCTTCGTTGTCCTTTCAGATGTTTCAGTTTTCCCACCCATTTGTCGAATGGCGATCGGGTAACCACTTTGCTGATGACGAGCAGGTTGTTTTTTTCCTCAAAGCCCACATCTTCGCCCGGATGGACTCCCAGCCTTTCACGAATTTCCTTGGGAATGGTGATCTGCCCCTTGGATGTTACCTTTGCGACAATCATGATTCAGCTCCTTGTAAGGAATGATTAGCATTGTATAGACTGTAAGGAATAGGTTGTTCTTTGTCAAGAACTATACCTGCTGAGCTGTGGCGTTCCGGGTAGCTGTTCCATCAACGAAGACTACAAAGACATATTACACGCATTATCCGAAGAGAAGGTTAGATTCCTCACAGTTATATCCTTCACACAGGTATTTTTCTGCTCATATTTTCCTTGATATAATGATTGAGAAGCCAATGTGGCGATGAACCTTTCTATATAAATGCGCCACTCCTATTGCCTTACATATCATTATTGCGCCTTTTTATTGGCGTATTTATTGATATATTGCGCCAATAATGGTATTTTTATGCCATCAATAGGAACCAATCCTGTAGATATCTTGGGGGGTAAGCAGTCATGCCAAAGAAGATAACCGCTGAGACGGATGTTCGTATTCTTGAGGAAATAGGCCGCCATGCAGAAGGAATTGGCATGGACACCCTCCACGCTTATGTTGAGGATGCCATCAGTCGGCGAAGCCTGCAGCGCCGTCTTGCCCTGTTCGTAGCTGAGGGGAGACTCGTTAGGGAAGGAAAGCAACGCGGGGTGCGTTACCGACCTGCGCCTACCAGCGGTGAGCTCAACATGAGTACGCCTGTTGCTCTGGTAGAAGTTGCCGGAGGAGATTATATCCCCATTTCACCCGAAGGAAAAAGAGATCAGGAACCACGTCTGTCAGCCGCGCCAGATGCGGACACCTGTCGGCTATAACCAGAGCTTTCTGGAAGCATACTATCCCAACGAAACATCCTATCTGCCGCCTGAACGCTCCTGTCAGCAGTATCTGGCGGTACGCCGGGAACTGGTGCCGCCGGATACCTTCCGTTTACGATACCGGCAGGCGCTCAGCGAGACAATAAAGGCAATTATTCTTCAACGGCAAGCTCCCAATAAAAAGACGGTGATGGCGGCAATTTCTTTGTCAGTGCCCGAAGAGGATCACTACAAGTTCGTTAAGCTTGCACTGGAAGAGTTTGAAGACTTGCACGAGGGGAATGCAATCCGCTTTGGCGTTCGCCCCCTGGAGTTTGCAGTGTGGCAAAAGAAGATCAA
>CAWJRD010000009.1:0-35763 GCA_963845015.1 uncultured delta proteobacterium
CTTATTTTTCAAGAACATTCAGGTTGATCTGGCACCCGCATCCGCAATAAGAGCAGGTGGTCGGCACTTTTTTAACCAGAAACGATCTTCCCTTGATGCGGCTGACATTTTCCGTAAGGGCGCCGGTCGGGCAATGCTGCAAACATTCGCCGCAGGAAACGCAGGTTTCCGTATTGACGGCAAGCTGATGAAAACCGTCCGCGTTGGTTTGCATTTCCAGCGCGCCGATGCCTTTGATTTCCTTACAGGCCGTAACGCACCTCAGGCACGCGATGCAGCGCTGCGGCCAGTATTTGATTAAATTTGTCGCATAAACCAGATGGATTTGACTTCCTGGGAGCCCGGCATTCCACATCCTTGATGCCGTACTCAAATACCAGGTCCTGAAGCGTGCACTCTCCGGATTTGTCACAGACCGGACAATCCAGGGGATGATTGACCAGCAGCGATCTCAGTGAGTCCTGGCGAAGCCGGAAGAGCCGGTCGGAATGGGTGGTAACCGTCATGCCTTCGGCCGCAGGGCGTTGAACAGGCAGGCATGGGATCGGCATTTCCGTCGATTTCAACAATACAGAGCCCGCAGGATCCGATCGGATTCATTCTCTCATGATAACAAAGTGTCGGAATCTTGATTCCAGCACTTTTTGCCGCCTGAAGAATGGTGGTATTCTCCTTGGCGACAACTTCCTTGCCGTTAATTGTGAATTTTACCATACCCATATCTGTATGCTTTCTTCTTTGGATCGTTAGAGCAATGCAAGAAAGGATTGCTTTGCAATGTCAATATAGTCTGAAGGAAATATCCCCATGCGAAGGACCCCGAAGGCGGATATAAGGATCGCAATAATGCAGGCGGGAGAGAAGATCAGCGCGGGGCTTTCTCCGCTGGCGGCGGGCTCTTTCATGTACATGGCAATCGTTACCCGCAGATAATAATAAACCGATATGACACTGTTGATGACCCCGATGATGGCCAAGTCCCAGATAACCTTGCTTGATCGCGGCTGAAAAAATATAAAATTTCCCCATAAACCCGGCTGTAGGGGGGATTCCGGCCAGAGAAAACAGAAACAGACTCATGGCAATCGCCGCAACCGGATGCCTGTACCCAAGACCGTTATAATCCGAGATATTGACTTTTTCTTCGCCTTTTCCGGCCAGAACGGTAATGACGGCAAATGCCCCGATATTCATGAAGGTGTAAGCCAGCATATAATACAGGATACTGCTGATGCCCATTTCACCCGCGCATAGAAAAGCCACCAGTACATAGCCGGCATGGGCGATGCTGGAGTATGCCAGCATGCGCTTGATATTGTCCTGCACCAGCGCAATGATATTGCCGACGGTCATGGTAAGAACGGCCATGTATCCATATCAACGCCACCCATTCACCATGCAATGAAGGCAGCGCATCCACAAATATCCGGACAAAAGCGGCGAATCCCGCGGCCTTGGGACCTGCGGACATAAAGGCAGTGATCGGCGAGGGCGCGCCTTCATACACATCCGGCGCCCACATATGAAACGGAACCGCGGCGATCTTGAAACCGAATCCGATCACCAGAAGCGCCATCCCCAGGATGGGCAGAGGGCTCTGCAAATGGGATTTTGCCAAAAATTGCGAAATGCCGTTCAGATTTGTCGTTCCGGTGGCCCCATACAAAAGGGCCATGCCATAAAGCAGAAAGCCGGTGGCAAAAGAGCCGAGCAGAAAATACTTCAAGGCCGCTTCATTGGAAATCATTCGTGTGCGGGTAAATCCCGCCAATGCGTACAGGGATATGGACATCAACTCAAGACCTAAAAATAAGGTCATCAGCTCGGTCCCGCTTGCCATGATCATCATGCCAAGCGTTGCAAACAGAATCAGCGCAAAATATTCTCCATTCTGAATCCCCTCATTTTCAACATATTTTATGGAAATGAGGATGGTAAGCCCCGTGCCCAGAAGAAATATCAATTTAAAAAAACGGCAGTAATTGTCCACCACCCACATCCCGTTAAAGGCATATTCAACCGATTTAAAGTCAAAAGGGGAGGGCTTTAAAAATACGACAAAAATAGCGGTTACGATACCGACAAGGCTGATATAACCAAAATATTTTTTACCACGGATATTGGCAAAAGACTGCAAAAGTAAGACAATTAATGCAAAAAGGGCGATAATGATTTCCGGGTATAAGGCACTCAGATTAATTGTAGGCATCATTGGTTCCATAATTCATCGTCTTTTTATTCGCGGCCGGACAGCGCACGGTTCTGTAACGTATAATTCAGGTTCAACGCAGCGATTTTTTGCCCCTCGATTGTCATGGTATTCCGGGCTTTCTGGTCGTTCACTTTCTGTAAAAGATGTTCAACGGATGTGGTCATTTTATCGAGAAAAGGCTTTGGGAATAAGCCGATCCAGACAATAAAAAACACAATGGGCAGCAGGTAAGCATATTCCCGACGGGTCATGTCTTTAAGCAGTTTATTTTCATTTTGGTGATTTCACCATACATCACCCGTTTGTACATCCACAGAAGATAAACAGCTCCAAAGACCAGCCCAAGCGTGGCAACGGCGGCAAACCAGATATTGGCCTTGAAAGCACCGATCAGAATCAGCAATTCGCCGATAAACCCGTTCAGTCCGGGAACTCCCATCGAAGAAAAGGCAACCAGCAAAAACAGCGTGGCAAAAATGGGCATGACTTTCATGATGCCGCCATAATCTGCAATCAGGCGGGTATGCCGCCGCTCATACAGCATGCCGACGATAAGAAAGAGCGCGCCGGTGCTTAAGCCGTGATTGATCATCTGGATGATGCTGCCCTTGACCCCCTCCATGTTCAGAGCGAACATTCCCAGCATGCAGTAGCCCAGATGGCTGACGCTGGAATAGGCAACCAGCTTCTTGATGTCATCCTGAGCGATGGAGACCAGTGCGCCATAAATGATACCGATGACCGCAAGCGCCATAATGACGGGAATGAAATTAAGGGTCGCCTGCGGAAAAATCGGGAGGCTGAAACGGAGAAACCCGTAGGTTCCCATCTTCAAAAGGACGCCGGCCAGGATGACGCTGCCTGCTGTCGGGCGCCTCGACATGGGCATCCGGCAACCAGGTGTGAAAGGGAAACATGGGAACTTTGATGGCAAATGCCAGAAAGAACGCTAAAAAAAGCCAGAATTGAACATTTGCCGGCAGATGGAGCGTTTGATAGGTCAGGATATTGAACGTATATTCCCCGGTTTCCTTGAAGTGCAGAAAATAGAGGAAAAGAATCGCAATCAGCATCAGGACGCTGCCGCTCATGGTGTAGATGAAGAATTTTACGGCGGCATAAATCCTTCGGGGCCCTCCCCATATGCCGATGATAAAATACATGGGAATCAGCATCACTTCCCAGAACACATAAAAAAGGAAGAAATCCAAAGCGCAGAACACGCCGAGCATCCCGACTTCAAGAAACAGCAGGGATATCATATACCCCTTTACCTGTTTTGTCGACCGCCGTCCAGGTGGACAGAATCGCCAGGGCGGACAGAAAAGTGGTCAGAAGAACCAGAAGCAGGCTGATGCCGTCGATCCCCATATGGTAGCTGATGCCAAAATCCTTGACCCAGGGAATGTATTCCACAAACTGCATGTTCCAGGTATTGGAATCAAAGTGAAAATAAAGGGGAAGAGAAAAAACAAAGGAGACCACCGCCGTAAGAAAGGCCACCCAACGGATCAAATCATGGTGCTCATCCTTCAAAAAACAGATAAACAAGATCCCCACCAGCGGGAAGAAGGTGATGAAGGATAAAATGGGAAAGTGCAGAGCATTTATCATATTTGAGATCTTATCATGAAAATAAAAAATAAGTAAGGATAACGACGCTTCCCAAAAGCATCGTAAACGCATAATTTCTCACCAAACCGCTGCCGGATACTCTGAATGGTCTGGGCAAGGTTCATGAAAAAATTAGCGACACCATTAACGCATCCATCTATGAGCCGAACATCAAAAATTCTCGCCAGAAAACCCGAAAAGAACAAGGTGAATCTCGTAAACCAGGTATTGTAAATATTGCTCAGATAGGTTTCGTAAATCGACAATGGGCTTATTTACAAACCACATGAACACACGGCTGCCTTTGCGATACACCCAGTCCGTATCGACGCTGATGGTGGGCTCCGGATCCAGTTTTTTAAGCAGCATGAAAAAGCCAAGGCCGGTAAACAACAGGATTCCCAAAGCGCTGGTCACATGATCGCCGGTATACGGATCGAAGTGGACCGCAAAGGGCAGAAGATTATAGAGCGGTCCGGGAAATACGCCGATGCCGATGCACATAAAAGCCGCCATTCCCATGGCGATCAGCATATTGATCGGGCGGCTCCTTGGCCCGGATTCCAGAGTCCTTTGCAAAGAACATGTAATACGGCAGTTTAAGGCCGGTGTGCAGGAATGTTCCGGCAGATGCCATGGTCAGAAGACAGGGCGACCCAGGGCCTGTGGTCATGGCTGGCGCCGGAAACGACCATCGATTTGGTGACAAATCCGCTGAACAGGGGAAAGGCCGAAATGGCAAACCCGCCGATCATATAGAGGACCAGGGTGATCGGCATGGTCTTGTAGAGCCCGCCCAGTTCGGTCAGTTTGCGCTTGCCGGTCATTTGGATGACCGCGCCCGCGCCCATGAAAAGCAGGCCCTTATACAGAATATGCGCAAATGCATGGGATACGGAGCCGTTTAAGGACATGTCCGTTCCGATCCCGACGCCCGCCACCATATACCCCACCTGGCTGATGATATGATAGGCCAGAAGCCTGCGGCAGTCATTTTCAAGAACCGCATAGACAACGCCGTAAAGGGCCATGATCGTTCCCATCCAGACCAGAAGTTCGGTTCCGGGGAAAACCCGTACCAGCACATACACCGCCGTTTTGGTGGTAAAAGCGGACATGAAGACAGAACCGGTTACCGTCCCTTCCGGATAGGCGTCCGTCAGCCAGGCATGAAGCGGCGGCACGGCGGCGTTTACGATAACTCCGATAAGGATGAGATAAAAGGCCAGGCTGCCGTCATTGACCAGGGGTCCGACGGCAATGGATTGGGTGCTGACATAGTGGAGAATGATGCCGCCCAGTAAACAGACCCCGCCGAAAATGTGAACCAGGATATACCGGTATCCGGCTTCAATGGCCTCTTTTTCGCGTTTGGCAAAGACAAGGTAGGCGGAAGCAAAGGCCATCAGTTCCCAGAAGACGAACAGGGTAAAATAATCGCCGGCAAAGGTGACCCCCAGAGATCCCCCGATGTAGAGGAAGGCGGCCATATGCTGGCCGTTATCTTTTACATGCAGGGCATACACGATGCCGATAAAAGACATGATGGTGAAATACCCAGCCGAAGACAATGCTGAGCTTGTCGACCGCGCCGAAAATAAGCGGAGTTGCCGAGAAAGCTGTAGGTCCAGTAGGTTCCCGGGGACATGAAGGAAACAGCTATCACCGCCAGGACGGGAATCAGCCATCAGATAGGCCTGCTGGACCTTCCCGCGCAGGAAAGGAATCAGAAATGCCCCAAAAATAAAGAATATGGATGGGTGAAACCAATCAATCATCGTAATAATCCTCGCGCTTCATGATGCCGCCCTGATGACCAATGAATTTGGAGACCAGAATGATGACAACGCAGGAAACAAAACCGTAAAATGCGCCCCAGCCTGGTATTTTATCCCAAATATAGATGGCATGGTCACGATGGACAAAGAAATCCGACACGAAAACCAGCCACAAGCGCAACATACCCCATCTTTTTCAATTTGCCGATATTGTCCGGATTTCCGATATAAATCGACGATCCTCTTGATCATCGGATGACCTCCTGGGCAAGAGTTAAGAAATAATACCGGAAAAATCCCGATAATCAGGGAAATAATCGCCGTCAGGACCAGCGGCACGACCACCATGGGGTTTTCTCTGATTTCTTCATGATGGTCATGACCGTGATGGGATGGAGACGGCGAAGCCGCTTCTTTTTCAAAAAAAGCCTTGTAGGTGATCGGCAAAAAATACGCGGCATTCAAGATGGTGCTTGCCAGCAGGACCATCAGAATGGGGATTTGCTTGGCCTCAATGGAGCCCAAGGCCAGGTACCATTTGCTGATAAATCCGGCGGCCGGCGGCACCCCGATCATGCTCAGCGATGCGATAAAAAATGCCGCCATTGTCCAGGGCATTTTTTTGCCGATATTCGGACAGCTGACTGATCTCGGTCTTGTGCGCCGCGTAGTAAAGGGATCCGGCGCAAAAAAAGAGCGTGATCTTGGAAAAGGCATGATTGGCAATGTGAACGATGCCGCCGGCCATGCTGGCATGGTGTTAGAAGCACCGCGCCGAGAATGACATAGGAAAGCTGGCTGATGGTTGAATAGGCGAGCCTGGCCTTGAGATTGTCCTTTGACAGGGCAATGACGGACCCCATGACGATGGTGAACGAGACGATATAGGCCGTTGTGATGCCAAGATGGAGATTGCCCATCAGGTCAATCCCGTAGATATGAAACACGACCCGCAGGATGGAGAAAACCCCGACCTTTACAACCGCAACCGCATGCAGCAATGCGCTGACAGGAGTCGGCGCCACCATGGCGGACGGCAGCCAGTTGTGAACCGGCATGACCGCGGCTTTTGCAAACCCGAACAGAAAGAGAAAGAACGCCGACAAAAAGAAGCGGTCGATCCCTGTGCATTGCTCAAAAGTCCATGGCTTTGAAAATCGGTGGTTCCCGCCACCATGTAGACGATGATGATGCCGGACAACAAGAGGGTCTTGGACAGGCTGAGCAGATACAGGAAATACTTCCTGGCGCCCTCCATGGGCCTCCGGCGTTTCCTTGTGACCGACCAGGGGAACGGTGGCGAGGCTTAGAATTTCATAAAAGACAAAAAGGGTGATCAGGTTGGCCGAGAAAGCAACGCCGACGGTTGACGGACAGACTGATGGCAAAGCAGGTATAGAATCTTGTCTGCGCATGTTCCTTTCCGGAGCGCATGTATCCGATCGAGTAAAATGTGGTGACGATCCACAGAAAGGAGGAGATGGTTGCAAACAACAGCCCGAGAGCGTCGACCCGGAACTTGATGTCGATCCCTTCGTAAAAACTGATCAGGGTATATTCGATGGTATGGCCGGAGAAAATGACAGGCGCCATGGAGATGACAATTGAAAATTTGATAACCCCGGCCAGTACGGACCAGAATTCCCGCAGATTGGGGCGTTTATCCCCCGTGGCCAAAATCAAAGGCACGGCAAGAAGAGACGTCAGCACCGCAAGCATGGGTTTTATGGATAGAATCGTTTGCACGTTTTCATTAACCTTTACTTAAATTAATATCGTCCACATAAATGGTCGCTTTATTTCTGAAAAGCGAAATGATAATGGCAAGTCCTACCGCCGCTTCCGCCGCGGCAACGGTCATGATCATAAACACGAACACATGGCCATTCATATCGTTTAAAAATTTTGAAAACGCGATGAAGGTCAGATTTACGGCATTCAGCATCAATTCAATGCACATGTAGATGATCAGGACATTGCGCTGCGTGAATACACCCACGGCGCCAATTGAAAAGAGTATGGCCCCCAGTATCAGGTATGCGTTCAATGAAACCATAGATCACTATTCATGATTCGGAATGCTGTTCGCTTACTCCGAATCATCAATCCTCCTTTTTGCTAAGATGACAGCGCCGACAATGGCTGCGAGCAATAAGAACGAGGCGATTTCAAACGGCAGCAAAAAATCGGTGAAGAGCATTTTCCCCACGGCCTTTGTGGTGCCGAATGGATAGGCTCGTGTCGCCGATTTTAACCAGGGAAGGCTCTATCACTGACCAGATTCGCCATGACGATAAAAAGGGTGCCGACGATCGCGATACTGCCGAATTGTATCATGACCTTGCGTGCGGGCCGTCTCTCCTTCTTTCTCATGAACATTCAGAAGCATATCACAAACAGGAACAGAACCATGATGGCCCCGGCATAGACGATAATCTGCAGAGCGGCGATTAAATGCGCATCCAGAAGCACATATAATCCCGGCCAGGAAAAACATGGTCATGATCAGATTCATGGCCGCGGTTACCGGCCTGATGTTGGTGACCATTAAAGTCGCTGAAAGCACCGCGCCCAAACCGAATATATAGAACATCAATAATTGCATTTGGCGTATATCCCTCTGATATATTCGATACGATCCTTTACACTTTTTTCCGACCTTAAAAGTTTTTCTTTTGAAAATCGCAGGTTGTTCCGGTTCCGTTTGGCAAGCCCTTGATATTCGGCGCTCATGACAATGGCCTCTTTGGGACATACTTCTTCACAGTACCCGCAGTAAACGCAGCGGGACATATCCAGGATATAGCTGGACGGGATATCTGTCGCCGTTTTCTCTTTCTTCCGCAACAATCGATATGGCGGAGGCAGGGCATATTTTTTCGCAAAGCCCGCATGCCACGCATTTTTCCGTTCCATTTTCCCGCATGACCAGAACAGGCCTGCCGCGATAGGCAGCGCGGAAGCGTCACCTTTTCTTCCGGATAATAGACCGTGATGATGCTTCTTTTTTTACCCTTGGGAGGAAAGACAAACCCGAACAGGTGCGTAAAAAAATGTCTTGTCGTGATGGACATTCCCCGTGATGATTTCAAAAATATAGAGTCTTTCCCACAAGGTCAGCTCAATATTTTTCCTCACTCTTTTGGGCTTCAATTTTTCAATGGATATGCCCATTACGGGATAACTGTTTTTTATATTAAGATCTGCCATGTTATTTAGCCAAAAGCACAAGTCCGGTTATAAATATATTGATGAGGGCAATCGGAAGAAACATTTTCCAGCCGAGTCTCATGACCTGGTCATAACGAAAGCGGGGAAGTGTCCATCGAATCGTCATTTGAAGCCAGATAAAAAAGATCACCTTTGCAAAGAAAGTGGCGACGTTCACCAGTATGGCCAGAATGCTCGCGCCATTGGGACCTGCAAAGCGAAAGAAATCCAGGAGCATCTGGTCACTGACAAAAGGCAGATGCCATGCGCCGAAAAACATGGTGGTCACAAGGCCGGCGATGGTCACGATTTCAAGGAATTCTCCCATCCAGAACATGACGAACTTCATGCCGCTGTATTCGGTAAAATATCCGGCCACGAGCTCCGATTCCGCCTCGGCAACGTCAAAAGGCGCTCTCTTGTTTTCAGCAATGGCGCAGGTAAAGAAAAGGACAAACCCGACCGGCTGCAGAAAAATGCCCCAATTGAAAAAATTAACCTGCATGGCGCCGATTTCGCTGAGTCTGAGGGTGCCATACACCATGATCACGCCGATAATGTTAAGCCCCATGACCACTTCATAGGAAAGCATCTGGGCCGATGCGCGCAGGCCTCCGAGAAACGACCAGTTGTTGTTGGATGCCCATCCGCCCAGAACCGCCCCAAAAGTGGCCAGGGAGGCAAAAGCGAAAATAAAGAGAATCCCCACATCCAGATCGGCGATAACCAGGTTGACCCCGTGACCGAAGAGATCATATTGCCCGCCGAAAGGGATGACGGCAAAGGCGATGATCGCGGGCGTCAGGCTGATAAACGGCGCAAGGGTATGAAACAGCCTGTCCGCGCCTGTCAGGAACGAAATCCTCTTTGGTCAGCACCTTGATGGCATCCGCAATGGGATGAAAAAGACCGATCAGGGTAAATCCGAATACATCCGCCCGGTTTGCCCCGACCCTGTCTTGCATCAGCGCGCTTTGCTTTCTTTCCACCCATCCCAGAATGGGTGAAAAAAAACCGATGTTGACGCTGAATATGAACAATATTTTGACAACAGATTCTATGAGATCAGCAACCATGGTTATCTATCGCATTCTCCGCCAATCATGTTAATCATGTCAAACGTAGGAACGATATCCGCTATGAACCCGCCTTTTACCATCTTGGGCATGGCTGCGGTAAGGGGAAAACAGGGCGGTCTGACCCTGCATTTATAGGGTTTGCCGCTCCCATCGCTCACCAAATAGAAACCCAGTTCGCCATTGGCCCCCTCAACAGCCGAATAAATCTCGCCGGGAGGCGGTTTGATTCCTTCTGTGACGGTCTTGAAATGAAATATCAAGGACTCGATTCTATTGCTGATATCATCCTTGGATTGCCACCTGTATTCCGGCATGTTGACGTTTATGGGCCCGGACGGAATTTTTTCCAGAGCCTGTTCCACAATCCGCATGCTTTGATTGATTTCCTCCATCCTTACCAGGTACCGGTCGAAATTGTCCCCTTTCTCGCCAACGGGGACTTCAAAATCCATTTGATCATATACCAGATAGGGATGGAACTTGCGAACATCATAGGGGATGCCGCATGCCCTGAGGCAGGGGCCGGTAAAACCCCAGGCAATCGCATCTTCCGGGGGCATGATGCCCACATCTCTGACCCGGTCAATGAAAATCCTGTTTTTGGTAAGGAGATGATCCACATCGGCCCACAGCTCGCGGCATCTTTTAAACACTTCCTTGGTTTTGGCCTTGAAACCATCCGGCAAATCATTTTTAAGTCCGCCGATCCGGACGTAATTGGCTGTGACGCGGGCGCCGCAAAGCATTTCGATGAGGTCCCAGAGCAATTCCCGTGCTTCCACAAAATAGAGAAAAGCCGTAAATGCGCCGAGTTCCAGTCCGCTGGCGGCAATATTCGTATAATGATCGGATATGCGCGCCAGTTCACTGGCGATGACCCGGATGTATTTGCACCGTTCCGGGACATCAATACCGATGAGTTTCTCCACGGCCAGGGCATACCCCACATTATTGATCAGGGGAGAAACATAATTGAGCCGGTCGGTATAGGGCATTACCTGCTCCCAGGTCCCATTCTCGCACATCTTCTCAAAGCCCCGATGAAGATAACCAATATCCACTTTCATGTCGATGATGGTTTCCCCCTCGAGGGTCACCAGAAATTTTACCGTTCCATGGGTCACCGGATGCGATGGACCCATGTTGATCACCATGTATTCGCTATGCAGATCTTTTGCTGTATCAGACATAAGTTAGGCAATAACCAATTAGAATATTAATAGGTTGGCCCGATCAGGGGCTGTCTCTTCTTTATCGGATAATCTTTTCGCAGCGGGTGTCCTTGAAAGTCCTCGTAGAGCAGGATCCTTCTTAACTCCGGATGCCCTTTGAAAATGATGCCATACAAATCGTAAACTTCCCGTTCAAACCAGTTGGCGCTGACCCACAGGGAAACAATGGAATCCACGCTGCACTCTGATTCGGAAACCCGGGTCTTGATTCTGAACCGCCGGTTGAACGTCAGGGAATAGAGATGATAGACAACCTCGAACCGGGGCTCCCTGCCAAGATAGTCCACGGCGGTCAGATCCATCATGAAATTGTACTGAAGCTCCTTGTCGTCCCTTAAAAATTGACAGATTTCAAGGAGATCTTCCTTCCTGACAACCGCCGTATCATCTCCGCGATAAGAATGCGTCTCGACGATCGAATCCGGAAACCGGCTGCTCAATTTATTTATCGTTATATTCGCTTCCATAAAGCATATTATCAATATCTCATTATTTCATTCATCAATGTTACTGACCGGTGACGCGCCTTTGGGGAAATCCGACCATTTGCCTTCCGCAACCTTTTGTTGCAGCCTGATCAGTCCGTCAATCACCATCTCCGGCCGTGGCGGACACCCGGGAACATAAATATCCACGGGTATCAGGGTGTCAATGCCCTGCACGGTCGCATAATTATCATAAAATCCACCCGATACCGCACACACCCCGAATGCAAACACCCATTTGGGTTCCGCCATCTGATTGTAAACCTTCACCAGGATGGGGGCCTGCTTGTGGCTGATGGTTCCCACCACCATCAGAAGGTCGGCCTGCCTGGGGGAAAACCGCGGGAGCGCGGCACCGAATCGGTCCAGGTCATATTTCGGGCCCGCCACGGACATAAACTCCATGCCGCAACAGGCCGTGACAAACGGATACTGAAAGAAGGAATACTTTCTGCCCCAGTTATTAATGGCTTCCAGCTTTGTCAGAATGACGCTGCCGCCCAGCAAGCGTGATGTCGTCTCCGGGATTCGACGGGATTGACATCAGGGGAGGGCCCTTTTTTTCGATTCAATATTTCCATTATTCCCATTCCAGTGCCCCCCTCTTCCAGACATATATCAAACCGACCGCCAAAATGACCAGGAATATCATCATCTCCACAAACCCGAACATGCCCAGTTCCTTAAAAAGCACGGCCCAAGGGTATAAAAAAACCGCTTCAATATCAAAGATGACAAAGAAAAGCGCAATCAGATAAAATTTTATGGAAAACCGCAGCTTGGGCGATACGATCGGGCTTTCCCCGCATTCAAAGGGCTCCATCTTATCCGCAAATTTCTTTTTGGGCCCGATGAGGGTGGTTGCGACAATCATCCCCACGGATGTTGCGACCGCCAATAACATCATTATCAATACCGGAATATATTCGTTCATGGGTTTAATCTGCTTTTGTCTTGATATTTATGTGTGCAGTATCTTTTCATCGTAAAGATCAACTCGGCACTCTTTTCAAAAAGTGTGTTACCCCTATAACAAAAATTATGGGTTGTCAAATATTTTACCGGATTATTTTTTTAATTTAGTGAATGATTTTATTTATATCCGTTTTTATTGAATATCGCTTCTTGGCATTGTAATTATGTGCATCGCGGGTTATCGGATGCCGCTGAAATTGTGAAATTTTGTAGAACTATCAAATAAAACAAGTAATAATAAGATTCCTGTATCTGATTTTTTGGTGATTGACAGTATTGCGTCAAGCTGATAATACACTTTTTCCGATATGTCAATCATGGCATATCGAAACGGGTAATCCGCAGGGCTGGTTTAACCGGCCCGAATCCTCCACGGCGTGATCCGCCGATAGTAGCCCATGAGCCGGTGACCGGCTTTTAGGTGCAAGGGTCATATGATACCAAAGGATTTATGTTTTAAGGTGTAACACTTGAATGATTCAAGGAGAAAAAGTGAGCTATGAATATGATTCGACTGACAATTGACAACCAGGAAGTAACCACTCCCAAAGGCCTTACAATTCTGGATGCGGCAAAAAATGCCGGCATTACAATTCCAACCCTCTGCTATCATGAAAGATTAAATCCTATCGGATCCTGCCGTCTGTGCGTTGTGGAAGTGGATGGGCAATCCGAGCCCGTGACTGCCTGTACAACGCCGGTTGAGGATGGCATGCTTGTTACAACCCAGTCGGATCTGCTCTTTCGCCTGCGCCAGGATGCATTGAAGACTGATTCTGGCCAATCATCCGCTGGATTGCCCGGTTTGCGACAAGGCCGGCGCGTGCATGCTTCAGGATCTTACTTTCGAATACAATATTACAAGCATCGACTGTCCGGCGCCCAAACGAAATTTTATTCCATCCTATCAGACAACCTTTATCAAGCACTGGCCGGAGCGCTGTATCGTATGTCTGCGTTGCGTCAATGCCTGCAAGGAAGTACAGTGCATCGGCGCCATTGATGTCGACGATACGGAAAATGGCCCGCAGCTTACCTTTAACCGGGACAAATGCGTTTCCTGCGGCGAGTGCGTGCAGGTATGCCCCGTGGGCGGCATGCTCGAGAAGAAATCCTCGTTGCGCTGGCGGTCATGGGAAACGACAAAAATCCGCACCACCTGCCCCTATTGCGGCGTCGGATGCCAGCAACTGCTGCATGTCAAGAACGGCAAGATTGTCCAGGTGACCGGCGTTGAGGATGCTGAACCCAATAAAGGCCGATTGTGCGTCAAGGGAAGATACGGATTTGATTTCATTTATTCCGAAGATCGCCTGAAAACGCCGCTGATCAAGGAAAACGGCCAGTTTCGGGAAGCTTCCTGGGATGAGGCACTGGATCTGGTACCCAATAAATTTACGGAAATCATCGCCAAGCATGGCCCGGATGCGCTTGCCGGCGTCAGTTGCGCCAGAAGCATCAATGAAGATTCCTATCAACATGCAAAAGCTTTTCCGCGCAGTGATCGGCACCAACAATATCGATCACTGCGCACGTACCTGACATGCGCCCACTGTCGCCGGACTGGCGACATCATTTGGTTCAGGCGCAATGACCAATTCTTTCAGCGAATTTTCCAAAGCCAAAATGTTTCTGGTGATCGGCTCCAACATGACCGAGGCCCATCCGGTCGCCTCCACATTTTTGAAAAATGCGGTGCAGAACGGCGCCCAGCTCATTCTGGTGGATCCGCGAAAACAAAAACTGGCGGATTTTGCCCAGGTTCATGCGCAAATCAAGGTGGGAAGCGACATCGCATTTTTAAACAGCCTCATGTATGTGCTGATCGCGGAAGACCTTTATGACCGGAAATTCGTGAATTCCTGCACCATCGGATTCAAGGAGCTGAAGGAAAAAGTGCTGGCCTATCCGCCCGAGGAGGCTTCAAAAATCTGCGGCGTCAGTCCGGACATGATCCGGGACATCGCCCGCAGGCTGGCTGCGACCAAACCCTGCATGCTCTGCTATACGCTGGGGATCACCGAGCACACCTGCGGCAGAAACAACGTGGTATCCACGGCCAACCTGCAGATGCTGCTGGGAAACATGGGCGTGGAATGCGGCGGCGTGAATCCGCTTCGGGGCCAGAACAATGTTCAGGGCGCCTGCGACATGGGGGCCCTGCCCAATGTGTTTCCCGGATACCAGAAGGTGATCGATCCGGCTGCGCGGGCGAAATTTGAAAAAGCCTGGAACGTCGATCATCTGCCCGAGAAAAATCGGCCTGATGATTCCCCAGATGATGGACGGCCTGGTAACCGGCGCCGTAAAAGGGTTTTACATATTCGGCGAAAACCTGGCCAATACCGAGCCGGACATTAAAAAAGTCGAGCACGAGCTGGCAAGCGCGGAATTTATCGTGTGCCAGGATATTTTCCAGACCGAGACCACCCGCTTTGCGGATGTTATCCTTCCGGCTGCCGCCTGGAGCGAAAACGACGGCACATTCGCAAGCAGCGAGCGCAGGGTCAGCCGGGTCAGGGCCGCCAGCCTCCCTCCGGGGGAAGCCAAACCCAACTGGTGGATATTCAAGCAGATCGCCAAACGCATGGGGCATGACTGGCAATCCGACAGCGCCCGCGAAATCTGGGACAACGAGGTTTCCCAGCTCGCGCCGTCGCTGGCCGGCATCAAATATTCACGGCTTGAAGGTGATGGCCTCCAGTGGCCCTGCACCCATGACCAGCATGCCGGAACCTGTTTTCTGCATAAAGATGGGGAGTTCAGTTGCGGTCTGGGCCAGTTTGTTCCCGTGGACTGGACCCCGCCTGCGGAAGTTGCGGATGACAAATATCCGTTCGTGCTTTCCACCGGCAGAAGGCTGTATCATTATCATACCCGGACCCAGACCGGCCGCTGCAGGGGCTTGAACGATCTTTTGAGCGAGGAAACGGCCGACATATCCCTGGAGGACGCCAATGCGCTTCACATTGAACCCGATGAGAAAATCCGGGTGAAATCGCGCCGCGGCGAAGTGACGGTCAAAGCCAGAATCACCCCTGAAATCCCCAAAGGCATGGTCTGGATGGCGTTTCATTTCCGGGAAACCTGCGCCAACTGGCTGACCAATCCGGTCTTTGATCCGATCACCCTGACCGCCGAGTACAAAGCCTGTGCGGTAACCATTGAAAAAATCGGGAATTAGGAGCCGCCATCAAAGGTGCTGGTTCCCAGGCCGGAGCCTGGGAACCAGCATGACAATGCCACAGGACCCTGTTCAACGCTATTATTTTTGACCCATTGACATCCGCATTATCTCCCGATATCTTCCTGTCTCAATTCCGGCGACCCACGCATTGATCATGTGGGTTATTTACCCCTTAGTGCGAGGTCTAATTATGAACAAGTTGCAAGATATTGAAGAAATTGTCCGTAGACAACGCGTATTCTTTAATTCATCCGCCACACTCACTTACGACTTCAGAATTCACGAATTACAAAAGCTTAAAAAGGCGATTAAAAAGTATGAGTACCGGTTTAGAACAGCCCTTAAAAAGGATCTGGGGAAATCTGAATTTGAATCCTATGCCACGGAAACCGGGTTTGTCCTGCATGATTTGACCCACGCGATAAGACAATTGAAAAAATGGATGAAACCCAAGCGGATAAAAACCCCGCTGCTCTGTCAACCGGCATCAAGCCAAATCATTTTTACACCTCTTGGCGTCAATTTAATCATCTCTCCATTCAATTATCCGATCGGGTTAACTTTTTCCCCGTTGATTGCAGCCATTGCAGCAGGAAATACCGCTGTCATTAAAACATCCGAATTGACGCCGACCTGCGGTATGGAAATCCAAAACCTGATCAAGGAAAGTATTCGATCCCGCTTTTGTTGCATATATTCCGGGTGAAGTTCCAGAGACCACAATGTTATTAAAGCAAAAATTTGATCATATTTTTTTTACGGGCAGTCCGCGAGTCGGCACCATCGTCATGGCAGCCGCAGCCAGACATTTAACGCCCGTCACGTTGGAATTGGGCGGTAAAAGCCCTTGTATTGTTCATTCCGACGCAAACATGAATATCGCCGTTAACCGCATCGTTTTTGGGAAATTTATCAATGCTGGTCAAACCTGTATCTCTCCTGACTACGTAATGGTTCATCAAAGTCGAGAAGCGGAATTTCTTGAAAAGATAACGCAGCGTGTCATTAAAATTTATGGCGAGGATGCTTCGTTATCTCCTGATTTGGGGCGAATCGTAAATGAGCATCATCATCGTCGTATTGTGGATCTTATCGATCGGAATAAAGTTGTCGTTGGCGGTCAATTCAACGAGGCCGACAGATATATTGCTCCGACTGTCTTAAAAAATGTGACATTGAATGACAAGGTTATGGCTGAAGAAATATTCGGACCTGTTCTGCCGGTGATGGAATATAATCATTTTGACGAAATATATGATGTCATATCCAAACTTCCGCAGCATCCGCTTGCCTGCTATATTTTCAGTCAAAGTAAAGCTGTGCAGCAGGAACTGATTTCAAGGATTCAGTTTGGCGGCGGATGCGTGAATCACTGTATACAGCATATTGTAAATCACAACCTGCCGTTTGGCGGCGTCGGAGAAAGCGGGATCGGCAGTTATCACGGATTTGACGGTTTTGAGCGTTTTTCACATAAGAAAAGCATTTTAAAGGCGGCTACCTGGTTCGACCTGCCATTGATATATCCTCCTTACAAAGGTAAACTTGCAGCCATTCGTAGGGTAATGCGCTGAATACGTGCCGTTATTTTCCCGCGATGATCCCAGAGGCCTCATCGCGGGAAAGCGTCATCTCGGTTGCTCCCAACAATAATTTTACAATTTGCGTGCGCCCGGTGTGCGCTTTAATCTCGGTGGAAAATAGCACCATGTCGCCAATACGAGCAAGCCAAAAAGTGAATAACCAAGCGCGAACACCCACGACGGAGCCTCATAGTAAAGCAGCCATTGGAGCCAATGCTCTATAAAGCTGCCGCTGTAAGTATTTGCATTGGTTTTCGCTCGTAACCACATTTCGAGGTTTGTTAGCGGACACGTGACGCCGAGCCACGCCTCTATCATGACGGCCCCAATTGCGCCGATATGCGCAATCCGGAACCATAGGTTGTTGACCCAGCGCCAGTAGCAAAAGTTGCCGATAATGACAAGAACAAGGCCTGCAACCACGAAAACCGCAATGGTGAGGTGCAGCGTCAGTACTATATCGGCAGTGAGGCCTGCCCAGCTTATATTTTCCATAATAAGGAATGGTGCCAAAATGGCCCTGGTTCATGTCCTGGTCATGTATTGTATTTGAATTCGGATTTCAGTTGCTCGTAAACATTAAAAACAATCGGACAAATCGAATAATTATTAAGAACGCCTATAAGTCTCAACACGAATCCATTCATTCTTACCGCCATAATATTTGATTTTGGATAAACTCAGTCTGCAGCATATTATTCATCCTCTTTTGCTTGCTGTTGACTTCACCGATAAGTTTGCCGGTGCTGGAAGCATCGCAGCTCGGAAGGGAGGATAATTCATAGCGCATTGCCTGCGTTTGCAGCACATCCAGAAGAATTTTTACCGCAACAAGATCCAGTAGATCGTACGGGGAATGACAAGATCACAACGAACCGCCTGGATGGGAACAAAATCGAGTCTATGGGCTACAGCCACGGCCCGCAAGCCCAGAGCGGCATCCGCCAGCCTGTATGCAGCCATTTGCCGTCCATGGGATAAGCAATGAGGCGATTTCGGATACGGACCTCCTTACCCTGTCATATTAAAATCCTTTCATTACATTTTGTTATGATCTTCCCAGGTTCGTCAAGGTATATTTACGTCCGCAAGCAATAAAATGCGGGGTTCCACCGCCTTCCAGAATGGCGCGGCGCGCTCCGGATATATCAATGATCTTTGTTGCCGCAACGGCGTGGACACCGCGCCTGAATGCCGGGTCCGGAAGCCAGCCGGCCGATGGACCGACCACGCCGATAAACCGCGCGGATTTTGCGGATGCAATGGCCTGATCGAAATCGCCAACAACCGCGGATGATCCCGTTATGATCAGCACGTCCACATCCGCTATATCCTCGATATTCCTGCTGATCGTATAGCCGCTTTCCTGAAATCCCGGGAAAAATGAGGGATTGTCATCGACGATTGTCAGACAGGAGGCATGCTTGAGCAGAAATGGAACAAATGGGCCGATATTTCCCATCATACCGATTTTGAGCCGCTGACCGCCAAAGGGCAGAAGATTTAAAAAATCCTTATCTGAAAACCGGTAATTTTCCGGCTCGTGATCCATGATTATCTGTGAAAGCGCATTGACAGCGGCAATCCCAACGCTTTTTTCCAAAGGATTCGCGGACAGCATCAGTTCCGTCAATCCGAGGATATGTTTTTTTGCCAGTGTTCCTGCCCTGGGATTATGCGCGCAGGATTCGCTGTCGGATCGGGGGGTAAAGCAAACTCCCATGGTTCCGTTGTTCAGTTCGACAAATGTATATCCCAACGAGATCGCCACCATGCGAATTCCGGGAAGATCTTCCAGTGATGCGGAACGTTTGTGGACTTCTTCAACAATTTCTTCACACAATGTAGGCATTTAAACCTCCTGATGGCATAATTTTCGGGATAAATTGTGATCATATTATAGCTATAATGTGATCACAATGAAGTATATAGCGAAACAAATCTGTTATGTCAATAATGACATAACAGATTCTGCAATTCACGATGAACAAAAACGGTAGATTATCTCAACATTAAATAAATGTTCAGGCAATTGGAATGGACAGGGGAGAATGCAGTTTAAAATGATATCCGGAAGCCCACAGCGCCGGTTAGTTGTGGATTGTTTTCAGAACACATCCAAGGGGAAAAGAGACAGGAACTGTAAGCACCAGGATTGCCCCTGAAGTTCCAATCGGCATGGTCTGGATGTCGCCCTCCATGCGGGAAAAAGCGATCAGCTTTCGATGCGGTTCCAGGGGAGATTGGATAGGGGTTTGAAACCCTGCTTCTGGGCCAGGATGTCCAGGTGGACCATGCACACGGCGGCAGTATCGAGGTGGGGCATGGCAACCCGCTCCCGCAGGTCGACGCACGGCAGATAAAGTCCGCATTTGCGGCAGATATCCACCCGCTCTCCCGCATGGTCCGGCGTTGCCAGATAGATCCGAAGCTCAGCGTCAATATTGTCACAGACCGGACAGATATGGCGGTTGATGCGCCAGTTATGGCCACAGAGGCCGCAGTGCAGGAATTTCTGACCACCGGATTCCGTTAAAAATTCTCCGGCATTTCCGGAAGGTTTGGCCAGAAAACTGACCGAGGGCAGGGCGCCGCAGATCGGGCAGTTCCCTTTTGACCAGGGCACATCTTTCATATCCGCCTCTAATTTGGGGACAAATGATCCCAGTGCCGCTGAAAGAACCGTACTCATGACAAAGGCGAGGGTGTCACCGGAGACGCCGATGGACTGGGCCGCGGAATCATAGTTTTTGAAACCGCCGTCCAGATATTCCTCGGATAAGACTACGATCTGCAAGTTGCCGTTGCGGTAGGCGGCTGTTATGGCCTCGATATCGCCGCCAATGGCGGGGAATGTTTCGCCGACGGCGGGCAGCATCCATCCGAATGCCATTTCAAGAGGTTCCTTCCAGGATTCAAGCGGCAGGCTTGTAAAGACCGGAATACCTGATAGAAGTCGATCATGGGCGCCTTGCAGATTACCCGGCCGGGCATGGGCGCTTAAGTGGGCGATACATTGCGCCTTATGGAAAAACAGATCCACAAACGGCCGGATCAGGTCAGCCAGGGCAGGGTGCCTGGATAGAGCGTCTTCGGCCGTCATGTGGATGGCCTGGTGAATCGCATTATTCGAAACGTCAAGATTTTGCATAAAAGAGACAATCCGTATCGTAATGAGAAGGCCTCCCGGCCAGGCATCTCCGGGAGGCATGTTTAAATAAGTCGGTTACCTGCCATCAGCCCAATAACACCCTGCTGACGGATTGCTTGACCGGCGTAAAGAGTTGCGCCAGAAACATCTTCCGGTCCATCCCGGAATCCTTCTGGGCGACGCTGTATTTATGATATTTTTTCGGGTCATCTGTCAGCAGATAGATCACGCTGACGATATCCGGATCGGCCAGCATGGCCTTGGGGAAGGTCTTTTTCACTTCCGCAAGGCGCACATTGGCCAGATCCAGCATCTCCTGATGTTCACCAAAGTTCATGGCGCCGGTGGGGCAGGCCTTCACACAGGCCGGCAGCAGGCCATTGGATATACGATCAAAGCACATGGTGCACTTTGAGATGCGGCCGGTTTTAGGGTCTCTTCGCGGAATGTTATAGGGGCAGGCTTCCCGGATCTCCTCAAAATCCTTTTCGCTGATCTTGCTGGTTTTTTCGGTATAAATCACGGCCCCGGTTTTGGGGTCATGGATCATGGCGCCCTCCACCAAAGCGCCCCCGACCGAAATACAGGGCGGGTCCTGGCAGTGGCGGCACTGGTCCGAGAAGAACACCCACCGGATGTTCTCGCCGTCCAGGTATTCACTGAACCGGACCAGCTTGTAGTTATTAGGATTGAGGTCCGGCGGATTCTGGTGGGATCCCTGCTGTTTGGTCCGGTTGGCAGGCAGTTCGTTCCATTCCTTGCAGGCGATCTGGCATCCCCGGCAGGCGGTGCATCGCGACGTATCGATGAAAAAGGCTTTTGGCATGGCGTTCACTCCTTATATGTGGCGGGCGAAATGGGCCCGCCTGTTTTTTGGCATCAGGCGATTTCCGTGAGCTTGCCCGCCTTTTGCACATTGACCATGCAGGCTTTCAGCTCGTAGATCGTCGTATTGGGGTCGGCCACCGAAGGCGTGAGACGATTGGTGGAATCGCCGCACTTGGGGGTGGTCCAGCCGAAGCAAAACGGCATGCCGATCAGATGAACCGTCTTGCCCTGGACCGTGAAAGGCCGGATGCGCACGGTGACCATGGCGATGGCTTCGACCTTGCCGCGGATGCTATCCACGATCACCCCGTCACCATTTTCAATGCCTTTTTCCTTGGCCAGTTCATGGCTCATTTCCACGTAGAGCTGAGGCTCTGCCTCCAGCAGGTTGGGCACATTTCGGGTTTCCCCGCCGCCGCACCAGTGCTCGGTAAGGCTGTATGTTGTCAGCACGATGGGATAGGCCGGGTCTCCGGGTTTGGCCAGCTTGTCCAGATCGCCGGAAACGAACTTGTACATCGGGCTGCTGAGCTGGGCCGAAAACGGATGGGAGGTTACGGGTGTTTCCACCGGCTCGTAATGCTCAGGGAATGGCCCGTCGACGCGGCCCGGGCCAAAGAGGGCGCCGAACCCATGGGTCTGCATGATAAAGGGATATTTGCCTTTTTCATCGGCCATGGGCGGCCAGGGACCATCAGGCACATCCCCGACCCATTTGCCGTCCTGCCAGGCAATCAGGGCCTTGTCCGGGTTCCAGGGCTTGCCGGTGGGGTCTACCGATGCACGGTTGTAAATGATGCGCCGGTTGACGGGCCAGCACCAGGCCCAGTTGGGAAACAGGCCGATTTTTTCCTGCATCGGGGTCTGCTTGGGGTCGCGGCGCTTGGTCTTGTTGCCGTCTTCCTCGGTAAAGCTTCCAGTATACACCCAGCAGAGGCTCGATGTTGACCCGTCCGCGGCCAGGGCACCGAAGGTGGGAACGAGCTGGCCTTTCTTGTATTCCTTGTCCCCGAACTTGGTGTCGGCCAGAAAAAAGCCGTTGATCCGCTTGGTCCAGTCTTCGGCAATATAGGTCTTTGGCCAGTCCTGGTAGGTGATGGCTTCGGGCAGGGCGCCGCCCTGCTTGAGATACTTGCCTCGAATGATGTTCATCAGCCCTACGAGCATGAAGCCGAAGGTTTTGGCCTGGCCCGCGGGCTCGATGGCCTTGTGGTGCCAGAGCACCCAGCGTCCGCTGTTGCTTATCGTGCCTTCTTTTTCGATGCGGTGGGCCGAAGGCAGGAGAAAATACTCGGTCTTGACTTTTTTGGGATCGACCCCCGGCCGGTGCCAGTTGTCCGTGGTTTCGGAGTGGTGCAGTTCGGAGACCACCACCCAGTCCAGCCCGTCCATGGCGGCCCTGGCCTTGTGGGTGTTGCCAAGAGAGTTCATCGGGTTGAGGCCGAAGATAAAACCGCCGCGCATCTTGCCCTGTAGCATGCGGTCAAAGAGGTACATATAGGAATAATCCACGCCTTTTGCGGCCTTGGGAAGCAGGCCGTAGCAAAAGTCGTTGTCCGCGGTGGCCTTTTCCCCATACCAGCCCTTGAGCAGGCTGGCCAGATATTTGGGCTTGTTCTGCCACCAGTTGGCGCTTTTGGGATCCTTGCTGGCCGGGGTGTTGGCCTTGTTGTAATCGGCAACGGTCTGCCAGTCGTCAATGGGCATGCCCAGGTAACCAGGCAGAATGTGGTAGAGCAGGGCGTGATCTGTGGAGCCCTGGACATTTGGCTCTCCGCGAAGGGCGTTGACGCCGCCGCCGGGAATGCCCATGTTGCCCAGCAGCAACTGGATCATACAGCCCGTACGGATATTCTGAACACCGACCGTATGCTGGGTCCAGCCCAGGGCATACATCACCGTGCCGGCCTTGGTGCCGACGCCCGTTGCGCTGTAGGCCTCGTAGACTTTCAGAAGGTTTTCCGGCGATACGCCGGTAATGCTGGAGACGTCTTCCAGGCTGTAGCGCGAGTAGTGGTTTTTCATGAGTTGAAACACGCACCGCGGGTCCTGCAGGCTCTTGTCTTTCTTGGGGATGCCTGCCTCGTCCATTTCAAAAGACCAGGATTTGGTGTCGTACTTTCGGGTGTGGGCGTCAAACCCACTGAACAGGCCGTCCGCGAAAGCAAAGTCCTTGTTTACGATAAAGGCGGCGTTGGTGTATTCGACAACATAATCCTTGAAGTATTTTTCCTTCTCGATGATGTACTTGATCATCCCGCCCAGAAAGGCGATGTCGGTTCCCGAGCGAAGCGGTACGTGAAAATCGGACCGGGCCGAGGTCCGGGAAAATTTGGGGTCCACGTGGATCACAACAGCGCCTTTTTCCTTGGCGCGCAGGACCCACTTGAAGGAGATGGGATGGTGCTCGGCGGCATTGCTGCCCATGATGAGAAACGCATCCGCGTTTTTAAGATCGATCCAGTGATTCGTCATTGCCCCGCGTCCGAACGACTCTCCCAGAGCCGCAACTGTGGGGCTATGTCAGGTACGGGCCTGGTGGTCGATGTGGACGATGCCAAGGCCACGGGCCATCTGATGGGCAATGGCACATTCCTCGTTGTCGGCATGCGATGTGCCGATGAAAAACATCGAATCCAGCCGGTTGACCGTCTGGCCCTTGTCGTTTTTGAGCACAAAGTCCTTGTCGCGGACCTTCTTGACACGGGTGGCGATCTGCTCCAATGTCCATTCCCAGGATTTTTCCTCCCACTTGGTGCTGCCCGGAGCCCGGTACATGGGTTTTTTCAGGCGGTGCTCGTTGCGGGTCATGGTGAGCATGGACGCGCCCTTGGCGCAAAGTGCTCCTTCGTTGATGGGATATTCGGGGTCCCCTTCCGTACTGATCAGTTTTCCGTCCTTGACGTGGGCGATGATATGGCAGCTCACGGAACAAAAAGGACAGATGGTGACGATCTCACGGGCACCCGCGATTTTGAGGGTGGCGCTATAAGCCTGAACAGGCTTGATGTCGACACCCAGTTGCAGCAGAGACAGGCCCAAAACGCCCGTCCCGGTGACTTTCAAGAAGTCTCGCCGGTTGTAATCCATGCTGGTCTCCTTTCATGATGTGTTGAAAATGATGCTGGCCAGTCCGTCATTGATTATGGTAACCTGTGGATATTGAAATCAGCAGGTATTCGAGACATTGGTGAGCTTCGATGCGTTGGTTTTCAACATACAGAACTTATAAAATTCAGATTCATCGTTGCCGGCTTTCTGGGTCGCAGCCTGAATGCATGCAGGAATATAGTTTGAAAAATGCCCGGAATCAAAGTTATACTGATGATACAGCCGCCTGCAAAAGTCAATGAAAAAAAATTATTTAATTAGTTATTTTAATATGTTATGTTTAGCATATTAAAATCAATTCATATGAACACTTCAGGATTTTCGTGATGATTCAGCGGCGCGATTGGCCCGGGCTTCTTCAAAACTCATCGGACAACAGGGCATCAGGGCCCGGCTTCGGGCCAGAGCAAACTGTTCGACTTCGTCATACCACTGCTCAAACCGGTCCATAAGCATCGCCCCCTCTGGGCTCAACTGGTAGCCGGACCGGTTCCCCGATTGTTTTTCGATGAGTTTTATGCCGAGCAACCTTTCAGTTCGCTTGATTTTCCCCCATGCCGCCCGGTAGGACATTCCAAGATGCGCCGCGGCAGTCTTGAGAGACAATCCCGATCGGATGCATTCTAGCAGTTTTTGTCGTCCTAGCCCGAAGACTATTCCGTTTTCAGTTTCCAGCCACAGGTGCAGCCGCATGATCGGTTGATCCTGCAGGGGCAGATCCGCCATCCTCTCGGGTATCGGGGCTTCCGCTGCTTTAGCAGGTTTAAGCACCATGCTGGCGTTTACTTCCAAAATTGAAGATTTCAAATATATTTGCCCTGTCTCAAGTCATCTTCCAATTTTCAGCAATTTATAAATGGTGATAAATTTATTGGTGATGGTATTTGATTAACTTATCAAGAACGCTAAGTCAACAATGGCATAACGAAAACAGGCAGGCATTCAGTTTTGCGAGTTTCCATCGTTGTCTTCCGGCGTTATCCCTCCAGACGAATTTCTTTATTTGACAACTGCCGCTTCCTATCCTATAACTTTCGCTATGTCAAAATTGTCATAAGCAATTCAATAAATTCCAATATATTGAAATCATATAATTAAAAGCAGATTGCTATCCTGCGGTCTGGATAAACGCTATCGACGTTCGAAATACGTCGATAGCGTTCGTATTCATCCCATATAGAGGAGGATCGGCGTGATTCTAAAAAATTTGAACATCAACGGTAAATTGCAGATGCTGGTGGTGGAACCGGATGCGATGCTGTCCGATACGCTGCGCGAACAGCTCAAACTGACGGGAACAAAGGTCGGATGCGGTCAGGGGCAGTGCGGGGGCTGTTCGGTGATTCTGGACGGTAAGGTGGTTCGCTCCTGTATCACCAAAATGAGCGGGTTCCGGATGGGGCCAGTATCACGACCATCGAAGGCATGGGCAGCCCGGATAAACTACATCCCATTCAGTTGGCCTGGACGGTTCATGGCGCGGCCCAGTGCGGTTTCTGCAGTCCGGGCTTTATCGTCTCGGCCAAGGCCCTGCTGGATACCAACCCCAACCCGACCCGCGAGGATGTCCGGGACTGGTTTCAAAAGACACCGGAATGCCTGCCGATGTACCGGATACAAACCCCTGGTGGATGCGGTGATGGATGCCGCCAAGGTGCTCCGCGGGGAAATGACCGAAGCATGAGCTGGCATTCAAGATGCCGGCGGACGGACCGCATCTGGGGAAGCAAATACCCCCGGCCCAGCGCCATTGCCAAGGTGACCGGCGCCACTGATTACGGGGCGGACGTGGGACTTAAAATGCCTGCCGGAACCCTCCGGCTCGCCCTGGTTCAGGCCAAAGTCTCCCATGCCAATATTCTCTCCATCGATACGTCGGCAGCCGAGAAAATGCCGGGCGTGGTTAAGGTCATTACCCACAAGGACGTCAAGGGCAAGAACCGGATCACGGGGCTGATCACCTTTCCGACAAACAAGGGAGACGGCTGGGACCGTCCGATTCTCTGCGACGAAAAAGTGTTCCAGTTCGGGGACGCCATCGCCATCGTGTGCCGCGGACACGGAGGCCAACGCCCGGGCGGCGGCGGACAAGGTCAAGGTCATGCTGGAAGAACTTCCGGCTTACATGAGCGCGCCTGCGGCCATGGCCGAAGATGCCATCGAGATCCACCCCGGAACGCCCAACGTGTACTTCGAGCAGAAGCGGGCCAAAGGGCAGGAAACAGCCCCTCATGGAGTCGGCCGCATACGTGGTCGAAGACGAATATTACCTGCAGCGGCAGCCCCACCTGACCATGGAGCCGGACGTGGGGCTGGCCTATTTTGACGAAGAAGGACGGCTGGCCATCCATTCCAAGAGCATCGCCATTCATCTGCACCATGCCATGATCTGCCCGGGACTCGGGATCGAGCCGGAAAAACTGCGCCTGGTCCAGAATCCCGCCGGCGGAACCTTCGGATACAAGTTCAGCCCCACCATGGAGGCCCTGCTGGGCGTCGCGGCCATGGCCACCGGCAAGCCGGTGACGCTGAAATACGATTATTACCAGCACATCACCTATACCGGGAAACGCTCGCCTTTCTTCGTCAATCTCAAATACGGCGCGGACAAGGACGGCAAAATTCTCGCCATGGAAAGCGACTGGATCGTGGATCACGGTCCGTATTCCGAATTCGGGGATCTGCTGACCGTCCGCGGCGCCCAGTTCATCGGCGCCGGGTACGGCATCCCGAATATCCGCGGTGTCGGGACAGACCGTCTGCACGAACCATGCCTGGGGTTCGGCCTTCCGGTCCTACGGTTCGCCCCAGAGTTTCCTGGCATCGGAAAGCCTGATGGATGAACTGGCCGAAAAGATGGGCATGGATCCCTTGGAGCTTCGCTATCTGAACGTCTATCGCCCGGGAGACACCACGCCGACCGGCCAGGTTCCGGATGTCTTCAGCCTGCCCGAGATGATCGACAAGCTGCGCCCGCTGTATCAAAGGCCGCGCAGAAACGCGCAAGAACAGCGTCCACTCCTGAGAAGAAAAAAGGCGTGGGCGTTTCCATCGGCATCTACGGCTGCGGCCTGGACGGGCCGGAGCCTCCGAAGTCGCCGTGGAATTGACGCCGGACGGGGTGGCTGCTCAGCTCGTCCTGGGAAGACCACGGGCAGGGCGCGGATATCGGCGCCCTGGGTACCTGCCACGAAGCCCTGCGGCCTCTTGGCATCGCCCCGGAAAAGATCAAACTGGTGATGAACGACACGGCCAAGGTCCCCAACAGCGGGCCTTCGGGCGGCAGCCGCCAGCAGGTCATGACCGGAAACGCCATTAAGAACGGCTGCGACATGCTGCTGAACGCCATGCGCAAGCCGGACGGATCTTACCGGACTTATGATGAAATGAAGGCCGAGAATATTCCGCTGAAGTATTCGGGAAAATGGACGGCTTCCATGTGCACGGCCTGCGATGAAAACGGCCAGGGATCCCGTTTCCGGTTTACATGTACGGCGTGTTCATGGCCGAAGTCACTGTTGACACATCCACCGGCAAAACTGAGGTGGACAAGTTCACGGTTTTTGCCGATGTCGGCAAAATCAACAACCGGCTTGCCGTGGACGGCCAGATTTATGGCGGCGTGGCCCAGGGCATTGGACTAGCACTTTCGGAGGATTTTGAAGACCTCAAAAAGCACACGAGCCTGAGCGCCTGCGGCCTTCCGTACATCAAGGACATTCCCGATGCCATCGACATCCATTATGTGGAAACGCCGCGCGAACATGGTCCTTTTGGCGCCGCCGGCGTGGGCGAGCTTCCGCTGACCGCCTCCCACGTGGCGGTAATCAACGGCATCGCCAATGCCACGGGTGTGCGGATCACCCAGTTGCCGGCCCTGCCGCAAAAAGTTCTGGCCGGGTTGAAGAAATAGATGGATCAGAAAGAACTGCGGATTCTGGAAAACCGCTGCATTCAGGAAGAGCCGCCTGAGTGCACGGCGGCCTGCCCGATTCATGTGGATGCCCGGGCTTTTGTCGGGCATATGGCAGGCGGCGCTTATCAGGAAGCCTGGAAGGTGCTGAGTAAAACCATGCCCTTTCCCGGCATCCTGGGCGGATCTGCGATGGGCCTTGCCGGGTTCGCTGCAAACGGCGGGAAGCCGGTCAGCCCATTGAAATCGGCTTGCTGGAGTGCGCCTGCGTCTCGACGCCGGCGCCGAAACAGCGGATTCTGGCGCTTCCCAAAAAGGATAAGCGCATTGCGATTGCGCGAAGCGATCTGGACAGCCTGACCGCAGCCTGGGATCTGTCCCGGAAAGGGTATAGAATTACCCTGCTTGAGGCCGGCGAACTCATTGGCGGCTCACTGCTTTTGGTTCCAGAGGCCATCCTGCCGCGGAATGTGGTGGCGGAAGCGGTCCGTGAACTTGCCGCGCTGGGCGTGGAAATCCGTCTGAATGCGCCCATCGAGGATGCCACCTTTCTGACTGATCTCAGGAGCGGCTTTGATGCCGTATATCTGGGGCTGGAAGGCGCCGATGCGCTGCGGAATGACGCCGGCGGCGTGTTTGTTCGCGGCGTCCCTGATAAAGACAGAGCCTTTTCTCCGGTCTGGCAGGCTGCGGAAGGCCGCCGGGCCGCCACTTCCATTGACCGGTATCTGCAGAAAGTGTCCCTGACAGCCGGCAGGGAAAAGGAAGGGCCATACCCCACACGGCTTTATACGAGAACCGATAAAGTGGCTCATCTGCCGGCGGTTCAGCCCGGCGATCCGGCCCAGGGATATACGCCGGAGGAAGCCATCCGGGAGGCCGGCCGCTGCCTGCAGTGCCAGTGCCTGGAATGCGTCAAGGTCTGTGCCTATCTGGAACATTTCGGCGGTTATCCGAAAAAATACGCCCGCGAAATTTACAACAACGCCTCCATTGTCATCGGGTCGCGTCAGTCCAACAAACTCATCAATTCGTGCAGCCTCTGCGGCCTGTGCGAAGCGGTCTGCCCGGAAGATTTCGCCATGCAGACCCTGTGCCTGGAAGCCCGCAAGGACATGGTTCAAAACGGCAGAATGCCGCCATCGGCCCATGAATTCGCGCTTCTGGACATGGCCTTCAGCAACGGCGCGCAATTTGCCATGGCCCGCCATGAACCCGGCAAAGAAGCCAGTGCTTACGTCTTTTTCCCGGGCTGCCAGCTCAGCGCGTCTTCTCCCAAAATGGTGAAACGGGCGTATACCCATCTTCGAAAGGTTTTTTCCCGCGGCGTCGGTCTCATGCTGGGTTGCTGCAGCGCCCCGGCGTACTGGGCCGGGCAGATGGTTGAATTTCAGGCCGAATTTTCAAGGCTTCGGGAACAGTGGGTTGCCCTGGGAAGGCCTGAGATCATCCTGGCATGTTCCACCTGTTACCAGATAATAAAGACGCATCTGCCGGAAGCAGTCATCAGGTCGCTGTGGCAGGTCCTGGAGGAAAAGGGCCTGCCGGCCGTTCTTTCCGTGAAGGATGGCCGGCCCCTGGCGGTCCATGATCCCTGCACCACCCGCCATGAACCCGGAATTCAACAAAGCGTGCGCAGCTTGCTGCGCCGGCTGAACCAGCCGTTTGCGGAAATGGAACTGGGCCGTGGTTTGACCGAATGCTGCGGCTTCGGCGGTTTGATGCAAAACGCCAATCCCGATCTGGCAAAAACCGTTGTTCAGCGGCTGTCAGGCAAAAGTCCCGCGGATTATCTGGCGTATTGCGCGGGTTGCCGGGACAACCTGGCGGCATCGGGAAAACGCGCGGTTCACATTCTGGATCTGATATTTCCGGATGCCGCCGGACCGGACCCCGGCGCCCGGAAACGTCCGGGATGGTCACTGAGACAGGAAAACCGCATCCGACTGAAGGAAGAACTGCTGGAAGATCTGTGGCAGGAAGGTTCCGTAAAAATGGACGATCATGAAAAAATAGTTTTGGATATTCCGCCGGAAGTCCGGCAAATTCTGGAAGACAGGCGGATCCTGATATCGGATATCCGGAAAGTCATTCATCATGCGGAAAGCACCGGTGAAATCCTTGTTCATCCCGAAACCGGTCACGCCCTGGCTGCGTTCAAGCCTTGCAAAGTCACTTTCTGGGTGGAGTACTCGGCAACCGGAAGCGGCTTTACCCTTCACAATGCCTACAGCCATCGGATGGAAGTCGCCGGAAAGGGACAGACATGAACGGAGATTACAGCCGGCCGGAAGACTTGACGTGGAACTGCCGCAAGTGTAATGTCAATCTTGTCGTGGGGCCTGCGACCCTGTCGTATATGGGCAACCGGATTACGGCGGATCTGCCCCAGTGTCCGATCTGCGGATTTGTCCTCATATCCGAGGAACTTGCCCTGGGAAAAATGGCTGAAGTGGAACAGGCTCTCGAAGATAAATGAAGGCATGAAGCGATATGATCTGCCGGAAAGGCTGCGGGCCGTTATTGGAGACGCCATTCGGCCGGGCGGCCTGGCCCTGACCGAGAGAGCGGCGCGTTTCTGCGGGTTTTCAAAGGGGGCCAGAATCGTCGATATCGGCTGCGGTTTTGGGGCCACACTCGACCATCTGCGGGAGCATCATGATCTTCGGGTGTGCGGCATCGATATATCGGCCCGGCTTTCCAAAAGCCGCGGTCTTCCTGTCATTCGGGCAAGCGCGGACTGCCTGCCTTTCGGCGATGAAGTTTTTGACGGTCTTTTTTGCGAATGCGTGTTGTCGCTGCTGCCTTTGCCTGAAAACGCCCTGCGTGAGTTTCACCGGATTCTGCAACCCGGCGGATATCTGATTCTGAGCGATATTTACCTGCGCTCTCCCGGCGCTCTGGCGCCGGAGACAGCAGGACAACCCTCCTGTATTTCCGGCGCAACAGCGCAATCCGTGCGGATTGCGCAAGCAAAAGATTGCGGATTCGAATTGCTTCAATGGGAAGATCACAGCGGATATCTCACGGAAATGGCTGCCAGCATTGTTTGGACCCTGGGTTCACGAGATGCTCTGATGAAGCTGTTTTTCCCTGGCGCCTGTTCCGTATGCGACAGGGAGGTAATCCAGCGCGCCCGACCCGGTTATTTTTTGTTGATTGCACGTAAAAAGGGATGACAGGCCCATGAACGATATCGGTTTCAGGCTCATTCAACTGGCAGGCAAGGGCTATTGCTGCAGCCAGATTCTGGCGATTCTGGCGCTTGAAATCCAGGGCCGGAAAAATCCGGATCTGGTTCGCGCCATGGCCGGCCTTTGCATGGGCGCCGCAAACAGCGGCGGCGTGTGCGGGGTGTTTACCGGCGCGGCCTGTGTGCTGGCCCTGTACGGCGCGAAAGGCGCAGATGAAGAAAACGCCGCGGATAAGCTTTCCTTGATGTTTGCCGCACTGAGCGAGTGGTTTGAGCAGAGCGCCTGCGGATCTTATGGCGGGATTACCTGCGCGGATATCATCGGCGATGATTCCCGCAGGCCGGATCCGAACCGGTGCGGCAGCCTGCTGGTTGATACCTGGAACAGAACACTGGAAATTCTTTTGGAATACGGCTTTGATCCGGCCAACCCGGCCCAAGGCGCATGAAAACTTACCGCGTGGCGATAGCATGGGGTATGGCGACAGACTGATAATGAGGGGTTTTTGTTATTGAGCACGAAGCTGTCGAGCGACGGCAGGGGACTGCCCCAGCGGCGGGTGCTGTCCTGGACTGAAAGCCTGTGCCCGTTATGCCTGAAAAAAGTCCCGGCATTCCGGGTGACGGATGGCCTGGATGTTTACCTGGAAAAGCGCTGTGACATCCACGGGATTTTCGATACCGTGATCTGGCGCGGAAATCCGGAGTTTGAAACATGGTCGCGGCCAAAACTGCCCGTACGCCCTCCCGTGTGTTATGCGGGTACCGCAAATGGCTGCCCCTTTGACTGCGGCCTCTGCAAAATCCATCGGCAGATCACCTGTACCGCGCTTCTGGAAGTCACCGGTCGCTGCAATCTTGCCTGTCCATACTGTTTTGCAGCAGCCGGAAACGCTCCGAAACCCGATCCTTCCCTTGAGCGCGTCCGATTCTGGTTCGACAGGGTTAAACAGGCGGCGCCCGCCTGCAACATCCAGCTTTCCGGCGGCGAGCCCACGGTCCGCAACGATTTGCCTCAGATTATCGAAATGGGCCGGCGCATGGGGTTCGCGTTTATTCAACTCAACACCAATGGCCTGCGCCTGGCCCAGGAAGAAGGTTATGCCCAAAGGCTCAAGGACGCGGGGCTTGCCTCTGTTTTCCTTCAGTTTGACGGCGTCTCCGATGATGTCTATATCCGGCTCCGGGGACGCGGTCTTTTATATGAAAAGCATCTGGCCGTCACGCGCTGCGCAGATGCGGGCCTCGGTGTCGTGCTGGTGCCCATGGTGGTTCCTGGCGTCAATGTGCATGAACTGGGGGCGATTCTGGATTTTGGGGTCAATGCTTCGCCGACGGTCCGGGGCATACACATTCAGCCGGTCAGTTATTTCGGACGCCGTCCCGTCCTGCCCCAAAATCAGGACCGCATCACCCTTCCGGAAATACTGAGAGCCCTTGAAAACCAGAGCCGGGGAAGGGTTCGGGCAATTGATTTTCGGCCTCCGGGGTGTGAAAACGCGCTGTGTTCGTTTCACGGCAGATTTTTCATTGCGGAAAACGGCGATTTGAGCCCTGTGGTAACCCTGCCGATCGCAAGTGCCGACAGTCCGCCCGAGTCGGCGGATTTGGGCGCCAGGCGCGCTGTTTCCGCGGTTGCCAGGCAGTGGGGAAGCGGGAACAAGGATCAGAAGACAGTCGACAAAAGACAGAAAGACTCAGCGCCGGCCCGGGAGCAGGATAAATCCAATGCTTGTTGCCGTAACGGGAAAAGACGCCAGCGCTCTTGGACATTGACAGTTTTCTGGAATTTGCGCGCAACAGGTCTTTTTCCATTTCGGCCATGGCGTTTCAGGATGTATGGAACCTGGATCTGGAGCGTCTGCGGGATTGCTGCATACATGTTGTGGCCCAAGATGGCAGACTGATTCCATTTTGCGCCTATAATCTTACAGACAGCAGCAATCACCCCCTGTATCGCGCCCGGTAATGACACTTTTATGATTTCTTTCTGAGTTAAGATGATTACCTGTAATATGTCATTATTGACATATCGAATCTGTTACGATATCGTCTTTAAGAAGATAAAACCCTTCACCTCGCATTCCATCATACTTTAATCAAACTGATACAAACCGGATAAAATGTCATGGACAGTTCTCTGGCCACGGATTCTGGAATACAGCCGACGTTGCAGCCAAACTGTTTTTCGGATGAGCAACTCATTGAGCAAATCGGTGTCATGGCAGATCAGGCTCTGTTCAAGGGCAACGTGGATATTCTCGCTGATGCGGCGAAACTGGCCGCCCGTGTGGAAACGCAGTATCTGAGCCATTACCAGTTGGCTATATTTCACTACCATGTTTCCAATGTCTGGGGTAATTCGTATAAACTCCTGCCGAATGAACAGAAACAGGAGCATATCTGGGAACAGCCTGAAATTGAGAAACAATTATTACATAACCGACTGGCGGTAACCGTCCTGGAAACAACTGACAGTGAAAACTCGCCCTCGGTGGTTTGCGCCATTTATACCAATTTGGCCAATACGCTTTTTCAGATTGGCCGTTTTGTGGAAGCTTTGGAATATTGGGACAGAGCCCTTGCCATCAATCCGGATTTCGGCATGGCCATGGCAAACAAAGGCTACAGCCTCCTGCATTATGCCCATCTGCTTCAAGATGAAGGCAGCGCGATGATCTTTCTGATTCAATCCCGGCAAATGCTGCGCAGAGCCTTGAATCTGAAAATCGATTCCCAGGTCCGGCCGTTTTTTAAAGATCACCTCAAATCTTTGAATCGGGTATTGTATCCATATAATGGCAAGAAATTTCTGACCCCCATCCTGGAATGTTCTGAAAAAACCGATGGCGATAGCACCTTCTGCAACTGGCGGTTGAAAAACCGGCTCTGCCTGAATCTGCTGAATGATCTGGGATCTTTTAAGGAAGCGGCTTCGGATGTTCTGATGACGCTGCCTTCGGAAAATGATCCGACCAAAACATTTCTGCTGCAGGATCACTTCACGCTACTGAAACAGGAATTCATCTGCGCCAGACAACTCTATTTCGAAGCCATGCAATCCATTCGGAATCAGGGTTCGGTTTCTTTGGATACGACATTGCCTTTGCTTGACAAAACAGCCAGTGATTTAACCGATGAAAAACTCAAGATCGCCTTTCGCATGGCCTATTCTCTGTTCGACAAAATCGCCTTTTTCCTGAAAAAATACTACTGCTTGCCGGTATCGGAAAAGCGGGTGAATTTTCGAACCCTGTGGTACCCGGAGGGCAGAAAAGCAAACGGTTTGCACCCGAAAATACGTCAGTCCGAGAACTGGCCCCTTGGGGGTTGTTCTGGATGAGCAAGGATCTGTATGAGCATAATTCCGATTTCAAAGAGGGTCTGGAAGCGGATGCCCGGCAGCTTTATGTGCTTCGCAACCATCTCGAGCATAACTACCTGCTGATTCAAGACGACGCGCGCGATCCCTCATCCAGCAAACCACGCCTGAGAGGTATGGATGACGGATCCGTTTATGTAATCGGCCGCTCGGATTTTGCCAATCGAACGCTTCGAATTCTGAAAATGGCAAGAGCCGCTTTGATTTACCTGTCACTGGCGGTTCACTGGGAAGAGTCTCAATCCTTTTAAAAGTTTCTGTTTTCTGCGAAGTCTTCAATCGCCGGAAAAGCCGAAGGTCAATATTTTGATTATTTGCTGGTGATAAATACGATTAGGGTTTCTCCTGGCCCAGGAGAAGGTTGATTTCCCGCGCGCCTTCCTGAATCGCCGTCAGGATCCGGCCTTTGCTGACTTTCAAACAATAGCAAACCATTTCATTTAGCGGCGCCTTTAAAATGTTTCTGCATACATCGTTTTTTTCTTCCCACATCTTTGCTGATATATAATGAATTCCACTCCTGATGGACACGTCCCAGGCTCAGATCCAGAATCAACCCGGTGATACTCCGGATCGCAGCGCCTGTTTGAGCAGCGACTGGTTGGTCAAAAGCGCGGCCTCGGCATCCAGAACAAAGTTGACCACGCTGCGGCCGGCCTCGTATTTGAGCCGTTCGTTGCGAAGGACTTCTTTTGCTTGAACAACCGATTGCCGGGTGGCATCCACCCGCTTTTCAGCGCTTTGCAGTTCGGCAAGGGCGCTTTTCACTTCTTTTTCGATGGTGAGGCGGAGCTTTTTCTCGGCCGTTCGGGGCCTGTTCCGACTGTGCG
>CAWJRD010000010.1:0-32642 GCA_963845015.1 uncultured delta proteobacterium
ATAAATAGATTGATCCGCATAACATCCGGAATTTTGATTTTCTGTCCGCATAACACACAATTGGAAAAATTGTCAATTACAGGCTAACTTATTGAATTATCGATTATTTGCTCTTCACATCAATTTATCGCGGCATCTTATGCGGATCGGCATAAGATGCCTCTTGATTCCGCGAAATCGTCTTTCAGAGGAGTAAGGTCTGCTTACAGCTTGAACCAGAGAGGCCGTTTTAAACAAGGGCCATGGCCTTTTCCGGGCAGATCTCCTGGCAGCAGAAACAGCGGATGCAGATTTCCGGGTCTGCCTCCGGATAATCGCCATTCATCGACAGGGCGGACACCGGACATTGTTCGATGCAGGCGCCGCACCCCGTACAAAGCTCCACATTCGCCTGGGGCCGAAGCAAAGTCGGTCTGATGAAGAATCTCCTGAATGGCCGGGTTATTCATATTCGCCTCACCGCCCAGGGGGGGCAGTTTGAAATCAGGCAGTTGTTTCAGCTCTCCGATGATTTCAATCGTATCAAGATCATAATCTCCCAGGCCCACGCTTTTGGCCTTCCGAAGAAAACCCAGTTTGGCCGGATCACACCCCATCATGGTCGCAATGACGGCATCCAGGGCCACGGCATTGTCCGATGCCAGGATGAGCCCGATGTCTCTCAGCTCCGGAGATGCCGGGCCGTTTCCTTCCATGCCCACCACCGCATCCACGATGAAAAGATCGGGAACCCGGAGCCGGAACACATCCACGATCATTTCGTGAAACCGCGCCGGGCTTCCCGCAGCCTTGTGAAGCCGGGCTTTCTGAGCGCCGGGCAGAAAGCCGTAACTGTTTTTGATGGCCCCTGTCATTACGGTCAGGCCGTGGGTTTTGAATTTGGGCAGGCTGATAACGAAATCCGCATCCAGAACCGCCCGAGAGAGGCTCACCGTCGGCATATATTCCGCGTTAAAGTCCATTTTCCGGGCATCGATGCCGATATTTTTATAGTAGCCACCGGCCGCTTCCATCAAGCCTGTCTTTCTGAAACTCTCCTCGTTGGCGCCATAGCTGAACACGCCCGGATTGTCCCCCACGATAATCGAAGCCGGCTGCATGGCTTCAACCCGTTTCACGACCGCACGCAGCACGGCGGGATGGGTCACGATCGCCTCGTTGGCCTCGGATGCCCGAAGGACATTGGGTTTGATCAATACTTTCTTGTCCTTCAGATTCAAGGGGAAAATTTCAAATGCCCTGTCTATCGCCTGCTGGGCGTCTTCATATGTTGCAGGTTGAACCATCACGGTTGACATGTATTGCTCCTCTTGTGTCGGGTTAAACGAATTTAAGCCATCTTGCCTGATAATACTGCAAATCCTGTACAGTATCCATATAAAAATTGATTTCACCGATCCCCCCCTCTTTCCATTGACACCGCAATAAAATAACGTTTTCATAAAAAGCGAACGACCGTTATTTTTATTGACAGACTCCATGCGATGGGATACCGTCTTTTGAAACATGTGATTGATCATTAATTATTTTGGGATCAATGCCACCAAAGCATTGGAACCGGCCAGCGGTCGGCAAAAAATAAACAGGAGGCGGTTATGGATTTTAGCGTATCGGAAAAGATGCAGACCATCACTCAGATGATTGATGAGTTTGTGCAAAAAGAAGTGATTCCCCTGGAACCGGCGATGTTGTCCAGGGGATTCAAGGCCCTCTTGCCCGAGCTTGAAAAAAAGCGCCGGATGGTCAAACAGATGGAGCTGTGGGCCCCGAACCATCCGAAAGAATACGGCGGCATGGGGCTTAACCTGAAAGAGCACGCCCTGGTTTCCGAATGCCTGGGCCGCTCGATCCTGGGCCATTATGTTTTTGGCTGCCAGGCGCCGGATGCCGGCAATATCGAGATTCTGCACATGTTCGGAACCCCGGAGCAGAAAGAAAAATGGCTGCCTCCCCTGGTATCGGGCAAAATCCGAAGCTGCTTTTCCATGACCGAAGTGGAAATGCCGGGGTCCAATCCGGTGATGATGGACACCACGGCCGTCAAGGATGGCGACGACTATGTCATCAACGGCCAGAAATGGTACACATCCTCTTCCGACGGGGCCCGTTTTGCCATTGTCATGGCCGTGACCAACCCGGAAGCCCCCCCCTATCAGCGGGCCAGCATGATCATCGTCCCCACCGACACGCCGGGATTCAACCAGGTGCGAAACATTCCGGTGATGGGCGAGGCCGGCGAGGATTATTTCGGACACGGCGAAATCCTGTATCAGAACTGCCGGGTGCCCCAGTCCAACCTGCTGGGCCCCGAGGGCAGCGCCTTTGCCATTGCCCAGGAACGCCTGGGGCCCGGCAGAATTCACCACTGCATGCGCTGGATCGGCATCTGCAACCGCTGTTTCGATCTGATGTGCGCCCGTGCCCTCACCCGGCCCATCGCACCCGGCAAGACCCTGGCGCACAAAGAGATCATTCAGGCCTGGATTGCCGAATGCGCCGCCGATATTCAGGCCGCCCGCCTCATGGTGCTTTATGCCGCGGACAGGATCGACAAGGTGGGCGCCAAGGATGCCCGCACGGAAATTTCCATGATCAAATACGTGGTGGCCAACACCATGATGAAGGTGATCGACCGGGCCCTTCAGGTCCACGGGGGACTTGGCATGACGGACGATACGATCATCGCCTTTTTTTACCGCCACGAACGGGCCAGCCGGATTTACGACGGTGCGGACGAGGTGCACAAACTTTCCGTGGCCCGCCAGATCCTGAAGAAATACGCCGGAAAAAAAGCCGGTTAATATGGATAGACCGATGACTTACGCCGAATTTTGCCAGCAGGTCAATATCTCCAAAATGGAGATATACCAGGAATCCTTTGCCGCCCAGAAATCTATCGGCCGTCGAAACCAAACGCATCAAGAAAGAAAAGACGGCGGTCAAAAACCTGGACACGATTTTTGGCGCGGTTCTGAAAATCAGCAACAAAAAAGGATTCAAGTCCATGAGCATGCGGGATCTCAGCCAGGAATGCGGGCTGAGCATGGGCGCTCTTTATAATTATTTTTCCAGCAAGGATGAACTGCTTGAAATGCTTCAGCACCAGCGGCGCGCCATTACCGGGAAAATCCTTGAAGAGCGGATTGCATCCGAATCCACCGCACCCGCCAAACTGAAGGCCGCCATCTTTACCCACCTGTACCTGAGCGAAGCCATGCAGCCCTGGTTTTATTTCTCGTTCATGGAAACCAAAAACCTTTCCCGGACCGAAAAGCAAAAAGCCGTGGAAAGCGAACTGGCAACGGAAAAAATGATCTGCGATATCCTGATTCAGGGACAGGAGCAAAATGTGTTTCACCTGCATGATCCCCAGCTCGGGGCCAGCATGATCAAGGCCATGCTTCAGGACTGGTATCTGAAACGGGGAAAATATGCGGGGAAAAATATTTCGGTGGATCAGTACGCAGAATATCTGATTGAATTTATCGAGGCGTTTTTTGTGAAAGCGGCACGTGATTTTCAGGATATAGACCATGATTGACCGAACGTTTATCCAGGTTTATAAGGAGAGGTTATGGAATTGATGGATCAGGCATCGGAAGTGCGCAGCGGCGAAGAACTGGATACCGTAAAGGTTGAAACCTTTCTTCGGGATACGATCCCGCATCTCGAAGGGAAAATGTCAGTCCGGCAATTTCCCGGCGGCCATTCGAATCTGACGTATCTGATAACATTTGAAAACAGGGAAATGGTGCTGCGCACGGCCGCCCTTTGGCGCCAAAGCCAAATCCGCCCATGACATGGGGCGGGAATACCGGATTCTGAAAGCGCTGAAGCCCTTTTACCCCTATTGCCCGGAACCGCTGGCATATTCCGAGGATATGGACGTCATGGGATGTCCCTTTTATGTCATGGAGCGCATTCAGGGGATTATTTTACGCCGGAATCTGCCCGATGGCATGGTCCTGACGCCGGCTCAGGTGGAGCGCCTGTTTCAGAAAGTGGTTGAAACCCATTATGCGCTGCATGCGCCTCGACTACCGGAAAATCGGACTGGAAGGATTCGGCAAACCCGAAGGATATGTCCGGCGCCAGGTGGAGGGATGGAGCAGCCGATACCGGGCGGCCCGGACCCCGGATGCCCCGGATTTTGAATCCGTGATGCTCTGGCTGAACGATCACCAGCCCAAGGACTCCCCTCACCCCTGCATCATTCACAATGATTTCAAATTCGACAACATCGTTCTGGACAGCGCGCGATCCGATGAAAGTCATCGGGGTTCTGGACTGGGAAATGGCCACCATCGGCGATCCGCTCATGGATCTGGGAAGTTCCCTGGGATACTGGGTGGAGCCGGGAGATCCCCCGGAAATGCAGGCCATGAAAACCCTTCCCACGCACCTGGAAGGCGCGCTGACCCGAAAGCAGATGGTGGCTTATTACAGCAAGCTTTCCGGCCGGTCGGTGGATCATTTTGAATTCTATTACGGGTTCGGCCTGTTCCGCCTGGCGGTCATCGCCCAGCAGATCTATTACCGGTTCTTTCATGGACAGACCAAGGACCCGCGGTTTAAGTCCCTGATATTTGCCGTGACCATCCTGGAGAAAACCGCCAGGCAGCTTTTGAGTTTATAATCTACCGGTTTCCGTCTGCCCGTGGTTGTTGAATGTAAATGCATCTTACAAAAACATGTATTGTTTCAGGGAGGTAAAATGAACCAGGTCCATTATCCTTTTTGGCCGAAACGGCTGCCCAAGTCCCTGCCCGTCCCGCAAGTCCCTCTTCATGATCTCCTGGAAACATCCGCCAGGCGCTACCCGGACAGAAGGGCGATCATTTATTACGGAACGGAAATTTCATATTTCGCCTTCTGGCGGAAGGCCCAGCAACTGGCCGGCGCCCTGAACGGCATCGGCATCGGCAAGGGTGACCGCGTGGCGCTGTACTTACAAAACAGCCCGCATTTTGCGATCAGCTTTTTCGGCATCCTGAGGGCCGGCGCGGTTGTCGTCCCCTTAAACCCCATGCTGAAAGGCTCCGAATTCATGGACTTGTTGAAAAACAGCGGCGCCAGGGCGGTCATTACCACCACCGATCTTTACCCTGCCATCGCGGAAGCCCGGCATGTACTTGGAGAGAAACAGATGGTGGTCGGCTCTTACCACGACTTCCTGCCGGATCAACCCGCCTTGCCGGTCCCTGCTTTTATGACCCAGGCACCCAAAGGCGCGGAAAACACGCAGTCTTGGGCGGAATTCCTGACTTCGGCCCCGCCGCCGCCGGATATCGCCATCGATCCGGGAGGGCTTTGTCTTTTACCCTACACCGCGGGTTCGACCGGAGTTCCCAAAGGCTGCATGCACACGCATGAGACCGTCATGGCCAATGCCATCGGCTCTGTTTCCTGGATCGGCGTCAATCCAGCCTCGGTGAACCTGGCCGCCCTGCCTTTCTTTCATGTGACGGGCCTGATTCACAGCCTCCTGGGAACCGTTGCCGCGGGCGCCGCCAGCATTGTCCTGACCCGGTGGGACCGGGAAACCGCCTTGCAGTCCATTGAAAAATACGGGGTGACGATCTGGCCCAATATCACCACCATGCTGATCGATCTTCTGGCTGCGCCGGATATTCATCAGCGGAAGCTGGCCTCGCTTTCTTTTGTGGGCGGCGGCGGCGCCCCCCTGCCGTCGGCAGTGGGTGAAAAACTGTTGAAGCTGACCGGGCTCACCTTTGCCGAAGGCTACGGGTTGACCGAAACCATTTCCCAGACCCACTGGAATCCACCGGACCGGCCCAAGCTGGGATCGATCGGCGTTCCGGTCTTTGGCGTGGATTCCCGGATTGTCGATGTCTCCACATTAAAGGAAGTTGCGGCCGGTCAGACCGGAGAGATCGTCTCATCGGGTCCCCAGGTCTTCAAGGGATACTGGAATAATCCGCAGGATACCACCCAGTCTTTCCTGGAACTGGACGGCAAGCGGTTTTTTCGAACCGGAGACATCGCCTATGCGGACGATGAGGGCTATTACTTTGTCGTGGACCGGCTGAAGCGAATGATCAATGCCGCCGGTTTCAAGGTGTGGCCATCTGAGGTGGAGGCCCTGCTGTATCGGCATCCCGCCGTACTGGAAGCCTGCATCATCGGCGTCTCCGACCCGGAACGGGTGGAAAACGTCAAGGCATATATCGTGCTCAAACCGGAATTTATTGGAAAGATTTCAGCCGAAGAAATCATCAACTGGTCAAAGGAACAGATGTCCGCGTACAAATACCCGCGCATCGTGGAATTTACACAAGCGCTTCCCAAAAGCGGCGCGGGGAAAATACTCTGGCGCCAGCTCCAGGAAGCGGAAAAAGAAAAGCGATCCGATAAAAAGGGATGAATCATTTTCATAACAGTGGAGGGTGAAATATGACAGCAAAAAATGTGAATACGGTTCTCGGCCCCGTTGCTCCTAAAGATCTGGGCGTAACGCTGATGCATGAACATGTGCTTTACGGGTATCCGGGCTGGGAAGGCGACCAGTCGATTGCGCCGTTTGACCGCAGGGCGATTGTGACCAATGCCGTGGCGGTCCTGAAGGATCTCAGAGAGAATTTTGACCTGAAGACTTACGTGGATGCCACGCCCAACGACGGCGGCCGGAATGTGGATGTTTTAAAGGAAGTATCGGAAAAATCCGGTGTCAACATTGTCTGCGCCTCGGGCTATTATTTCGAGGGCGAGGGTTCACCGACCTACTGGAAGTTTCGGGCCTCCCTGGGAGACATCCGGGAGGAGCTTTATGAACTGTTCATGAAGGAGGCAACGGTCGGCATCCAGGGCAGCGGCATCAAGGCCGGAGTCATCAAGGTCGGCTCCAGCATGAACCAGATCACGGATTACGAAAAGCTGATGTTCGCCACCGCTGCCAGGGTCCAGAAAGACTCCGGAATTCCGATCATCACCCATACCCAGCATGGCACCATGGGGCCGGAGCAGGCCGAGCTGCTGATTGCATCCGGCGCCGATGCCGGGCAGATTCAGATCGGGCACATGAGCGACAATCTGGATATGGCCTATCAGGAAAAGACATTCGGGCACGGGGTCTACGTGTCCTGGGACCGCATGGGCCTGCAGGGGCTGGTGGGCTGCCCGATGGATGAAGCCCGCTATCCGGTCATGATCGATCTGATCAAAAAAGGATACGGGAACCATCTTATGATTTCCCATGATTTTGTCATCAACTGGCTGGGCCGCCCCCTGAACCTGCCGGAGCAGGCCTATCCCCTGGTCGCCAACTGGCATCCATCCCATCTCTTCAGGAACATTATCCCGGCCCTTAAAAAAGGGGGCGTGACCGACGCACAGATCAAGGAAATTCTGGAAAACAATCCGCGGCGCTTTTTTGCCGGAGAATAATCCGAAAAATCTGTCAGCCTGTTTTTGTTTCAGCAATGGGCAAGGGACAACATGGCATCCTTCAAGTGCCCGGCCCATGTGGAATTCAGAGATTCCCTGCCCACCCTGGGAACCGGCAAACTGCTGCGCCGGGCCTCGAAAGATGCCTGAAAGAAGGTAATGTGATATTGATACGGAAAAGATGCGGCAGAAAGCTGATGGATAGACTGCCCGTATTTGATATGCAGACGGTTTACCGCATCTTTGACAAGAAATCCAACGGCGTGGTATATTGACAGTAAGATAGAAATCCAATTTTCAATTTGTATCGTGTCTTGTTGTATTGATGGAGTCCAACGTATCCTTGGCTGCCGCTGTTTTGTGCAAGAGGTTTTGGTGTGTATTTTATGGCATTTGATCTGGTTTCACCGTTTATCCCCAGGGGCGACCAGCCCCAGGCGATCGATCTGCTCTGCCGGCATCTTCTTTCCGGCAGCAAGCACCACGTCCTTCTGGGGGTGACCGGCTCCGGCAAGACCTTTACCATGGCCCAGGTCATTGCCAGGCTGGACCGGCCGAGCCTGGTCATCGCCCCCAACAAGACCCTGGCTGCCCAGCTTTACAGTGAATTCCGTTCCCTGTTCCCGAACAACGCCGTGGAATATTTCGTCAGCTATTATGATTACTACCAGCCCGAAGCCTATATTCCCACCAGCGACACCTATATCCAGAAAGATTCTTCGATCAACGAAACAATTGACAAGATGCGCCACTCCGCCACCATGTCGGTTCTGACGCGCCGGGATGTCCTGGTTGTGGCCAGCGTGTCCTGCATCTACGGACTGGGAGCGCCGGAGGATTATCTGGCCATGCGGGTTCCCATTGCATGCGGGACGGAAATGCCAAGGGACAGCTTCCTGCGAAGCCTTGTGGCCATTCAGTACGAGCGAAACGACATGGATTTTCACCGGGGGGTGTTTCGCGTCCGGGGCGACCGGGTGGAAATCTTTCCCGCCTACGAAGAGGACAAGGCCATCCGGGTGGAGTTTTTCGGGGACGAAATCGACGGCATCTTCGAAATCGATCCGCTGAGAGGCACGGTCCTGAAAAAACTGAGCCATACGGCCATTTTTCCCGCCAGCCATTATGTCACCCAGAAAACCACGCTGCGGCGGGCGGTAGATTCCATTCTGGCGGAGCTAAAGGAACAGGTTGCGTTTTTCCGCCAGGAAAACAAGCTCATCGAGGCCCAGCGGATCGAGGAAAGAACCCATTACGATATTGAGATGATGATGGAGATCGGATACTGCAACGGGATTGAAAATTATTCCCGGCACCTGACCGGAAGGCTTAAGGGCGATCCCCCCCCCACCCTTCTGGATTATTTTCCCGAGGATTATCTGGTTTTTTTTGACGAAAGCCATATCGCCGTCCCCCAATTGCGCGCCATGTATCAGGGAGACCGCTCCCGGAAAAACACCCTGGTTCAGTACGGATTCCGCCTGCCGTCCGCCCTGGACAACCGGCCCCTCAAGTTCGAGGAATCCGAAGAGCGGATTCACCAGGTGGTCTATGTCTCGGCAACGCCTGCGGACTACGAAATGGAAAAAGGCAAGGACGCCCTGGTCGAGCAGATCGTCCGGCCCACCGGGCTCATCGACCCTGAAATCGAGGTTCGAAGCGCCCAGCATCAGGTGGATGATCTTCTGGAGGAAATCGGAAAACGCACCCGACAGAAAGAACGCGTGCTGGTCACCACCCTCACCAAACGGATGGCTGAAGACCTGACCGAATACTATACGGATATGGGAATCCGGGTGCGCTATCTGCATTCGGACATCTCCACCCTGGAGCGGATGGATATCATCCGGGACCTCCGGCTCGGGGAATTTGACGTTCTGGTGGGGATCAACCTGCTGCGGGAAGGGCTGGACATCCCCGAAGTGTCGCTGGTGGCGATTCTGGATGCGGACAAGGAAGGCTTTCTGCGTTCCACGCGTTCCCTGATTCAGACCTGCGGCAGGGCTGCCAGAAATCTTCAGGGCAAGGTCATTCTCTATGCCGACAAGATCACCGATTCCATGCGCCGGGCAATGGATGAAACGCTGCGTCGCCGCGCAATCCAGACGACTTACAACCAGATTCACCACATCATTCCGGAAACCATTACCAAAGAAATCACCGCCATGTTTGAAACCGTCACCGACACAGCCAAAACTGCCAGAAGCAAAGCGGCGGAATCCGTAAAGCCCTTTCGCACACTGGATGAGCTGGACAGCATTATCGCATCCATGGAAAGCCGAAATGGAAACTGCGGCAAAAGCCCTCGATTTTGAACGGGCGGCCATGTTCAGGGACCACATCAAGGAACTTCGAAAAACGGCTGTTTTCACGGCGTAATCGCTTCCGATTCTCCCAAACGATGCTTTCCGGCGGCATTCTGAGCATGCGGAAACGGTCAACGGAGAATCATTTTCACGGTAACATGTTGACTTAAAACCCAACATTTTTATATAGAAAGAAACAACCGCTTATCATTCAAGATCCGGACCGTATCTTTGCTTTTTTAACGGGTTATTTCGATAGTATCGACGACCGTTGCCCTTCATACCGGCAACGGATATCATGGAAACTGCTGAATGAACAGGCTGTCCCAGAAAGCAATAGAAAATAATCCGGTTTTTCCGCAACCCCCATCCATGCATCGATGTCTTGAAATATCTGGCCGTCATGCTGGCCGTCATCTGGCTGATCAGCGCCGGAACCGAAAAACTCGGCTACAACTGGCAGTGGTATCGCGTTCCCCGGTATATTTTCACATTCGAGGACGGGCATCTGGCTGCCGGCCCCCTGATTCAGGGCCTGATGGTCACCTTCCAGATCTCCGGCATCAGCCTGCTGCTTTCCTTTGCCATCGGACTGGCAGCGGCCTTGTTCCGGCTGTCCGACTCGCATGCCGCCCGCATCCTGGCGCGCTGCTATCTGGAGGTGATCCGCAACACACCGCTGGTGGTTCAGCTTTTTTTCATCTATTTTGTCCTGGGCCCGGTTCTGGGGATCGAGCGTTTTTTTTCCGCCGTGCTGGCCCTCAGCCTCTTTGAGGGGGCCTATGCCTCGGAAATTTTCCGGGCCGGAATCGTCTCCATTCAAAAGGGGCAATGGGAAGCCGCCTACAGCCTGGGACTTGGCGGGTTCGATACCTATCGCTGCATTATTCTGCCCCAGGCCTTTCGCCGGATCCTGCCGCCCCTGACCAGCCAGGGAATATCCCTGATCAAGGACTCGGCCCTGGTCAGCATCATCGCCGTTTACGATCTGACCATGCAGGGCCAGGTCATTATCGCTGAAACTTTCCTGACTTTCGAGCTCTGGTTTACGATTGCCGCCATTTACCTGGCCGTTACCCTGACGCTGTCGTTTCTGGTCAATTTCCTGGAGAACCACCTCAGCGTTCAGGCATAGCCCTTAAGAAGGAGCGTTTCGCATGCAGGACAAACAGTAGGCGCCGGAAGATCTTCTGACATCATCACCGTGGACAGAATCAGCAAGACCTTCTCCAACGGCGTCGTGGCCCTGAATGATTTCTCCACCCATATCCGGCGCAGCGAAGTGGTCGTGGTCATCGGCCCTTCGGGATCGGGAAAATCCACATTCCTGCGCTGTCTGAACGGCCTTGAGGATATCGACAGCGGATCTATCGTGGTTGACGGCATTCCGCTGGACGATAACAAGAAAAACAGGCTCGAGATTCGAAAAGAAGTCGGCATGGTCTTTCAGCAGTTCAATCTGTTTCCGCATATGACCGTCCGCGACAACATCAATCTTGCCCAGCAACTGGTCCGGAAAAAAACCAAGGCGGACGCCACGGAAATGACCATGGATCTGCTTGCGCAAAGTCAACATCACGGAGAAAGCCGATGCCTTTCCGGCCCAGCTCAGCGGCGGCCAGCAGCAGCGGGTTGCCATTGCGCGGGCCCTTGCCATGATGCCCAAGGTCATGCTCTTTGACGAGGCCACCAGCGCTCTGGATCCCGAGATGATCGGCGAGGTGCTGGAAGTCATGAAAACGCTGGCCAGGGAAGGCATGACCATGGTCGTGGTGACGCATGAAATGGGATTTGCCCGCGAGGTAAGCGACTGGGTCATTTTTATGGAAAACGGCAAAATCGTGGAAGCGGGGAGCGCCGAGCACTTTTTCAATAACCCCCAGGAGGAACGGACCCGGGTCTTTCTCAGCCAGATCCTGACTTGAAGACAAAGGCGTCATTTTGAAGAAAAAGCTGAAATTTACGCTGCTGGATGCCGTAATTCTGCTGGTTGTCACCGCCATCCTGGGCTATATCGGCTACCGGATTACCATCGGGATGCATTATAATTGGCACTGGAGCGCCATTCCCCAATACCTGTTCCGCATCGACGCAAACGGCAACTGGAAGGCGAATCTGTTGATGCAGGGCTTTTTTACGACGATTCGGCTCAGTATCTGGGCAACCCTGATCGCTTCGATTCTGGGGACCGTTGCCGGCTTTTTCCGCATCAGCCGGAGCCTGTTCAAACGTCTGCTGGGCCGCACTTTCGTTGAGCTGATTCGAAACACGCCCCCCCTGGTGCTGGTCTTCATCTTTTATTTTTTCGTCAGCGGTCAGATCATGCCGGTTCTGGGCGTGGATGATTTTGCCAGAAACGCCTCTGAACGCATGCAAGGCATTATGACATTTTTATTTGCGCCGCCGCGGTTTTTCTCCGCTTTTATTTCCGCCACGGTAACCGTGGCGATTTTCGAGGCGGCCTATATCACGGAAATCGTCCGTGCCGGCATTCAGTCCATCGAGAAAGGGCAGTTCGATGCTTGCCACGCACTGGGATTGTCCTGGCGGCAGAAAATGCAGTATGTCATTCTGCCTCAGGCCATTCAGAGAATTCTTCCCCCCTGGCCGGACAATTTATCTCCACAATCAAGGATTCCGCCATTGTTTCGGTGATTTCAATCCCGGAACTCTGCTTTCAGGGAATGGAGCTGATGGCCGCCACTTACCTGACCTTTGAATGCTGGATCACCATCACGGCCCTTTACCTGATTCTGACCCTCAGCCTGTCGCTGGCGGTGGCGCGTCTTGAAAATTTCATGAGAAGGGCCACTGCCTGAAACATTTAACACCAAAAGGAGGAAATATGAGAATCAACGCTGCATCGCCGTCAGAAAATCTTTTGGCCGTTATCACGCTTTTTCTGTGCGTCTGCCTTGTTTCACCCGCCATTGGCGGAGACACGCAGAACAAGCTCGTCGCCGAAAGCACCATAGAGCAGGTGATGAAACGCGGCGTGCTGAAAGTGGGAATGTCCACCTTTGTTCCCTGGGCCATGAATGACAAAAACGGTCAACTCGTCGGATTCGAAATCGACGTCGCCAAAAGACTGGCAGCCGATCTCGGCGTCAAGGTCGAATTTATTCCCACCAAATGGGCGGGCATCATTCCGGCCCTTTTGACGGGAAAATTCGATGTGATCATCGGCGGGATGACAATTCAGCCGAACCGGAACCAGAAGGTCAATTTCAGTATTCCCTATGATTACACCGGTCAGGCCATTGTCGCCAATAAACAACTGGCGGCCGGATTCAAAAGCCTGGATGATTTCAACCGGCCGGAAGTGACGCTGGCAGCAAGGCTGGGCTCTTCTTCCGTTCCTGCCGCCAAGCAGTACATGCCCAAAGCAAAGCTGACGCTCTTTGACGACGAATCCCAGGCCTACCAGGAAGTGATCAACGGCAAAGCCCATGCGATGGTGGGTAACGCCCCGACACCGGCATTCCAGGCGCTGAAATATCCGGAAACCCTTTTCATCCCCATCGAAGGCACGTTTACCAAAGAGCCCATCGGTTTTGCCGTCCGGAAAGGCGACTATGACACCATCAACTATTTCAACAACTGGATTACGGTGGTTGCCGCAGAAGGCTGGCTGAAAGACATCAAACACTACTGGTTCGAAACCAAGGACTGGGAATCGTCCATTCAGTGATATTCCTTGATCGACCATCGTCTTCGCTTCTGCCGGTTCCAGGGCTCCGGCCCCCGGGGAACCGGCATAACAGCGCAAGCGGCAACGTATGCGTTCCATCGCCGATCCTGGTTACAACACGGGGCCGGCAGCCGCCAGGCTTTCGTCCTTCCTCGTCAGAACGCTGATGACATAGTACCCGATGGGAACCCCGACAACCATTCCCCAGATGCCGAAAAACCGTTCTCCGACCAGCAGCAGGACCAACACCAGGATCGGATGCACATGCAGAACGTTTCCCGTGATCTTCGGATTGAGCAGATAGGCCTCAAAAGCGTGGACAATGGCTATCAGGACTATGAGTTTAAAAACCATCAAAAGTCCGCCGGCCTGAATCCCGAAGATGATTATCGGAACTGAACTTAAAAAAGTTCCCAGAATGGGAATGAACCCGCAGAGAAAAACGATGGTCATGATCAGCGCGATATTCGGCACCTGAAAGAACCAGATGCCGGCTGCGGTCAGCAGCGTGTTGCAGATGGCGATAATGGCCTGGGCGGTAAAGGCCTTTCCGAGAACATCGGCAAAGGCATGAAGATGCGGTGCGGCGCCGATATAGAAGGATCGGATCCGGCTCTTTTCCAGCTCCTTCATTTTTCCGGCGATTCTCTGCCAGTCCATGACCAGAATGAAGGAAAAGATGATGGCCAGTATCAGCGTGAACAGGATTTCCCAGCAGAACTTGACCAGATGAAGCAGGGTTTCAAGAACGCGCGGCAGGGCCGCTTTGACCGCCTTTGTGGACTCGGTCTTCAGGACTTCCATCATCGCCGTGTATTCATCGGATTCAATGATGGTCTGGGCCTTTTCCTCTCCCACTACCTTAACGACAATGCTTTCGACAAACCCGTTGATCTTCTCCCGGGTCTGCTGATCGCCGCTGCCGGTAAAATCCTTTACGATGCGGTTGGACTCGAGAATGAGTTTGGGCACGATCCAGGCGCTGGCCGCCCCCAGCAGCGTCACGAACAGCAGGAAAACAATCACCGCCGCCAGCCGGTAGTTCATCTTCAGGCGACTCACCGCCCATTGAATGACGATCTTCGTGCTGTAAGTGATCAGAAACGTCTCAAAAATCAGCAGAAAAAATGGCTTCAGCAGATAGAAGAGCCCGATAAGAATCGCCCATAGGGCCATCTTTTCCCAGTTGTTCATAAACAGTTTCTTGACACCGGATCCTTCAAGCATTCCCGACTCCTTCATGTCGCTTGTCATTAATGAATAATGTTTTCCGTATCATTGCGGATTCACATAATCAAGAAAGAAGATAATTATTCAGGGGTCTGAATGCTATTGTCAGTTCTGTTTTATCGCGCGGCAATAAGTTTATATGACAATAGTGATTTATGATAACTGCTCAGGCACAAAGTGGCAAAGGCACAGAGGCACATAGAGAAATGGTTGACAGCACATAGGATGAGCATATGTGAACTCGAGTTATTGTCTACATATGCAGAAAAGATTAGAAAACTTTGTGCCTTTGTGCCTCAGTGCCTTTGAACCTGAATAGTTACGATTTATGAAACATTGAAAATAACAAAAATGCAATTTATGCATTTTTGGGTCACTGTTGTGTATCTGAAAATAAAATGCATTTTTATGACAATAATGAATTTTTTTGGGCTTACAAATGACATATCTGTAAGACACAAATTTCTCCATCAGGGTCATTTTTTAAATCATTGGATATTATCTATCCAATATCGTACATAAATATATTTTTGATAATACTTGGCCTTTTAATTGCATCACCTCAATGAATTTCGCTGTTTGGCCAGTTTGAAAAATCGATCAAAATAAATTGGGAGAAATGATGAAGAAAAAAATTTGGGTACCTGCGATTGTTTCCGGTATGCTTGGCGTATTCCCGATCCTTTTGCATGCCGCCGAAGCTGAACCCGTGGATTCGGGAACCACGGCATGGATGCTGACTTCAACCGCCCTGGTGCTGCTGATGGTGCCCGGTCTTGCGATGTTTTACGGGGGTCTGGTGAGAACCAAGAACGTACTCAGCACCATGATGCACAGTTTTGTGGCCATGGCGGTTATCGGCGTTCTCTGGGTGGTCTGCGGTTACAGCATCGCATTCGGATCCAATATCCTGGGCGGTTTTGCCGGTTGGAACAGCGACTATTTTTTTCTGAAAGGGATTGATGACGCCATTGTAAAGGGGGTGCCGGAATACGTGCTGGCCATGTTCCAGGGCAAGTTCGCGATCATTGCCCCGGCACTGATCAGCGGGGCCCTGGCCGAACGGGTGTACTTCCGGGGCTATATCGCATTCATCGTCCTGTGGATGCTTTTCATTTACTGCCCGCTATGCCACTGGGTCTGGGCAGCGGACGGATGGCTTTTCAATGCCGGTGCCGCCGGCGTCATCGATCTGGCGGGCGGACTGGTGATTCACGTTTCCGCCGGGTTCAGCGCCCTGATGGTCGCCATTTTTCTGGGTCCCCGGAAAGGCTATCCCAAAACTCCCATGGCGCCCAACAATCTGGTCATGACGCTGATGGGCGCAGGCCTGCTGTGGGTCGGCTGGTTCGGATTCAATGCCGGTTCCACGGTTCACAGCGGCCTGGATACGGCCCGGGCGCTGACCATGACCCAGGTTTCCGCAGCCAGCGGCGCCCTGACCTGGCTCATCATCGAAGCCATCAAATTTCGAAAGGCCACGGCCCTTGGTTTTGCTTCCGGTATTCTGGCCGGCCTGGTCGCCATCACCCCGGCTGCCGGCGTGGTTCTGCCCTCCGGCGCCATTGTGCTGGGCGCCCTTTCCTCCATTGTCTGCTTTTATGCGCTGGTCGCCAAATCAAAGATCGGCTACGACGACAGCCTGGACTGTTTCGGCATTCACGGCGTCGGAAGCGGCCTGGGGGTCATCCTGCTCTCATTTTTTCATCCGAGACAGTTGGATGCAGAGCGCCGCGGCTTCTGCCGGAAAGGCCTGGACAATCTGGAATCAGCTTGGAATCCAGTTGATGGGAATTGGCGTTACCATCTTGTTTGCCGCGGCCGGCACCCTGGCGATCTGCTGGCTCGTTGAAAAAACCGTCGGTTTCCGCATTGCCTTGGAATCGGAGATGGCCGGACTCGACCGGTCCATCCACGGGGAACAAGGCTATGGTTACATGCAGGAATATTGATGAACTTGCGTATATCGTAGCAATTCAGGCACAAAGGCACAAAGAAGCAGCGGCACAAAGGAAAATGTAACCGGATACTGATTTGTCGAGACATTTGATCGACAGTCAATCGACTATTCGTCAGTGTGCAGTGCACCGGATGATTGACAATACTACTTTGTGCCTCTGTGCCTCTGCCACTTTGAACCCGTAACCCTTTCCCAGGGGAAGCGGTTCAGAGCCGTTTATCGCCCAATATCCATTTTTTTAAAATCTGAGTAATCCGGCGGGCCGGGATGCGGGATGCAGCATATCCGATGGTGCCGATCATGATAAAGAGTACTGCTCTGGCCCCGATTCCCGTGTCCGGCAATCCGACAAGCGGGGATAGAAAATAGGCGGCAATAAGTCCTGTAAGGACTTGCCATGCGTCGGGTGAAAACAGCACATAAAAAATAATGTACCGAATCGTCAACTGTCTTTTGCTCAAGAGATCACCTGCGGTATAAAATTAAAGAATAAAAGCACCATCAACATATATCAGTTAGCGCGCATTCAGGCAATCGGCAGAACAGGACCCCAAGATCTATATCCACCATGAAATTGATGCCTCGCCACGATCCTCTTTCCGAAAACATCTTCATCCTTCAGCCTGATCAGCAGTAATTTTTTTCCTGAAGAAGATATTATTGTTGACTAAAAATGATCAAATTCATACAGAATAATATCACTCTCCGGGTCATAACCCTTTGTTCACAAGAGCTGACCGGATTTTATGAATGCGAATATTGTTCTATCCGCTATAAAGGATACAACTCGGCAATGCCGCAATTTATTTCGTTGGCACCTTGGTTTTTAAAAAGTTCGGACAGAACAACATCACTTTTATAATAATCAAATGGATTTTCACATGGAAGTAACAAATCGCGGAACATTGGTGCTTCAATCCCGGCCTTCATCACACGTGCGGATAAAATGAACCAGGTCCTGGAAGTTTATGTAAAAAACGCCCATCCGGAGAAAATGAGGCGCTATATCAGAAAGCGCCCGTAATTCTTTTAAAAAACATATCTCAGGATGCCGGAAAAAAAATCACTGACATGCTGACCGATGCGGCGCCTCGGTCAGCTTTCTTCTTGAGCCAGCGCCAAAACTTCAAAAGGAAGTCATTGCCGAACATCATGCCTCATCGGAGAAAGAATTCGATCCATCGCCTGCGCAGCAGGAAAATGTCTTATTTACGCTGCGGAAAAACCCAGAAAAGTCTCCTGCAGCAAATCGAAGCGGTCAACAAGGAACTCTGGCTGATACTATCCATCATTTTCATTGTGGGTGTCATGAACTATCTGGTCTCCTGCAACACGGATCATGATGGGCTTATATGTCCTTCCAACTATTTTTTCAGCCTATTTTTATGGCCGCCGTCATGCAACCCTGACATCCATCGCCTGCATTCTGGTTGTAATTCTGTTTGCCTATTATCATCCCACATGCCTGGCTGCTACCGGAAATATTAAAGGAATTGAGCGGACCCTGGTATGATATCTTCACTTGGGGCGCCATTTTAATGGTGACATCCTACGCAATCGGAACACTGCAAGAGCGCAGCCAACAGCAAGTCCATGAGCTGCGGCGAACATATCACGGCCTGATCATCATTCTGCGTCAATTTTTATCAAAAGACAAATATACGGAGAATCACTGCTACCGCGTATCCATTTACGCCGCCAAGATAGCCGCTTATATGAGAATGCGCAGAATCTCAAATCGAAGATATCCGATCCGCCGCACTTCTCCACGATCTTGGAAAACTGGATATCAGCCGGGAAATTCTTTACAAAGCGGCGCGTCTGAGCAAGGCGGAATATGAAGGCATAAAAAAACATGTCGACAAAGGCGCCGAAATGCTGACCGCGGCAGATACCCCTTTGAACAGAATCATCCCGATCATATTATCCCATCACGAGCATCACGATGGATCCGGTTATATGGGCGCAACGGGAAATGATATTCCCATTGAAGCCAGGATTATCGCTGTCGCCGATGTTTATGATGCGCTTGCCAGCGACAGGCCGTATCGCAAAGCCCTGCCTCCTATCGAAGTGAAGGAACAAATCCTAAAAGGAAGAAGCACACAGTTTGACCCCCAGGTCGTTGATGCCTTTCTGAAAGCATTCCAAAAAGGTGAAATGGAAATTCCCGGCATCGTCCTTTAGCTGTTTGTTTGCCATTGGCGTTTTAAAAAAGATGCTGACTGGAGCTGTATTGAGATACGGTAATTTCTTGATCAGGTTACTTGTGAAATGAAACATCTGTGTGTTAAGAATGAATTGCGATGTCAGGAACAATTCGATTTGGCCGGAGTTGCAATCGCCTCTCCGATCCCGGATTGGCTGTACTAGGATGATCATCGAATATGGAAAAAACTGCAAGCGTTCATGAAGCGACCTATCGGAATTACCTGGCCCAGTTCGGCGGTAGATACCTGGCGGGTTTAGCGCATTTGCTGGGAGTAAGGGTGCAGGGAAAGGAAGTCTTCATTCCCCTTTTCGGCAGACAACACCGGGTTTCCAGTGACGGCATATCGGATCCGTCCGGAAAAACGCCCGGCTTTGATGTCCGCGTCATTCTGTGTAAATATCTGCTGCAATGTCCCGATACTGCGCCTGAAGAAAATGAATGGGTATCCTTCAGGGGCCTGAAGGATTCGGGTCCTTTGACAACCTATTTTGCAAATGAAGTCGAAAGGGCCATCGCATCCTATTTTACGGGAAAGCTCTCGGAATTGCAGTCCGCGTGCAGCCGGTTGGGCGGTTATCCGCCGATGACGCAAGCCGCCTATGACCTGTCCGTGCAGTTTGACGCACTTCCCCGGATTCCCGTTATTCTGCTGTTTAACGACGCGGAACATGACCCGGAGAATTTTTGGCCGGCAACATGCTCCCTGCTGTTTGAGCGCCGGGCGGAAAGGTATCTGGATCCGGAATGCCGGCATTACTCCTGGCTGAAAAAACACCGGAGGAGAATCTTGAATATTCTTAAAGGAAGTTCTCAAACACGAGGTTTTTCCGGCGCTGGGCTGCACGGAGCCGATCGCCGTGGCATACGCCGCAAGCATCGCCAGCCAGCAGACGGAAGGCGCGATTCAGGAAATTCGCATCATCGTGGATCCAGGTGTCTTCAAGAACGGTTTTGCCGTCACCGTCCCCAATACGGGGGGAGAAAAAGGCAACCTGATCGCCGGCGTTCTGGGCGCCGTGATTAAAAGGCCTGAACTGAAAATGGAGATCCTGAAAGGCGCCGGCAGCAGAGAGTCTGGCACAGGCCAGGATCACTGATCTTGGCGAAAAAAGCCAGGATCGGTTTTGAACCGACCCAGAAAGATCTTTATATCGATGTGACCGTCAAAACCGATCAGGGCTTTGCCCGGGCTGTCATGGAAGGCTCTCATACGAATCTGGTGCTTCTTGAAAAGAACAATCAATCCATTTTTACCAAGGAACAGACAGAAAACAACGCCGGCGGCCAGGCCTATAAACAGGCGTTAAAGCAAATGACCATCGCCGATTTTGCGGATCTGGTGGAACGCATGGACGATGATGACTTCCGCGAGATCCGGCGCGGGGTTGACATGAACCTTGAAATCGCCGGAATCGGTCAGAAGCTTCACAAGGTGGGATATTATATTTCCGATCTGATGCATAAGGGATATCTTCTGGAAGATGTGTTTTCCGCTATCAAAATCCTGACCGCCTCTGCCGCGGACGCCCGAATGGCGGGCTTGAGCTACCCGGTGATGTCCAGCGGCGGCAGCGGAAACCAGGGGATTGTGGCGATTCTGGTCCCCTGGAAGGTCGGCGAATTCTTTCACATCGAAGAATCAAAGATCATCCGGAGCATCGCGACTGTCGCATTTGATCAACAGCTATATCAAATGCTTTACCGGGGACCTGTCTCCGCTTTGCGGATGCGCGATCGCGGCTGGGGTCGGCGCGGCCGTTGCCATCGTGTATCAGCAATACGGCAAGGATATGCAGAAGATCACGCTTGCCGTCAATAACCTGATCAGTGATCTGGGGGGAATGCTCTGTGACGGCGCCAAGGGCGGCTGCGCCCTGAAGGTGGCAAGTTCCACGGACTCGGCCATCCGCGCCGCCTATATGGCCCTGAACGACCACGGCATCACGCAGACCGAAGGGTTTATCGGCAGAACGGCGGAGGAAACCATCTGGAACCTGACGGCCATCAGCAAACTGGGCATGGCCAAGGTCGATGACACGATGCTCGGAATCATGATCGACAAAACCTTGATGCCTTCGCAGGAAATATAATATCTGCCCTTGCCGGAACACTCATCACGGGTCGGGCATAATTCCTTTTTCGCCGGCAATTATTTTAGTTAAATCATCGTTTGACAGGCCTTGCCTGTCCGGTACCCCCATATGCCTGCTTTGATGGCATCTTACGGATCCAATGACACCCGAAACTTCAGATAGTCCAGCGCGGACAGTTTCGGATTCTCAAGCATTGGCAAATGACCTATATTTTGCATGACAATGACCTGTGAACGGGGCATCAACTTGTTGAGTATTTTAGACGTCTCGACATTGAGCAGGCGATCCTCACTGCCCCACACAATCAAAGCAGGCGTTTCCAGGCCGGTGACCCGCTGTTCAACGGAGTCAGCCAGCATTTCCTTGAGGATATGCTGCTCCAGCGTGTAGTTCTCGATGCGTTGTCTTGCCAGCACGTTGAGTATCGGACGTGGGATATAGGGAGGGCTGCTCATGGCCATTTGAAGAAGCTTCACGAGGTCATCTTCTTTCCTGATCAGCAGCGGGTTTTGTCCTGTCGTGTCATGTGTTGTCATCACGACGCTTTTCGGGGCGCGCCATACCCCGCCTGGATCGAGCAGCCACAGGCTCTTCACCTCTCCGGGGTAAAGCGCCGCATATGTCATGGCAATGTGGCCGCCCATGGAGTTGCCGCCGAGATGGAGACTGGCAACACCTAAAGCGTGAGCGAAGGCCCGTAGCCGCTTGGCCTGTTCGGGTGGAGAATAGACGGCGTCCACCGGGTGCGATGATTCGCCAAAGCCGATATGGTCGGGGATGATGACTCTGTAGCGCGCCGTCAGGTAGGCTGCAACGGGGGTAAAGTTGTCTTTGTCAGCACCAAAGCCGTGCAGAAGCATGAGCGGTTCACCTTGGCCGCCTTCCAGATAAACGTAATGCAGATTGCCGTCGAGTTGAATCTCCTTTCGCTCAAGCCCAGCATGCGTTCGCTGCGCATTTACTAATAAGTGCAATGCATTCCCCGGAGCAAGGTACATAAACCCAACCACCGCAATAGCAATAACCGCCAATAAAGCCAAGACCACCTTCGCGATCCGCACAAAACCCTCCTTTCAAAGATATTATTGTAACGCAGTCAGCTCCTTCTCGTGCTTTTCCACCCATCCATCGGCGCCGCACGCTTTCATAATTTCTATAGCCCTGCCCAGGTTTTCCGAGGCATTGGAGCGATCGCCGTTTCGTTTGAACCATTCAGCGTAAAGGGCGTAGTCTCTTCCTAAAATAAACCATGTGCCGTTTCTTCGATCTTCCTCGATGGCCTTTTGAATCCAGGGTTGCGCTTCCGGCTGGTGGCCATCATCCACATTCATTAGAATGGATCCGATATAACTGGAGATTCATCCTTGGATCATTTTGAGTTTATTATTTGTTGAATGAGTATAGAGAGATTCCAGATCAGTGTCCTTTGGGTTGGTCCTGATCTTTGCCCTGATCAACTCTACTGTTCCCAATCTCTCCGAAGAAGGAAATACCCGAGCATCTTTAATGAGCCGGCATCCTTTTCCGAACCACTCTTCGGATCTTGGAAAATTCCCTTTTTCAAAATAGATCTCACCCAAAATTAACTGTTCTGAATAATTCCACAACTTTTCTTTCACCCTTTTTAAAAAACAGACGCCCTTTAAAAGATATTCTTCCGCTTCTTCAAATAATCCCCTTCCGTAGCAGGAAACGCCATGACAGGTGAAGCGGAATGGTCTTGCCTTCCTTTTGAAGCTGCTCATTGAACCGGGCCATTTCCCAGTGGATGGCCAGGGCCGAGTGGATGGCCCGCTGGGGGGTGTCCTCCAGGGCAATGGGCGCACCAAATAACCCCAGGATACCGTCACCGGCCATCTCGTTGACAGTCCCTTCAAAATCGTGGACTTTGTGAATAAGGATTTCATAGACCCGGTCCATCAGGGCGTAAGCCTCTTCGGGGCCGAGCTTTTCGGTAAGCGGCGTGTATCCCTCCAGATCGCAGAACAGGACCATGACCTGTCTTTTCTCGCCCTCGATCCGATCCCGCTGTGCCAGGAACTTCTCTGCCAGACCCGTGGGTAGATAGCGCTTCAGTTTGCCGATGGGGTCAAGGGGAAGAGGTACTTGGGGGGCGGCGGCAGGGGCGGATAAAGGGTGGCCGCATTCGCCGCAGAACTTCGATCACGGAGGGGCTTTCGCCCCGCAACCCGGACATATCCGTTCCATCTTTGTCCCGCATTCTTCACAGAACTTGACACCTTCCCGATTTTCGAACCGGCACTTGGGATACTGCATACATCCCTCCCGTAGAAGCTAAATGTGAGAATTGCCTTTGCCTTAAACCGATCAAGAAAAAATTGACATTCCCAGTGGTTGCTGTAAACTCGATTTAACAATTCAGCCACAGGGGGTAAAATTGAGTTGTGTAACAGCCATTTCAACGCAACAGATTCAACAAGCCATACTGACGTTATCCGATATCAGAGAAAACATCACTGCTGCACTGGTTTATTCAGACAGACAAACAATTATGGGATCAACAACTCGAAGCCGACTTTTCGGAAAATGGACCCGGCTCAGCCCTCCTTGAACGGCTTAAGAAAGACTTTCAGGAAGGGCGCTGCACCCGGTGGAATTAATCTCAACCACACATCCAGATTTCTGGAAGTGTTTTCAAAAGCTTCCAAAAGAAATCCAGGATTTTCTGAAAAATGATTTGAATTGTTTCGCAATCAACCGTTCCATCCATCATTGGGCTTTTCAAAAAAAGGCTCTGTTTGGACTGTGGATATCGGCCTCCATTACTGGGCCATAGCTTTTCGCGAACAGGACACCCTGGTATGGTTTTGGATCGGTTCCCATGTAGATTACAACCATCTGATGAATCGCTTCTAATAAAACATCATATGGCATCAACCCAGAGAAGTCAGCTCTTCCCATTTAGATCCGAAAACAGCGCCGTGATCTGCTTCCGTTCCGCATCCGGGATTGCGTTGGTTTATCGGATGCCAGGGCTTCATCCATTGGATAGCCGCAAGCCAGGAAGAATTTACTGCCAGGTGGATTCATTTTCTGGCACTTCCGGCAGGTCCCCAGTTTCTGACCACATTTATTGCAGAAAATAGAACTGTAAGGAATCTCGGCTTGACACTCCGGGCAGATCATGGCGCCCTCCTAAGAAAGCCCTAATCAAAACTCTTTCATCAATCGAAGCCGGCAAACTTTAGTAATGATAACGACAAGCGAGGATACGAATTTTGTCTTCTTTAACTTGATAGATCAATCGATGCTCATGGTCAATTCGGCGGGACCAGCAACCTGACAGTTCATGCTTGAGCGGTTCTGGTTTTCCAGAACCGCTCAAAGGGTCACGCTGGATTTCCTTGATTAACTTGAGTATGTGAAGCGCTTTTTTGCGGTCTTGTTCAACCCACCAGGCCAGATCTTCAAATCCGTTCGCGTCAAATTCCAAGCTTTTTGCATGCTTCGTCAAGGAGGATACCTTTCTTGCGGTTTTTGGCGTTCAGCAAACGTTTTCTCATTGTGTGGCTTTTAAAAAGATAGGCCGTTTCCTTCTCAGATTGGATCTCCTGCCAAAGATCGATAGGAACGATAACTCCGGTAATATGATTGTTCTCATCGGCGATGTATTGAATCTGGTCCATTATGATATCTCCTGCAGCCGAATCTGAATGCTCTTTTTGTGGTGTTTTCTGAATATAAAAGTATTTCATTGACAAATAACACAGATAGGATATTCAAACAACTTTTTATCCCAACGTGACATATCATTTTTTGATTTTCGATGGCATCATCAAGAATCTCGGAATCGTGATAGGGTTTGTTCAGAATCCGATCACGCCTCTTGGTAATACTGATGGGATTGATCCACAGCAAATCTATTCAGACTTTTTTCTCCCGACTTCATCAAATAATGGATTGCTTTCAGCACCGAGCGTCCCAGTTTGAAATGATAGGCCAGGGTTTCGTAAAATTCGGATAGCCTTTCCTGAAAGACCCGTTCCATGACAAGCCCAATCCGTTCGTGGATCTCCTGGCGCTCTTTTTTAAGAAGTCCGGTATAGACCACTTCCTGAGTCAGGACGTGTTTGAAAATATATTCCAGTTCGGGTTGAACAGACATGGCACGGACAATGTCGAGCTTTTCCAGCCCCTGCAGATACTTGTCAATGTTGTCACGGATCTGGGAAATCCGTTTCAGAATGTCATAAGCGAATGCCCTTCCGATAACCGAGGCTTCCTGAAGCACCAGCTTCATATCCCGCCCCAGTCGATCAAGCCTTGCAGATATGACGCCCTGCACCGTGGAGGGCACATCGGATTCGGTGATGGGCCGTGTCAGCGTCAGATGGTTATTTTCCTGGATGAGGATTCCGGTTTCCATCAGGGAGTTGGTGACCTCTTCCAGATAGAAGGAATTGCCTTCGGCCTTTTTTAAAATGGTTGAGCTGAGTTCGTCTGGAATTGTCTCGATTTTTAAAAGGGACTGCAACATTCGACGGGAATCGTCCGAGGACAAATCTTGTAAACAAACCTCTTCATACCCCCGGGCGGGTATGTTTCCCTGTGAATTGGGAAAAAGTTGAAAGGCAGTCTATACACATTCAGAAACAGCGCTGGATGCAGGGTCTCGGTCATGATGATGCGAAGCAGATCTATCGTAGGCTGGTCCGCCCAATGAATATCCTCGAAACAGAACACCATCGCCTCACCGGTAACTCCGTGGGTGCCTTTTTCGGTGTTCACATCCGCGGTGACCGCCAGCCCTGTGTTGATACCGCTGTGCATGGTAAGGCGCCTGCCGAGCCGGGGATCATACAGGGGACTGATGGCATCCACGCAATCATGAATCTCCCGGGCCGCCCGGATCGCGCGTACGGGATCATCCTCGTGAGCCTGCGGCACCCCGAAAAGAATCAGCGCGCCATCCCCGGCAAATTTTTCGATAAACCCGTCATAGCGGGCCACCACCTGTTTGATCTCATGAAAAATCTTCCCGGTGATCTCCCGGACATCCTCGGGGTCCAGTTACCCGGTCATGGCCGTATAACCGGAAAGATCCGAGAACAGCGCCGTGATCTGCTTCCGTTCCGCATCCGGGGCCGGCATTGGTTTTTCGAATGACGGTGCGCCATCCAAATGATGGCCGCATTCCAGACAAAACTTACTTTCAGACGGTACGCTTTTCCCGCATTCGGAACAGGTGAGATCAAACTTACTTCCGCATTCCTTACAGAACTTGGAGCTTTCGGGGATCTCCGTTTGGCACTCCGGACATTTCATGATTTTCCTCCGGTCTAAAAAGCAAGATATGTGTCAACAATTTCATTATAACGAGGCTTATTCCGGGCGGCGCTTTTCATGGACCTCGATCAGAATCGGGATAAACGTGGCAAGGTCTTCAACGATGCATACGTCGGACACGTTGAAAATCGCGGCTTTGGGGTCCGTATTGATGGAAACGATAAAACCGGAGCCCCGCATTCCGGAAACATGCTGGATGGCCCCGGATATGCCGCAGGCGATATAGAGGCTCGGGGCGACCGTGCAGCCGGTCACGCCGATCTGCTGCGCATAATCCAGCCAGCCGCTGTCGCAGACAATCCGGGAACCGCCGACAGCGGATTTGGGGAAGATCGCGGCCAGACGATAAATCAGATCCAGATGGTCCTTGTCTCCAATTCCCCGGCCGGCCGCAACGATGACATCAGCCTCGACAACGGCGGAGACATCCATGCTTTTACGGATGATCCCGCGGGAAAAACTTTGTTCGGGAACGCTTTCCATCGTCCGCACCGTAACCGTCCCGGGTGCGGCCGCATCCCCTGGATCAGGGACAAAACTGCCGGGCAGAACGCAAAGCATGACCATCGGGCTATCCGCATGGACATCGGCCATGATTTTGCCGCCGCAGACTGCCCTGCGAAAGCAGATTCCCTGATCCTGTTTCACGATGGCCTCAACGCCCGTGACGCAGGCCGCGCCGAGCCGAACGGCAAGGCCCGGAGCAAAGTCCAGTCCCTGGGTCGAGTGCGCCGCGACCACATGCGAGGGTCGCCACTCCGTCAGGAGATCGGCCAGAACGTTTTTATGGACCTCGGCGCTATATCCGGCCAGACCCGGAACATATATGGCGATAACGCTCAGTCCGGTTTTGCCGGCGATGATTTCGGCGATTTGACCGATTGCATCTCCGATCACCACAATTTTTATTCCGGACGATGGCATTTCTTTTTGCAGGGCGCGCGCAAAGGCCACCAGTTCATAAGTGACCGGACGGACCTGGCCTTCTGCATGTTCTGCGATGACAATGATGGACTTTGACACGTGCGTCTCTCCTATCCGGGCATTAACCGTGTTTGAAGAATATCCAGAAGCTGGCGGGCTTTTTCCAGTGGCGTTCCTTCCAGAATCCGGCCCGCACGCGTTTTTTGCGGCAGCGTTGACTGAATGACGGACAGACGAATAGACGGCGATTCAAGAGATCCAGACGGAATTACATCCAGCGGATGTTTGTTGGCCCGAAGCATTTTGGAAAGCGACGGATAACGCGGCTGGTTGATGCCGCTTTGCAGTGTCAGAAGCGCCGGGAGCTTGATTTCCAGGGCATCCCGAAGGCCCCCTTCCATCTCTCGCTCAACGTATATCCGGTCCATTTCCGGCATCATCCGCCGGAAAATGACGGATGTGGCACAGGGCAGATGGAGCATTTCGGCCACCAGGGGCCCGACCTGACCGTTCATGTCATCACCGGACATGACGCCTGTCAGGATCAGGTCATAGTTGCAGGCCCTTCTTGCATATGCGGCAATCCAGGCAGCAGTCGCAAACGGACACAGATAGCCATCGGTTTCGGTAAGAATGTGAATGCCGTGATCCGCGCCCATGCCCAGCGATCTTCTCAGGACCGCCTCCACCCTTTCCGGCCCAACGGATACGGCATCGATGCGGGTGTCCGGAATCTCTTCCCGGATACGCAGCGCCTCTTCCAGGGCAAACCCGTCGAAGCGGTTCATGACAAACGCGCAGCCATCGATTTCAACCCAACTGCTATCGGCATTGACGCGGACCGGCGCATCGGGATCAGGGATCTGTTTGACACAGACCAGAAGCTTCATTTCCCGGGTTTCCCCGAGGGGGAAAGTATCATGTTCAAATCCAAGCGCTTTCGGATTCTCAGATTGATTTCCAGTCTTTCAAGGGCCATCTTGATGGCGTCACCGGTTTTTCCGGTCTTTTCCAAATACCCGGTAAAATGGGCCTTGATCTCGTCTTGTCGGAAAATTCCGGCCCAGGGAACCATTGCGGTAATGATCCTTTCATGCAGGAGGGGGTGAAAGGTTTCGATTATTGGCAAATTGGCCGTGTACCAGTCCCAGAGCAGGGGAATCGCGGAAGGGTTGGCCGCCATGGACAATACAGGAATAAACTGGTTTCGGGCCGGCACTTCGCGGATGACATAGTCCAGGGCCCTTTCAATGACCGGCTTCTCCTGGAAGCATCCCAGGGCGGACAGGATGTTTACGCGCTCGTGCTCGCTGCCGGATTCCCGAAAGCGCGAGTCAAGCCAGTCGAACGCGCTCAGGCCTTCTGTCAGTGCCCCGATCTGCATCACGCTTCGCAGGATATCGGGACTGACGGCCTTCCCCGCTTTCAACAGCTCAAACTGGGTGCGGCCAAAATCAGCGGCTGGTTGCGATCCCATCAGCGCAGCCTGCCAGAGCACCTGGTCCCGCAGCATCGCGCGGGAATGGGTTTCATCCGGCTGCGGCGTGTATCCGATTTTCGCCAGTATGGATTCATGCCGGGATATTGCCGTCAATGAAATATTCTCGCGAAGGCGATCTTCCACCAGCAGCCATAAATGAATCAGGGCATCGGCAATACCGATCAGCGGCAAAAACGCGTCTTCCTGCGCATAAAAGTCCAGAAATCCCAGGTAATCCGCAAGGACTGCATCCCCGCGCATCAGCAGGGCAAAAAGGTCGCTGAGCATTCCCCAGCGGTCTTCGGGGCAAAGGGTTTTGTTCTGGATTAAAGCGCCAAGTGCCGCCAGGTTGCCCGAATCCAGATACTTGACCCGGTAACAACCGGTCTGGCCGGCATTGATCTTGAAAGCCGCGGTGTCTTCGGGAAGATCGAGGGTCTGAATGCCCTGATCGAGCAGGCAGGTCAGGCGGGTGGCGACCCCGGCGCCCGAAAAGGCTGCGATACTCACCGGCACGATCCAGGTTTGCGGAGAATCATTTGGTAGGCAGGTGAACCGCTTTTGCGCCAGCGTCAGTTTCCGGCCATCACGGCGCGCCTCCACCAGCGGGAATCCGGGCTGCTCGATCCAGCTTTTCATGATTCGGGCGACCGGCAGTTCCGATGCCGTTTCAAGGGCCTGCCATAGGTCATCGCTTGAAGCGCAAGCATAGGCGTGTGTTTTCAAATACCGCTGCAGGCCGGCCTGGAAATGATCATCTCCGATATATCCGTGAATCTGCCGGAGTATGCTGCCGCCCTTGCTGTAGATGATCGGCGCGGTGCTGGCATTGATGACGACATGCTCTCCGCCGGGAATTTCGATGGGAAAATTTTCAATCAGGGCATCCCGGGACATGGCCACCGCGGTCTGCCCATAAAGAAACAGGTCCCAGACGCCCCAGTCGGGGTGATAATGATCCACGATGCCATAGCCAAAATACGTGGCAAAGCTTTCATTCAGCCACAGAAATTTCCAGTCCGAAGGTGTGACCAGATTGCCGAACCACTGGTGCACGATTTCATGCGAGATGATTTCACAGATTCTGCCTTCCCCGGATTTCGATGTAATGCCCGGATACCGAAGCAGCAGGTTCTCCCGGAAGGTGATTGCCCCCCAGTTTTCCATGGCGCCGAAAGCAAAGTCCGGAATGGCAATCAGGTCCAGTTTTGAAAACGGATAGGCAATGCCGAAATAATTTTCGCAGAATTTTAGCGCACTGCACCCGAAATCCAGTCCAAAGCCGGCGTATGCCTCCATTCCCGGCAGCGTCAGGACGCAGACCCGTTTCTCGCCGGTTTTTTGAACCTGTTTAAAATCCCCCACGCCCCAGAATACCAGGTACGTGGACATTTTTGGCGTTGTTTCAAACACGAAGCGCTGCTTGCCGTCATTCAGCGCCAGAACCGCCTTGACGGCGGCATTGGAAACGGCGGAAAGTCCGGCATCTACAACGATTTCAATGTCGAACGCGGCTTTTTGCGACGGATGATCCAGACATGGAAAAGCGCGGCGCGCATCGCTTTCCTGAAACTGGGTGACGGCGATAAACTTTCGGCTGCCCGCTTGAACATAGCTGCTGCGGTAAAATCCGGCCATGCTGTCGTTGATCTGCCCCTGGTAAGTGATGACCATTACGAATTGCCCTTTGATGGACTGCGGAAGACGGATTTTCAGCGCCTCATTTATCAAATCCAGGGACTGCGCACATGGCGCAAGTGCTTCCGCCTGCCTGACGCTGCATGCGGTTACGCTCAAATCCAACGCATTCAGCACGATCTGATCGATAGCAGATCCGGTTTCAAGCGTAATCTCCGCGGTCCCGGCAAACCGGAACCGCTCCATATCCGGCTCAAGGACAATCCTGTAGTGGATGGGACGAATATCCGGCATGATCACCTCCAATATACAGATGCGCAAGCATCAGCGCTCAAATAGACTCCGCCTTTGTTCAACACCGTCCAGAAGGGCGGAAACCGCGTACTGGAGCGTCAGAACGGCGCCTTTTTCAGGCGTCGATTGTGCGTACTTTCCGATCAGGGTTTCCCCATGCCCTTTGACGGTGATGCTTGAACCGTTTTTTGCAGTGAATTCCACCTGCATATCGATTTCAAATCCGTATTTTTGATTGCTTTCCAGGGAATCGACACGCAGAAACTTCGGTATCGCCACATAATCGTAAGCCCGTATCTTTACGTTTTCCGGATCCTCGGGCCAAAGCATTTTCATCGCCGCGTCTTCGCTATTTGCCGGCCATACCTCGACCTTGGCGAATTCGATCCCGAAAGCATCTCTCAATTCCAGTTCGGCCTCCCGGCCAAGGCGATGACGGATGCGGGTTCCGTCATAGTTGCTGACATGTACGAAGTGCTCGAATTCGGCCGGAATCAGCAGCAGAAGTTTCACCGGAATCGGCGGTCTGCCGAACCTGGAATAATCCACGGGCTTTAAAACGTTTTCGGGTGAATCCGTACTTCTGCGGGAATTCCGTTCATCCGGATCTACCAAGGGGATGCATCCAAGTGTGAAAAACAATAAAATGACAACAGCAAGTTTGATGAGTTTCATTTTCTTCTCTCCTTATCAACGTGAAGACAATCGCTCTGAAATCCCCTCTGCCCCCTCCTTTTTTCAAGGGGTTTCTTTTCGTTCGTGGGTCATTTCCATTACCCATATAACAAAAAGCAATAAAGCGACAAGGAAGATAACTTATATGAATTTGATATATTCACCTGCCTTTAACAAATAATTTCAGCCAAAGGCCTCATCCGAAAAATCAATGGTCTGCGCAGTTTGATGATTGTTATAACCATCGCTTCAGTTTATCAAGACAATTCTACAACTCCCCCGTCCCACTCGCAGCCCTTTACAAATTTACTGTTGACAATATGACGTCACGTTTCATATTATGACGTCATGTTATATAACATAAGAGACCAGAAAATGGAACTTGGCCTAAAATGAAAATCATTCCGGACTTGATTTTTCAATTGACAATGACCCGCCGCCATTATCACCGATGATGATTTTCCAAAACAATATGAATCATGCAAGGCTTATCGATGGAAACAAAAACAATTTCCCGCCGCGACCGTCAGAAGATAGCGCAACGCGACGAAATGCTTGCCGCTGCGCTGGAACTGTTTTCAGAAAAAGGATACCACAACGTATCCATGCACGAAATCGCCGCAAAATCCGAATTCGCCATTGGAACGCTGTATAAATTCTTCAGCAACAAGGAGGATCTGTATAAAGCCCTGATTCTGGAACTGTCTGACCGGTTTCATGCGGCACTTTCAACAGCCATTGAGTCCCCAGGAGATGAAATCGAAAAACTGCGCCGGTATGTTCAGACAAAAGGAGAGGTGTTCCGGGATAAAGCCGCCACCATTCGTCTCTATTTTGCCGAGACACGCGGGGCCAGTTTCAATATTATGGCCGGACTGGACCAAGACATCCGAAACCGCCGGGAAAGCTTTCTGGAGCGCATTGCGGCAATCTTTGAATCCGGAATACGCGCCGGGCGGTTTCAACCCACCGCGGAGCCCTACATTCTTGCCGTTGCCCTGGACAGCCTGTGCAATGCGTTTCTGTTTCTCTGGCTCGAAAATCCCGAAAAGCATTCGTATCCGGAAAATCCGGATGCGATTTTAAACATTATTTTTAAAGGTTTGATATGACATTGAGCTTTTGAGAAAGCCATGGATTTAAAAGCTCTTGACTGTAACCATGTGGAGGAATAGTCGATGCGTCTTCGTAACATCGTTTGCAGCCCACCGGCAGGATGGGTGATTCTGTTTTTATTACTGGCTTGTTATGGGTTGACCGGTTGTGACCGAAAACCGGTTCAAGCACTTGCCCGCGTACCGGAAGTGGCCGTGATATCGGTAACGACCCAGAAAATCACACTGACCACGGAATTGCCCGGCCGCACCTCCGCTTACCGCATTGCGGAAATACGTCCCCAGGTCAACGGCCTCATTTTAAAACGCCTGT
>CAWJRD010000011.1:0-19505 GCA_963845015.1 uncultured delta proteobacterium
AACCCAAGTCAGACACTACAATATCTTGATATTTCCAGGGGGGTATGGCATGATATTACCAATATAATCCATAATCTGAAGGAATGGACGTACAATGGAAGAGCGCTATACGCCTGATGTAATTGAATCCCGATGGCAGAAGTCTTGGGAAGACACAAAAACTTATAAAGTTTCGGATGATCCGGAAAAGGAAAAATATTATCTTCTTGAAATGTTTCCCTACCCATCCGGAAAGATTCATATCGGGCATGTTCGAAATTATACCATCGGCGATGTGGTTGCCAGATATAAACATATGAAGGGATTTAACGTGCTTCACCCCATGGGGTGGGACGCGTTTGGCATGCCTGCGGAAAATGCGGCCATCGCCAATCAGACCCATCCTGCTATATGGACTTATGATAATATCGATGCCATGCGCCGGCAGCTTAAGCAGATGGGTTTTTCCTATGACTGGGATCGTGAAATAGCTACCTGCAGACCCGAATATTACCGGTGGGAACAATGGCTTTTTTTAAAGATGTATGAAAAAGGGATGGCGTACCGGAAAGAATCCTATGTGAACTGGTGTGAACCCTGTCAGACGGTTCTTGCCAATGAACAGGTCGAGGCCGGAATGTGCTGGCGATGCGGAAAACCGGTCCGTCAGAAAAAACTGGCCCAGTGGTTTTTTAGGATCACGGATTATGCGGAAGATCTTCTGATTCACTGCGATCTGCTGCCGGGCTGGCCCGAGAAAGTAGTTGCGATGCAGAAGAACTGGATCGGAAAGAGCATTGGCGCCGAGATTCGCTTTGCAGTAGAGAATTCATCCGAAGAGATTGTGGTATTCACCACCCGGCAGGACACGATTTTCGGGGCCACATTCATGTGCTTGGCGCCCGAGCATCCGATGGTTCAGAAATTGTCGAAAGGGACTTGTCAAGAGCACCTGGTCAATGCATTTGTCGAGCGGATATCCATGCAGGACAGATCCAGTAAAGGGATTGAAACCTATGAAAAAGAAGGTGTCTTCACCGGCGCATGGTGTATCAATCCGCTCAGCGGCAGAAGAATGCCTGTTTATACCGCCAATTTTGCATTGATGGGATATGGTACCGGGGCTGTCATGTCGGTTCCGGCCCATGATCAGCGGGACTTTGATTTTGCCAGAAAGTATGGCTTGGAAATCATCGTGGTGGTAAAACCGGATGCAGGATCTGGATCCGGCGGCAATGACCGAAGCATATGCCGGCGATGGTGTGATGATCAACTCCGGCGATTTCAACGGCGTGAAAAATACCCTGGCCCTTGAGTCCATTGCGGATTATTTGGAGACCCATCACCTGGGAAAGCGCACGATCAGTTTCCGGCTTCGCGACTGGGGCATATCCCGGCAGCGTTATTGGGGAGCGCCCATTCCGATGATTCATTGTGATGCATGTGGCATTGTTCCAGTTTCCGAATCCGATCTTCCCATTGTTTTGCCGGAGGATGCCGATCTTCTTGAAGGGGGGCGTTCTCCGCTGCCAACCCTTGACTATTTTGCCAGAACACTCTGCCCGAAATGCGCCAGCCCTTCAGCCCGAAGAGAAACCGACACCATGGATACATTTGTGGAATCTTCGTGGTATTTCCAGCGCTACTGCTGTCCGGACTATCATGAAGGGATGTTCGATCCCAAGGCGGTTGATTACTGGATGCCCGTGGATCAGTACATCGGCGGGGTGGAACACGCCATTTTGCATCTGCTGTATTCCCGGTACTATACGCGCGTTCTTCGAGATATGGGACTGATCAGCTACAAAGAGCCTTTTACCCGGTTGCTCACCCAGGGAATGGTCTGTAAGGAAACGGTGCATTGTCCGACCCATGGTTATTTATTCCCGGATGAAGCCACAGAAGGCAAAAAACGGCGGTGTAAACGCTGCGACCAGGCGGTTGTCATCGGCAGGGTCGAAAAAATGTCAAAATCCAAGAAGAATGTTGTCGATCCCCATACGCTGCTGGAAAAATACGGCGCAGATACGACCCGGCTGTTCTGTCTTTTTGCCTCTCCACCTGAGAGAAGTCTGGAATGGAACGAACAGGGCGTCGAAGGCAGTTTCCGTTTTTTAAATCGGGTCTGGCGGCTTTGCGCAGTGTGGATGCCATATATCAGGCATGTGGCTGCTTTTGATGGAGTTATGGATGAACTGGAGCCAGAGCTTCGGGATTTGTACAAAAAAATACATCAGACGATATATAAAGTCACAAGCGACATCGAGGATCGATTTCATTTTAATACTGCCATCAGCGCAGTCATGGAACTTGTCAACATGCTGTACGGTTTTTCGGTTGATGAGAGATCGCCTGCAAAAACAAGCCTGTTCCGGCTCGCCATTGAATCGGTTGTTTTGCTGCTGTCTCCGGTGACACCGCATATCGCTGAAGAAATCTGGTCCGAACTGGGAAATGCCAGCATATTTATGGCGTCCTGGCCGGTGCATCGTCCGGAAGCGCTGGTAAAGGATATGCTGCTTGTCGTGGTTCAGGTTAACGGAAAGCTGAGAAGTAAATTCAGCGTTACGGCAGATGCCGACGATGCAGTGATCGAACAGATGGCATTATCTGACGAGCGGGTTCAAAAAATGATCGCCGGAAAGCCCATCAGAAAGATTGTCGTGGTTCAAAAAAAGCTGGTAAACATCGTGATATGATGACATTACTTTATAAAATAAAATATACCATTCTACTTCTGATTGCGATTATTGCCTGTTCTTTGGGGCTGCTCGTATCGATTTTCCGGTAGCGGCTCATTGCCATCCGGCATAACGCGAATCTATGTTTCCGTGATTGAAAACAGAACGTCTGAAGCTGGAATCGAGAAATATATCACCGATGGTTTGATAAATGAATTTATTCATGAGAAGAAAAGACGTGCTGAGCAGGCAGGAAGAAGCAGAAGGGATTTTATCCGGAAGCATTGACGTCTATGCAAGATACGCCCATTGCGCATAGCTCCCAAAGTAAAACGACACAAAGTCGGGTTGTTCTTGGGATTGCCCTGAAACTGGTGGATCAAAAAGGAAAAATCATTTGGGCTGTAAATGGAATCAATGCCAACCAAGCCTACAATGTTACGAATGACAAAACACTGACCGAACAGAATAAAAAAAATGCGATTCAGATTCTTTCAAAAAGGCTGGCGGAAAAGGTGTATAACCGGCTGACGGATGATTTTTAACAGCACTGTAAAAGACCAGAAACACACTGTCTGCATTCCTGGCCTTTTACGCAAGGATTAACCGAGTAAATCCTGAAACAGTCATCAAATCCAGAATGATACGGATTACAGCTTTGCCATTGAATTCAAAAGTTTGGACATTCTGGAAATTTTCCGGGCCGCGGTATTGGGGTGAAGACAGCCTTTCTTGGCTGCTTTGTCAATAACCGATTTTGCGATATTCAGATCAGCCGTCAGATCCTGACCCGACGGCTGAGCCGCCGCAGCGCGAAGGTCCTTTATGACGGATTTTACTCTTGTTTTGGTGGACTTGTTTCTCATCCGGTGATCTTCATTTTGTCGTGCACGTTTTAAAGCGGATTTGTGATTTGCCAAAGAATTTCTCCTTTCTTAACAGCTATCAAATATTATTTTCTTAAACTTTAATTATTTATAGAATTTCCAGCAGATTGTCAAGCAATAAATATCATGGAACGCAACCCGAAAGACGTCTGCCGGCACTCAGTGGTTGCCCTGGGCGCTGCAGCTTTCCAAAACCCGTATTGGTTAAATAGATGCCGGTGCTGACCAGAACGGCGCCGATCAGCAAAGACAGGGTCAAGGGTTCGTTCAGCAGAAAAAAAGCCAGAACGACCGCGGACAGCGGTACGACATTGATAAACAGTCCGGCTTTTGTCGGCCCGATTTTTTTTATCCCCTCATAATACCAGACAAACCCCAGAACCGTTCCAAAAAATCCCAGATAGAACAGCCCCAGCCAAGTGATGCTTGAATACGCCGGAAGAAAAGACCATAAGCCTTCCAGCAGCGCCGGAATCATTAATGCCGCTGTTCCGGCAAGGGATGAATAGCAGATCGAGACCAGCGGCGAAATTTTACCCAGGACGGATTTCCCGATCAGCGAAAAGGAAACCCAGCTTAGCACGCAGCCGAAAATATTCAGCTCCCCCCATCCCAGATGGCCCTGGAAGAGATGCAGGGGGTTGCCTCTGGAGATAACGGTCATCGCGCCAATAACGGACAATAGAATTCCGATGATCTTGATGGGAGTCAGTTCTTCCTTGAACAGGATGGAGGAAAAAAATGAGATCATTACCGGATTTAACGCAATAATCAGCGCCGCGCGTCCGGCATCAATGGACTGAAGGCCCTTGAAAAAGAAAACATTGTAGGCAAAAACTCCGGTCAGTCCCAGAAGACAGATCGGAAAATCAGCGATCGCTCAATTCTGGGCAGTTTCCCTTCAACCCTCCAGGTAATCAGAACCAGAAACACGGAGGCGATGGCAAACCGCAGAAAAGAAGCTGAAAAGGGCAGCACATCCTTTGCAACAACTCTTCCGGCAATAAACGTCCCGCCCCAGAATACGGCGGTCAATATGAGTTTGATATATGTCAGCATAAACAATAAAAAGTCCCAATGCCCTTTCAGTCACAAAATTAATGACCATTTCGATACGGTCACCGCCGGGAGTTACGGTATCCGGTTATACGCCCTGATGGCTTCTTCGGTTAATAAGTCTTCCTGGCCGGTATAGCGGGGAGAATAATGAAAAATCGTAAACTGTCTGACTCCGGCCATGGCTGCAAGGGTTCCTGCCTGCCATGCGGTCAGGTGATATTTGTCTTCAGCAATGTGTCTGTGGGCTTCCAGGAAAGCGGCCTCGATAAAGAGATGGTCGGATTTTTGGCAAGATCCACCATTTTATCAATATTGGCCTTGCTGAAAACCGCATCCGTGATATACGTGATTTTCTGTCCCGAAGTAATGGCGGCGATTTCCCGGCTGAGCCATCCAAGCTCATAAGAGATATGGCGCTGCGGGTGTTTTGCATCGATCACCTGAAAGATGGATGACGGATCATTGCCGGCAAACAGCGCCTGTTTGAAATCCATGATCCAGGGGCCGACTTCAAGACCCAGGGCTTCAAGACGGTCTTTTTTGATGTTGACATGAAATTTTTCTTGAATGGAAAATGCCAGACAGGGAATACCATGATCCAGAATGACCGTGGAAATGATCCATCCGGGCGCTTCAACCAGAACAGCGTTAAACGGTTTTTCTACCACCGGTGTTTCCGGCAGAAATCGATTCCGGCAGGAAAACCGGCAGCAGATGCGGCGGTCCGGGTGGATTTCGGTAATGTTCAGCGAAAAGGAATTGTCATAGCGATCCACAAGGTTCCAGGAATATCCTGCCAGCTTGCCCGCTACGTTGTTGATAAACCCTTCCGGCCCATAAAGTGAAAGGGTCTTGTTCCGGCCCAGAAACAGTCGAAGCAGCCTGTCAAATCCGGAAAAATGGTCCATGTGGGTATGGGTGACAAAAACATGGCTGATTTTAAGGATGTCTCTGGAGGAAAGGGAATCAATCTGGCCAAGATCAAACAGGATTGCATATTTTTCAAAGATAAAGGCAATATAAAGACCCGGATCATCAAACGGACCGTTGATCAGTCGGGGATGGAGCGAAGGGCGCATGGTTAAGGCAGAAATTTAGTCACCTGTTTGTTGATGCAGCTATAAATATCCTCATCCGAGCCGTAAACATCCACGACATCCTTGTGGTTGATCAGCTGTTCAATGACGAATGCTGTCAGATACAGACTGACCACATGGGGCTGGGAGGCAACATGCCTGAAGGGGGAGCACTGAAAGTCGATGTCAAAATCATCTGCATGGCTGATTTTCTCCAGACTCTTGCCAATTTGCTGTTCAAGGCCCGTTTTGTTCGTGGTTTCGATCAGTTTGTTCTCGATCAGTTTCATGGCAATGGCATTGGAAAGCGGTTCTATGCAGTCTTTGAGTCCGCTGATGGCTTTTCTCCGCTCATGCTCTTTTGAGGACTCAATTTTGGATAGAATGTTGGATTCTCGAGTGCTGGGCCGGAATACTTTAGCCATGGGACGCCGCCTTTTTTATAAATGGTTGACTGATATGGGCTGATGATACATTTTGATGACTTCCGTTAAACGCCATTCCTTGTATGACGCTGCATCAGGGGTCTTGATAAGTCATCGCGTTTTTAACTGATATGAGTCCATCATCTATCACTCATAATAGATTCGCTCATGGGCGATTGCAAGGAAAATATGGCATCTTCAACAAGAATTTGTGGGGTGCGATTTCCATTCCAGAAATTCCAGCGCAACCGATAGACCATTTCCCGTATTTCCAACGCTACCGGCAGCGGGGAATCAACATTGAACTGAACCGCTGAAATGCCCGCGCCGGATGACCCGTCCCCGGGTTTCAGTATCATCCGACGGGTGTTTCTTCCGACAATTCCCGATGAAACGATGTGAATGTTTTTCGCCAGAAATACCGGTTCGGGGTTTCCGGTTCCATAAGGCTTCAGGGATTCGATCTCATCGATGAGGGCCGGGGTGATGTCCCGGATATCCAGAATGCCGTCAACAACGATTTCCGGGACGAGCTGTTCCCGGTTTATCCGGTTGTCTGCCATCCGGATAAACCGGCTTTGAAATTCCGGAATCCTTTCCGTTGAAATTTCAAGACCGGCGGCTGCAGCATGGCCTCCGAATCCGATCAGGCTGTCTGAGCAGGCTTTCAGCCCCTCATACAGGTCAAATCCGGGGATGCTCCTTGCCGAACCTCTGCCGGTCCCGTTTTGGGTGGAAATCAGGACAACGGGACGGAAAAATTCATGGACAAGCCTGGATGCCACAATTCCGAGAATTCCGGATGGCCAGGCCGCATCCGCCATCACCAGCGCACCCGCTTGAAGGTGTTCGGGTTCGTTTTGGAGCCGCAGATGGATCTCATCCAGGACAAGTTGTTCGACAGAGCGCCTTTCGCAGTTCAGCGCATTCAGCGTTTCGGCCAGCTTCAGCGCTTTTTGGCTGTCGCGCGTCAGCAGCAGGTGAGCCGCTGTCTTTGCATGCGCCATTCTCCCCGCGGCATTGAGCCGCGGGGCCAGTTTAAAGGCAATATCTTCGGAATTCAGAAAAGGGCGTTGAATGCCGCTGATTTCGATCAGGGATTGAATGCCGGGGCGCGGTCCCGAATTGATCAGATCGATTCCGCCTTTGACAAAAATCCGGTTGTCGCCGGTCAAGGGAACCATGTCCGCGACAGTGCCCAGCGCCACAAGGTCGCAGGCGTTTTTTAAATTGGGTTCATTCCGGGACGCCCAGAATCCCCGATCCCGAAGATACTTGCGCAGGCAGATGATCAGAAAAAATGCAACGCCGACGCCGGCCAGATTTCCCGCGCCGGAGGGGCAGTCGGTGCGTTTGGGATTCACCACTGCCAGGGCTTCGGGCATGGGATTTGAGATCGTGTGATGGTCGGTAATGATGACATCGATTCCGGCCCGGCGCGCCATGCGGACGGCTTCATGGCTGCTGGATCCGCAATCCACCGTAATGATGAGATTGATGTTGTTTGAGATGGCGGGATCGCTGATATGACCGGGTTTCAGACCATATCCTTCGGTTTCCCGATGCGGAATGTAGAAGGATACCCTGGCGCCGGTGGCAATCAGAAATTCGGTGATCAGGACGGCTGCGGTGACGCCGTCCACATCATAGTCTCCAAAGATCAGGATGCGTTCCTGCTTCAGGATGGCATCATGTATCCGGCGGATGGCAGTATCCATATCCTTCATGGCAGAGGGATCCGACAGGTGATGGAAAGATGAAGTCAGAAAACGGTCTGCCAGGGCCGGGGAGTCGATGCCCCGGTTTGCCAGCAGGGATGCGACAACAGGGCTGCAATCGAGATGGGCGCGGAGGCGATTGACCACATCGGTCTTTGGCTGAAGAACATTCCATTTTTTCATAAAAAGGGCATATAGCGGATAATTTGATTTTCAACAACTTAAAATCATGACAACGAAATTCGTGCCGGCGTTTCTTTGCCGATTTTTTATTGATCAGTTGGAAAAGATGATGATAGCATAGAAAAAGAATAGATGGAATGATTGAAACCCTGATCTCTAGCTGCGACCTTGGCTACTATCGAATCCGTGAATGCAGAAAAATGGTTGCTTTTTTAATGATTAGACAGTGAACCAGAAGGAAAATCTATTTTGAAAACCATCCAGCGCTATTACCGGGTTGATCGAAAGGATATCAGCCTGATGCGGTTTACCTTTGAAGGCTATGAGGGAATTGCCGGTGTTACCACCCTGAATCCCGCAACCGGCCTGATCGTATTAAATATCGCTCCGGGATGTGAACCGGATGTTGAGAATGTGCTTCAGGATCTTCAAAAACAGATTTACATGGAAGCGGTCTTGCCGGAAGATCATGCTGAAAGGAAAAACGCGTAGCGATTCATGATGCATCCTAAAACCGTATATATTCATACCATCGGCTGTCAGATGAATGTTTATGACTCCGAGCGGATCGCCGGGGGCCTGGCGCCTCTGGGATACCGGCAGGTGTCGGAGCCCGAATCCGCCGATCTGGTGATATTAAATACCTGCGCGATCCGGGAAAAGGCGGAGCAGAAGGTATTCAGTTTTCTGGGCCGTATGGCCGGTCTCAAGCGAAAGAATCCGGAACTGATCATTGGCGTCGGGGGATGCGTGGCTCAGCAGGAAGGCCGCAAGATCCTGGATCGTGCGCCGTATCTGGATCTGGTTTTCGGCACCCATGCCGTCAGCCGGCTTCCGGTACTGATCCGGCAGGTGGAAACCACGGGGGCCCGACTGGTGGATGTGGCGCTATCCGATACCATCCAGGAAAGCCCGGTTTACACTGATTCTCCTAACCTTAATCAAATCAGCCGCTTTGTGACGATCATGCAGGGGTGCGATAATTACTGCACATATTGCGTCGTCCCTTATGTGCGCGGCAGGGAAATGAGCCGCTCTCCGGAGCGGATTCTTTCCGAGATCCAGGCACTGGCAGACTCCGGCATCCGCGAGGTGACGCTGCTGGGTCAGAACGTCAACAGCTATGGCAAAAAAGAAGGGCTGTGCGATTTCTCGGAGCTGTTAACCCGGGTAAATGAAATCGAAGGTCTTCTTCGCATCCGATTTACCACGTCCCATCCCAAGGACCTTTCCGATGCGCTGATTGCGACCTTTAACCGGCTGGATAAATTATGCAGGCATATTCATCTGCCGGTTCAATCCGGATCGACGCGGATTCTGTCCCGCATGAACCGCAAATATACCCGGGATATGTATCTTGATAAAATTGCCCGGCTTCGGGATGCCTGTCCGGATATCGCCATCACATCGGATATCATCGTGGGTTTTCCCGGAGAAACGCCTGAGGATTTTGAGGATACCCTTTCCCTGATTCGGCAGGTGGCCTATGACGGTCTTTTTGCCTTCATGTACTCGGATCGTCCCAATGCCCCGGCTGCGCATTTTCCGGAAAAAATATCCGAAGCTGAAAAGGCAAGGCGGCTTCAGCAGGTGCTTGGGCTTCAGGAAACCCTTACACTTGAAAAAAATCAGTCCCTGGTCCATTCCGCTCAGGTGGTTCTGGTGGAGGGGGTCAGCCAGCGGATGAACCCGCATGAAGCATCCCCTGATGCAACGCCCCAGTGGTACGGAAGAACCCCCGGGCATAAAATCGTGCATTTTCCGGAGCCGGAACGTCTTTCCGCATCCGGCAATATCGGCAGGCTGAAGACGATTCGAATTGAAAAAGCATTTTCACATTCGCTTTGGGGAAGGCCTGTTTCTCAGGAGGAATGATCGGTGCTACATAAAGTGACTGTTTCAGGGCTGATCCTGGATCCGGATTCCAATACGCCCATCCTGATCCTGAAGTCTGAAGAAAACGATCAGGTGATTCCGATATGGATCGGCCTTCTGGAAGCCACGGCCATCGCCACTTCGCTGAAGAACATGCGTTTTGACCGTCCTATGACCCATGATCTGTTCCTGAATTTTGTCGGGCTGACCGGGGTAACCGTTACCAGTGTCGAGGTCTGTGACATCCGGGACAGCACTTTTTACGCCAAGATAAACTTTTCTTCTTCCGAGGCATCGTTCAGCCTGGATGCCAGGCCCAGCGATGCCATTGCCATTGCCCTTCGGGCGGATGCGCCGATTTTTGTGGATGAAATGGTGTTTCTTAAATCCAACAAAAACGATGAACCGGTTCATGCTGCGGATGACAGCGAAGAAGGACAGAAATGGTCGGAATATCTTAAAAATCTTTCTTCAGATGATTTCGGAAAGTACAAGGTGTAGGCATTGGATGAGAGGCAGAAATGAGATCGGGATTTGATTCCCGCAAGAAACGACATGCATCAGGTTTGGCATATTTTTCGATGAAAGGATACGCATAGAATGAAACAAACCATGATTTCCGGAACCGGCCGGTGCCTTCCCGCCCGACTGGTCACCAATGACGATCTGGCGCTGTGGATGGATACTTCCGATGAATGGATTCGCCAGCGTACCGGAATTGAACAGCGTTACTGGGTGCCTGAAGAAGGCGGGGTAGGGGTATCGGATCTGGGGTTTGATGCGTCAAAAATCGCACTTGAACGGGCCGGCTGGAAGCCGGATGACATCGATCTGATCATCTTTGCCACACTCAGCCCGGATATCTACTTTCCGGGTTCCGGCTGTCTGCTTCAGCACAAACTGGGGCTGGAAACCACGCCGGCTCTGGATATCCGTCAGCAATGCTCCGGGTTTGTTTACGGCCTTGCCACTGCGGACGCCTTTATCCGCAGCGGCCTTTACAACCGGATTCTCTTTGTCGGTGCTGAAGTCCACAGCACCGGCCTGGATATCTCCTCCCGCGGCAGAGACGTCACGGTGATTTTTGGAGACGGTGCCGGCGCATTGTGTCTGGAAGGAGTCGAAGCGGAAAGGCCCTGCGGGATGCTGGCGTCCGTGCTGCATGCACAGGGGGAATTTGCGAGCAGCCTGATGACGGAAGTCCCAACTTCCCTTCTGAACCCCAGGCTCAGCGAGACCATGCTCCAGGAAGGCCGTCATTATCCCACCATGGACGGCAGATCCGTGTTCAAGCATGCGGTCCGTCGTCTTCCCCAGGTTGCCCAGGAAGCCCTGGACAAAGCCGGGTTGACGCTGAGCGATATCGACCTGTTTATTCCGCATCAGGCCAATCTGCGCATCAACCAGGCATTTCAAAAAGCAATGGATCTGCCGGATGAAAAAATCTTCAACAACATTCAGCGCTATGGCAATACCACGGCAGCCAGCATTCCGATCGCCTTTGACGAAGCCATCGAAAAAGGGCTTTTAAAAACCGGCAGCACGGTGATGTTTCTCGGGCTGGGCGCCGGGCTCACGTGGGGCGCGGTCATTTACCGGTTTGCATGAGAACATGCAGGGCTAGGATAGGCTTCGTAAACGGCCATGGCATAGCTTTCAGGCCGATCCCCAGAGAAGGGATACCTGAGCCGGAGGAGCCCATGAGCATTGGCCATTTATACCAGCCCCAGGTAACCGGCCTGTTCCCAGAGCAGTCCGGCAAGCCGGACCGTTGCCTGATCCACCATCCGGCCCTCCACGGCAACGGCTCCCAGCCCTTTGATGGTTGCCTGATGATGGGCATCCAGAACCTTTCTGGCCCGTTCGATATCCTCGGGCGAGGGTGAAAACGTCTGATTGATGATGTCGATCTGATCGGGATGAATGGCCCATTTGCCGTCATAACCCAGGGCGCAGGCCATGGCCGCTCCCTGCTTCAGCCCCTCCGGGTCTTTGAAATTGCCGTAAGGGGCGTCGATGGCCTGAAGGCCGTTTGCTTTGGCGGCCATCACCATCCGGCTCATGGCAAAATGCCACCGGTGTCCGGGGTAGATTTCCGCCTCTTTTTCGCCGTGTCCGGAAAGGGAAACCAGCCTGGCGCCGATCGAGGCCGAATAGTCCGCAACGCCGAAGACCAGGGTTTGAATCCGGTCGCTGGCCCTGGCGATTTCAGAGACCGCTTCAAGCCCGACGGCGGTTTCGATGGAGGCTTCAATGCCGATCCTTCGGGTCCACCCCTTGTTCAGTTCAATGCCGTCCAGCATCCGGCTGACAAAGTGAACATCCCCCGGATGGTTGATTTTGGGAACCACGATGGCGTCAATAACGGGTCCGGCGGCTTCCACGACTTCCAGAAGATCCCGGTAACCGAACGGGGTATCCAGGCCATTCATCCGGTATAAAACGGTTTTTCGGCTCCAGTCGCGGGAGAGCAGCGACTGGATGATCCGGCCGCGGGCATCCACCTTCTTGTCCACGGGCACGCTGTCTTCAAGATCCAGCATGATGGCGTCGCTGCCGGAGTTCAGCGCCTTATCGTGCATTTTTTCAACATGCCCGGGTACGGACAATACGGTTCTTCTCGGTTTCATCATGCGATGGCTCTCCTTTTTCTGTTCTTCAGTGCCTCATATCTTTACATTGCATAGGGCTTTCTGCCGCAGGAGATGATCTGCCAGAACCAGTTTCACCATGGCCTCACAGACCGGGTTGATGCGGGGAATGGCAGATACGTCATGCCGGCCCTTGACCGAAATCGTTACGGGCTCATTCCGGCTGTTGATGGTTTGCTGGTCCAGCGAAATGGAGGGAATGGGTTTTACGGCAACCCGGACCCGGATCTCATCCCCGTTTGAAATGCCGGCCAGAATGCCGCCGGCATGATTGGATGAAAATCCGTCAGGGGTAATGGGGTCATTGTTTTCAGAACCCAATCGGCCTGCGGCCGTAAATCCGTCTCCGATTTCAACGCCCTTGACGGCCCCGATGCTCATCAATGCTTTGGCCAGGTCTGCATCCAGCTTGTCGAAAACCGGTTCTCCCAGGCCGGCAGGCACGCCAGTGACGCGGATTTCGACAATGCCGCCAATGGAGTCCCCTTGTTTTCGCACCTGTTCCACCCGATCGGCCATAGCCATTGCGGCGTCCTTGTCCGGGCACCTGAACGGATTCTGGTGGATCTGGCTCAAATCCGTGACACCGGCCCGGATCCCGCCCAGCTCCAGCGTATAGGAAATCACCTGAATTCCCGCCTGGTCCAGAATCAGACCGGCGACAGCGCCCGCGGCAACCCTTGCGGCGGTCTCGCGGGCCGAAGCCCTGCCGCCGCCGCGCCAGTCCCGGATGCCGTATTTGGACTGATAGGTGATATCGCCATGGCCGGGGCGATAGAGATCGGCGTATGGCGCATAAGACCTTGAATCCGGGTCCGTATTGGCGATCAGGATGGCAATGGGCGTTCCCGTGGTTTTGCCCTCGAATACGCCGGAGAGAATGACGGCTTTGTCCGGTTCCTTGCGCCGGGTGCTGGCGGAGGATCCCCCGGGTTTTCTCTGGTCCAGGGACGATTGAATCACGGCTTCATCCAGATTCAGTCCGGGAAGACAGCCGTCCACCACCACGCCGATTCCCGGGCCGTGGGATTCTCCCCATGTGGTGATGCGAAACAGGGTTCCAAATGAATTGCCTGACATCATGCATTTCCTTGCTGAGTATGTTCAAGAATTTTCCGGCAAATGGCGTCAATTCCCAGAATGTCGGTATCCAGTGCCAGATGGCCGGCTTTTTCGTAAAGCGGCTGCCTGGTCAAGAAGAACAGTCTCGATTTCATCCATGCTGCCGGTTGCAGTCAGGCCGGGCCGCTGGATGAGGGTTTCGGGATCAGCGGCCATCCGGGCTCTGACCGTTTCCGGGCTGACCCTGAGCCAGATCACCTGTCCGGCTTTTCTCATGTTCCGGACATTGTCCGGATTCAGGATCACATCCGCCGCCGGTTGCAATGATATATTGGTCCAAAAACGTGGTCTGGTCGATCACGCTTTTTTCCATGTCTCTGAAAGCATCCCAGCCGTTTTTTGCAACGATATCGCTGATGGTCATTCCGGCTTTTTGAACCACGGTTGCATCGGTATCCAGAAACGGCCGGTCCAGAAGCTTTGAAAGCGCTTTTCCCACGGATGTCTTTCCGCAGCAGCGGTATCCGATCAGATAGATGTTCATGAATACAGGCTTTCAAAGACCTTCCAGAATTCGGGGAAGGATTTTTCCACGCAGGTTTCATTTTCAATCCGGATTCCGGGCGTTTTGAGTCCGGCAACGGCAAAGCTCATGGCCAGGCGGTGGTCATTGTGCGGGTCGATCAGGGCGGCATGCGGCTTTCCGCCCTCAATCCACATGGCGGTATCGCTGCATCCGGCTGCAATGCCCAATTTCAGAAGCTCTGCCACAACCGATCCCAGCCGGTCGCTTTCCTTGGCTTTCAAGTGTCCCACGTTGGTGATGACGGTTCTGCCCTTTGCAAAAGCAGCCACAACGGCAAGGGTTGGGACCATGTCGGGCATGGCGCCCATATCCACTTCAACGGCGTTAAGCGCTCCGCCGGTAACGGAAATGCCGTCCGGCTCCACACGGGCCGTGCATCCCATGGACGAAAGGACATCCAGAAGCCGAAGGTCTCCCTGCCGGGAATCATGCGATACGCCGGCGACGGTAATCGTTGCGCCGGTCACCGCGGCCGCGGCCCAGAAATATCCGGCCTGGGAGATATCCGGTTCAACGCAGAACTTTCCGGCCCGATACCCCTGGTTCCCGGCAATCTGAAAGTGCTGATACCCGTTTCGTGCCACGCTGACGCCGGCCTGATTCATGATGTCGATCGTCATGTCAATATAGGGTTTGGAAACCGGGCCTTCGGTAACAGTGATCTCCATGCCGTTCTGCGTGAAGGGGGAGATCAGAAGCAGGGCCGAAAGATACTGGCTGCTGGTGCCGCAGTTTAATGATACGCGGCCGCCGGAAATCACGCCGGCTTCAATTTCAATCGGCGGACATCCCGGACGGCCAAGCGATATCGTTCTGACGCCGATCTGATGCAGTCCTTCCAGAAGATCCTGAATGGGCCGCTCCTGCATGCGCGGGGTTCCGGTCAGAATGTATTTGCCGTTTCCCAGAGCGCAAACCGCGGCCAGAAGCCTCATGGAAGTTCCGGAATTGCCCAGAAAAATCGGGTTGCTGCAAGGCTGCAACATGCCATGGGCCCCCCGGATCCGCCACGACGCCGGGTCCTGATCAATGGAAATGCCCATTTGCCGCAATGCGTCCCGGGTCAGCCGGGTATCTTCACTGTCCAGTCCGTTTTGGATTTCGCATTCGCCGTCGGACAGAGCGGAAACAATGAGGGCGCGGTGCGTGTAACTCTTTGATCCCGGTACCGTGACAGTGGTGTTTCGAATCGGGCGTGATTGAATTTCGATCATGAGGCTCTCTTTTATGAAAGGTTTTTCCGGGGATTGTTCAGGCTGTCCATCAGGGATTGTTTCATGACGGCCAGAGGCGCCGGGATTTGTGTCCACAGCTCGAATTGAAACGCAGCCTGGTGAATGAACATGGAAAGGCCGTTGATTGTCCGGCATCCGGCCTCTTCGGCATCTTTCAGAAGCCGGGTTTTCAGCGGCGCGTACACGATATCCATAACCAGAAGGCCGGGGGTTAACAACGCATCCGGAACCGGGGATTGATGGATATGCGGCGTCATGCCGACGGATGTGGTCTGGATCAGAATGTCAAAGGGAAGGGATCGAAGCTCCGAAATGGGGATAAAATCCGCTTCCAGCGCTGCTGCCAGTTTTTCTCCTTTGGAAACGGTCCGGTTGATAAGGGTCAGTCCGGCTCCGCGGGATTTGACGCCAAAACCGATGGCGCGCGCAGCCCCGCCCGCGCCGATGATGGCGACCTGTTTTCCCTTCAGGAGGTGATCTCTTCAAGGGCTTTGACAGCGCCCAGGCAGTCCGAGTTATATCCTTTGAGGCGGCCCTCGTGGTTGATGACCGTATTCACGGCGCCGATGCTTTCGGCCATGGGGTCCATTTCATCCAGAAAGTCCAGTATCGAAACTTTGTGCGGAATGGTGATGCTGGCTCCCTTGATGCCCAGGGAACGCATCGCGGACATGCCGTCGCCGATCGCCGTGACCTGGAAAGCCACATATACGCCGTTGTATCCGGTTTCCGAAAAGGCCCGGTTAAACATCACCGGGCTCAGGCTGTGGCTGACCGGATTTCCCATCACGGCAAAAACCTGTGTTGCTGCATCAATCATGATTTCCCCGTCTGTCATGCCCTGGGGTAGGATCCCAGGCATTTCAGCATCATGCACATTTTGGTTCATTTCTTCAACTGCCTGCTGAACCGGAGCATCTTCCAAATGGCCTTCAATATCAACAAAAAAATGATAGCTCCAGTTTTCATGCCGGGATGGCCGGGATTCCAGCTTGACCATATTGAGCCCGGCGTCATTGATGGGTTTTAAGACCTTGTAAAGCGCGCCGGGAACATGATGGGTCGCAAAGAGAAGGGAGGTTTTATCCTGTTCGGTCCTGCCCGGCATTTTTTTCCCGATAACGAGAAACCGGGTCGTATTGCGGATACTGTCTTCGATCCGGGAGGCGGCAATCGGAAGCTGATATATCCGGGCGGCTTCCCTGCTGGCAATGGCGCCGGATCTGGGATTTTCCAGGGCTTTTTGAGCGGCAAGCGCCGTGCTTTCGCATGGCTCCAGCCGGCAGTTCGGAAGATGGCGGTCAATCCATTCCCGGCACTGGGCAAATGCATGGGAATGAGAATACAGCACCTCGATGTCCTCAAGGGTTTGTGCAGTCGAGAGCAGGTCATGGGAAATGGTCTGGTAAATCTCGGCGCAGATCTGGACTTCCGATTCCCAGAACAGATCGAGCGTCGGGTTTACCGCGCCTTCAATGGAATTTTCAACCGGCACCACCCCGAAAGGGTAGATCTCCTTGTCCACGCCGGCAAAAATATCCCGGATCCGGGCAAGGGGCGCCGTCTGAACCCCCCGCCCGAAATGATTCAGGGTGGCAAGATGGGTAAACGTGCCTTCCGGGCCCAGGTAGGCAACGGTCACCGGTTTTTGAATCTCCCGGGAGGCGGCAATGATTTCCTTGAAAATGTGATGCAGGGCGCCCGTGCTGAGCGGCCCGCGGTTCAGGCGATTCAGGCGGCTGAGCAGCAGCGCTTCTCTGGCGCTGTCAAAAACCGGGCCGCCGTTTTTTGCTTTTATCGCGCCGATTTTTCTGGCGGTATCCAGCCGGGTGCAGATCAGATCCAGGATTTGTTCATCAATGGCGTCAATGGACTTTCGCAGGCCGTCCATGTCTTCAGCCCCTGAATTGTCTCCGGCAGGTGTTGCGGTGTGTGTGCTCATAAAGTGATGCGTTCCTCTATTTCTTATTTCAGCGCTTTCAAAACTTCTTATTTTTCGGTGATGGTTTCCTGGATGGCATATCCAAAATGCCTTCCGCCCTGTTCAATGGCGACCAGTACCCGGTCTCCCGGCGTCAGATGAACGACGGACACCGGCTCCCCATCGGGCCGCGTCAGGCGAATGGTTTCGGCGTTTTGAACCAGCGTGGTCAGAACTCTGCCGTTTACAGCTGCGGTGATCAGCATCAGGGGCCGCTTTTCGATCTTCAGGCGGCCCACAACGGCGGTCGTCGTATTGCCTTCATGGTCCACGATCTGAACCGGATCTCCGGCGCAAAGCTCCGAGAGATAACGGGTTTTGCCGCCGGGAACGCGGGTATAGGCATGCACCGGTCCGGCGTTGACCCGAAAAGGTCTTGGAGACACATACGGGTTGGAAACGCTTTCGGCATGGATCAGAAAAAGGCCGCTGCTGCTGTTTCCGACCAGCATTCCCTGGCCGGCCGTCATCAGGGAGCAGGTGTCCACGCATACCCGGTCGCCCATTCCGGCCTGCTGAATGCTCAGGATTTCGGCAATCTCCAGAACGGTTTTTTCTTCCTGAGACCTTAAGCGGGTCAGCGCCTGTTTGAGGGATGCCGGATCGGCGGCATGAAGCAGGATATGCCTGACGCCTTTTTCCAGAATGCCGAAGGCGGTCTGGGCATCCGCCAGGCTGCTGACCTGGGCGATGACATCCGCGCCTCTGGCGATGAGATTCTCAAGGGGGATAATGCTCCAGTCCTGACAGTCCAGAATGACCTTCTTGTCCCGGCAGATGGCCAGGATCGCCTCTTCATCTTCCTTGCAGGTGATCTGGCAGGAGACCACATCTTCCCCCGGCTTGATATCGCCATCCAGGGCAATGGTCTGAATTCTTCCCAGTTCTTTTATTTTTTCGGAAAAACCCGGGGGCGCCATAATTCCGTCCGCCCCGTTTTCAATGGCGGTTGTCGCCATGTCCTTATCCCATGGATCAATTTTGACCCAGATCGTACGCATCATTGTTTGCCTTTCCATTCAACCTTCGGTCTTTATTTCAAGAAGGTTAAAGCCTTGTCCACATCCGCGCCGTCGTGGACAATGGCGGCGATGGCCATGGTCATGGCTGTCGGGTCGCTGTGCTGAAACACGTTTCTGCCGATGGAAGCGCCGGAGCCGCCGGCATCCACGGAACCCTTGACCATTTCCAGAATATCGATGTCGGAGTCCATTTTGGGGCCGCCGGCAATCACGACCGGAACCGAGCAGCCCTGAACCACTTCGCGAAAGGATTCCGTGGATCCGGTATAGGATACCTTGACAATATCGGCCCCCATCTCGTCCCCGACGCGGGCCGCATGTTTGATGACATTGACGTCAAATTCATTCTTGATGTTTTCACCGCGAGGATAGATCATGGCCAGCAGCGGCATTCCCCAGGTCCGGGCGTCATAACTGACTCTTCCAAAATCATGCAGCATTTCTTTTTCGCCGCCGTTTCCCAGATTCACCTGGATGGATACGGCATCCGCCCCCAGTTTAAGGGCTTCTTCCACCGTGCAGATCAGGGTTTTTGCATTGGGATACGTCGAAAGACTGGTGGATGCCGACAGGTGGATGATCAGGCCGATATCCTTGCCCCGGCCGCGATGACCCGCCTTTACAAGCCCCTTATGCTCGACAATGGCGTTGGCGCCCCCTTCGGAAACTTTCTGGATCGCATCTCTTACATTGATCAGCCCGGGAATGGGCCCGATGGACATGCCGTGATCCATGGGGACGATGACGGTTTTTCCGGTATTCCGGTTGATAATGCGCTCCAGTCGAATCTGCTTGCCTAAAATACTCATGATCGATCTCCTCCTTTTTAAAATAAAAAAGGCCGTGAAGATTTTTTCTCCACGACCTTTAGAAAAAAAAAGCCGTGGGCAGAGTCTGCCCACGGCTTAGTGCTGGATAATGTTTCAGGGTATCAGCACACCACAGGCAGATCGGTGCTAAAGTAATAAAAATACCCGTAATAATAGCTGCCTGAAATGGTATGCTTCATGAGACGATGATTCCTTGATGTTTATTTTCTAAAAACCTAACATCGATTGTTTCTTGATGTCAAGCTGTTTTTCATT
>CAWJRD010000012.1:0-9791 GCA_963845015.1 uncultured delta proteobacterium
GAGCCACGGGACTGCGGCACCGGTCGAGGCCATCCCGGAATCACCAGAAAAACACCGGCCTGAAGCAGTTCTCCATTCACGTTGAAACCGTTGATCTTGATGAGCCATGAATATATTGGGCATTGAAACATCCTGCGATGAAACAGCGGCTGCCGTGGTCAGCGGGGGGAGTATCGTTCGTTCGTCGGTCGTGGCTTCACAGACAGCGGTTCATCACCCTTATGGCGGCGTTGTTCCGGAGCTGGCGTCCCGCAAACACCTGGAAGCCATTTCGCAGGTGGTTTCTGAAGCGATTGATCGCTCCGGGATTCAGCCAAACCAGATCGATGCCGTGGCTGTGACTCAGGGGCCAGGCCTGATCGGCGCACTGCTGGTCGGGTTTTCGTTCGCCAAAGCCTATGCCTATGCGCTGGACATCCCCTGCGTGGGGGTGAACCATCTTGAAGGGCATATTCATTCGGTGTTTCTGGAGGCGGATTCTCCCGAATTTCCGTTTGTTGCCTTGCTGGTTTCCGGGGGCCATACCGGAATTTACCATGTTACGTCCCATACCAGTTGTGAACTGATGGGCCAGACCCGTGATGACGCTGCCGGAGAAGCCTTTGACAAAGTGGCGAAAATGCTGGGTCTGGGGTATCCGGGGGGTGTTGCGATCGAAGCGATTTCCCGAACCGGTGATCCTTTTCGAATCCAATTTCCCAGGCCCTATCTGGATAAGGCGGATTCGGATTTCAGTTTCAGCGGTCTGAAATCCGCGGTCCGGCGGTATGTTGAGACCCATGATTTCAAGGAAAACATTCCGGATATCGTGGCAGGTTTTCAGGAGGCGGTGGCGGATGTGCTGACGTTCAAGCTGACTCAGGCCGCCCTGTCCAGGCAGTGCAGGCGGATAGCGGTAGTGGGCGGTGTGGCGGCCAATTCCCGGTTAAGGGAAAAGGTCAAGGCGTCCGCGGCGGAAAAAGGGCTTTCGGTTTTTATTCCGTCCCTGGCATTCTGCGGAGATAATGCCGCCATGATTGCAGCGGCCGGTTATCATAATCTTCGGGCCGGTCATGTCTGCAGCTTGACCGATGATGTCTATTCAAAAGTGATGACGTTGCAGCATCCATGAAATGCCGGATGCGGATAGCGGTAAAGGGGGAGGGAAAAATATTTCTTGAATAAAACATGGCGGGTTCCGGAATAAAATTTCCGTTTTACCCTGGAGGATTCTGATAAGACAGTTCCCCGGCCCTTGATTCAGGGCCAGGGAAGCTGTCTGATCAGGTTTCTTCGACGGTGATTGCGCCGACTTCACAAACTTCAACGCAGCTTTCACAGCCAAGACATTCTTCTGCATTAACCGGGGATGATTTCCCATCAACCATTTCAAATACTTCAACAGGGCAAACATCCACGCATTCTTCGCAGCCTTCACATTTATCTTCATCAACAACGGGGTTAAAAGCCATTCAACAAGCCTCCTTTCATCAGGGAATTACGGTGAAATATTTCACCAGATCTATTTTAATCTATCGGGCAAAGTCCATATATCAATTATCCAGGGGAGTCAAGCAATGAAATTATTTTTTTGCGGGAATGACGAGTCCGGGCCTGGAAAAAGCTGCCGGTAAGGCCCTGTCAATAATGCAGATCCGCATACTCCACCCATCCGCCGGCCATGACCAGGGCCAGGTTGAATCCGGACAGGGAAAATGAAACGGTATGAGTATGCATTTTTATTTTTTAGAATAAAAAGGTTTTTATCGAGTTGAGTGATCACGTGCGTCTCTGTTCCTGCGTAAGTGGAAAATATCTCATCCAGGGTCTCGGCTGGAAGTTCAATGGCCATCATGCCGCAGTTAAACATATTCTGTTTGAAGATTCTGGCAAAGCTTTCCGCAATCACCAGATGAATGCCGTTTGTCTCAAGCGCCCAGGGCGCATGCTCCCGGGAAGAACCGCAGCCGAAATTGGCGCGGGTGATAATCACCGATTTGGCATGAAGGTCAGTTGCCGGGGTTGAAACCCTCCAGAGCGATATCCTCGAGAAGAAAGGGCTGAAGCGCTTCTCTGGTGTTTTCAGTTAAATATCTGGCAGGAATGATTTCATCCGTATTGATGTCTGAACGATCCAGAAAAAGAACCTGTCCGCTGAATTGTTTCATAAATGGTCTCGTTTGATTTGAACTGGCTGTTGGTTAAAGAAATCAGAAGTCAGGGGACCCATGGGGTGATATGTCCGGCCAATGCAGTGGCTGCCGCGGTTGCCGGGCTCATCAGATGCACCATGCCGCCTTTTCCCATTCTTCCGTTAAAGTTGCGGTTCGTGGTGGATGCGCAGACCTCGCCTTCCGCAAGGACGCCATTGCTCATTCCCAGGCAGGCCCCGCATGTGGGATTGGTGACGCAGAACCCGGCATCCAGAAAAATCTGGAGGATGCCTTCCTCAAGGGCCTGGCGAAAAACTTTGGGCGTGGCAGGCGATACGATGCCCCGGACCGTATCTTTAATTCTTTGGCCCTTCAGCACCTGAGCGGCGATTCGCAAATCTTCCATTCTGCCGTTTGTGCACGAGCCGATATATACCTGGTCCACGGGCGTTCCATTCAGTTTTCGCGCAGCGGTAACCTGATCGGGTTTGTATCCGAAAGTGACCTGAGGCTCCAATGCCGACACATCATGTTCCAGGATTTCCTCATAGTCGGCATCTTCATCCGGAAGAATTTTTGAAAAATCATCCAGGGCCTCATCCGGACTGCCGTAATCATTTTGAATAAATTCCCAAAGATAAGCAACGGTCGTTCTGTCAGGGTAGCAGATTCCGCAGGTGGCCCCGGCTTCAACAGCCATGTTGCATAATGTCATTCGGGCTTCCATGCTCATGGCGTCGACGACAGGCCCTGTAAATTCAATGATTTTATTGGTTGCGCCATTCACCCCGATGCGTCCGATAATCGATAGAATCACATCTTTGGCATAGACGCCTTCGGGCAGGTTTCCGGTGATGATGATCTTTATGGAATGGGGATAGTGAAAGGCGCATACGCCTTTCAGGATGCCGACTTCCAGATCGGTTGTCCCACGCCTGCGGCAAAGGCGCCAAAAGCGCCATGGGTGCAGGTGTGGGAATCCCCCATGATGATGGTATAGCCCGGTCGGACAAAGCCTTTTTCAGGAAACAGCGCATGACAGACGCCGTTTCTGCCGATATCAAAAAAATCCGGGATGTGATGCCGACGGGCCCAGTCCCGGAGAATCTTGCCCTGAAGCGCGGTCTTGGCATCTTTGGCCGGCGTGACATGATCGATGACGACTTTCAGCTTTGACGGGTTAAACACCCGGTCCTTCCCGCGGGAGATCAGATCATTAATCGCAATGGGGGTGGTAATCTCATGGCAGAAAACAGCATCCAGCCGGATGACATGAATATCGCCAAAAGGGTTGTCCACCCGGTGAGCATCAAATATCTTCTCTGCAACAGTTCTTCCCACTTGGTTTCTCTCCAGTAATTTGTATGCAAGGGGTTAGAGGAGCCTCTAATCCGTATCCGTCTTTAATACCGCCAGAAACGCCGATTGGGGAATCATGACTTTGCCCACCATCTTCATGCGTTTTTTTCCTGCTTTCTGCTTTTCAAGCAGCTTTCGCTTGCGGGAAATATCGCCGCCATAGCATTTGGCCGTAACATCCTTTCGAAAAGCGGATACCGTTGTCCGTGCGATGATGGTCCCGCCGATGGCGCCCTGAATGGCGATCTTGTACATTTGTTTGGGAATCTCCTCCTGGAGCTTTTCGCAGGCCGTTCTGGCCCGCTCAACAGAACGATCCTTGTGAACAAGCTGGGAAAGGGCATCCACCCGTTCGCCATTAATCAAAATGTCCATCTTGACCAACTGGGTTTCCCTGAAATCGATCAGTTCGTAGTCGAATGATCCATATCCTTGCGTAATGGATTTGAGCCGGTCGTAAAAATCATAAACAACTTCAGACAGGGGAAGCTCAAAGAACATCTCCAGCCGGTTATTGGTCAGATACTGGTAATTGGTATTGATCCCTCTGCGATCCAGGCAAAGCTTCATGACAGCTCCCATGTACCTGTCCGGGATAATGATGGTGGCGCGAATGAAGGGCTCAAGGGTGGTTTGTATGGACATGGGGTCCGGATAAAGCGCCGGATTGTCGATGATCTGGGTGGATCCGTCCTTCATGACGAGCTGGTATTGTACGGACGGTGCCGTCAGAATCAGGGACAGGTCAAATTCGCGCTCCAGCCTTTCCTGAACCACTTCCAGATGCAGAAGTCCGAGAAACCCGCACCGGAAACCAAAGCCCAGGGCTGCTGAAGAATCTTTCTCATACACCAGGGACGCGTCATTCAACTGAAGTTTTTCAAGCCCTTCGGCCAATTCAGCATAATTATCGGCGGCAATCGGATACAGCGAAGAAAAAACAACGGGTTTGGCCAGCTTGAACCCCGGCTTGACGCTGTCACAGGGGGCGTTGGCATGGGTAATGGTGTCTCCGCAGCGGGTGTCACTGACCGTTTTGATGCCGGCAATCAGATATCCGACCTGGCCTGCGGACAGATGTGTCTGCGGCACCCGCTTGATCTGGAATATGCCGACTTCTTCAACCTTGTAGCGGGCATTGTTGAACATGAACATGATGGTGTCTCCGGTTCGGATGGTTCCCTGAAACACCCGGAAATGGACAATGGTGCCACGGTAGGCATCATAATGACTGTCAAAAATGAGCGCTTCAAGCCGAAGATCCGGGTCCCCGACCGGGGGAGGCAGCACGGTGACAATCCCTTCCAGCACATCTTCGATGCCGATGCCTTCCTTGGCCGATGCCAGAATGATCTTGTCCGGATCCAGGCCGAGGTCGGATTCAATTTGATTTCTCACCCGTTCGATTTCCGCGGAAGGCAGATCGATTTTGTTGATAATGGGAATGATTTCAAGATTGTGTTCCATGGCCAGGTAAAGGTTGGCGATGGTTTGGGCTTCCACGCCCTGGCTGGCGTCTACCAGAAGCAGCGCGCCTTCGCAGGAGGCCAGGGCGCGGGAGACTTCATAGGTAAAATCCACATGCCCCGGCGTGTCGATCAGGTTTAAGGAATAGGTCTTGCCGTCCTTGGCGGTATAAGGAAGACAGATGGTCTGGCTCTTGATGGTAATGCCGCGCTCCCGTTCAATGTCCATGGAATCAAGCATCTGATCCTTGAAATCCCGGTCGGACACCATATTGGTGGCCTGAATCAGACGGTCGGACAGGGTGGATTTACCATGGTCAATATGGGCAATGATGCTGAAATTCCGGATAAGGCTGATGGTATTCATTTGCAATTCGTATTCTCCCTGACTTTGTTCGGAAAAAAGTCAGTTGACACCGGTGTTCATTCAAGTTAATTAGATAAGATAATAAAAATACTGCCTCTTTTTAACAGATTCCTTTGAAAGATGTCAACAACGGCCATGATTATTGATTCATTGCCGCCCTGTTTTCTGTAAGAGACCATTTCTATCATGCGTCCGGATCCCTGGTTACCATGAAACAGCATATTTTAATCGTTGAAGATGATTTGGCTGTCCGCGATTCCATGGCCGAATTCGTCACAATGGCCGGCTTTGACTGCCAGGTGGCTTCCAGCGCGGAAGAAGCCATTGATATTCTTAAAATAACAGAAATACAAGTAGTTATAACCGATATCATGATGCCGGGAATGGATGGGCTTGAACTGACGGATATCATCAAAAAAGATTATGAAATTGATGTGATTGTCATGACAGGTTACAGCGGCCAGTATTCTTACGAAGAAGCCATTGGAAAAGGCGCAAGCGATTTTGTCTTTAAACCCATACAGTTTCAGGAACTGCTCCTTCGGTTAAAAAGGGTGTTCAAGGAACGCGAGCTCAGGACGGAACGCAACCGCATGATGGCGGATCTTCAGCAACTGGCCATCACCGACAGCCTGACGCAGCTCTATCAATTCGAGACATTTTTTTGCTCAGTTGAAAATGGAGATTGAACGGGCCAACCGCTATGGTCATTCTCTGTCACTCTTGCTCCTTGATATCGATTTTTTCAAGAATTACAATGATTCATTCGGTCATCTGGAAGGCGACAAGGTTTTAAGCACCGTTGGTCAGATGATCAAAACCTGCCTGCGAACCATGGATACGGCTTACCGGTATGGGGGAGAGGAGTTTACGGTCATTTTGCCCTATACGGATGGCAATGAGGCGAGAACCGTGGCAGACAGGGTTCAGTATGCGCTTGAGTTCATAACATTTTGTCCATGTCCCGTCCCAATCCGATTCAGGTTACCCTGAGTATCGGCGTTACGGAGTATTCTCCAGGAGAAGAACTGACAGCATTTGTCAACAGGTCCGACAGGGCCATGTATGCCTCGAAAGAAAGTGGCCGCAACAGGGTGTCCTACCTTCCACCAGATCCAGCAAGCTGATTTTCAATGATTTATACGCTTACATGTTTAAATGAGTGCTGGAGATACCTTGTCTGCTCGCCGGCAAGAGGATTATCTCATTCAGATCCGTCATCTTTACCGCCTGGCAGGCTGGTGGTCGGAGCCCGGAGATACCCTTGAGAAGCTTGTCCGGATCATTTCCGGCAGCCACTGTTTTGTGGCCGCGGTCCAGGAGTCCGGTGTGATCCTGGGGATGGGGCGCGCCATCAGCGACAGGGCAAGCGACGCTTATATTCAGGACATCATGGTCAGGCCGGAGGCGCGAAGGCAGGCAATCGCTTCCAGCATCATGAAGGCCATTGTAGCGCGTCTGGAGCGGGATGGAATGACCTGGATCGGTCTGATTGCCAAACAAGGCACCCAGCCATTTTACCGCGGTCTGGGATTTTCTGAAATGCCGGGCGCCACGCCCATGCTGAGGAAAAATGAAATCATTGGATGAGAGACCGGCGATATTGAGGCCGTCAAGGAAAAAGTCTGATTTATGAAATTATTGCCGCTAACGCCTGTAGATTATCCTGTGCTGAAGCCTTTTTTTGAAAACCAGCAACACCGCCTGTGCGTCTATTCCCTGCCGTCGCTTCTTTCCTGGACCAATGACGAATATCAGCCTTTAGGCGCAATTGATGGCGATGCGCTGATTGTCGCCGCGGAATTTAACCGCCAGAAGGAAAAGCGGCACCTGATCCTGCCCATATCTCCTCAAAGGCAATATTCGCCCGAAGCCCTGTATGCGCTTGCCCGAAAACTCGATTATAAATCCTACTGGTTTGTTACCGAGGATTATCTTCAGCAGTATGAAATCAAGCGCGTGGAAGCCTTGTTCACGATCCGGGAACAGGAGGAATACGATGACTACGTATACCGGACATCGGATCTGGCGGAGTTGAAAGGAAACAAGTATTCCAAGAAACGCAACCTTATCAGCCAGTTTACCAAGGAGTATCTTGAAAAGGACCGGGTTCGCATGTCGGCCATAACGCCGGAACTGGCCCCGGATTGTGTCCGGTTTCTGAATGAATGGTGCGAAGAGCGAGGCTGCGATGCCAATCAGCAGGAAGACCTGGCCTGTGAACGCCAGGCCGCCTTAAACACCATAGAACATCTGGATATTTTTTCATCGCAGGGGTTGTTGTTGCAGATCGATGGAAAAGTCAGCGCCTTCGGCATCGGGTCCTATCTGACAGCGGCCATGGGCGTTTTGCATTTTGAAAAGGCCTTTTCAAGGATAAAAGGCCTGTATCAGTATTTTGACAATCAATGCGCCCGTCTCCTGTTTAACGGGTATGTGTTTATCAACAAGGAAAGCGACATGAATGTTCCGGGGCTTGCCAAGGCCAAACGGTCCTATTATCCGGTGATGCGGGTAAAGTCTTATGAACTCGTCCTTAAAAAAACGCCGGGCTGAACTTCAAGATTCAAGGAAGAGATCAATCAAACTTGTTTGCGTTTTTAAGAGCGCATCAGGACTGGATGGTCACTTTCAGCATCAGATCCCCTTTCAGTCCTTCCGGCATCTGGCGTCCCATTCCCTTGAGCCGGATGATCGATCCCTGTTTCAAATTCGGCGGTACCTGTACGCGAATCGTCCGGTTATAAAATCCCCAGGGAATGTTGACCATTTTGTTTGCACCGGAAAAAGCTTCCCAGGGGGTGATCTGAATCACGCCGTAGAGATGGGGATCGCTCCCCGCCCCTGAAGTGCGGATTACCTGAAGTCTGGGGGTTTTTCTTTTTTCGGTTATATTGCGCAGCTGTTGTGTGATACCGGAATCGGGAAGAACATGAAAGAGCTTCAATAAGATCATTCCGGAAATGAAGCCGCCGATATGCGCCCACCAGGCAATGCCTCCTGCGCCGCCATTACTGCCCGCAGCGCTCAGAAACTGAAGCAGAAACCAGAATCCCAGAAAAAAATAAGCCGGGATTTCAATAAAAAAAGGGATAAACAGGATGGGAATCAGGGTCAGGATCCGGGATTTGGGAAAAAGCAGAAAATAGGCGCCCATGACGCCGGCAATGGCGCCGCTGGCGCCAATGGTAGGGACATTGGAATTAAGGTTCAGCAGCAGATGGGACAGGCCGGAGGTCAGTCCGCAGAGCAGATAAAACAGCAGGTACCGCAGGGAACCCAGGCGGTCTTCGATATTGTCGCCAAAAATATACAGGGACCACATGTTGCCCAGAAGATGCCAGAACCCGCCGTGGAGAAACATAAAGGAAATCAGGGAAAAAAGCTGCTGGCCCGTGCTGAAGTAGGATGCAATATGAGGTACGGAATAGCGGGCAGGCACCAGGCCGTAAATGTATACGAATCGCTCCGCCTGTCCGCCCAGGGCCGTCTGGATCAGGTAAACCAGGACATTCAGCCCGATAATGGCGGTGTTGGCCACCGGGTAATTCTTTGAAGAAAGGGTGTCGCGAATAGGGATCATGTGGTCAGGGGTAATGGGATATGGTAATGGAGCCGGAAGCAATCATGGAGGCGGATAATCCATAACCCATGACCTGCTGTTATTGAATTCTCATACTCAGATCCACGGCTCTTGCCGAATGTGTCAGGGCGCCGACCGAAATCAAATCAACGCCTGTTTCAGCCAGTTCGGCTAAATGCTTCAGGGTGATGCCGCCGGAGACTTCCACGATGGCTCGGTTCTGAATGACGGAAACCGCCTCCCGAATATGGGGGATGTCCATATTGTCGAGCATAATGACATCCACCCCGGATTCAAGGGCCTCATGAACGCCGGCAAGGTCAGAGACCTCAACTTCAATCTTGATCAGATGCGAAATCTGTTTTCTGGCTGCAGCGACCGCCTGCCGAATTCCGCCGCAGGCTGCGATATGATTGTCCTTGATCAGAATGCCGTCAAAAAGCCCCATCCTGTGGTTATGCGCTCCGCCCATACGCACCGCATATTTTTCAAGAACCCGCCATCCCGGTGTTGTTTTTCGGGTATCCACCAGCCGAACCCGGCGATGCTTCAGGGCTTTTACATAAGTGCGCACGTGGGTGGCAATGCCGGACAGGTGCTGTAAAAAATTAAGGGCAGGCCGCTCTGCGGTCAGAAGCGCCCTGAGGCTGCCTTCCAAATACCAGCACCGTTTCCCCGCTGACGATTTCCGCTCCGTCTTCATAGGCGGATTGAAGGCGAACCTCTGGATCGAGCCGCTGGAAAACCGTTTTTGCGATATCCAGTCCGGCAAGAACCAGGTCTTCTTTGGCGACAATGATTCCGCGTCCCTGGCTGTGACAGGGAACCAGATAATCGGTGGTGATGTCGCCGGTGCCGATATCTTCGGCAAGCGCCATGTCGAT
>CAWJRD010000013.1:0-25963 GCA_963845015.1 uncultured delta proteobacterium
AGACTTTATCATGTGGGGCTGTAATTATTTACCATTAGGCGAAAGATGGGGCGGCGGCTTTTTCCCAGGGAGTTTTGGGCACTTGCTAATAGGGTTACTGGTTTTTTTGCTGGTTGCCTTTCTGGCAATAAGGCTCTTCAAGAGCCAAACACACAATTCCCACGGATCATCTCTGGATCGTATCGATTCCATGGCCATACTAAAATCGCGTTTTGCCAGGGGAGAGATCTCCCAGGAGGAATTCGTTAAAATGAAACAAATTCTCTCTCAGCCATAAAATGTATCCTTAATGAATATACTGCAGGAGGTGCACCCATGCGATTGAAAGGCTTTCTAGAAAACAATGATACGCAGCCGCTGAAGGTTTCGAAATGCGACAGGAAGAAAATAATCCACTAATAGATTAATTTGACGGCATGGGAACTGTTGCTGTCAGAATTTGGCTCATCGCCGTTTTGTTTGAGCGACATACCCACAATAGCAAGGATTGTAATGTCAATCTACTTGCTCATTGTAGAGTGGAGACTTTAACCTCATCCAGAGCTTTTCTGATCATTTCGGCGAGATCACCTGTTGCAACAACCTTCAAGAGAAACCCTTTAACGCCCATGGCCTTGGCTTGCTGTTCATCGTTTTCATTGCTGAAACCAGTGCAGAAGCCATAGCCTCAGACATTGACACTAAAAATTAAACACTTTCGATTCGGCCATCAGATCTATTAGATGCGGAGCGCCATCGAGCAGCATGTTAGGGAAAAAATTTGCCTCGTCAACCTGACGGGCAATTGCACACGGCGGTCAAACCCCGATAGGAATCTCGTTTTCCATCCAGATATGGGAAATAATCGTCCGGACAATCCCCGCTTATGGTCTTTTCTTTGAAATTTCGCTTGTTGTCAGCCCATAATGTACCGTCTTCAATGAAAAAGATATTAACTTCGTGTCCTTTTTCGTGAGTCATTTTGGCGAATTGAAAACATCTTGTGGCCAGATTCACATCGTTTTTACTTAGCGTATATACAAAATTTGCCATATTCCCCTCCGTTGGGTTTGGTGTTCTCACCATTTGTTGCCGAGGTTGTCTGCCATATAATGCTTTCAGACATTTTTTATTGACATGGTTCGGTAACGAGTCTTTTTTTTCAATGCATCCATCAACTGGTTTTCGTCGAGCTGGTTTTCGTCGAACGTAATCCGTGCTTCACGTCTCATTGATTGAATATCATAGCTTACAACTCCTGCGATCCCATCCAGGGCCGCTGCGACAAGCGTCTCTCAGGACGGTCAGTTCAAGTTGGGAATATCCAGTAAAACATCTCTTTCTTTGATTGTGCTCATAATAACCTCCTTTTCATGCGTCATTGCATCAGTTCAATAGTCCATGTGTTTATCACGTTGCAGGATGGTGGAATTCAGGCCCACATTTCAATTCGCTTCTGATTACGGGTCCATCTCGATTGCTTGTCTCACACCAGATCAGATCCTGAAGGACCAGCGGCTTCCCAAACAATTCTGTATTCAGTCCAGTTGAGCCTTTGCCGGCAGGCATTCTTGGATCGCACGAGAGAGGGCTTCCATATCCGGAATATGATCAAAGGCGATTTTTTCGTTAATGATAATGGAGGGGATCGCCGGACTTTTTCCGCAGCAACGGGAAAGTTCTTCCATGCGTGCCAGGCCGCTTCTGCTGCCTACGTCCACTACCGACCAGCTAAGCATCCCCGGCGGAAACTCCGGCGCAATTTCTTCAAGTACGCCTATGGCCAGATCACAAAGGATGCATCCTTTCTGCTTGGCCACAATTTCAACATATACATCTCCCATCAAAGCACTCCTTTTAGCGAATCTTCTGCATCCGGATTCTTGCTGAAAAAAAACGTTGATTTCTATTAACCTCAACGCTCTTCCATCTTTGTTACTCGATTAAAACCAAAGCAAAATAATTCCATCGTCCGTACGTTTCTTTTTGAGTATCAATTTCAAAACCATTATTTCTGGCCGTTCTATATACATCAATACCACAGGCTTCCATCATCGGTCTGATACTATTTTTTGCCTTCTCAGGTTTTTGAAGTTCACACGGAACTCCGTCTTCTCCGGAGGGTCAGGTTCCACCTGGACTAGATTCTCCTTCTGAGCCTGATGGCAGTGCTGTAAGTGCAAATGCTTTATAAAACCCCATTTGATAAGCCTCTCCTTCAAGTCGAACAGCAATATCCGTCAGGGCTTTTCCTTTAGGTCCATTCAATAATATTGCTTTAGTATATTCACCTAAGACCTCTCTTGTTTCATCAACACTCGGAGCAAATGGTGGATGATATCCATCCTTGTTGTAAAAAGGGCAACCATAAAGACACTTCCAGCGAACCCATTTTTCCACTATGACGGTGCTGGTATCTATAATTTTTGCCTTCTCGCACCCCAGTGCGTAAGCTTTATCTATTACAGCTTCAATCGAGGGTGACTTTTTCTTTCCATAACATGCTCCTTTATCTCAACCGGAATAATCTTCTCTGTATAGTTTCTGCAATTTTATTGCTGAGTACGGTTTTACTGCACGTATTAAGACACCTTCGGTTTTGGGAGAACTGTTAAACCCGGTTTTTCCAACAAGCTCCGATTTCTCAAAACCCGTTTTTTCCAATAAAGCCAGGAATTCCATTCCCGGTATCGCACCCCCTCTCACTGGAACCAATTGGCAAGACGATCCTTGAGACTTTTCGGAGTGCCGTCCGCCAACACCTGATCAGCGACCATCAGGCGCCCGCCGGCTTTAAGTACTCTCAGTATTTCACTCATTGCCGCGTCTTTGTCCGGAATCAGGTTGATCACGCCGTTGGAAATTACCACGTCAAATTGACCGTCGGGAAACGGCAGATGTTCTCCCGTGGCGATTTGAAATGTGACATGGTGCAGATCCACCCTCTTCAGATTGGCCTCTGCCCGTTCCAGCATTTCCGGTACAATATCCACGCCAACGACTTTTCCGTCCGGACCGGTCATCATCACGGCCAGAATCGTGTCCACGCCGGCGCCACAGCCGATATCCAGAACCACATCCCCTCTGCTGATCACACCGAGTGAAAAAGGATTTCCAACGCCGCAGTATGAAGCAGCGACTTCATCCGGCAATTTATCAATCAATACGGAATCGTATTTCAGCGCTTCAAGCCCGGCTCGGCCGGTAGAATATTTGAACTGGCCTTCGGGACTGTCTGCAACCTTGGAATATTTATTGCGAATGCCAGATGTAATTTGTTCAAGACCCTCTTTTGATATTTGAGTTTCCATTTTTTCCTTTTCGATGAGGTCGTTTATTTTTATAAACCTTGATAACTTCAAGAAATTTGTGGACACTTATGACCATCAGAAAGTCAGTCGCGCAATTCAAGAGGTGGCTATAACCATTATAGAGATCGTGGAGGAGCCTTCATAAACCGTGGCCTATGCAGGAGATGAATTCGTCATTGTCCTGCCGAAACTCAATCAATCCCAGATTGAGGAAAAAGCTTCGCAATTTCAGTCCCAAAAAAATACGCTCAATTGCAAGAATATGGCCTTGAGGTGAAATATCAGGCCAACTTCGGCATCGCCACCTTTCGGAAAGTGCAACAGATTTATCAGCTCTTCTGGCCTTGGCCGATCGGGAACTGTTTAGTGTAAAGAAAATAGCAAGGGATTATTGGGCTCGCAGACCGGCTTGCTTTCTTTGAAACCATATTCAATCAGAATGGAAGTGCCAGTCGCATTCACATAAATTAACTATTCGTCAACCTGTAACCAGCGCATAACAGTCCTGTAAAAGCTGAACAGGTGTCGTTTGATTGTGAAATTAACAGACTCTGTCGGCCCAGTGTTCAGGACGGAGATGTCTTTTCATCCAAAGCGCATGAAATAACATTGTAACTTGCCAGAAGTCGGTTCCCCAATGTTTTTGATAGATTCTTATAGAAAATGTTCGAAATGCTCGGATGCTCTTCTATCATCTTGAAAAAAACATTCTTGTCAGTTCTGAGCAGCAATGAAGGTTCGACACATTCCGCTGTTGCCGAATAAACGTCTCGTTCCACAAGACTTGACCAACCAAAAACTTCTCCAGGTTTGCTGATCGTGTAAACATGATGTCCGGTTCTGATAGACAAATTCACTTTTCCGCTGATCATAGTATAAAAACTCAGTGCCGGATCGCCCTCTCGAAAAAGAATATCTCCTTTGTCATACGATGTTTTGATTGCAACTTCCATGAAATCTTTAACAAAAAGCATCCCCATTCCCTCTAAAAGCTCGCTTTGATCCAGCATACTTCATTTCCTTTCTGTCAGAATTGTTAGAGCAGTTCTATATTCTCGATTTATTGTGAATAACATCAAGAAATTGAAATTTGACATTTTTTTCGGTTCTTCGCTGTCTATGGAGAGGATGTTTTCCCCTTTGCTAAGACTTTGTCCCGAAAAGATACCGAATGTTCTTCTCTGGGAACAGTCAATATAAATGTCGCACCTTTCCCCCACTCACTGGCTACCTGTATTTTACCGCCCATATCATCGAGAATTTTTTTACTGCATGCCAGAGATAATCCCGTACCCTTTCCTGTCGTGGTAAAAAAAGGTTGAAACATCTTTGGCAAGTGCTCCGGTCTGATGCCCGGTCCCTGGTCCTGAACATCTATTCGACAATATTCGGTACCCCGCTCCGAACGGATCTGTATGCTACCTCCCGGCGAAGACAGTTCAATGGCGTTATCGATTAACTGGTCTATGACCCAAGCAATCTTTTCAACATTCACCTGCGAAATGCAGCCGTTTTCATTAAGAATGGTATGAACAGATATTTGCGACTCCTTCAGTTGACGCTTGTGGTGTTCCAATCTTTGTGTGATGATTTCGTTTAAATCTTTTGAAAGCGTCTCAAACTGTTCCCGCGGAACATATGACGAAAAGTTATCAAGCAGACTTTCCAGCGTATTGATATCTTGTTGTAATTCAACTGTTAATCTCTGTTCGCTGCTGCGGCCATCAATGGTTTCAGCTGATAAACGCTTTAGAGAATCTAAAATATTCCCCATTTCATAGCTCACAGCCGTGGCGGCACGTCCCAGAACAGCCAATTTCTCTGCATGCATCAACTGAGCCTGCTGCTTTCGTTGCAGATCGACAACCCAACCAAGAGCGATCGCAATCAAATTAAAAAAAATAATTTGGCTGAAAACGGTTATCTCGCTGCTGAGAGCAACACCGCTGTGGAGAATATATGCTGCATAAATCACACTGATAATGGCGGAAACCGATAGCCCGATCCTGAGGCCAAACCAGAAGCTGGCAAGTAGAATTGGTATTGTATACAACTCGCGGTGAAGCATATGCAAAACCATATTACCATGCCCGGTGCTATAGTGAAGTATGGTTATTATGATCGTTAAAACTGTAATTATAAGAAATTTAATCGGAACTGATTTAATGACCATAAGTCATACCCCCTTTCGTCATATGCCGGTTTTTCAGGTATGGTTATTACCTATGTTTGAAGTTGGAGCAGAATTAGACATAACTTGCATCATTTTCAATCAGACAAATGGTCAGGAAACTCCCAACATGAGACCGCCATTAGCGTGGACAAAAGTAGCCATGCCATTGACATAGTCGGTTTTCGCATGGACACCGCCGTGTAGGCTGGCACTGGCGCCAGCAGTGGCACCAGTGGTTGCGACCTGGGCCTCTGCTCCAGCCGTTATGGCAACCGCCTGGGCAGTGGCGTCGAATTTAGTCTTGGTTGACCAAGCTTATCGAATCATCCAGTTTTTTTGGGACCAGCGCTGGCTTTTTCAGGGCAAATACACATCCTTATTCATGGCAAGAGTATTCTTTCCTTCTTTGTTCTTTAAATAGAGCCGACCGACTGCGCTGAAACAATCAACCGATGGATAAACCACCTACATACTCAAACACAAATTTTGTTTTTAACTCCATGAAACAAGGTATGGTTGTTTCGTTAACAAGATTTGCTTAAAAATATCTTGAAACAAACTCACTATCAAGCTGGCTGAAGAATTCTTGCCGGTAGACGGAAATCAATTTTTGATAACTCTCCTCAAAATCCGCTGCGGTACCGTTCTTCCCAATGGTCTTAATGACTTGATCATATGAATAGGTCCGAACAACCTTGCCGTTTTGCTCAACTTCGATCTGCAAGCGAAGATACAAGCCATATTCGACATCCATCCCCGATGCGAACCATCCAATTACCGGGATTCTTTGGAATGCCGTTAGCGTCCAGTAAGGCTCAGCGGTCTGAATGATAACGTTCAGACTGTATTCCGAGGTGTTTGACTTCGTAAAGAATGCCGATAAGTCGTCTCCCACGATTTTTACAAAAGGCGTATTCTGTTTTAATGGTAATTGCTGATCCTCCCAACCCCAGGATATTTTTAACCCGGACTCCCCACTGGTTCGGTCAACGACTGAAATGGCTTTTATTTTAACATTTCCGGCCGATCTGATCGTCATATCGGGAATTGTGATATTATGGCTGGCGCAACCGGTCAAAATTACCGAAAGCACTGCAATGATCCATTTATTTATGATTTTTGGCGCCATAGATTATATCCAATCATGTTTTGTTATGTGTTTTATTATTCGTATTGCGCATTCTTCCAAAGTTTCGCCTGCTTCAACAAACCCAGCCAATGCACTAAAGACACCCGGGGTGAAATGAGGACTGCGAGCCAATAAAACTTCATCATCTCGAAGCACCAAAACCATAACTGCGGGCGCGATTCGTGGATAAAATAGAAGGCCGCAGGCAGAGCATGACATGGCAAGTTCGCCATTTTTTTTCGTGGTTGGTTTGCCGCATTTTCCGCAATATTGATGGTTGTTTTGCCAGTCTAAAAGTTGTGTGGCGCGCCCCACAAGAGCAAATGCCTCAGCACCAGCCAAACCGAATAGGCGGCGCACCGCGATAAATTCAAACGGCTGTTTTTCAGGTAGTTGATCGATATCAGCCGTGTAGCACGGAAGACCTGACCATTCACCGGCAAGCAATACATTCTGAGTATCACAGAAATCCGAGGCGCGTCCGTACGGGAAGATATTTTCGACAATATTGCCACCCGTTGTTGTGATCAGCACTTGATTATTGTAACGAAGAATCCAAAAGCCCAATTCATTCATGTTCTTTCTCGAATTTAATTCACGAACCCCAATGCCCGGGGCGGGCACAACGAATGACGAAAACAGGGAATGGCCCCAAGTCAATACGTCTTTAGGCAATGGGATGATGCAGCTTGGCATACGCAGCCGCTTCGATACCCGCCACGCACCCTTCTCCCACAGCCTTGGCAAGCTGCCAGGGAGGTCCGCAAATATCCCCCGCCGCATAAATACCGGGGATATTGGTCGCCTGTTTCTTGTCTGTCTGAATATGTTTCATTTCATCGTCGAGTTGGACACCCAGCGACCCTGCCAGTTCCAGAAGGCCTTTGGCACCGAGTTCCACAAACACGGCCGTCACCGGCAATTGGGTTCCATCGGACAGCACCAAACCGTTCACCTGGTCATTTCCGGTGATTTCTCTGACTCCTATTCCCTTAAGTACATGGACCGTGCTTTCGGAAAGGCGGCGGGCCAGTGTTTCCGGAACATCTAAGGTATCGCAAACGAGGTGTACCTGGCCAGCGATTCCGGTCAATATCAGGGCGCCGTCCACCGCTGCACTCTGTCCGCCGATGACGGCCACATCCTCGCCTCTGAAAAAATTGCCGTCACAATCAACACAGTAACTGACCCCTTTTCCGACCAGCGTCTTTTCGCCGGGCACTCCGAGTCTTTTCCTGTTGGTTCCCGTGGCGATGATAAATGTTCTGGCGGCGATATGACGTCCACTTTCGGCGACAAATTCGAAACCCGATTCATTCGAAGTGATTTTCAAAATGTCTTCTTCCATAAACTCGGCACCGAAACTCTCCGCCTGCTGCATACCCACCTTCAGCATTTCATCACCGGTTGTTTTGAATAAAAATGCATAATTTTCTATGTGGTGATGGTACATGCTGCTTTGGTCCTTTTTCCCGAGTACCAGAACCGAAACTTTTCTTCTCGCGGCATGGATGGCCGCCTGAAGACCAGCAGGGCCTGAGCCGAGTATGACCACGTCGTAATTTAAAGATTCCATATTTTGCCTCCAACGAAATATCCTCTTTTATTATTATAAGCCCTACGGAATTGAAATCAATGAAAGCACCCATTTCCCATTGGCTTTTTTCAAAAGCCACGATCCTCAAATTCTTTTTCGATCCTACTTGAGCAGCGTCACTATACCGTCATCCAGATCATACTTGGCAGCCACAATCTTGATCTTCTTTTCTTCGGCAAGATGTTTAAGAATCTTGGAGCTCTTTGGCAGGTTTGCAGCCACTGTTTTTGCATTGGTATCGGCAGCCAGTGGATTCTGGAGCTGGGCGAATCCCGGCGGGACGAGATGGAGCGCCGGATCACCGAGGCACTGCGGGCCAGTTTCAAGCCCGAGTTTTTAAACCGGATCGATGAAACCATCATCTTCCGGAATCTGACGTCACTTGAGATCCGCAGCATCGTGATGCTGCAGACCCGGCGGCTGGAACAACGGCTGGCGGAGCGCCGAATAACGCTGATTGTTTCGGAAAGTGCCCGGAACCTGATTGTGGAAAAGGGTTATGATCCGATTTACGGCGCCAGGCCTTTGAAACGGGCGATTCAGAAATATCTGGAAAATCCGCTGTCCATGGCGATTCTGAAAGGGGAAATCCCGGACGGCAGCCGGATTGAGGCAAGGGTTGAAAATGATCAATTGGTGTTTGACAAATCCGAGAAATAAAATCATTGACCCTGAAGCGGTGAAATGGTAGAAAATACCGATTCGATACCGGAGGGATGGCTGAGTGGTTTAAAGCGGCGGTCTTGAAAACCGTTGAGTGTAACAGCTCCGTGGGTTCGAATCCTACTCCCTCCGCCAGAACGACCGGCGGGAGGTGTTCCCTCTTGATAAAAGGTTGATTACAGCGAATACCCCAACGGAGAGATGGCCGAGTAGGCTGAAGGCGCGCGCCTGCTAAGCGTGTGTAGGGGGAAACTTTACCGAGGGTTCGAATCCCTCTCTCTCCGCCATTTTGATCCCAATAAGAACCCGATCTTTTGGATCGGGTTTTTTTATAAAGAAGTTAAAGAGAATTGATGAATCCTCAGCATATCATGGTCCTCGGGATCGGCTGCATCCTGTTCCGGGACGAAGGCTTCGGCGTCCGCGTGGTTCAAAAACTCCAGGCCGAGTATGATTTTCCCGACCATGTGTCCCTTATAGATGGCGGCGTTCTGGGCGTTAACCTGCTGGGGGTGATGTCCGAGGCGGACTACCTGATTGTGGTGGATGCCATTCGGCACAAGGGGGCGCCCGGGGATGTGTATCGCCTGGAAAAAAGCCAGATCCCCGATCGCATCCGTGCCAAGAATTCCCTTCACCAGATTGATTTTCTGGAAGCCCTGACCTTGTGCCAGGCGTTAGACAAAGTGCCGGAAACGGTTATTGTCGGGGTTGAACCCGAGGATATCGACACGCTTTGCATTGAACTTTCGCCCGTGGTCCTGCGCCAGGTGGAGCCCGTGATGGCGATGGTGCTTGCAGAGCTGGAACGTCTTGGCGTCTGCTGTCAAAAAAGGAGTGAAGCCCGTGTGTCTTGCAATCCCCTCGAAGATTACCCACATTGATGAAAATGGAATGGCCACGATCGATGTGGACGGGGTTCAGCGAAAAACCAGCCTGCTGCTGATCGAAGATCCCCAGGTCGGCGACTACGTTATTGTTCATGCCGGTTTTGCCATTCACAAGATTGATGAGCAGTTCGCCCTTGAATCCCTCGCTGTTTTAAGAGAGTCCCTGGCGATTTCCATGCAGACGGAATAGACTCCTGAAGCCCGGTGCTGAGAGGGTGACGGCTTGATATGAAGCCATGTGAAATCGTTGCACGAAGGCTGAATGTAAACGGAATCGTTCAGGGTGTGGGCTTCAGGCCCCATATCTATCAGCTTGCCCGCTCCCATCAGGTCATGGGGGAAATTGCCAATACCGCTACCGGCGTTTCCATCCATATCGAAGGCAGCCGCGAAAATATTGACCGGTTCTGCCAGAGTCTGCCTTCCAATCTTCCGCCGCTGGCCCACATTACGGACATTGCCCAGGCCCCGGATATCGTCCGAAAACTGGATGATTTTTCGATCCTCCCCAGCACTTCCGGCCTGTTGCGCTCCACCCTGATCTCACCGGATGTATCGGTTTGCGAGGACTGTCTGAAGGAACTGTTTGATCCGGCGGACCGGAGATTCGGCTATCCGTTCATCAATTGCACCAACTGCGGGCCCCGATATACGATCATTGACGATATTCCCTATGACCGGTGCCATACGTCGATGAAGCATTTTACGATGTGCGGCCCATGCCAGTCCGAATACGACGATCCCAAAAACCGCCGCTTCCATGCCCAGCCCAATGCCTGCCCGGTCTGCGGCCCCCGGGCGACCCTTCATGTCCCCGGCGGCGTCCTGATATCCTGTGAAAACCCGATAGAGATGGCTGCCCGGTATCTGAAACAGGGGAAAATCCTGGCCATCAAGGGACTGGGCGGGTTTCATCTGTCGGTGGATGCACGGAATGCGCCTGCGGTGGCGCGGCTCCGGCAGCGGAAGCACCGTGAGGAAAAACCGCTTGCCGTAATGTCCCCGAGTCTGGAAAGAATTCTGGAATATGCGCATGTCGCGCCTGGAGAAAAAGCCCTTTTGACCTCGTTTCGCCGTCCGATTGTGCTTTTGAGGAAAAAAGAACCCTGCCCGCTCGCCGAGGCCGTGTCCCCCCGGAATGCCTATATCGGCGCCATGCTTCCCTATACCCCGCTGCATTATCTGCTGCTGGACCAGGGATTTGCCGCCCTGGTGATGACCAGCGGAAACATGAGCGAGGAACCCATCGCCATCGACAATGACGATGCGTTTGCCCGGCTTTCCGGGATGGCCGACTGTTTTTTGATTCACGACCGGCAGATTTATCTTCGCAGTGACGATTCCCTGGTCAGGCATGTTGCGGGCGCGGACCGGGTCATTCGCAGGTCCCGGGGGACTGTTCCGGTCCCTGTTTTTCTCCGCGAGCCCCTGCAGCCGGTGCTGGCATGCGGTGCGGAACTTAAAAACACGGTCTGTCTGACTTCCGGCAATCGCGCGTTTTTGAGCCAGCACATCGGGGATCTGGAAAATTCGGCGACCTACGATTTTTTCTGCATGACCATCGCGCATATGAAGCGGATTCTCGATATCACGCCGCAGGTTCTGGCCTGCGACCTGCATCCGGATTACCTCAGCACCCGCTATGCCCTGGAGCAGCAGCAGGCCGGCATGGACCTGGTTCAGGTCCAGCACCATCACGCACATATCGTAAGCTGCATGGCCGAAAACCGGATCCAGGGAAAGCTGATCGGGCTGGCCTTTGACGGCACCGGCTACGGGGCGGACGGGGCCATATGGGGCGGCGAGTTTATGATCGCCGATGAAACCGGCTTTGACCGGGCCGGTCACCTGGCCTATGTTCCCCTGCCGGGAGGGGCCGCCGCCATCCGGGAGCCCTGGCGGATGGCCGCAAGCTGCCTGCATGCGGTTTTCGGCCAGAACATGCGGGATCTTGACCTGCCGCTGCTGCGGGAAATCGATGCGAAAAAATTGGCCTTTGTTCAGGACATGATGGTCAAGGGCGTCAACTGCCCCCGGACGTCCAGCATGGGAAGGCTGTTCGATGCCGTTGCCGCGATGATCGGCATTCGCTATACGGTCGCCTATGAAGGGCAGGCCGCCCTGGAGCTTGAAATGCTGGCGGATGGCGGAAAATGGGCGGGGTATCCCTTTGAATGGCTGTCTGAAGGCGGCTATCAGATCCTTCCCCATCCGATCATCCGGGGGGTGGTCCGGGACATGGAAAAACGCGTTCCGCCGGCGGTGATCAGCGCCCGGTTTCACCGGACCGTCATTGACATGGCGGCCGCGCTCTGCCGGGCGATTCGGAAGGACAGCGGCTTGAGCCGCGTGGCGCTTAGCGGCGGGGTTTTCCAGAACGCCACGCTTCTGAAGGGCCTGATTCATGAGCTTTCGTCGGACCGGTTCGAGGTTTTTTCCCACGCCCTGGTTCCGTCCAATGACGGCGGCATTTCCCTGGGGCAGGCGGTTTGCGCCGCGGCTGTGAAGCGGGCGTGAGTGTTTGTGTAACCTGGGGGCGTGTGAGATCGTGGGTGTTAAAGGAAAGCGCATATGAGTATCAAACATCTGGAAGAATACCGGGACCCGGAACTGGCCCGGCGGCTGATTGACCGCATTCAGGGCATCCACGCAAAACCCGTCCGGCTGATGGAGGTTTGCGGCACCCATACGGTATCCATTTTCCGGAGCGGCATCCGGACGGTTCTGCCCGGAGACATCTTGCTGGTATCGGGTCCGGGTTGCCCGGTCTGCGTCACGGATCAGAGCGATATCGATGCCTTCATCGCCATATCCCGGATGGACCAGGTGGTTGTGGCAACCTTCGGGGATTTGATCCGGGTTCCGGGCACCGATTCTTCGCTTCAGGCAGAGCGCGCCTGCGGGCGGGATATCCGCGTGGTCTACTCGGCAATGGATGCGCTGGACATCGCCAGACAGAACCCGGACAAGCGGGTGGTATTTCTGGGTGTGGGGTTTGAAACCACGGCCCCGACCATCGCAGCGACCATCCTGACCGCAGCCGCGGCGGGGCTGGCCAATTATCTGGTCTATTCCGCCCACAAAACCGTGCCGCCCGCACTCGAGGTTCTGGTGACCGCTCCGGATGTCCATATTGACGGCTTTATTCTTCCGGGACATGTTTCGGTAATCATCGGAGCAAATGCCTACGCATTTCTGGAAACCGTTCATCACATGCCCTGTGTGATTGCCGGGTTTGAGCCGGCCGATATTCTTCAGGCGGTTTATTCGCTGGTTTCACAGATTCATGCCGGAAAACCGGAAATCGACAATGCCTATCCCAGGGCCGTTTCCCCGGAAGGAAATCCCAGGGCCGTGTCAATCATGAACAAGGTGTTTGAGCCAGTGGATGCGGCCTGGCGGGGCATTGGCACGATTCCCGGCAGCGGGCTGAAAATCCGGCAGGAATATGACCGGTTTGATGCCGCCCTTCAGCTTGACATCCGGGTTCCCGAACCGGTCATCCCCAGGGGATGCGCCTGCGGCGATATATTGAAGGGCATTAAAACCCCGCCGGAATGCGCGCTTTACAAAAAACGCTGTACCCCGGTCAATCCGGTCGGCCCCTGCATGGTTTCCAGCGAGGGAACCTGCGCCGCCTATTACCGGTACTATTCATGATCGATTACTCTGGAAGAATCAGGTATGAAGAAAAACGATAAAATTCTACTGGACCATGGCAGCGGCGGGAAAATCTCCCACACGATGATTGCGGAAATGATGATGCCCGCCTTTGACAATCCCATCCTGGCGCAGTTGAATGACGGCGCCGAAGTCAAAATCGGCAATGAGCGGCTGGCGTTTTCAACCGACAGTTATGTGGTGGACCCCATTTTTTTCCCCGGCGGCAACATCGGGGATCTGGCCGTCAACGGGACCGTGAATGATCTGGCCATGTGCGGGGCGGTCCCCCTGTATTTAAGCGTCGGCCTGATCATTGAAGAGGGATTTCCGGCCGCGGATCTGAACACCATCCTCCGCCAGATGGGGCTTGCCGCTCAAAAAGCCGGGGCGCTGGTGGTTACCGGGGATACCAAGGTGGTTCCCAGGGGCGCCGCGGACAAGATTTTTATCAACACCTCCGGCATCGGCCGGATTCCGGAAGGGGTTGATATTTCCGGCCACCGGGCAAGGCCGGGGGACAAGATCCTTTTAAGCGGAACCCTTGCGGATCACGGCATCGCCGTCCTGACCAGCCGCGAGGGAATGCGCTTTGATTCCCCGGTGGTCAGCGACACGGCCGCCCTGAATCACCTGGTCCAGCGGATGCTCGCTGTTGACAGGGATATCCATGTGCTGCGGGATCCGACCCGGGGCGGGCTGGGAACGACGTTAAACGAAATTGCCGGTCAATCCCGGGTGGGAATCCATATTGATGAAGCGCGGATTCCCATCAAGCCGGATGTTGCGGCCCTTTGTGAGCTGCTGGGATTTGACCCGCTTTATATCGCCAACGAAGGAAAACTGGTTGCCTTTGTCTCCCCGGATCATGCGGAGGCGGTTCTTGCCGTGCTTCGCGAAGATCCCCTGGGAAAGGATGCCTGCATCTTCGGCGAGGTGGTACAGGAGCCCGCGGGCAGGGTGATCCTGAAAACGCGCATCGGCGGCACCCGTATCGTGGACATGCTGACCGGGGAGCAGCTTCCGAGGATATGTTGATATAAAGGCTGAAGACTGAAGGTTGATTTGAAAACCTTTCTGGAATGAATGACCCCTCTGATTCATGGGCATGAATGATATTTATGAAAAATGTAAGTCTTGCATATAAACGCCTGGCGGCTCTATCCATTGTCGGCAGTCTGTTGATACTGTCCGTAATCGGATGCGGGCTTAAAAAAGAAGGTCAGATTGCGGGCCGCACGATGGGCACAACCTACCACATCAAGGTGGTGACGGGCTTTTTCAGCAGCCCCGCGGGACTGGAAGAAAAAATTGAGCGCGCCCTCAAAGACGTCAACCAGAGCATGTCCGTTCACATTCCCGACAGCGAAATCAGCCGGTTCAACGCAATCGGCGCCGTGGACCAGCCGTTTGTGGCCTCCGAAGGCTTCTGGTATGTGATGAAAATCTCGGAGCAGATTTATCGCCAGACGGGCTGCGCGTGGGACGGCACCGTGTTTCCCCTGATCCGGCTCTGGAAGTTTAATGCCGGCGCTCAAAAATTCCGGGTTCCCGCGCCGGAAGAAATTGCGGGGCTCCTTCCCCAGGTCGGATTTGGCCATATCCGGTTTCAGGACGGCCGGACGCTCTCCAAAGAAATCGTTCCCCTTAGCGTGGATTTAAGTTCCATTGCCAAGGGTTACGGCGTTGACCGGGTGGTGCATCTGCTGAGAGTCGAGGGGTATCAGGACTTTCTGGTAGAGATCGGCGGGGAGGTCTATGCCTCGGGCCGCAGAAAAGACGGGGAGCGCTGGCGCGTTGGGATCAATGTGCCTGAAAAAGATGCGCCTCTGGATGTCGTCTACCGTGTGGTAGCCCTTGAGAATCAGGCACTTGCCACCAGCGGCAATTATCGCAACTTCTTTGAGGCCGACGGCAGGCGGTATTCTCATGTTTTTGACCCCAGAACCGGCTATCCGGTTTCAAACAGCGTGGTCAGCGTTTCCATCCTGGCCGATACCTGTACCCTGGCCGATGGCCTGGCTACCGGCGTCATGGTCTTGGGACCCGAAAAAGGCCTTGAGTTGATCCATCAAATGGGGGTGGAGGGGCTGATTGTGACCCAGTTGCCGGATGGGTCCTTAGTCGATCATCCATCCAGAGGATTCAAGGCATCGCCATGAATATTCATCTGGTCAGCCTGGGATGCGCCCGCAATCTTGTGGATAGCGAGATCATGACGGGAAAGCTGCGGGAAGCCGGCTGCGTGCCGGTTCCGGACCCCGAAGATGCGGACGTCATCATTGTCAACACATGCAGTTTCATCGAGGCTGCGGCCAATGAATCCATCGATACCATACTGGCGCTGGCCGCATTCAAAAAAAGCGGCGCCTGCAGCCGGTTGATCGTGACCGGGTGCCTTCCGGAGCGCTATCGTGAGGACATCGTTTCGGCCCTTCCGGAGGTGGATGTCTTTCTGGGAACCGGTGCCTATGACCGGATTATCGAAGCGGTTCAGAAAAGCCCCAATCTTTCGGCCTGCCTGCTTCCCGATCCCGATGGGATCACTGTGGAAACCGCTGATGCCGCAAGGGATCTGTCCACGGGGCCGGCGGCCTACCTGAAAATTGCAGAAGGATGCGACCGGAACTGCACGTATTGCATCATCCCCAAGCTCCGGGGCAGGCAAAAAAGCAGAGCCCTGCAGGATATCGTGGCGGAAGCGGAGAAACTTGCGGCCTCCGGGGTCAGGGAACTGACCCTGGTATCGCAGGACACCACGGCGTATGGACAGGATCTGGCTGATTCCGCGGATTTATCGCTTCTTCTGGAGCGCCTGTCCCGGATCCCTTTCGATATCTGGATCCGCTTTCTGTATGGTCACCCGGAAAGCATCACCGATGCGGTGATCCGAACCGTGGCGGATCATCCCATGATCTGCCCGTATTTTGACATCCCAGTCCAGCATGCCAGCAACGCCGTGTTAAAACGCATGGGCAGGCATTCCGGCAGAAAGGATCTGCTCCGGCTCTTTGGACGCATCCGGGCCACGGTTCCCGAGGCTTCCCTTCGCACCACGGTGATCGTGGGATTTCCGGGGGAAACGGATGCGGACTTTGACCTTTTGCTCTCCTTTGTCAAGGAAATCCGGTTCGATCATCTGGGGGTCTTCATCTATTCGGATGCGGACGATCTGCCGTCCCACCGTCTGCCGGACCCGGTTCCGGCTTCTGTTGCCAGACGCCGGCACAACCGGCTGATGGCTGCCCAGAAAAAGATCTCCGCTGAAAACAACCGCAATTATCTGGATAAAATTATTCCGGTTCTTGTTGAATCTAATCCGGAAAAAGGCGTATATATGGGCCGGACCCGTTTTCAGGCGCCTGAAGTGGACGGCGTTACCATCATCCATGCGGATGGGCTGGAGATCGGCGATGTCATCCGGGTTCGCATTACCGATACACTGGAATATGATCTGATTGGGGTTCCTCATGAGTGAATTGAAAAACCGTATCCTGGATATGGTCAAAACCGATCTGGCCGAGATCGAAACCGCGCTGGTGGAAAACCTCAAGCCCAACGTCGAGCTGGTTTCAACCATTGCCGGCCACATACTGTTCAGCGGCGGAAAACGCCTTCGCCCCCTGCTGATGGTGCTCTGCGCCAAGATCTGTCACTATCAGGGCGGTTATGACAAGACGTTTTCCATCATCTTCGAATACCTTCACGCAGCCACCCTGCTGCATGATGACGTGGTGGACGGGGCGCTGATGCGACGGGGAAAGCCAGCGGCCCACAGCCTTTGGGGAGGGGCCGCGGCCGTGCTGACCGGGGACTTTCTGCTGGCCAGATCCCTTGCCATTGCCGCTGAAACCGGCAATATCCGGATCATCCGCACCATTTCCGAGATCACCGAAAACATGGCTCAGGGAGAAATCCACCAGCTCATGCGAAAGGGGGATATTCACCTCTCCGAGGCCGAGTATCTGGAGGTGATCCGCCGGAAAACCGCGGTGCTGTTTCAGGGCGCCTGCAGGGTCAGCGCCCTGATCGCCGACGCCCCGCAAGGCTGGGAGATCGCGCTTGCCGACTATGGCTTTCATCTGGGGATGGCGTTTCAGATGGCGGATGACCTTCTGGACTATACCGAAGACAGTCAGGCCCTGGGGAAAACCGTCGGCGCCGATCTCAAGGAAGGCAAGATGACCCTTCCGGTGATTTATTCCCTCAATGCCGCTGGCATCAGGGATCGTGAGCGTATGGAAGCCATTATTTCCAATACTGAGTTCTCGGTCCCGGAGTTCCAGGAACTGGTTGCATATCTTCATGCCCATGGCGGAATCGACTACACCTGGCAGAAGGCAAATGCCCATATTCAGGCGGCCAAAACCGCCATCGCGCGGTTTGAGCCTTCCGTTCCGCGGGAGATCCTGATGGATGTGGCGGATTATGCGCTGAAACGAAAAAGCTGATGGAGGCGATGATGCAGGCAAGAATCAACTGTCTTCGGCTGGGAATGCTGCTGTGCGCGCTGATGATCTGGCAGACTTCAGTATATGCGGAAGAAGCAACTTCACTGAAAACCTTTGAAGCCGTCGGCACTTTTAAAATTCAGGGCGAAAAAATCGTTGATGCCAGGGAAGCCGCGATCTCCATCGGGCTGGCGGCCGCGGTAGACCGCGCGATTCTCGAACTGGTTCCCGTTGAAACCGCGGCGGCGAATTTCTCGGCGATCACAGGGCTCTTTTACGCCAACGTGAACCAGTATGTTCAGGACTACAAGGTGCTTGCGGAATCCAGGGGCAGCGGCTATTATCGCGTCATGGTCCAGGCCGGTGTTTCTTCCGGAGCCATACAGAAACAGCTTGTCGGCGCCGGAATATCCTTGGGAAAAAAAATCCTGCCGTCCATACTGCTGATGGTGTCCGACCAGCGGCTGGACAGCCCTGATGTTCAGTACTGGTGGGGGCCGGGCACTGCCGCTTCAAAACCGGCTGCCGGTTCCCTGCTTTCCCGGTTGCTCAGCGAAAAAGGCTTTGGGATCGTCGGCCATGAGATTGTCGCCGGGTCGGAAGCCCTGACCCCCGTGCATCAGAATCCGAATCCGGGAAATACCGAGGTATCCGAAATCGGTGCCAAGGCCAACGCCGACATGGTGATCGCCGGAAGCGTCACGTTTTCGCGGATGCCCGCCGCACTGGATACAGACCCGAAAACCGTTAAGGTTTTTATGGCGCTGCGCGCGATCCGCTCGGGAAGTGGAGAAGAAATTGCCGCTGTCGAGCAATCAGCAGTCGCACCCAATGCCGAAGATCCGGCCGGAATCGATCAGGCGCTGGCAACGCTGGCAAAGACTGCCGGCGAGGAATTGAGCAGACAGATGGCTTCGGCCTGGCAGAAACAGGCCCGCAAATCCGCAACTGTCGAGCTCCTGATTGAAGGCACCAGCCAGTTGGGGAATTATTCGGCGTTTCGATCTGCTCTGAGTAAAGTTTCGGGAGTCAAGAACGTCCAGATAAAAGAAATGAAAGCCGACAAATCCACCCTGGCCGTCGAGTATCCAAACGGGGCACGGCAACTGGCCGATGCTCTGATATTGAAACCCTATGAAGGATTTAGTATAACCATACCGGAAGTGACTCAGAACCAGATGAAAGTCATTCTGGTTCCCGGTCAGCAATAAGAAGGTTATCCATAAAGTCCCCCTTTGAAAAATGGGGATTTAGGGGGATTTTCAGTTGCGCGAAGACCTTCCTGATTTTTCTGTCATCAGCATTGAGATGTGAAATGATATCTCGTCCCATTCAGCATGTCGAAGTTCGCCTGGTCGGACGAAGAATAGCGGCGCAAGTTGCAGGGCAGCTTTCACAACAAAGGTTCCTGTATACCCATCTATTGCTCGTAACAGTATCGCAACGTCATTTACCTCAGTGAGAGCAGGGAAGTGTTCTGTTGTCGTTTTTCTCAAAACGTCTTTCAGCGTGTATGACGGGTCACTTGTCGAAAATCCGGAAGTTATCGCGTATCGGAATATCTGACTGCACACTCGACAAGCCCGTTTTGCGGTCACAACTGCGCCACGGGATTCAATCTTGCGAAGTACTTCCAGAACCTCGATAGGCGTAATTTTGCTTATGGATTTCTCTCCCATCATTGGTAAGATGTCTTTTTCAAGCAATCGTTTCATCACCTGTGCATGACCTGATGACCAAATTGTATTAGTTGCGTACCATTGAATAGCAACCTTTTTAAAGGTATTTATCGCTTCGGACTTAATTGCTTGCCTCGCTGCCGAAGGGTCCACGCCACTGGCGACCTTTACTCTTGCATCAGCGCGTTTTTCCCTTGCCGATTGCAGCGAAACCTCCGGTATGTTCCGAATGAAATACTTTTTTCTTTCCCCTCGATGGTGTACCGGAAGCGCCACCATTTGCCCCCTGTCGGGTGAACAAGCAGGGAGAGACCATCGCCATCTGACATTTTATATGGCTTTTCCTGGGGTTTTGAATTCTTGATTTTAATGTCATTAAGTGCCATATTTACCTCGTTATTTTTGATTTAACCGGGTAACTTTTATTTTTTCCTCACCTGAAAAGAGAGTTACCCGGAAAGTTACCCAGATATTACCCGGATGTTACGGATAACATAACACGTTATCGGACTAATGACAAGTTAATATTGTTTATTTATAGTGATTATGGACTTCAATGGATGATGGATAAAATAATGAGATATCCCAGACTGACGATTAATGTCCCCAATTTTATTACCGTTATCCGGATCCTGCTGACGCCGCTCTTTGTCATTTTTCTGCAAAGGGACATGTTCCAGATGGCAATCCTGGTTTTCACGATTGCCGGCGTCAGCGACGGGCTGGATGGCTTCATCGCCAGGTACTTCAATCAGCGGACGGAACTCGGGGCCTATCTGGACCCCATTGCCGACAAATTCCTGCTGATAGCGTCTTTTGTCACGCTGGGGGTTCAGCAGCATATTCCGGGCTGGCTCGCCGTGATTGTCATCAGCCGGGATATTGTCATCGTGATGGGCATTGCCGTCCTGAACATCATGGACATCAAGATCCGGATTCATCCCACCCTGATCAGCAAGGTGACCACCTTTGTCCAGCTCTTTACGGTGTTCTTGACCCTTCTCTATCCGCAAAACCCGTCGGAGCCATTGATCAAAAACGTGATGTTCTGGATTACGGCCGTCTTGACCACGATTTCCGGGCTTCACTATATGATGCTTGGCCTCAACACATTTCAGAACGGACAGGACAGACTGATCCGTTGAGCGGATAGATGCCTGGCGATACCGGATAAAATCCGGATGCCCGCCGACGAAACACCGCGCCCGTTTTTTATCACGGTTTTTGTTGACATCGAAAGGACCGGATGGTATCTATCAACCATCATACAGGCACGTAGCTCAGCGGGAGAGCACTACCCTGACACGGTAGGGGTCGTTGGTTCAAACCCAATCGTGCCTACCAAACAAATCAAGGGGTTACAGGCAAATTGCTTGTAACCCGTTTTGATTTAGTGCCCATTTAGTGCCTAAGATTTTTTTTCTTGCTTCTCCTTTGACATTTCATTACAGGATACGTATTATGTAATCATGAGACAGATAATAAAGATAAGGGGGGGGGGCAGATGCACTATTATACCCCCGCACAAGTTCTGAAGAGACTATCTGGATTAACAGTCCGGTTAGTGCCCAAGATTTTTTCTTGCTTCCCCCTTGACATATCATTACATGATATGTATTATGGAAACATGAGACAGATAATAAAGACAAGGAGGCGTAGATGCATTATTATACCCCCGCACAAGTTCTGAAGAGACTATCTGGATTAACAATCCGGGAACTAATAGACATGTCGGAAAAGAAAATTATTGTTCCTGCAATTGAATCTAGTGGCCAAGGTTCATCAAGGCAATATTCCGAAGAAAATCTTTTGCAAATAGCAGTTGCTGTAACCTTACGAAAAGTATTCAATCCGGCCACGTTAAAATTTTTCATGGACAATGATTATGATAAGGTACTGGAGTATGACATCCTTTTATTTAGGATGTGGCCAAAAATGCAAGGGAATACACCAACATTTTATTCATTGGAACCGTTGAAATATGATGATCAAAACAGCCTTGAATTATTACTTACGGCAAATAGCAAGAGGGTAAAGGGTTTCATGGCACTTGTTCTATACGTTTCAGAAATGAGAGAATTTTTGAAGTTATAATTTTTTTCTTGCATAAATACATATTATGTATTATGTATACATATTATATATTCATATGAAAGGAGGTGATGGGAAATTGGAAAATTGGCTCACGATTGATGAAATGGCATCAAAACTAAAAGTAAAAAAAACCTGGTTATATGGACAAACGATTCGCAAAGACAAAGGTGCAATACCGAGATTAAAAGTTGGAAAACATTTAAGATTTGATCCAGAAGCGGTTGAAAGATGGATCAGGGGGAGAAATACATGAGTAATTGTAAATCGCCGGTAACGGCAGAAATGAGTACAGAAGATGTCAATTTTCAAAACCCTGAGTTAGGGTCTGTTCTGGAACCGAATGCATTTTGCGACGGTTTCACCAAGCACTCTATTGAAGGAACAAGTGCAAATTCCGAAGCCGATCCGGCAACGGGTAATAATTTAAATTTACAGGAGGAACACCAGATGACTACGAGAAGAATTTTGGGCGATTATTGATTCAACTTTGATGCGGAAAATCAAGAAGAGCAAAGGGAACTTATTGAAGATGCATTGAGAAAACTGAGTGACATTGAATTGGTATCGTTTTTCCATATCTTAAATGAATTATTGATGAGGCTAATAGTGGCAGGTTTGGGGAGCTGCGCTAATCTATAAAGGGCCAGGCTTCCCAATGAAGAATGATTTCGACAAATTTAGCTTATGGTTGATTGCAAAAGGGCAATCTGTTTATGAAAATGCTTTGATAAATCCGGATTCTTTGGCAGACGTCGTGACGCAACGGGATATTGATGATCGAGTCTAGTTTGAAGACCTTTGGTATATCCCAATGTATGTTTACGAAGAGAGAACATGGCGAGGATACATGGGCTTGTAATGAAGAAATAGGACGCTGAGTGATGACGAAATAAGGACGAATATTTCAGGAAAATGGGAAGGATGGAATTTGACCAGCTTAAATGAAATGCATAAGCGTTTTCCAAATCTTTTGCGCGGGCTTTCAGATCGTTACCTCCGATTACTCGCGGACGCAATATAGAAGGGAAATTACGTTTGGAACATTATTAAGAGGAGGTGTTGGAATAGACATCTCCAGAGGTTATTGATGATAAAGCGCCGCAAGCGGCGTCACCTAACTTTTACGATTTTAAGCACCGGAAAAAAAAATAAGAATAACCCGCACGGCAACGACAATTGGTCACACAAAGCGGGTTTAAAAAAGAAGTTTGTATATCATATGCCATATGACATGAATTTAAATCTCGCAGCGGTTCTTGAAGGGATTGAAAGGGTGAGCAACGGATGGAAGCAGTACAACCTCCTCTTAGGCAATGCCGTGAAAGTGTGAATCTGTGAATCTGTCTGAAATATTAGAATAAAAATTTACGAACACCGTGAAAGTTCGTCTCTACTTTCACGGATTAGCGTGAAACTTGTCAAAGGAGGAACAAAATTGATTGATCTTAACGATACTAAAACCATCACCGACTCGGAATTGTTGGCAAAAGACATTCCGCCGGTCCATTTCGTAATACCGGGCTTGCTCCCGGCAACTGGTCTGGCTGTTGTCGGAGGAGCACCCAAAATGGGAAAAAGTTTAATGATGACTGACCTGGGACTTGCAATCTCCGGCGGAGGTAGATTCCTGAATGTTTTTGATGTCGGGATTCGTGAGGTTCTGTATCTCTGTCTTGAAGATACGGAGCAGCGGATGCAGGAAAGAATCAAAAAAATGCAGCCTGATTGTCCAGGTTCAGGCCGCATTCACTTAGCCTTTAACTGGGATGATAAAGGGGTTGGTGCATTAAGCCACCTCGGCAGCTTTTTAGATAGCCATCTCAATATCAAAATGGTGATCATCGATACGATAAGCCGGTTCTCCAAATCATTGGCGGGAGGTCAATACTCGAAACAATATGAAGAATTCGCCGAACTCAAGAAATTCGCCGATACGCGCAATATCTTGATTATGATTGTACATCATTTGCGTAAATCAAAGTCGGATGATCCATTTGAAATGCTGTATGGCTCCAACGCCATGTCAGGTGCAGCCGATTTAATTTGGATTCTGCAGCGGGAGAGGTCCGAAAATTGTGCGGATTTAATTATATCCGGCAGGGATGTGCCTGATCAAACACTCCCCTTACAATTGGTTGAATCTCTCTTGACTTGGATTGTTGACGACCCGATGACTGCGGATCTGCTTGGGCCAGAACTTCAAAAAGTTTTTGATATCCTATATAACAAAGGTGTTGCAATGTCCCTTGCTGAGATATCAACTGCTTCCGGTTTTAAAAAACCAGTTCTGTCAAAATATCTAAAAATGTTAATCGAACATGGATATATTGAGAAGACCGTCTACGGGAAATATCGTTCCAAGAACGCAAGAAGAAAAGAAAAAGCTATACCCAAAGAAATTTCAAAGAAGAATTAGTCAAGGAGCCAAGAATTCAAAGCTTCAGGAACGATACGATGTGATGAATACGGGACAGTAGATCCCTCACAGATGCCTTGGGCCGCTTAAAGGCAGTTACTGCCGTAAATTCCCGGCTGAAATCCCAGCTTACAAATAACTTTCCAGAGGTTATTTGATGATACAGCGCCACAAAGTGGCGCATTAAGTTTTAAAATCAAAGCCGAAATCTCCCTCATGCCTGAAAGTGGTGCTTACACCCTTTTCCATACCTAATCCACACCCCCAACACCCGAACGTAGATCTCCTGATTCAGACACAAATTGCCCGACCTCCCGCTCCGTGGAAATCATTTCTATTCTTATTCTGTATCGGGTTTGTGGACGGGGTTCTTCCCAATAAATGCGGGGACATTGAGGAGGAACGAAGGATTGCCTTCGTGGGGATATCCAGGGCGATGAGGCTGCTGTATCTGTCATTTACGACAACCCATATGGGAAGATCAGCCAAACGATCACCGTTTCTGGATGAAATACTGGGGAACAAATAACACTCTTGCAAACATATCGCTAAACCTGGCGCCGGAAAGAACCGGTGCTGGTGGCGATAATATTATATTTTTTCTGGCGGTGGCGAGGCTGATTTTTACGGAAAGGCAATCTGGTAACTTGTGGCTCAGGAATGCGTTAATTCATTTGACAGAAATGCCGGCGTTATCATAGGGTAAATCATGTTTGAATGTTGAGATGCGGCATTCAGATTGCTGTTTATTACGGCAACCGGATGGGTCTGGAGAGTTAATGATACAATAAGTATCCTTAAAGGTGACCGGACTCATGATTATATGCAAGAATGTGCGCCACGAGCGCATTGTTTTATAATGTGCGTGTAACTGCGCAAGAGATGAGGGAAGGCCCCTCGGAGCCGGCTTGCAGGAGCAGGCTCCAAACCACCTTAAGCTGCGCTGGTAAAGAGCCAGGGTGGTGAGCGTTAAGGAAAAGTCACGGCATTGGATCGTGGCAGGTGTGTATCGGGAGATGAGCGGAAGCGAACCACTGATGAGGTGTCGAAAATATATAGGTTAATAGGTGAAAGGGGACAGAAGCGACCTGTTGTTGGGGGCCGACTAATCTGGAAATCATGAGCGCCATAATCAATTTTGGAGGAATCACAAATGCCTATCTTATTAAAAGACCGGGATATCTCTTCGGACATTGCGATGCTTCGTTCAATTCTGATTGTACCTTGCCGATTTTGTCCAGCTGCCAATCTCGCTGTGAGGGAGGGGAAACCCTACATAGAGCTATTTCGCAAATTCTTGAGAACAGCATCATATGAGTCATACATTCGGGCATTGCAGTCCCGTTTAGAAAGTCATGGCATCAGAACGGGAGTATTTGACAGCAGGTTACCCTACCAGTTCATTGTTTGCATGTGGACATCGGGGCGACGTGACGACTTGGCGAAACATGCAGCGGACTATGATGCCGTGATTGTACTGGGTTGTGACGCGGCGGTTGAAACAGCCCGATATTGTATTAAATCGGATAATTGCCGAATCATCGCCAGGAATGGAGGTTGAAGGTATAATGAATGTCATTCCGACGCTTCGATTCCCATTCAACATATATCTTGAAGTGAGCAGTGTGACTCGAGTATTTCAGTTTCCTGCAGAAAATACCACATAACACAGTAATAACAAAAAATGGTTCCTCGCTGTTTCGTGTGGCAGCAACTTGCAAAGAACCAATCTCAACAATATGTTATCCAATTCTTGAGTTTTTGAGGCGCCAATTTTTTAACAATACATGATGAATAAATAAATATCTAATGGGCAGTTAGGAGAGGCTATGCAAGACCCAGGTGACATAGTCCCCCCTGAATTACCTGATAAAACATAGCCAGACCATAACCTACCTCATAACCACCAAAAGACTTCATA